>DATNFK010000009.1:0-209258 GCA_035606395.1 Terriglobales bacterium | reverse complement strand
CGGCGCTACGTTCCGCGGCGGCCTCCGACGGCAAATCAAAAGCTTCTTCCCGATACCTTGTCATGCTGAGTCCCCATCTCGCCCTGCTCGGTAATTATCGCCAGGGAAACGGTCTCAGCTACATTGACACGGAGGGACCGCGATTTCTGCTGTGCCCATTGATGGCGTGATACTTGAGGTGCCAACGTCGCCCTGCGCGAAGAAAGCCCACACCACACGGTCGTTATTTAGCGTCGTCGTGAATGACGGTCCCGGTATGGAAGTGGTATTGCCAGACTCCGAGGTCGAGGTGCAGCCATTATCGAGTGGAGCGGCGGCGCGAATACCTGTGTAAGCCACCGCCGCTGCCGCGCCCCAGGTCCATCCTCCTTCGTCCGTCACCGTGATTGACGCTGGCGGCGTATCGCCTGCACTGTAGACCTTGTAGAACAATTGCTCTGTGTCATATTCGTCGAGTGACAGGCTGCATTCTTGGGTAAATCCGGACGGGACGTCGAAGGCCGGTGAGCCCGATCGGGTCCCAGTTTCAACGATATAGACTGCTGGCGCGCTCAGTGCAGTCCCGCCGCTCGGAAGGTCGAGCGTTAAGCTGCTTGGTCCTGATGACGAGGTCGCACTGAACGCGGCTTGCGGAGTACCATAGAGCGTTGGCGACTGTGCCAATAGCAATACAGGTGCGACCACGAGCAAAAACACGGCCAGTTGCAAGTATTTGAACGACATGAATTTCCACTCCGGATGTCTACTTTAGGAGTAGCGGCAAGGTGGCCCAGTTGCCAGCATGCGCAAAAAAAAGGTAGAACAAGTGGGCGCCAGGGTGGGTGGTGTTGATACGAGGATTTGGCATGCCAGTGCCTCCCGAAGAGTCGCCCGACCATTTCCCCAATTTCATCGTTCTGGGTTCGCGACGCCGGGCGTTGTCGCGTCCTGAGCTGCCCCTCGACGAAGTTCGTCTTGAAACGACGGCGGCGCGCCGCTGGGCGGAAGAATATCCGTCAGAAAGCTGTTGGCCGGCGCGCAAGTTGCGGAGAGCCAAGAAATCGCCATGATTAGCGCTCGTTTCTCCTGGTACGAGGCAGAACACCGTTGGAGGCTTACCGATACCCTATGATCTGGAACCTAGGCAGCGGACGGCGGTCAAGCCACACAACGCTGCCCCGCGGTGGTCAGCCGCACCGTCGGAATGTTGAGATTCCAGTTCTCGCCGCAATCAGTGTGGGAGCTAGAGGAATTGACTGGGACAGCTTCTTCCGCGTGTTCGAAGAAAAGGCTCTGGGTTTGTTTGCGACGACAAGCCCAGATCCAGGTTCCACAAGTTTATTTATGCGAAAACTGAAGCCGCGTCTAGCCGGGGCGAGCACTAGGCGGCCGCATCAGGTGGAATGGGGCGGTGGTCCAATCCACGGATTCCGCCCGAACGGGTGCGAAGGGGGGGCAAAGCGGCGTGAAAGAGTTCGAAGGGCAAGTTCAGCTCCCGGGCGAAGCCAGCAAAGCAGGGGAAACCCGAGGCCAAGTTAGAGGCAAAGCAGCGCGAGGCGCTTCAGTCAGCGGGGAGCGACGCGCAGATGTATACGGGGGCTGAAATCGTTCACGCGGCCGCCGCCGCGTGCCGCGCAATAACAGATTTATACAGCGCCTCGTACGTCCGCGCGCGCGACTCCCAACTGTAACGTTCCAGAATCAGGTTTCGGGCCGCGGCCGCAAGATTCTCCGCCCGCGCCGGCTCGGCAAGTAGGGTGACGACTTGCCGCGCGAAATCCTCCGGCTCCGATGCCCCGAGAAGGTGTTTGCCGAGCACGCACTCAATTCCCGAAGTCGAGCCTGGATGGTAGGCAACAACCGGCATGCGCATAGCCATGGCTTCGAGCAACTTGTTTTTCAGCCCCGTGCCATACCGCACCGGGCAAACGTAAACAGCCGCCAGGGAAACGGCCGCACGCAAATCGGGCAGATTGGCAGAGATGCGAACGGCGGGGTCGGCGGCAAGGTGCAGCACCTCCTCCCGCGGATTCGCTCCGACCAGATGCAAGCGAACACGGGGCACTTGGCGGCGTATCAGGGGCAGCACATCGCGGGCAAAATCCGAGGCCGCTTGCACATTGGGCGGGTAGCCAAGATGTCCATGAAATACGATCTCATATGGATTCTTTGGCCCGGGCAGCGGCTGGAAGTAATCGGCGTCGATACCGTGAGGAATGACCTCAAATCGCGCCCGCGGCACCAGATCCCGCAAAAATTCGGCGTCCCGGCCAGAAACGACGGTGTTGCAATCAAAGCGCGGATACACCATACGGTCGTAACGCGGCCCCCAGCGCCGGGTCAAGGCGTAGTCAATGCGTTCCATGCGCGTCAGGGGGCAATGTCGCATTTCGGTCGCGCGCAGGGATTCGGCGTCGTGCAGCGAAAGGACGCTGGGAGCGAGCGCGGGCCCATCGACCATGCCCCCCGCTGTCCTGCCTTCGACGTGGAGGACGTCCCAACGGCGCTCAGCCGCGCCCCGGCGCAATGCGGCGTTGAGTTCATGCCGCCCGGTAAGAGGGCGCCCGCGTGCGTAAAGCGACACCAGGTTGACCAGCTTTCCTGGCAGAGAGGGTGGCGGCGGCGCGATGCCGTACACGCGGGCGCAGTAGCCGTCGGCCCAAGCCAACTCACAGGCCGATTCCCCGTTGACGATCGATATCAGTTCAATTTCATGTCGCGCCGCGAGGGTTCGAATCAGGTTGGCGCCATAAATCCGGAAGCCGTCACGCGACGGCAGATAGGGAAACGTCTGCGAGACAAAGCCGATTCTCACTACAATTTCACCCTCAGTTCCCGGCGACCGCGAATTTTACGCGATGGGGAAAGCGCCCGGTTGCGCCGAGCGGAATACCGCGGTATCCCAATGGGCGTAGCAGGGCGTCGCAGCCGGCAGTTTCGGCCGGGTCATGGAGTTCAATGAACAGGACTGGACGATGTTGCGCCAAGCAGCGTTGCATGCCTTGCAGGACCGCGGCTCCGTGGCCCTCGGTGTCAATCTTGACCACGGTCGGAGGTTCGTGCCGGGAGATGTAATCGTCAAGGGTAATGACCTCGACCGGCGAACCCTCCTGCGACAGCCGGCTCACCGTACCACGCTCGGCGATGCATTGCCGACCGGGCGCGCTCGAAGCTGCCGCCTGGACGAGGGTGACATTGGCGATGCCATTACTCAACACGTTGCGCTCGAGTCGCGCAAAATTAGCGGGCGAGGGCTCGAAGGCATGCACCGACTTGCACTGGGCGGCCAATGCCAATTCCCAAAAGCCGGCGTGCGCGCCCACATCGTATAAAACTGAATCCGCGTTCAGACTCTCTTCCAGATCGCCGCGCTCATCGGCTTCGTAGGCATCGCCGAACCAGTAATATTTTTCACTGGTGAGACAGGCAAAGCGTTGGCCATTCCGCAGACGGATCGTGGTGAGGCGCGGGCCTCGCAGCATTCGCTGCACGGCCTTCTGCACCGATAGCGGAGCCTGGGGCGCGAAGATCAGCCTTCCAAGCACCGACTTCATGTTTTCGGACTGCGGGGTAGCAACAGACATTTGCGTATAGAGATGCGAGTTCCCGATTGCCCGTTGTCCGAAGGGCTCGCACAAATTGCGATAGGCCCCAGAGCGCGCCGAAAATTCACTGACCTCTTTGTGGCGTTCACCTGACTTGCAGAGTAAAAGACCTTATGCCAGAAGTTGGAACTAATGTGTTTACCGCAGTAAAGAGCTGAATCTCTCGGGGCGGGCGGCGCCATCCCGCTGAACTCCAACGCTTGACGCGGCCCGGTGCGCATGGCTCTTGCGCACTTTGACCCAAATGCCCGCCCATCACGCATCTAAATGGCACATATAGTAATGCCTTTCGAATCCCTATCGAGAAAATACCTGAGGACATATCGGAAAAACTCCTAATTACGCTGAATCAGGCAAATAGTCGAGGTTAATGCTGGTAGATTCAACGGATGTCGGTGACACACTTCCGATCCGTTGCACTGGCTCTTGGGCTTCTCTTACTGGCTGGATGCGGTGGAGTCCCATTAGCTAATCTGACTGCCAAAAGCACTCAAGGCCAGCCCGTGGGGACAGCCTTGACAATCACGAGTTCGGCGCTGACCGGTACGCAAGGGACGGCGCTGAGTACAGCGCTGAACGCCACCGGGGGGACACTCCCATATAGTTGGGCGATCAGCAAAGGCACCTTGCCGGCCGGGCTGGCGCTCAATGCGACGACGGGCGCAATCAGCGGGACGCCGGCGGCGGCGGGCAGCTTTTCCTTTACCGCCACGGTCAGCGACAGCGCGCAACATGCGGCGAGCGCCGCGGTGGCAGCGTCCATTGCGGCACAGGCGCCGGTGGCGCCTGGCCTGCAGGTGGCGAACACGACTGTGTCGGGGACGGAAGGCGCGGCGGTGGCCGCCATGCTGAGCGCGACGGGGGGAACACTTCCCTACCGCTGGGCGGTGAGCTCGGGCACGCTGCCGCCGGGGTTAACTCTGGACGCGAGTTCGGGGGCGGTGAGTGGAACGCCGACCGTGGCGGGGAACTTCCCCTTTACGGCGACGGTAAGCGACAGCGCGCAGCATAGCGCCAGCGCGCCGGCGACGGCCGCGATCGCGCCGCCGACCACCTCGACACCGAGCACAGCGACCGACGCTTACGGTGGCTTAACGGCGCTCCCCTGTCCGACGGCGAGTTCGCTGGGGCGGCCGGCGGGGCGCTTCTATACCGCCGAGGTCGGCAGTCGTTGGCATCTTTGCACGCCGGCCGGCAATGCATTCTGGATGAATGGGGTCTATAACGTTGACGCCACCGACGACGGTACCGACTATCAGGGCGTGAATCTGAAGAGCCTGGTCGCCGGCAAATACGCCACAGGTCCGCTGCCCAATGCCACATTGAATTGGGCGCTGGAGAGCGTTAACCGGCTACAGGCCTGGGGATTCAACACCGTGGCCGAGTATGGCATTGGTTGGACGCTACCGGTGTATCGGAGCTCGGATTGGGGCACGGCGGATGGGACGATCCCGGTGAAGTTGCCGTTTGTGGCGTTCGAATCGCCGAGCCTATATTCGCTGACGAACAGCGGTGGCTATGCCGCCAACCCGGTGAAGAACCTCATTGCCGGGGTGAAGGCGAATGTGTACACCGGGTATCGTTCGCAATCTCCGGACATTTGGGACGCAAGTTGGAACCAATGGCTGCAGGTGGCGCTGGCCAAGGACAGCATGTTGCAGCAGGCGCTCCATGGCCCGCACAACGATTACCTGATTGGCGTCAACGTTGACGACAGCGACAACTTGGAAGGCTTCGGCGCGGGGGTCGACTTTGTAACCGTCAATCAGGGGGTTGCAGAAAAGGGGTATGAACAGCCGCATTTGGGCTGGATCATTCTTGTGACCTCTCCAACCCAAACCTCGAATACCTCCCTGGGGGTGACGTACAGTGACACGACGGTGTACTCGAAGTTGGCGTTCGCCACCTGGCTAGCGGCGCGGTATGGAAACAGCATCAGTGCGCTCAACAGCGCATGGGGGTCGAGCTATACCAGCTTTGGAAGCAACGGCGGCTGGGGAGCGGGTTCCGGCATCCTCGATGAGGACGGGACTTGCCCAGCGGCGCACGGGGTGAGCTGCTGGGTTCCGACGGATGCGTTCCGGCTGAATGGAGCGACGCCAGGGATGCTGAAGGACTTGAACGACTTCCTGCTGTACCATGCCAGCCATTATTTCTCGTCGATCAAGAGCGATCTGGCCGCAGCGGCGCCAGGAGTGCTTTACCTGGGGCCGACTTCTATTGGAACCTGGGGATCCCCCGCTCGCAAGGAGATCATGGAGGCGGCGGCGCAGTCGGTGGACTTGCTCATGTTGCCCAGCATACCGGCGGACTGCTCGAACTGCGGCGATGGACAACAGCGGCTGGACTTCATCGCGCAGTATGGCGGCAACCTGCCTTGGGCAAACTGGGAGGGCTATCAGGCCAAGGCAGACTCCTACATGGCGCCCTACGCAACGGCAGGCGATGAGCTGCAGACGCAGACGGCACGGGGACAATTGTACGCGGCGCGAATGAAGTTGGCCCTGGGCGCAGCGGATAGCAGTGGCGTGCATCACATCGTGGGATTGAAGTGGTGGGCCATGTACGACAGCCGCGGCGAGCAGGCCAATTGGGGGCTGCTGACGCGGCGAGACAATCCCTACGATGGCTCGGCGGATAAACCCACAGCGGGCAAGGATGCGTGGGGCTATCCGACGGGTGGGGAAGGCGCGACCTACGGCGACTTCCTCAGTAGCGTTACGGCAGCCAACAAGGCGGCGCTAGCGGCGATCGCCGGCGGCGGCTAGTGCGAGTGGCCGCCGCGAAGCGTTCCGCGGCGGCCGCGCCGGAGTTCACCTCATTGGTGGACGGGCGAAGCGCTCGCGGTTTCTGTAGTCGCCTCGCGGGTGAGGAAGATTTCGACCGGAGTGATTTCGAACGACAGCTTGTCGCGTCCGGAAATGATGGGTACGGCGGGCGACTTCAGCAAGCTGATCTGGTCGGTCCAGGGATCGAGATGGATGCGGCTGCCCAAAGCCATCGCCGGTTCCTGGTTGGGGTTGCGCGGCTGTAGGGTTGGAGCGGAGGCAATCAGCGCATTCATGCGATCGAGCCGGCCTTGCAACACCATGGGGTTACCCATGTGCGCCGCAACCAGGTTCGGCATGCCTTCGGCCTGATGGCTGAGAGCCAGGAGGAATAATCCGGCCTGGCCGAGATGGCTGGCATAGGGGGAGTTGTGCAGCAGCTCGAGTCCCTTCTGGTCGGCGGAGGCCTCCTCGGCGGGCGTGCGCATCATGCGGATCTGGCGGAAGGCGTCCTGATCGGGAAAAATCATGCGGTCGTCAAACGCGTACTTGGTGTCAATTCCCTGATTGAGCACGATGTGGCCGAGTTCGTGGGCGATCACCATGGCCAGGCTGGCCTCGTCGGGCAGCACATCGATCAGCCCGCGGCTGATGACGATGGTATGGCCGACGGTAAAGGACTCCATCGGGGTCGTCAGCATTACACGGCAGCGGACCTCGGGCTCGATGTTGAGCTTGTTGGTCACCTCAAGGTTGTTGGTAACGGTGTCGAGAACCTTGTCCACCGGGCCTTCCGGCGAGAGCAGGCCGGCCTTTTGCATGCGGACGAGGACATCGTCCTCGGCTTTGCGCTCCCAATCGCGCTGGCGGGCGAGTGGCGACTTGTCGTGGGAATTCTGGCTCTGGTCATCCACCGCCGATTGGCTATCGACCTGAACGTCGGTGAGCTCGGAGTGGCGGGCGGAAGCAAGGTTGTAGCCCCAGAAGCGGGTGTAGGCCTTGACCAGGGTTTTGTTCAATTCACCTTCCTCGGTATAGATGGCGGTGGGCAGCCAGTAGCCGGGGCCCATTTCGGTACGCCAACTATCAAAATGGAAGAAATGATGGGTCATGGGATCGGGCACAAAGGTGCCGTCGAAGCGGACGATGTTATCGCCCTGATCCTCGACCCAGATGCGACCCTTGAAGCTACCCTTGGCGAAGCCCTTGCGCGGCACGACATCGAACATGTAGCAGCGAACGTCACCGAGGAAGGCTTGACCTTGATAATCGAAGCTGTAATACGTTTCATTGAAACGAAAGCGATCGGGCATCATCATCTGCACGAAGCCACGCGGGTCGTAGCGCTTGTGAAAAATATCGCCCGCCTTGGCGAAGAAGCCGGTGTCAGTCTTGGTAAACATGGGTTCGCTGAGGCCGTGGCTGAGATCCATGTAACCAAGAAAGTACGTGTCGCCGGCGGGGATCGACTGCAGATCCACATTGGGCTTGAGATTCTGAAGGTAAGTTTCGACGCGGGGTTGGTACTGGACGATGCGATCGCGGAAGACGCGCTCCTGGGCAACGACGCGAGACACAACACCTTGGACGGTGGCGTCGCCCGAAGGGGCCTGGGCGTTAACTGAGACTGCCAGCGATGCCGCAAGCACTGCGGCGGCTAGGATGGAACGGGTATGCATGGTGGGGACCTCCAGATTCAAATTCATTCAGCGAGCTGGAACAGGACATGGACGATGGCGTTGGTGGAGATGGGTTGCCCGTTGCGGGTGGCGGGCTTGAAGCGAATTTCACGCGCGACCTCGAGGGCCTGCTGATCGAGTCCATAACCCAGTCCGCGCACGAGGCCGCCCACCTCGATGTTGCCGGAGGCGAGGAAGCTGACGCGGATGAGAACTTCCCCCTGGATACCGGCGGAACGGGCTTCGGGCGTGTATTTGGGTTCAGGCTTGTAAAGAATTTCGACCGGGCTGATGGCTTCCGCGGCGGCCACGGCGGCGCGGGCGGGACTGGCGGCGGCGGCACCGTCCCCAAAGCCGGCGGACTGGACTCCGCGACCGTTGCCGTTACCGTTGCCGCCTCCGCCGCCGTGCCCGTCAGCCGCATCGCCGAAACCGGCGGACTGGACTCCGCGGCCGTTGCCGCCGCTGGGCTGGGCGTTGGTCGCGGCGCTGCCGAAGTCTCCGAGGTGGGCGACGTTGGTCACCGGCGAGTGGGCGACGCCCGTGACGCCCGCGGGAGAGCCGAAGCCGGCCAGTTGAACCGGGCGGCGCAAGGCGGCGGCATCGGGGGTGGGACTCAGTTTAGGAAGGGGCGACAACGCGGCGGCCATTTGTGTCGGGCGCGGCACAGGCTTGACCGCCTTGACGGGGCGCGGCGCGACGATCTTGGGGGGATCGAAATGCGCGAGGCGGACGGGCGTCGGAAGGGGCGCCGGGCGGTGGATGACCTCGCGCACCGGCTGGGTGATGCGAGGCGGCCTGACTTTCGGAGGCGGCGGTGGCGGTACATAGAGCAGGACGGTATGGGCCGGGGCAATGGCACGAATGATGGGTGCGCGGGTCGCGGGCACGGCCATGACGACGGCAAAGATCGCAGTCTCAATCGCCAGCGCGCGGCCAATGCCGCGCATACGCTGCGCGCGGCTTGGACCGTCGGGAAGGGGAGCGAAACTTGGAATGTTGTCGGTCATGATTTTCTCTCTAATATAAAGATGGGATCATGTACGAGATGGGTTCATGCACTTTCGCCGTCGGCCACAGCACCGAGCCGCCGGCGCATGATGCCGCCTAAGCAGAGCAAGCCGGTGCCAAAGAGTACGAGCGTGGCTGGCTCGGGTACGATACTACCGCTGACCACCACGGGATAGTGCGAGTTGGCGACGTCTTCGATACTGGCACCGTCCAACTGGATCGCCGCCGGAATGGTGATAGTGACGCCGCTGTAACTACCGGTACCTTGAATCGTCGCGCTCATGGCCACCTGATCATTGGCGTAATCGGTGAAGTTCAAGGCAGTGAACATCCCGCTGAAGACGACTTGGTTAGCGCCACCAGTAGCAGCCGTGTTACTGATGAGTTCGAGGGAGTTTATGGGCCCATTCGCGAAATTTTCGGAGAAGGATCCGCCGCCGTTATTGGTTAAGGGCCTGAACTGAGGGATCTGTGTGATGGTGAAGGCGGTCACGGTCGAGCCATTGAAGGTGCCTTCAGCGCCGCCGGACATGACGCACTCGTTTTCATTACAATTGCCCAGCGTGACGCTGGCCACGCCGTTGCCATTGCTCGAGAAGGCGACCACGTCGGCCGACTCATTCAAGGTGATTGGCGTTTGAGCGCCGGCGGAGAGGGCGAGCACGCCGCAGACAGCGGCCAGGCCCAGAAGGAGAGGAACGAAGCCGCGGCGATGTTGCGCGCGACCGGGGCCATCGGGAAGGGGAGCGAAAGTTGGAACGTTGCCGGTCATGATTGATCTCTAAAAAAAGATGGGCTGATGCGGACAGGGCCGCATCAGCCCGAAAAGTTGACTACACACTTTCGCCATCAGCCATGGCGCCGAGCCGCCGGCGCATGAGGCCGCCGAGGCAGAGCAAGCCGGTGCCGAAAAGCAACAGCGTGGTGGGTTCGGGCACGATGCCGCCGCTCACCGCTACGGGATAGGGCGAGTTGGCCACGGCCTCAACATTGGCGCCGTCTAATTGTATGGAGCCTTTGATGTTGATGGTGGTGCCGCTGGAACTGCCGCTGCCTTGGACGGTAGCGTTGATGGCCACCGTATCGTTGGCAGTATCGGTGAAGTTCAAGGCGGTGAAGGCGCCGCTGAAGACGGTTCCACTGGCACCGGAAAGGTCAAAGGAGGAACCGGCCAAATCGGCGGCGCTGACCGAGAACGAGCCGCCACCGTTATTGGTTAAGGGTGTGAGCTGTCCGAGGTTAATGGTATAGCCACTCACGGCCGAGCCGTTAAACGTACCTTCGGCGCCGCCGGTCAAGGTGCACTGGGAGTTACTGCAATTGCCCAGGGTGGCATCGACGGTGCCGTTGCCGGTACTGGAGAATGTCACCAAGTTCGAGCCCGACGAGGTGAGCGTGATGGTGGTTTGGGCGCCGGCGCCCAGCGCGAGCAGGCCGCAGGCGGCGGCCAGGCCCAACAGGGAGCGATAGAAGGTCATAGCGTTACCTCGAAGGCGGAGCGGCGGCGCAGGTACGCGCAGCCGGCAAGGAAGCCCAGTCCGGTCAACCACAGCAGCGCCGTGGCCGGTTCCGGAACGATAATGCCCGCCTCGTCCACCGTGGTGTTGGAGTTGGCGACGCCGTTGATATTACCGCCGGGAGCGAGAACGATGCTGCCCAGAAGTTTGAAGACGGTGCTGGCGAAACTACCGGTGCCCTGCACCATGGCTTGCATGGTGACGACGTTGGATCCGGACAGCGCCTGGGAGAAGCTGAGCGCGGTCAACATGCCCTGGAAGGCAGTGCCCGAGCCCGAGCTTATATCGAAGACGGAGCTAGCCAGTTCGCCGCTGTTAGCCGAGAAGGTGCCGGCGCCATTACCGGTCAGCGACAGCGGGTCGAAGGAAGTGAGAGAGAAGGCGCCGTTGCCGGGAGCACCGGCCTGCAACGAGCCGTTGAGGGTGTGATTCCCGGTGAAGTTAACACCGGGCTCCCAGCCCAAGATAACATCGAGCGTACCCGGCGTGCTGCCGGTGTAGAAGTCGATGAACTGGGCGGAGTTGGACATTTCAATTGTGGTTTGAGCGCGGGCGGCGGTGGTGGAGAGCATCCACGCGCAGCCGACCAACGTCACCGTAACCAACCAGCTATGTTTCATTTTGTGCGATTCTCCTTGGCGGCATTTGAGCCACTGAAAGTTGGATGCTTATTAGATGCGACGAGCAAGCAGCACTCATTAATAAGTAACTGCAAGCAACATGCGCATCAACGCATGGAGACGGCTCCGGCGGCGTGGCCGGCGGCCAGCGCCTGGCTCAGATGAACGCGATAGAGGGCGACCTTGGGTTCCCTGGCGATGCACTGCCTGAGCAGGGGGATGGCGTTGGCGGCGGCGCCGTTGCGGGTATAGGCGACGGCCAGGGTATCGCTCACCGAATCGACATTCGGAAGCAACTGCTTGGCGCGCTGGGCCAGGCCCAGGGCGAGCGCGGGGTTGGCGTTGGTTTGCAGGTCGATCCAGGCCAGGTTGGCGGCGGCAACGCCGAAGTTAGGATCCTGATCGAGGGCGCGCTGGAAATAAGCGGCCGCCTGGGTGTAATTGCCCTGGCTGAGATAGAGATTGCCAATGAGGGTGACAAGCGGAGGGAAGTTGGGCTTATGCAGCAGGGCCTGGCGATAAGTCGCGATGGCGTCAGCGTCGCGGTGATCATCCTGGTAGGCGCGCCCGAGCTGGAGATAACTGAGCACGAGGGTCTGGTCGAGTTGGAGCGAGCGCTGAAGGTCCTGCTCGCCGCGGGCGCGGTCGCCGGCCTGGATCTCGAGCGCGCCGAGGATCTGATGTCCGCTGGCGTTGAGGGGATGCGCGGCGACGAACTGACTGACGCGGGCGATGGCCTGTGTCCTCTGGCCATTGCCACTTTCAAGGTCGGCAAGCTGCGCCAGCGGCGCAGCATCGCCGGGGGCCAGAGAGAGCGCGGTTTCGAGATCGCGTTCCGCGGCGGCGACATTGTGGCTCGCCACATCGGCATCGGCGAGGCGCTGGTAGACGGTTGCGTCGTGGGGAGCAAGAACAAGGGCGGCCTGGAATTGCAGCGTGGCGGGGGCGACAGCGTGGCCGGCAAGCAGGGCGGCGCCGAGAGAGAGGTGAGAGGCGGCCGAACCGGGTTGGAGCGAAGCCCAACGGCCGGAGGCCGCCAGCGCTTCGCGGATGTTGCCTTGGCGCAGGTCGAATTGAGCGACGGCGGCGAGCACCGCGGGCGCATCCTCAGCCGAGCCGGCATGGCTCAGCGCCTGCTCGTACTCGCCCTGGGCGGCGGCGGTTTGGCCGTTCTGTTCATAGGCCGCGGCCAGAGCGGCATGGGCGGCGGCGGAGGTGGGGGCATCGCTGACGATTTGGCGCAGGGCGGAAGTGGCGGCGTCGACCTTGCCGGAAGCGGCGAGAATGCGGGCGTCGGCGATGCGATCGATGACGTGGTCGGCGGGAGCGACGGAGGAAGCGCGCAGCAGCGCCGCATTGATACGGGCCGCCTCGGACCAGCGACCGAGGGCGAGATCGGCGGCCACCGCATCGCGCGCGCCCGGGACGCCGGCGCGCTGGAATTCGCCTAGCGCTTTTTCGACCTCGCCCCAACTCACATAGACACGACCGATGGCAACAGCCGACTCAGCCGAGGAATCATTGTGGCGCAGCGTAGCCAGCACCTGGTCGCCGCCCGCCAGATCACGGCGATCGCGGCGGAGGTTGGCCCAGGCGACAAACAAGGAAGCGTTTTTCGGGCTAGCGGCGGTGGCGCGTTGAAAGACAGCGTCGGCGGCCCGGGGATTATTCTCAACCTGATACAGTTTGGCCAGATTCATCGTGGCCGGCGCGAAGCCAGGGTCAAGGGCGGTTGCCTGGAGCAGCGATTGTTCGCCGGCAGCGCGGTCGCCGCGGCCAATCTGGAGTACGGCGAGATTGACACGGGCAGCCGGGTCCTTGGGTTGGAGCGCGACCAAGCGGCTGAAGACGGCTTCGGCGGCCGGGCCCTGGTGGCGACCGAGAAGCGCGGCACCGCGCAACTGTAGCGCCGCAATGTTGTTGGGCTCGCGAGCGAGTACAGCATCGGCCTCGGCCTGGGCATGGGTGGGGTCATTCGCGGCGAGCTCGAGCTGACCGAGCGCCAATTGAATATCAGAACGCTGGGGATCGGCGGTTACACCATCGCGGAGGGCAAGGTAGGCAGCCGAGGGATTGCCAAGGGCGAGGTCGGCGCGGGCGAGGCCGAGAAAGGCATCGGCGTAATGAGGATCCTTTTGCAGGGCCTTGCGGTACTCGATCGAGGCCGCCTCGGTCTTGCCCTGCTGGCGGTATCCGTTGCCGCGCTGGACATAAAAGGCGGCATTGCGACCGAGCAGGCTGGAGCAGCCGGTGAAGAGCAGAAGGCAAGAGGCGATGGCGGCGATTTTGAGCGATTGCATAACGTGACCTCAGTTGGGGATATAGGCGGCAAGCCGCGGATAGACGAGACGGGCGAAGGCGGCCGCCTGTTCGTCGGCGGAGGCAAGGGACTGATGAACGGGGACCCAGATGCGCACCAGGGCGCCGTCGGTGCGATGGCGTTCGAGGGCGTCGGCGGCCATCCACCATTTGGCGGCATATTCACTGGCAATGACGCGACCGCGCCCCTGATACCAGTACAGGACGACGGCTTGATCGGTACCCTTGGCGACGGCGTAGTCGTTGACACGGATGGGGGCGTGGCCGGGGATCGCGATGGTTTGCTCGCGCGCCTGCAGCGGCACCCAGCCGCCGCCGGGCAGACAGTTTTTGGGGGAATGAATCGTGTCGCCGGTGCGCTGCGTGGGATAGTAGCCAACGTATAACTCGAGAACCTGGCCGGGCTCGGTGAAACGACGATTGAGATAGTCATGCACGCCGGCCATGGCGAGGACTGACGGATCGAGGGCCAAGTCGGAGCTCGTCCATCCGGCGAATTGCGATGGAAACTGGCTCAGAGGCACGGCCGGCGGAACCTCCTCAGCATGTTGCAGAGCGCCGAGTGAGAAAAATGTCGCGAGCAACAAAGCGGCGGTGAAGAGGAAGGCGGTTTTCATATTTGCTCCGGTTTCATCTGGGCCGCCAGGGGCACCGGGTGGGAGAGAGGGAGGCGGGCGCGCCACGGCCGCCGCAGGGCAGCGTGCAGCAATAGCAAAAGGCCCAGGGAGACGACAAAAATCAGCCATCCGGAGAAGGCATGAAAGAAACCTTCGGCATATTTCGCGCCGAAATTGTATGTAAGTATCCCGGTGCCGAGGATGCGCAGGCCGTTGGCGAAGATGGCTATGGGCACCATGCAAACGACGAGCAAAGCGCGAATGCGCAACCGGGATTCAGTAAAGTAACTGTAGCCGACGGCCAACGTAATAAGCGAGAACAATGAGCGTATACCGCTGCAGGCATCGGCGACCGACATGGTGTAGTTAGGCAGCATGATGGTGTTGCCTTCGCGCAAGGCGGGGATTTGCAGCAGGTCGAGGCCGGTGCCAGCGAGCCGGGAGGCGAGAAGCTGCAGCGGGAAGGTAATTTGGTAGTAAATGACCGCCGGGAGCGGAATCATCAAAAACAAGAAGCCGAAGGGAAATGCCCAGGCCCGCAGGCGGCGCCAGCCCGCGAATAGAACGATGACGCCGGCGAGGCCGATCAGCAGTGAAATCCGGGCGAAGAACAATTCGGCCGCCAGACGGCCAAAGACGAGCATGGCGGCGGCAAGCAGCATTAATGCCGCGCCGAACGGGTTGGGGCGCAGTGGTTGGCCACGCCAGCGACGGCGGCTGCGCCACAACAGGTAGACGGCCAAGGGAGCAACAAGAAAACCGTGACCATAATTAGGGTCGGTATACCATTGCGCGACCAGGCCGGTGATCACGGGCCAGTAGATCACCAACGCGAACGCGGCGAGGGCGTAGGCGGCGAGTCTGTTGAGATTTTCGCCCGTGAACCAGGTTCTCGTGGGGACGAAGGCGCTGAGTGTCATTGGGTAGCTCCCGGGGTAACGCTCCGAGCGACTCCGGTTGCAGGAGGGGCCGGAGCCGCGAATCGGCGACCGATGCCGATGAAGGCTCGACGGAGGCCGAAATTCAGTTTTTGCCGCTCGCTTGTGACCAGCCCGAAGGCGATGGCGCAAAGGGCGAAGAGTATGGATTGGCCCAAGCCGGTCGCACAAAGACGGATCCAGCCCGAATCCGTAGTGGGCGCCAGGACGAAGGTCAGCAGGGCACCCGCCGCGAGGGCCGTGATCGCGGCGCGAGCGAAACCGAGGCGGAGGTACTCGCCCAGCCGAATGCCGGCAACGTGGAGGACGTACCATGGTTCGATGGCGACGCTGGCGATGAAAAGCGGGACGGCCGTGCCCCACGCCACACCGCTCAGGCCATAACTATGGGACCAGTGAAAGCTAAGGCCAAGGTTTACCAAACCCTCGGCGAGCGTGAGCCCAGCCAGGAAGCGATGCCGGGCGACGGACAAGAGAAGTTGGTTGGATGGGAACTGGGCCCAAGCAAGCAGGTAGCCTGAAACGAGAATCAAGAGGAGGGAGTAGCTGGAGGCGTACTCGGGACCGACCCATAGTTTGATCAAGGCACGGCCATCGAAATAAAAGAGCAGTCCGAAATAGGCTGCGATCAAGGCGAAATAGCGAGTGGCCCGCAGGTAAAGGCGGCGTAGGGCGGCTTGGTCATTGCGGCCGACCAGTTCGCACATCCGCCCGGTCAGTGGGGATGCAATAGCCGACAGGACGCTCTTGGCATACTCAATGAGACGGGTAGCGACGTTGAAAGGCGTGATCAAGGCGACGGTAAGGGCGCGGGCAATCACGAGCGCATCCGTGTAAGAGCGCAACGACTCACCGCCCAGAACGACAAACGCAAAGCCGCCGTAAACGAAGAGCTCGCGCGCGCCCGACCAACTGGCCAGGCGGGCTGAGAACACGAGGCCGGGATCGGCCCAGCGGAGCAGCACCAGGTTGAGAAGCAATAGGAATATGGCGGAAACCAGCGTGGCGCCCGCAAGTGAGACGATGCCATGGCCGCGAAGCAGCAGCACGGCCACCAGGCCGTTACGGAGCAACACCGCGGCGATGGTGGCGACATTGAAAAGATCAAAGCGGCGGATGCCGCTCATGTAGTTGCCGAGCGTGCGCGCTGGAAACAGGAGGGCGAGGCTGATCGCCATCAGCAGCAGGGTGTCGTGGAAGGCGGAGCCGGCGGCGGCGGGGAAGATGCGGGGGGCCCAGAGCAGGATGAGGGGCAGGAGCAGCAAGACCAAACATGCGGAGGCGCAGTTGAGCGCGAGGGCGTTGGCCATGGTGCGATTGAGGCCCTGGCGATCGCCGGCGCCCCAATCGCGGGCAACAAAGCGGAAGAGGCCGTAACGGAGGCCGTTGTCGAAGAGACCGGAGTAATCAACCAGGGAGGATGCAAGCACCCAGATGCCGAAGATGGCCGCGCCCAGGCGGTGGATCATCAACGGGGCGATGAGAAACGACACCACCCCGGCGACCACGAGACCCGCTCCGTTCGATAGGATGCTACGACGCATAGTTAATTAGTAAGCCTTTGTAATTCCCGGTCTACTTGCCGGTTGGCGGCGGTGACCGCGTTGACGAAGCCGGTGTAGGCGGCGCCGCTGGGATTGACCAAGCCCCAGTTGGCGCGTTCGCCGAGCTTGTCCATGTATTCCCACCAAGCAAAGCCGAAGATGGGGTAATCCCGGTCGTGGACGCGGTGGTGAAACATCCAGTCGATTTCAGTCGTGTAGGCTTGGGCGCGGTCGGCCTGGGATGCGAAGTTGTAGACGCCGTCCACCGCATCCCGCCCGTGCAGGGCGGAGTCGGCGTCGGCGCGAAAACCGAGCCAGGCGAAGACCGGCTTGGGGGCAATGGAATAGCTGCGATCCAGCACCTCCGGACGCTCGCGGTTAAGGGCGAGTTGAAGGGCATCGCAGTAGCGGCCGGCGGCGCGCAAGATGGGGGCGCGGGTAAGGCCACCGAAGCCGTCGAGCACGTCACTGAAGACCAAGTGGTTGGGATCGGCGGCGCGAATGGCAGCGGAGGTAGTTTGGTAGTAGCGTTCAGCGTAGAGGGAGAGGAAAGCGTCGAGATCGGCGCGAACGGCTGGCGGGGCGTCATCACCACGGGCGCTTCCAAGCCAGGCATGGCGGCCGCTTTCATCGAGCACGCCGCTGCCGCTGGGCCAGCCACCGTCACTGCCAAAGGTGGTGTACTGCGCGCCCCAAGCTAAGTTGAGGTTGGCGATTGAGTGATACTTGGTTTGCAGATAGGCGCTCCACGCCGCCTTGGCATAGACAGTGGAATCGGTGTAAGTGATGCGATGGCGGGAGCCAAGGGCCGCACCGACCTCGGTATTCACATTTTGGTAGGGAGCGGTGATGGCGACAACCCAGCCCAGGTGGGGATGGACTACGCCACCGACGCCCGGGATTTCAGGGCCGGGGCCAAAACCGAACAAGTCGTCACTATCATCGGCAATGGTGGCCAACAGCCACGGCGAAGCAGCCAGGGGGTGGGTAAATTCAGCCTGGTGGCCGGGGTTGGCGCGATCATCGGCGACGGCGCGAGCGTAGACAGCGAAGTTAGGATCGAAGACATCGGGGACGTGGCCGGGCCAGTCGCGATACACGCGGCGATCGACAGCGCCAGCTAGAAGGGTCTTGAAGGGGGCGGGAGCGAAGTTACCGGTGTTGAGGGCGCCATACCAGGAGACATTGAGCCCCCGTATGAACGGCATTTCTTCCGGGTTACCTTGCTCGCGGGAATAGGTTCCGACCGGAAGAGCGTAGTCGGTGGCGTAACATCCGAGGGTGTTGAAGCCCCAGGAGCGGAGTTCGTTCACCGCGTGCTTGGCGAAAAGCAGCGGCTGTTGGTTAAAATCCTGCCTGAAGGCCAGTTCGGCGGCGACACCGCCGTCGCTCCAGTCGACGCCGTAGACGGCCCGCATGAAAAAGGGCCGGCCAGCGGGATCGAGCAGCATCCAGCGGGAACGGCGGCGAGTGAGGCGGAAAAACCCGGGGCGCGGGCTCTGGGCAACGGCGCCAGGCAGGCGTCGCAGCAGCGGGGCGGCGCACGCGGCGGCGGCCAAATGAGCGAGGCATTGGCGGCGCGTCATCGGAACATCTCCGCCAGGGTGCGGGCCCTGGTAACCATGGCCGGGGTTGGCGACGGCGCGAGGCGAGGCGCGGCGGCCCGCACAGGGACGCGCGCCGGCGCAGGGTGGGCGACCTGCCCGGCGAGCTCGCGAACGCAGGGCGTGATGAACAACATGAGCCACATCAGCTTTTGTTGTTCCGCGGATAGGAAGAAGATACCCACGGCACAGCCGATGAGGCCGATTTGCACACCGCGGGAGGTTTGCGAAATCCAGTGGTCGGCGGGAGCGAGGCGTGCGGCGACGCCGGCATTGCGCAAGCCGCCGACAAAAATGAAAATAAAGAGCAGCAGGCCGGGCAAGCCCAACTCGGCGGCGACCTCGATGTAGGTGTTGTGCGCCAATGTGAGCACCCTGGCATTGCCGGTTTCATAAGAGAGCGTTAGGGCCTTGAAATTGCCAAGGCCGACACCGGCAATGGGATGGGCGCGGAACATCCGGATACCGGCGGCCCAGGTGACGAGACGATATTGTTCGGCAGCATTGGCGCTGTAGTCGGGGTGGAGCAGGCGGGCCAGAGGCGACTGCGGCAATAGGACGAAAAGAGGCGCGGCCAACACGGCAATCGCGATTAGACCGCCGAGCCGGCGGCGCTCGACCCACAAGAACAACACCGTCTCAACGACAAGTCCGAGGAAGCCGCCGCGCGAGCCGCCGAGAACGATCGCGACCAGCGTGACGGCAAGGCTGAAGGCAAGAAAGCATTTCTCGGTCAGACTGGACTTGCCGCGCAGCAACATCACCGCGACGGGGATACAAAGGAGAGCGGAGAGGGTGAAGTAGTTGGCATCGCCTACGACGAAGCCAGGGCGGAAGTCGCGGTAGAGGAGGTGATACTCCTTCCATTCGCGGACCATGTACATGGCGCCGACGGTGACGGCGAGAATGGCAGTGCGGTAAACCCAGCGCAGGCGCTTGGGCTGATCCACCAATACGGCGACGATGAAGTAGAGAACGACGAAGGAAGTCAAGCTGAGGAAAGGGCTGAGATCCCAGGGCACCGGCAAGCTGCGGGTGAAGTGGGAGACGAGAGCCACGAGATAAAAAGCAATCAGCGCGACCAGCATTTTGCAATGCATGGCCGCCGGCAAATGGCTGCGGCGGATAAGCCAGTAAACGGCATAGAGCGCGCTGGCGGCGCCCATGTACTTGGCTATGGTCAAGTCGCTGAGAAAGGACGCGAACAGCGGCTGATTCACCAGCGGCATGCCGAACACGAGGATATAAAAGAAAATCATGCCGCGCGGGCTCCTTCGATGCGACGGCGCGGCACCGGGTCAAGCGCCGCGCGCAGCTCCAACTGAAGGCTGGCCTGGCTGTAAAGCCGCTCGACGGTGGCGCGGGCGGAGGCGCCAAGGCGGGCGGCCAGGGTGCGGGAGAGTAGAACCCGGGCGGTGGCGCGGGCGAAATCGTCGGCGCTGTTGGCGAGCAGGATGTCGCGTCCGTGGCGGAAGTCGAGGCCTTCGGCGCCGAGACCGGTGGAAACCATGGCCTTGCCCATGGCGGCGGCTTCGAGGATCTTGAGCCGGGTGCCGCTGCCCATGCGGAGGGGGACGACGCACATGTGGGCGTGGGCAATGATGGGGCGCATGTCAGGCACCTGGCCGAGGTAATGGACGTCGGGAATCGCGGCCAGACGGCGGGCGAATCCCGCGGGTGGGGTTCGGCCGGCGATGAGAAATCGCACGGCGGGGACGAGCTGGCGCAGACGCGGCATCACGTCGCGGGCGAAAAACATGACCGCGTCGCGGTTGGGGTGCCAGTCGAGTCCGCCGGTGTAGAGCACGGTGTCGGGCTCGAAACGATTGCCGGGCGCGGGCCGGTAGTAGGTGGTCGAGACGGCGTTGGGGATGACAGCACAGCGGATGCCGGGGACGAGGCTTTCGATTCCGGCCTGATCGATATCGCTGCAGGCGAAGATGAGCTGGGCGCGCGCCAGCGCGTTCGCCTCCCACAGGCGCAGCCAGCGCCACTCGAGGGCGGCATAGGTGCGGCGCACGGGATGGCGCTCCTGGGCGGCGAAGCGCTGCAAGACGCGATACTCGAGGTTATGGGTGTTGATGATGAGTGGGAGATTGAGCTTGGCGGGCAGGTTCTGCGTCGAATAGGTCGAATCGGCGAGGACAGTGTCGTAGCCGCCGGAAGCGAGGGCGCGCTCGACCGCCGCACCCATGGCCGGGCAGGTGAAGCGGGTGGCGCTGTAGGCC
Source organism: Terriglobales bacterium (assembly GCA_035606395.1). GTDB lineage: Bacteria > Acidobacteriota > Terriglobia > Terriglobales > SCQP01 > SCQP01. The sequence goes on along the minus strand of DATNFK010000009.1, from coordinate 188,829 downwards.
TGGCCGCGGCCCAGCGACTGAATGCGAGCGGTGAACCCGGCGGCCGAGGTCAGGCTGGGGGCGCTGAAAGGCACAGCGGTGAGGGAGGCGATTTCACGCGGATAGGGGCCGCCCGCGCCGAACCCGAGCATGTGCACCTGGTGTCCGTCGGCGGCGAGAGCGCGGGCCACCGACCAGGTGCGCATGGTGAGCCCGTTGGAGGGCGGGTAGGTGAGGTCGAGGCAGAGGAAAAGTATTTTCATTAAGCCCTCGTGTGCTCGACCAAGCGCCGGTAATCGGCCACAATGGCGCCGGCCGAGCTGAAATCGCGCGCCTCGAGAGCGGCGACGGCGGCGGCGTAGATGCGAGTGCGGGTTTGCAGACTTCCGTGGCGGAGCGAGTTGGCGGCGGTACGCAGGCGCATCGGCCAGGTGGCGCGGGGAAGACGGCGGCGCAGCGTATGCCAGAGGGCGATGGCGCGCTGTAGGATGCGATCCTTCTGTTCGGCGGTCAGTGCGGGCGGCGCGGCGGCGAGTTTGAGCTGGGTGCAGAGCAAGGTCTCGGCGGCACAGGGGGCGCTGAGGCGGGCCAGCACCTGCTGGCGGGCGGCGTAACCGGTGACGAAGCGCCGGCGGGAGATGAGATAGGCGGTGCCGGTGTCGAGCCCCAATTTCAGGGCCGCGTAGTCGAGCGCGGCGGCCGGAGCGGTGGCGGCGGCGAGGTACTCGACCATCCGGTTGGAGAGCAGGTTAAAGCCGTCGCGGAGCGGGATGTCGCAGGCGCTATAGCCGGGCATTAAGCCCAGCACATCGAGGTCGCCCCAAATGACGCGCCCAGCCTGGCGGAGTTCGAGACCGAAGCAGTGGGGCGGGTTGTCGCGCAGGTATCCGAAAGCGACACCGGAGACGCCGACCGGGCAGGCGACGGCCTGGGCGCGCAAGCGGCGCTCGGCATCGAGGGCGGCCTGGGCGAAGCCGCGCGCCGCGGGAATGTCCCAGCGGCGGGAGAAGACGGCGAGGCACTCGGCGTCGCCGGCAACGGTGAGCACGCCGTCGCATTCGTAGGCGGTGGCCTCGTCGCGCGCCATGCTGCCGGTCAGAATCAGCGCCCGGAGATGGCGGGGCCAGCGCGCGCCGCAGACTTCCGCCAGCACCTCGGAAACGGCGAGGCGGGTGCGGCGGCGGAGGGTGGCGGGGGTGGACAGAGCGGCGTTCATGCGTGCGCGGCGGCCTCCCAGGTATTGAGATAAAGCGATTCGGTTTGACGGAGCTGGGCGCGATGGGAGAATTGGTCTTCGACCAGGCGCCGGCCGGCGCGCCCCCAGGCGAGGCAGCGATCGCGGTCGGCGAGCGCGGTGGAGACGGCGTCGACGATGGCGTCGGGATTTCCCGCCGGGAACGTCAAGCCGGTTTCTCCGTTGCGCACGACTTCCGGTGTGCCATCAACCGCGCTGGCCAGCACGGGCTTGCCTGCGGCGAGCGATTCGATGGCGGCGAGCGGCAGACCCTCGTAGTGCGAGGGCAGCACGGTGGCGGTGGCGAGGGCGAGAAAGGCGCCGATGTCGGCCTGAAAGCCCGCGAAGTGGACGGCTTGGTCGAGGCCGAGCTGCCGCCGCCTGGCTTCGAGCGAGCCGCGCAGGGCGCCGTCGCCGACGCAGAGAAGCTTGAGGCGTGGATGAAGCGCGAGCAGGCGGGGCATGGCGGCGAAGAGCACCTCGTGGCCTTTTTGCGGTTCGAGCCGGGCGACCATGACCAGCACCGGGTCGGCTGGCGATACACCGTAGCGGCGGCGGAGTTCGGGCGAGGGGGCGCGGTCGGGCTGAAAGCGGGCTATGTCGCATCCATTGCGAATGGTCGTGACCTTGGCGGCGGGCAGGCCTTTTTCCGAGCGCAGATATTCGGCGTTGGATTCGGAGACGGCGATGAAACGATCCACCAGGCGCGCCGCCCAGCGGTCAATGCGGTGGGAAGCTTTCCATCCATGACGCCAGTGCTCGCGCACGTGCGGCGTTTCGATCACCACCGGAACGCGGCAGGCGCGGGCGATGGGAGCGGCGAGCAGGCTGGCGAAGAAGAGATGGGAGTGGAGAATTTCGGCGCGAATACAGCGCAGCAGCGAGGCCAGGGCGGCGGCGCCGGTGAAGTCGCGCGGCGAACGCAGACGAATGGGCGCGACAATCACATCGCCGGGCAGATCGGCGGCCAGCGCCTCGGCCAACTCGGGCGTACAGGCGAGATAGGGGCGGAAGCGCTGCCGATCGAGGCCGCGCAGCAGCGTGAGGAGATGCTCTTCGACACCTCCGCGGACGCTTTCGTTGGAAAAGTAAAGCACCGAGACGAGATTGCTCTTGGGCACGCGGGAAATCATTACTGCACACCAACGGTTGCGCTCTCGGCCATGGCCGGGAAAATGTCTTTGATGTGGGACATCGGGGGACGGACGACGTTGCTGAGGAAGATGGCGCTGGAATCGGGATCGTCAGGGTGATAGCCATGCATGCCGACGGGATTCCATCCGCCGCCGTTGAAATGGCTTTTGGCGATGATGCCGCCGGGATGGAGCAGGAAGACCAGCTCGCCGAAGCGATGATCGGGGAAATGGACGCCGAGCGACTTGAGCTCGCTCTCGGGAACGACGCGGCCGCAGGATTGCGCGGCGAGGCAGGCCTCGACCGCGGCACGGGCGGCGTCGGAGAAGAACCAGAAGCGGGCCATGGTGGAGTCGTAGACGGAAAGGAAATCGGCGCCGGCGCGCAGGCCGAGGCGGTCGATTTCGCCGGCGAGATCGACACGGTTCCTGACCGGCGCCATGCCGTGATCGGAGAAGATGCTGAAGGTCAACTCGCGTCCGCCGGAGCCGGCGAGGTCGAAAAGCGCCGACAGCTTGCGCTCGTAAACGCGGAGACGTTCGGCGACGGCGACGTCGTCACCGCAATGAAAGTGGAGGAAGCCATCCATCTCGGAGAGATAGAGGAAGAAGACTTCGGCGCGGCGGTCGCGGACATCGGCGGTGGCGGAGTCGAGGATTTCGGCGTCGGTTTGATGGTGGTAGGAGTAGACGCGGTAGCGGACGCGGGCGGCTTCGAGGCGGTCGAAGATGGTTGGGGCTCCGGAGACACCACCGGGGGCGAAGAGATTTCGCTTTTCGACAAAGTTGAAGAGCGGCAACTGGCGGGGCGGAAGCGAAGCCTCGAACAGGGGGCCGAGGCCGAGGACGCGGCGTCCGGTTTCGGTCAACAGGCGGCGGGTGACGCGATGACCCAGGATGCCGTCGGGGAGGAAAGAGGCGGAGCGCAACCAGCGGAAGGGCGAGAGTTCGGGGTCGTAATAGAACAAGTTCCAATGGCCGGTCTTGCAGGGCAACTCGCCGGTGAGAATGGTGGGCACCGCGCCGCTGCTGAAACCGAGCACGGTTTCGAGCGATTGGCGGAAGGGCAGGCGCTCGGCCATGAAGCTTTGCGCCGGCCGGCAGGCGGAGCCGAGAGCGTCGATAAGAACGAAAATATGGATGGGTGTCTTCATGCAGCTCCTTTGATGGGCGTGGGCCCAGCGGTGGGTTCGCCGCGCTTACCGCTGGCGCGCAAGGCTTGCAAGCGGAACCAGGCGTGGCCGGGGATGGAGACGAGGCAGTGGCGGAGCACCGGGACGTGAACGGCGCGCGCACTGCCGGAAAGGAGCGCGGTCAAGCCGGCCGCCGTGGTATGGGCATGCATGGCAACGCGGGGAATGACCGATTGGTGGGGACGGGCCCAGCGGTTGCTGGACGTACACACGCCGGTGTAGCCGGCGCGCAAAGCTTCGCGTTCGAGGCGGCGATCGGTGAAGCCGTAGGGCGCGGCGAAGTAAGCCGCCTCGCGCTGGGTGTGGTGCTCGATGGTGAGCTTGGCGCGGATCAAGCGGGCCAGCAGGTTGAAGTCGGTCAGGCAGGTGTGGTCTTCGTGGGCCCATCCGTGGGACTCGATGCGCATGCCGGCCTGGGCGAGCTCGCGCACCTGGGACCAGGTCATGAAGCCGGGCCGGCCGATGGTCGAGGGATTGATGAAGAATTCCGCGAAAAAGCCGGCTTCGAGCAGCGCCGGGAAGGCGTACTCGTAGTCGGAGGCGTGTCCGTCATCGAAGGCGATCACCAAGGAATGCGAAGGGGCGGCGGCGAGGGTCGCGACACGGCGGGGCTGGCGCAGAATTACGGCAAGGTGTTGGCGCCATTGCGAGACGCTCAACCAGAACTTGCGCTCGCCGGCGGGCGGCACGGAACCTGGAGCGGCGATGCCGTGATACAGAAGAACTGGAAACTGATCGGCCGAGGGACGCATTAGTGCCATTTGGTTTCTCCATGGCGAAATGCGATTTGGGCCAGACCCACCACGAAAGCGGCGTTCATAGCGAGCAGGTAATAGGCGAACGAAGCCGAACGCAATTTGGGTGAGACGCGGCGGCGGAGCGCCCAGCCCAGTCCGGCCCACGCATAAAAGCAGACTTGCAGCAACAACAGGCCGCGGTAGAGAGGCTGGCCGGCGAGCGCCGCACTGCTGACGAGCGCCGCCATGAGGACGAAGGGCACCAGCCAGCGACCGACTTTGTGGGAGAGGAAAGCCCAGCGGGTTAGCCCGCCGACCCGAATGCGGAGCAGACGGCCAAGGGCGCGGAAGCTGCCCACGGCGAGGCGGACGCGGCGCGAGAATTCGCCTTCGATATCGTCTGCGGCGAAGTCGGTGGCCCGCGCTTCCGGGTCGTGGACGACGCTGAAACCCTGGGCGCGGGTCTGCATGGGAATCATGAAGTCGTCAATTAACTCGCCGGTGGCGAGCGGGCGGAAGCAGGAACGGCGCAATGCATAGAGGGCGCCGCTGGCGGTGAGGGTCGCGCCCAGGCGGGCCTCGAAGACGCGCAGCAGACACTCGAAGCGCCAGTAGAGTCCCTCGGTGGCGCGGGATTCGGCGGATCCCTCGAATTGCAGCGTGCCGCAGACCAGGCCGACCTCGGGACGGTGGAAGTGGCGCACCAGCTTGCGCACCGCATCGGGCGCGAGCAGCGTGGCGGCATCGCAGAGCACGACGACTTCGTTGCGGGCGGCGGCGACGCCAACATTCAGGGCGTTGGCCTTGCCCTGGGCGCGGGGCAGTTCGATGATGCGATGACCGCCACGGGCGCGCAGCAGAGCAACGCTCGAGTCGGTGCAGCCGTCGGCGACGAAAATAGTCTCGAGGCGGGAGGCGGGATAATCGAGTTCGAAGAGGTTGTCGAGCTTGGCGGCGAGGAAGGCTTCCTCGTTGTGGACGGGAATGACCAGGCTGACGCTGGGGCAGTCGTCCACGCCGAGGGCCTCGATGCGGCGCTCGCGGGCGCGGCAACTGTAGCGCCAGTCACGGCGCACCTGCACCAGAACGCTCGCCATCCAGAGCAGCACGGGGTAAAGCAGATAGGTGTAAGCGCACCAGAAGGCGCTGGCCCAGAAGATGAATTCGAACAGTCGTGTAGGCATTGTCTTAACGAGCTCCCCGGCCGAGCAGCATGATTTTGAGAGTTTGGAAAAGTATCAGAACGTCGAGCCCGAGTGACTGGTGTTTGATGTAAAAGAGGTCGTAGGCGAGCTTGTCGGTGTTGTCGGCCACGGTGGCGCAGTAGCCGCGGTGGATTTGAGCCCATCCGGTGAGGCCGGGCTTGGCCGCCCAGCGGTAGCGGTAGTACGGAATCTTTTCGACCAATTCGGCTTCCTGGCTGGCCATAAAGGGCCGGGGGCCGACGAGGGCAATGTCGCCGCGCAGCACGTTGAAGAGCTGCGGCATTTCATCGAGGCGGGTGCGGCGCAGCAGGCGGCCGAGCCGGGTGATGCGCCGGTCGCCGGCCTGACAGGGCAGATTGTCGCCGTGGCGCTCGGGGTCGGTGGTCATGGAGCGGAACTTGTAGAGGGTGAACTTCCGGCCGCCCTGACCGACGCGCTCCTGGCAAAACAAGGCGGGGCCGGGCGAATCGAGTCGGATCAACACCGCGACCAGCGCCATGAGGGGCGAGAGCACCAGCAGCGCCGGCGCGGCGACGACGATAGAGAGGGCGCGCTTGGTGGCGGCGCGCAGGCGGGGCGAGGCGCTGTCGAGCGACAAGAGCCAGCCCAGGCTGAGACTGTCGAGCGGGACCTTGGCGGTCGCCTCTTCATAGGCTTCGGCGCCGCGCTCGACGCGGACACCCTGGCTGCGGAGTTCGACCAAGGCCTCGAGGGGCAGGCGCTGGTGGTTGTCGAGAGCGAGAATCACGCGCTGGGCGCGGGTGTTGGCGACCTCACGCAGCAACGAGGCTTCGTCGGTGAAATCGGGCAGCCAGGCGACCTGGTACAAGCCGTGCTCGGGGTGGCGTTCGAGTTCCTCGGCGAGGGCGAGGGCCAGTTGTCCGCTGCCAAGCAGAAGGGCGCGCTCGGAAAACGCGCGGGAGTGATTGAGCAGCAGAAAGACGCGGCGATTGATGACGAGCGCGGTGCCGGTAATCAGAGAACCGGCGAGCACCACGTCGCGGTCGAGCAGCAGGTGGGGAGCGAGCGAGTAGAGGCCGGCGAGCACGATGCAGGCGGTACCGAGCACCTGGCTGAGGCGGGTCGCCACTTCGCGCGGGTTGGCGGCGATGCGAACCTGATACAGGTCGAAGCCATGCAGGCAGACCAGGACCACGACGCAGACGATGGCGATGGGCGCGATGGAAACGGTGGCAAGAGCATCCCACTGCAGGCGGGCCACAGCGAGGCTGGTGGCGGCGAGAATGGCGCCGACCAACACGGCATCGCTGGCGGCGAGCAGGAGCAGGCGCCGGGGGAGCAACGTTTCCATCGCGCGGGTCATGACTTTACACTCCGTTCAGGTTCGTGGGACTCGCGGTAATAGTCGTAGTAATAACGGTCGCGCTCGCCGGTTTCGACCGCGTTCAGCACGATGCCGACCAGGGGGAACTCGGAAAGCGATTCGAGCACGGATTGAAACACTTTGGAGGGGGTGAACTGATCGCGGGCGACGAGCAATACGCCGCGGCTGGCGGCGGCGAGATAGAGGCTGTCGGCGAAGGGGGCAAGCGGAGCGGAGTCAACGATCACCCAATCGAACTCCTGCGCCGCCTCCTCCAGCAGGGTTTTGACCCGACCGTTAGCCAGCAACTCGGCGGCGGCGGCGCCGCCGTTGCCGGCGGGGAGATAGGCGTGATTGAGAAGCTGGATTTCACGGCAGGCATCGCGCCATTCCACCTCGCCGCGCAGGATTTCGGCGAGGCCGGGGAGGCGTTCGAGGCCGAGGGCTTCGGCCACGCCGGGGCGGCGCATGTCGGCGTCAACCAGGAGCACGCGGGCCGAGGATTGGGCCAGGGTTTCGGCGAGGTTGGTGGCGACCAGCGTTTTACCCTCGCCGGGAATGGCACTGGTGACGAGCAGCACTCCGTCAGCCTGGCGGGCGCGCCAGTTGTCGAGGCGGTAGCGGAGTTGGCGAAAGCGCTCGGCGGCGACCTGGGAGCCGGGATCCATACCGCAGGCGCGCAGTTGCTCGCTATCGGAGCGGTACTCGATGGGCGGAAACCGCAGCGGCGGACGCGCGGCGGCGGCTTGGGCGGAGACGAGTAACTCCATGACCGAACCCTGGGCGCGGGCGGACGTCCCGCGCTCCTGTTCGGCGCGGCGGACGGCATCGAGAATACGGCTCATTGCACGCCTCCTTGCGTCAGATGAAATTCGAGCTGGGGAATCAAACCGAGATCATTGGCTGCTTCTTCGATGGCATCCACCTCGACCCGCTGCGCGCCCTGGGCAAAAGCGGAGAGCAGCGCGTTGGCGCAGAGCACATTGATGAGCCGGGGGATGCCGCCGGAGGCCTGTTGGATGAGGCGCACTGCGGCGGGCGTGAACAGGCGGCCATCGGCGTGGCCGGCCAGGCGGAGACGGCTTTCGATATAGAGGCCAGTCTGCTCCGGACCGAGCGGGGCGAGGCGCAGACGGAGCATGATGCGCTGGCGCAATTGCCGGAGGCCGTAGGAATCGAGCTTGGCATCGAGCTCGGGCTGGCCGACCAGGACCACCTGCAGGAGTTTGGTTTCCGCGGTTTCGAGATTGGTCAGCAAGCGCACTTCCTCGAGCGTTTCGGGGCCATAATTCTGGGCCTCGTCGAGGATTAGAACGGGCGTGACGCCCTGAGCGAAAAGCTTGACCAGATGAGCGCTGAGCTGGAGCAGGAGGGCCGATTTTGGACCCGGCTGCGGCTCCTGCCCGAGATCGGCCAGGAGGTAGCGCAGAATGTCGTCGGCCGCGAGTTGGCTGTGGAAGAGGAAGCAGCAGGCGTGGGACTGCGGGTCAAGCGCGCGCAACAGGCAGCGGACCGCCAGGGTTTTGCCGGTGCCGACCTCGCCGGTGAGCGAGATCATGCCCTTGCGCGACTGGATGCCGTAGGCGAGACCGGCGAGAGCCTCGGCGTAGGCCGGAGTGGAGAAAAGGAAGCGCGGATCGGGGCTCACCGCGAAGGGATCACATTGAAGATGGAAGTGTTTTTCGTACACGTTAGAAGATCCCCAGGTTGAAGACGACGCTGGCGACGGCCAGCACCGCGAGAAGAGAAACGGCGGAAGCCTCGAGCAGCCAGCGCCGGTGGACGCGACGGCCGCGCAGCGGCGAGGTGAGTTGGGGGATGCTGGCCAACACCGGCACCGAGGTGAAGCAGGCCACGCCGGCCTCGCCGCGCAGGCTGGAATCGGTGTATTCACGCAGAAACACGAGTCCGCAGCCGGCGAGCAAGCCCAGCAACCAGCCGCCAATCAACAGCAGCGGCCGATTGGGGCTGACAGGGGAGCGCGGCAGCGAGGCGGGGTCGACCAATTGGAAGCGCTCGCCCTGCTGGCTTTCCTCAAGGTCGGTGGCGAGCTGGGAATCCTGGGTGCGGGTCAGGAGTGACTGATAACTCTTTTGCGCGTCGTTGAAAGCCTGGGTCAGGGAATCCAGCTCCTGCTCGCGCACGGGGGTGATGCTGAGACCCTGCTGCACCGTCTTGATGCGATTCTGCAGGTCGGCCATGTCCTTGCGGCGGCTGGCGATTTCGAGGTCGAGGGCCTGCAGGCGGCTGGCGGCTTCGATCATCACCGGTTGGCCGGCGGCGGCGTTGGCGGGCGTGCCGGTCTTGCCGGCGGGGGCGGGAGTGGCGGCGGCAATCGCCTTCCAGCGGGCAATTTCCTGCTTGGTGGCGACGACGTCAGGATATTTGTCGGTGTGGGTGGCTTCGAGCTGGGCCAGCTTGGCCTCCAGCGTTTCCAGCTTGGCCTGGGGCGAATCCGGGTCGAGCGTGGCATGGGCGGCATGGGGGTCGGCGGCGTACTGCGCCTGCACCGATTCGTAGTACGCCTTTTCCTGCTGGGCGCGGTCGAGGTCGTTGGAAGCGGAGTTGTACTCGGTCTGCAGGCTGGAGAGGATTTCAAGATTGCCCTGCTCCTGCTCGGGTAATTGCCCGAGATTGTGCAGCTTGAAAGCGCGCAGCGCGTCGCCGCGCTGCTGCAGGTTTTGTTCCGCGTCCTTGAGCTGCGATTGCAGGAAGTTGGTGGTGCTGGCCGACTGGGCGGCGCGCGCGGTCAGGTTGTCGCTGATGAAGAGCGAGCTCAATTGGTTGACCACCCGCTGCGCCACCGCCGCCGAGGGCGCGAGGTAGGCGATGCGGAAGCCGGTCAGGACGTCGGGCGCGTCGGGGGCGACGACGGTGGTGACGGTCACGTCGGCGGCCATCCGATCCACGATCTTGTCCATGGGCATGTGGGCGCGCTCATTGGGGTACAGGTTCATGGACTCGATCAAGCTCTGCAGGCGGGTGCGGCTGAGGATCTCCTGCTTGATCGCCTGGAGCCGGTCGGCGGCGGTGGTGGTTACATTGGGAGCGACATAGCGGGCGGGCACTTGCTGCTGCTGGATCTGGATCAGGGCCTCGGAGCGGTATTGCGCCGGCATGTAGTAAGTGAGGGCGGCGCCGCCCAGGCCGAGCGCAAACAGCGGGGCGAGCAGCAGCCAGCGGTGGCGGCGGGCGGCGATGAGGAATTCACGTGCGTTCCAGGTTTTGGTGTCGGCTTGCGCGTCTTGGTGATCTTTAGTCATGGCGGTGTTGGTTGCCTTACTGGGAGATACTCCCCTGGGGCGGGCCGGCGAGCCGGAAGCTCAGACCGACGGTCGCGATGTTACGGGTAGCGCTATCGATGTTGGGCAGACCGACGGCGCGTTGACGCACGAACTGATCGGAGAATTCGAGCGCGCTGCGATCGCTCAGGCGGCGGCTGATGGTGAGGCCGGCGCGTTGATCGCGGATCACGCCCTGGCTGAAGCCGGGGGAGAGGGAGCGGGAACTGTTGTTGCTCAAGTACCAGTCAATCTGCCAGCCCAGGGCTTGCGCGGCGTCCTGCGGCAGGGCCAGCTTGAGTTGCTCGAAGGTGTCGGTAACGGTCGTCAGGAGTCCGCCGCCGTCGGTGATGGAGCGCTGCGCGGAGAGGGTGGCACTCAGCCAGTCCCAGCGGCGTTCAACGCTGCCGCCCATTTGGGGATGCCAGTTCTTCGAATCCGATTGGATGGTGACGAGCGATCCGAACAGGTTCTGTTGAAACTGCTGATTGAGATTGACGTACTGGGCGCCGGCAAAGCCGACCAGCGTCCAGACGGGGGAGGCCTGCCAGGTCAGGGCGCCGGAGGCGGTGGTGAGGCCGGCATTGGAGGCGTCGCCGAAGCGGAGCCGCTCGAACGACATGGTCGGACCCACCCACCAGTTTCGCGCCATGCGGTACACGTAGGTGGCGCCGGTGGTAAAGTCGGTGGAGTCGAGGAGTGACGCGTTGGCGCCGACATTTCTGAACCGCTGCAGGCGATAACTGGAGAACACGTCAACGCTGCCGTTTTGGCTGGTCTGATAACTTGCGTCGAGGCGGGTGATGTTATCCCACTGGCTGGCGTAGGGCGTAGCGACGCCCGGGTTACCGGCCAGCGGCTGGACGGTGACCACGTCGGCTTGGGCGTGCGGGGTCAGGAACAACAGGCCCGACTCCATGGTGGTGCCGTTGTTGAGGCGCACGTCCCAGCGCACGCTGGGCTGGACCTCGGCATGGAAAGCGAGGCCCTGGCTGCCCTGGTTGACGGCGGAGAAGCGGGGGTAGATAACGCCATCGCCGTCATAGTCGACGTACACTTGCTCGCGCTCCATCCACGCCTCCTGATGCCAGCTCACGTGGGCGCCGGGTTCGATCAGCTCGCTATTGACGGCATTGTGCGCGACATTGAAGACATTTCCGTCGTCGCCGGTGCGAAGCTTGAGGTCCACAATCCAGGGGTCGTCGATCAAGGTCGGCACGGCGCCGATGGCCTGGAGCCACGGCACCGGAATGTTATTCGACGACGAGGAACTGGAGGACTGACTACTGCTCGCCGGCGGCGGGGCGGACGGCGTGGATTGCTGGGCCGCGGCGAATGAGAACAACACGGGCAGTACGAGCGCGAATTGGAGTTGAAAACGCATTACGCACTTAGGGGACGACGATGGTATCGCCGGGCTGCAGCAGGGCGTTCTGCCCTGGATTGCCGCCGGCGATCACCTGTTTGTAATCGAACGGGAAGCGAAGAACGCGCCCGGAAGGCAGGCGCCGAAGCACATAGATGCGGCTCAAATGAGCGAAGGGCGCGGGGCCGCCGGCGGTGGCCAGGGCATCGAGCACGTGGGTGTCGGTGCCGAGGGCATAGGTGCCGGGATGCAACACCTGGCCGAGCACATTCACCTTGCGGCTGTTTACCTGATCCACCACGACGGTAACCGCGGGGTCGCTCAAGTAGGGGCGCAGCCGGGTGGCTATGGCGGCTTGCAGTTCGGGCGCGGTCTGGCCCGCGGCCACTATCTCGCCCGCCAGGGGGACGGAGATTTTGCCGTCGGGACGCACCGGCACCTTGCCGGAGATGTCGGGTTCATGCCAAACCTCGATGTCGAGCAGATCGTCGGGCCCGACCTTGTACTCGGCGTCGAGCCGGGGCACGGAGGTGACGCTGGAAGGCGCGGGCGCCGGGGCTTGCGCGGCGGCGGCGGCGGCGAGTGATAGTGAGAGTGTCAGAGTGAGTGCCAGGGTGGAGGAGTGACTCATGAGTTGCCTCCCGCCGCGGGGGCGAGCAGGCGTGCCAAGGCGCGCTTGCCGGGGATGCCGGTGTCGTGCAACTTATACAGCAGGGCGCGGTAGCTGATATTGAGGGCGCGGGCGGCGCGGCGCCGGTTCCAATGACTGGCATGCAGCGCCTCCAGAATCACCTGGCGCTGGGCGTCGAGCGAAGCCTGGCGGGCGGCGCGGCGCAGGGTGGCGCCGCGGGGTTGGTCGGGGGCGAGCGGGTGGAGAAGCTCGTCGGCGATGACGGCTTCGCTGCCGGCGGCGGCGGCGCGCTCCATGAGGGCGTCGAGTTCCGCGATGTTACAGGGCCAGGAATGGGTGAGAAGAATATTAAGGCTGTGGGCGCTGAGCACGGGGACGGTGCGGAACTCGCGCTCGGCGGCGCTGCGCAGGCAGTACTGGGCGATGGCGGGAATATCCTCGCGGCGCTGGCGGAGCGGCGGCAGTTCGATGCGATGGGCGGCCAGGCGCTCGGCCAGCTCGGGCAGGCAGCGGCCCTGGGCGCGGGCCGCGTCGAGGTCGCGGGCGGTGGCGGCAAAGAGCGACCAGGCGCGATGGGGGTCGTTGATAGCCGCGAGTAACTCGGACTGGCGGGCGGGGGCGAGGTCGCCCAACTCGGCGACATAGACGGTGCCGCGCGCGCCGTCGAGGGGCGCGGCATCGCCATCGACGGCGGCGGGCCAGGTCCGCCAAGGCTGGGCCGAGCGGGGCGAGGCGGCATGCAGCCAGCGCGCCAGGGTGCGCTTGCCGCTGCCGCGCGGCCCCGTCAACAGGGCCAGAGAGGGCGCCGCACCCGCCACCAGCGTCGTTGCCCGCGCCCGGGGCTCGGCCATGGTGGGGGCGTGACCGAATATGATTTCCGCGGGCGGGAGGTTGGCATTTTCCTTGCGCATCGTTGCTCCTTCTAATAAACAGTTAGAAGCAAACTTGCGCTCCACCTCCCTCGCCACTTCCATTCACTTTCCGGATCAGGTGAATTATTGATTGGCGCCTAAGGGCGCGCGCCGGAGTTAGGCCTGGAGAAGGCCGCGGCGGATGGCGTAGCGAACCAGGCTGGCGGTCTCGTGAATATCGAGCTTCTCCATGGTGTGGGCGCGGTGGGTTTCCGCCGTCTTGACACTGATCATCAGCGCGGCGGCCACCTCTTTCATGCTCTTACCCTCGGCGACCAATTGCAGAACTTGCAGCTCGCGCGGGGTCAGCATCTCCCTCTCGCCCTCGTCCTGATTCTGGAAAGCGTCGATCACCACCTCGGACATTTCGGGGCTGAGGTGTATCTTGCCCCTTTGCACATCGCGAATCGCGCGCACCAACTGGTCGGCGGCGTGGGCCTTCGACACCACGCCGCGCGCGCCGGCGCGCAGGCTGCGCAGCACATGCTGACGGTCGTAATACATGGTCAGCATGATGATCGGCATTTTGGGCCGGAGCTTGATCATCTCCGCCGCCGTCTCGAGGCCGTTGAGGATGGGCAGGCCCACATCCATAACGGTCACGTCGGGATCCAGCTCCGCCACCATGCGCAGCGCCTGTTGGCCGTCGGCGGCCTCGCCGGCGAGTTCCATGCCGGCGCGCTCGAGCAGCATGGTGAGACCCTGACGCACGATTTGATGATCGTCAACGATGAAGACGCGGGTGGGCATTATCGGGTCTCCATTTATCTGGTCTCCATGGGCACGGCCATTTCAACGCAGGTACCCTGGCCCAGGGCGGAGGAATGAAAATAAAAGCCGCGCATCGCGGTAGCCAACTCCCGCAGCCAACCATGGCGCGACTCGGCGGTGGTGGGAGGCTGTACGCCGTCATCGCGTACCTGCAGCCAGCGGAAGCGGCCGCGGCGGCCGAGTTCGAGGGTGGCGCGGTGGGCATGACCGCGTTGGCGGATATCAGCCAACGAATGTTCAGCCATGCGGTAGAGAGTGACGTCGCCAGGGCGGGGCTCGCGGCGGGAGCGGTCATCAATCACCTGGGCGGCAATGGCGCCGGTCTGGGAGAACGACTCCGCCAGCGACTCGAGGGCGGCGGCGAGCCCGCAGTGGTCGAGGATGGGCGGGCGCAGGGCAGCGGTCATTTCCTGCAGCTCGCCCGCGAGGTGGAGCAGAGTCTGGCGGAGGGCATTAAGGTCGGCGGCTTGCTGTTCTGTGGAGGCCTGGTCGGCGATGGATTCGAGTTGCATGAGTGCGGCGGCGACGGATTGGGCTGGGCCGCGATGCATGGCTTGGGCAAGCGCGCCGGCCGCACTTTCGCGATCTTCGTGCATGACCAGTGCGATTTCGGCGGCGCTCATGGGCTGAAAGGCTCTCCTAATGAGGCACCATGCACGCCGGATACCAAAGTGGATTATTGCGGTACTTCGCATGCATTTAATCCGGAGCGCGAAGAATTTGCCTTGCGAGAGTGGGGAATTTACCGGACCCCGAAGATGCCGTAGTGTACCGATGGAAGTGGATGCCGGCCCGCTCTAGCCTAAACTCATGAATGTTCAGGCAACCCAAACAGCCGGCGTCGTCTACATCGTGCGCAATGCCAACGGATCGAACGAAGCAGTCTTCCGATCGCCTGGGGGCCAGCGATGGCGGCGCGGGTTGGGGGGCGTGGGGGAGGCATTTGCCTTCCTGACGGGGGAGATGCATATATCTTTTCGTGATGCATACCGCATCGTGCACGGCAACTTGGGGATGGCGATTCCGGTGTCCCAAATGAGGAACGGCTTCGGGACGCCGGAATTGGTTCGCTCGCGGTAGTGCGGCGCAGGCAAAGAGGAAGTCTGGGGCAGTGGCGGCGGAGTGAGGGGCATCTATGTCCCTGTCCTCCTCAGAATTGGCGGTTGTTGGCGCTGAAGGCAGGATCCTTTCACCCTATCCCACCAGGGTAGTTGGGGAGCGCTCCCCGGCTACCCTTTCCTCACCAACAAATGCCAACGAATTATTTGGTGGCGACGACTTCGCGGAGATTATCGCGGGCGAGGAAGAACTTGACCGAGCGATAGCCGCGGAAAAGATTTTCCACGTGGCGGTTGTTGAAGATGCGCTGCAGGCGGAAGCTGCCGCCGGGCCGGAGTTCGACGGTTTCGCGGTCGTGGATGTGGTACCGGAAGAAGGGTGCCTGGGCGCCGGCGTCGCGGGTATGAAAGTAGGCGAGGACGGTGCCGGAGGGCTTGAGCATATAGGTCAAGCGATCGACCAGAGGTTTGACCAGAGACTCGGGCATGTAGTCAACCAGATCCCAAAGCAAAACGGAGTCGAAGCGTTGGGCGGCGAAGTTAAGATTTTCACGCATCCAGAGCTCGGCGTCGAACTCGGTGCCGGACTCGAGCTTGCGCTGATAATGGGGGCGTTCGGCCTCAAGCAACAGATCGTCGCTGTGAATATTGTGGCCGCGCTCGGCGAAGTAGCAGAGGTTCGCGCTCGAGGTGCAGCCAAGGTCGAGCACGCGGCGATCCTCGGCTTTCTCCCAGCCGTTGAAAAACTCCCGCAAGCCGTTGCTATGGCGGAGCACGCCGTGAACGGCGGCCACCTTGGCATGCGGGGTGGAGTGCGCCGAGGCGGGCTGCGCCGGCAGCGCCCCGGGCTGAAAGATGCTTCGAACGCGCTGCAGCATTTAGGATTTGGACAAGAAGCTCGCCTGCTGGGGGCCGGGGCTGGCGCTGGTGGCCGAGGCCAATGGCGGACGCGGCGGCGGCGCGGCGGGCGCGGCGGTTTGACCGGAGCGGATATCCACCCGGCCTTGCATGAAGGCGCCGTCTTGAATCGAGATGCGAGCCATGGCTAAATCGCCCTGCACGGAGCCAGTGCGAGCCAACTCGATTCGATCGCTGGCTTTGGCGTTGCCCTTGAGCTTGCCATGGATGACCAATTCCCGGGCGTCAATGTCGGCGTTGACGTCACCATGCTGGCCGACGGTGACGATTTGTCCGGGAAGCTGAATGGTGCCCTCGACTTTGCCGTCAATATAGATATCCTCGCTGCCCGAGATATCACCCTTGAAATGGAAGCTTTTTCCCAAGTGGGAGCTTTCGCCGCTATTGGCCATAGTTCGCGACTCCTTCGTCGATTTTCAGTGTAGCAGCATCCCATGCATTGGGATAGCCACGGATGATCGTATTTCGGCACCACCAGCGCCGCACCACGTTGGGCGCGCTGCGAGGGGACAAAGCAAGCTACGAATGCGCTCTCGCCGACCATTTGTGGCGGGAACACGGTGCAGATGATTGGCGCGGAGACGGATGGACGGCAACGGTGGACGACGCCACCCCGGTGCCACTGCCCGAGCCTGAAGGATTGCGCTTTTACGCACTGTGGCCGGAAGGATTTGGGCGCGCCGCGCGGCGTTGGCGCGCCACGCATTCTGAGCCGTGCTGGGCGCTGGGGCTGCGCACCATGGGCAGTTTCCTCCTGCCGGCGATTGATGCGACGCGGGGTTCGAGTTTGCGTCCCGTGGGGCCGCCCGGGGAGCGGCGCATCGCGGCCACGAAGCGATTGCGCGGGGAGTTGGCGCGGTGGTCGGGACGGTTCCTTATCGTGGACGAAGGCCCGGGGTTGAGCGGATCGTCATTCGCGGCGGCGGTGCGGCTGCTGCGCGAGGTGGGGATTGCGGAGCAGCGCATCACGCTGCTGGCGAGTTGGCGTCCGGCGGGCGAGCAGTTGGCGTGCGCCTACGCGGCGTGCGGGTGGGACCAGTGGCAAGTGCTGGTGGCCGACGCGATTCCGCCGCCCGCCGATGGCGCCGACGATATTAGCGCGGGAGAGTGGCGGCGGTCGTTCGGATCGGATGAGCCGGTGTGGCCGCAGCACGAGCGGCGCAAATTCCTGATCAATGGCGGGCGCGCGGTGGCAAAATTTGCCGGCGCGGGCGCCTACGGCGCGGCTACCTTGGAACGGGCGCGGGCGTTGGCGCGGGCGGGATTTGGTCCGCCCACAGCGCCGGGCGCGGACGAGGCGATTGGCGAGGGGTGGCTGTTGACGGAACGGGTGGCAGCGGCGCCGGCGCGGGCGACGGCGGCGTTCGTCGAGTCTGTCGCGCGCTATCTGGCCTGGGTTCGCGCCGAGTACGCACTCGGGCCGGCGTGCACGCCCTCGGCAGAGCTGCGCGCCATGGCGGCGGCCAACGTCGCGGCATTGACCGGACGCGAGTGGCGCGGCGATGTGCCGGGGGGAGTGCCGGTGGCGGTGGATGGACGCATGCTCGCGCAGGAGTGGGGCGAGACCGGCGCCGGTTTCGTGAAATTCGACGCCACTGATCATGGCGACGATCCGTTCTTTCCCGGGCCCGCCGACATTGCCTGGGACTTGGCGGGGATCGGGATCGAGTTTGGGCGCGAGACCGGGAGCGCGATCGTCAGTAGGTATCAGCGGCTCACAGGCGAGCGGGAAGGCGATTTGAGCCGGCGGGTGCAATGGCATGAGGCGGCGTATTGCGCGTTTCGAGCGGGGTTCTGCGCATTGGCGGCGCGGCAAACCAGCGGGAGCGACAGCGCGAAGTTCGCGCGGCGGGCGCGGTCTTATGGCGCGAGCCTGGTCAAAGTGCTGCCCGGCGGTTGGGACAAGGTGAATGTATTGGGATCGGGAAAAGGGCGATTGAGAACGACACCTTTGGAATTGACCTGAAGCCGGAGCGTGTAGCCCTCGACCGGGCGCTCAATGGTCATGGCAAGCGGCACGGCAATGCCGGCGACGGTGAGATATTGTCCGTAGGTGGCGCGGGTGGCGTGAATGCCGTCGCCGTCGTATATGACCTGGCGGCTGGGCAATAAATCGTAGCGGCTAAAGGTGATGCGACGCAATAGCGTATCCACCTGATTGTGCCCGGGCGCGAGCACCAACACGTCGTAGGTGTCGGGGTCTTCGTCGGGATCGAAGGCGACGTGCAGGCTGGAGCTGATCGGATTGATCAATAAGGCGTTGCGGATGACTTGAGGACGGAGCGTATTGAGCGGATGCTCGGGGTCGGGCGGTATGACGTTATTCTTGCCGACGATGAATTGGTTGCGGGTGGGGAGGCTGAGCTCGAAGTTTTCGCCGTCGGAGGCCATGTCGAAGAGGCGGCCGACGAGGGTGAAGGTTCCCCAGATGCGGATGCTGGCGGGGCTCTCGGTGAGCAGGAAACTGTTAACGCCGGGATATTTTTTCTTGCCCGACGTTGCGGTCAGGGTGAGCTTCAACGACATGGTGTGGATGGCGTCGGCGCGCTGATTGAAAGCGCTCACCAGTTGATCGAGCGAGGCGCTTTGCAACGGCGCCGTGGGCGGGGCGACCGAGGCGCCGGACCCGCAGGCGGTGCTGAACAAGGCGAGCGTCACGATCAGGGGGACCGCCAGTAACCTCGCATTGGACCATCGCGGGCTCAGAATTCTATCGTAGCCCAGCTCTCAGGACACTTTCGTCAATGCAGAGTGACGACGGTGGCGTTGGCGGGAGGATCGAGGCGCCAGGTGGTGGCGGGCATGGCGGCAGGATTTAAGACAATTCCCTCGGGCTGGACTTTGAGGTCGAGCGAGAATTCCTCTTCCGGCCGGGCGATGGTGATGTGCGTGGGCACGGGGACGCCCTGGACAAAGGTGTAGCCGGCGTAGGTGGCCTGGGTGGCCGGGAGTCCGTCGGTATCGTAGATGACCTGGCGCGCGGGGAGTAGGTTATAGCGGCTGAACACGATGCGGCGCAGGAGACGGTCGTAGCCGTCGGGGCTGGGCTGGTAAACCAAGACGCCGTACTCGGCGGCGGTCTCGGCGCGGTCGTTGATGAACATGACGTGCTGGCCGCTCGCGGTCTGAATTGGGTTGATCAGCATGGCGTCGAGAATGACGCTGGGGCGGATTCGTTCCAGGCTTGAGACCGTCGAGGCCGGAGGTGAATTCGACTGTGATGACGTCGCTTGCGCAGAGCCTTCAAAGAATTTATTCGACTCGGGCAAGTTGACTTCGAACTCGGTTCCGTCGGAGGCCATGTCAAACACGCGACCCAGCAGGGTGACTTCACCGAAGAGGCGCACGCGCCCGGGTTTCTCAATCAGGAGAAATGTGGTGATGGTCCAGTTGAGCTTACTGACCGTGCCGGAGCGCGGGCCGCCGCTGGTGCCGGCGAGGTCGAGCTTGAGCCGCATCGACTGCACGGCGTTGGCTTCGTAGTTGAAGGCGGTGACGAGCTGGGGAAGGGTCGCCGTCTGGAGTTGTCCTTGAGGCAGGCGGGCGACGCGCTGGCGCGAGACTACGCAGCCGGAGGCGGCGCATACCAAAACCAGCAGGGGAAGGATGCGGAGGCGGGCGTGCCCTCTTATTCCTTCTCCTCGCCGGGCTTGTTGCCCATCTCCTCGGCGGCTTTTTTCTGCGCGGCGGCCTTGCGTTCGAGGCGCTCGGAGCGGCGCTGGCGCTTGGCTTGCTGCATGCCCTCGCTGCCCAGGAACTCGATGTACGCCATGGCGGCGTTGTCGCCCTGCCGGAAGCCGGTCTTGACGATACGGGTGTAGCCGCCGGCGCGGTCACCAAAACGTGCGGAAAGGGAGTCGAACAACTTGGCAACCGCCTGCGGGCTGAGCAGATAGCTGGCCGCCTGGCGGCGGGCGTGGAGCGAGCCGCGCTTGCCGAGAGTGATCATACGCTCGGCCAGGGGACGGATGGCCTTGGCCTTGGGGATGGTGGTCTGGATGCGCTCTTCGAGCACCAGCGAGGTGACCAGGTTGCGCAGAAGGGCGCGACGGTGGCTGGTGTTGCGTCCGAGTTTGGTGCCGGCGTTAAGGTGTCGCATGGGAGTGGTGGGGACTAGACTCCGTCCGGAGTTTGGATGGCGTTGCCCTGGTCGTCAATGCGCATGCCGAGCGACAGGCCCATGGTGGCCAGGATTTCCTTGATTTCGTTGAGCGACTTGCGGCCGAAGTTCTTGGTCTTCAGCATTTCGTTTTCGCTCTTCTGGATCAACTCGCCGATGGTTTGAATATTGGCGTTCTTGAGGCAGTTATAGGAACGCACGGAGAGTTCGAGCTCCTCGACCGAACGGTTGAGGTTCTCATTGCGAAGCTGCAGCGAGCGGCTCTCGATGAATTCGCCGCCTTCGGAAACTTCCTCGAAGTTGACGAAGATGGCCATGTGGTCTTTGAGCAGCTTGGCGGCGAGTCCGACCGCGTCGGTGGGGCTAATGGCGCCGTTGGTCCAGACTTCCATGACCAAGCGGTCGTAGTCGGTGGTTTGGCCGAGGCGAGCGGCGTCAACCGTGTAGTTGACCTTGCGCACCGGGGAGTGAACGCTATCCACGGGGATGAAACCGACGGCCAGATCCTCATCGTAGTTGCGGTCGGCGGAGACATAGCCGCGCCCAATCTTGAGGCGCAGGTCCATGTCGAGGTTGCCGCCCTCGCTCACCGTCGCGATGTAGACGTTTTTGTCGAGCACCTCGACATCGCCATCGGTTTCGATCATGCCGCTGGTGATGATGCCGGGCTTGTCGGCTTTGATGTAGATGTGCTTGGGGCCATCGACGCTGAGGCGGAAGGGCACCTGCTTGAGGTTGAGGATGATGTCGGTCGCATCCTCGACCACGCCGGCGATGGACTGGAACTCATGGAGCACGCCTTCGATGCGGACGGCGGTGATGGCGCCACCTTCGATCGAGCTCAGCAGCACGCGCCGCAAGGCGTTACCGATGGTGTTGCCGAAGCCGCGTTCGAAGGGTTGGGCGGTGAACTTGCCGAAGCGGTCGGTGAGCGTGTCGGCGTCGACGGCGAGGCGCTTGGGCTTTTGAAAACCTTTCCAGAGCATAGATTTCTTTTCCTCGGCGGTCCAGGCGGATGGCATGGGGTGAACTCCTTTGAACGGGAAAAACTACTTGCTGTAAAGTTCGACGATCATCTGTTCCTGCAGCGGCAGGTTGACGTCGGCGCGTTCCGGTAGGTGCAGAATTTTGGCGGTGAACTGGGCGCGGTCAATTTCGAGCCAGGCGGCGGGGCTGCCGTGGCCGAGGAATTCGGCGGCGTGGGTGACGGTGAGAAGAGCGCGGCTGGCCTCGCGCACGGCGACGGTGTCGCCGGCCTTGAGCTGATAGCTGGGGATATTGACGCGGCGTCCGTTGACGTGGATGTGGCCATGGCGGACGAGCTGGCGGGCCTGGGCGCGGGAGGTGGCGAAGCCGAGGCGGTGGGTGACGTTGTCGAGCCGGAGTTCGAGCTGACGGAGCAGCAACTCGCCGGTGACGCCGGGCTGGCGGCTGGCGCGCTCGAAGTAGCCGCGGAACTGCTTTTCGAGGACGCCGTAAATGCGGCGCGCCTTCTGCTTTTCGCGCAGTTGCAGGCCGTAGCCGACGATCTTGGGACGGCGGGCGGCGCCGTGCTGGCCGGGCGGGGTGTTGCGTTTTTCAACGGCGCATTTGCTGGAGAAGCAGCGTTCACCCTTGAGGAAAAGTTTCATTCCCTCGCGGCGGCAGAGGCGGCAGACCGGACCTGTGTATCGAGCCATATGAGTGGGTTCCTAATGAATATCGTTATACGCGGCGGCGCTTGGCGGGGCGGCAGCCGTTGTGGGGAATGGGGGTGACGTCCTTGATGGACCGAACTTCGAGACCCGCGGTGGCGAGCGAGCGGATGGCGGTTTCGCGGCCCGAGCCAGGGCCGGTGACGCGCACTTCGACCGAGCGCATGCCCTGGTCGCGGGCGCCTCCGGCGGCGCGCAGCGCGGCCTGGCCGGCGGCGTAGGGCGTACCCTTACGCGAGCCGCGGAAGCCGAGCGAGCCGGCCGAGGACCACGACAACACCTTGCCGTCGGGCGAGGCGATGGTGACGAGGGTGTTGTTGAAGCTGGCTTGGATATGAACCACGCCCTGGGGAACGTTTTTCTTTTCCCGCTTCTTGAACGATTTCTTCTTGCCCGCCGGTTTGGTGGCGGGCTTGCCGGCGGCCTTGGCCGCGGCCGGTTTGGATTGCGCTTTGGCCATTAGGTTTTACCGGTCGCTTTCTTCTTGTTGGTGACAGTGCCGCGGCGCGGACCCTTGCGGGTGCGGGCGTTGGTGTGGGTGCGCTGGCCGCGGGTGGGGAGGCTGCGGCGGTGGCGGAGGCCGCGGTAGGAGCCGATCTCGATGAGGCGCTTGATGTTCATCGAGATGTCCTTGCGCAGATCGCCCTCGACCGAGCCTTCCGTCTCGATCACCTGGCGAATGTGGTTGACCTCGTCTTCACTGAGGTCCTGCACCTTTTTGGCGCGATCGACGCCGGCCTTGGCGAGCACGGTGAGGGCGCGGGCGCGGCCGATGCCGTAGATGTAGGTCAGCGCGATATCAGCGCGCTTGTGACGGGGAAGATCGACTCCTGAAATACGGGCCATAGTGGGTTACCCTTGCCGCTGCTTGTGTTTGGGGTTTTCGCAAAGCACCCGGACCACGCCCTTGCGATGGACGACGGTGCACTTGTCGCAGATTTTTTTGACCGAGGCTCGGACTTTCATAATGATTCCTATTTGTAGCGATACACGATGCGACCGCGCGTAAGGTCGTAGGGAGACAGTTCGACGGCGACGCGATCACCGGGAAGGATGCGGATGAAATTCTTGCGGATCTTGCCGCTGATGTGGGCCAACACTTGGTGTTTGTTCTCCAGCTCGACTTTGAACATGCCATTGGGCAAGGGTTCGAGCACCGTTCCCATTACCTCGATCGCGTCTTCTTTGCTCAGAGTCTCCTCACAGTACGTTGCGGGTTAGGGCTGGGTCAGGATCCAAGGGCCGTCCTTGGTGATCGCGACCGTGTGTTCAAAATGGGCAGAGGCACCGCCATCGGCGGTGACCGCTGTCCAGCCATCGGACAACAACTGGACGCCGGCGGCGCCCTGATTGAGCATGGGTTCGATCGCCAGAACCATGCCCTCGCGCAGTTTGACGCCCTTGCCGGCTTCACCGTAGTTGGGCACCTGCGGATCCTCGTGCAGGTGGGTCCCGATACCGTGACCGACAAACTCGCGCACCACGCTAAAACCTTCGCCCTCGGCCCGCTGTTGCACCGCGTGGCAGATGTCGCCCAAGCGGTTACCGACGCGAGCCTGCTCGATGCCCTCCACCAGCGCCTGCTGGGTGACGCGCATCAGCTTCTGCACTGGCGCGGGCACCTGATCGCAGGGTCCCACGACGACGGTGGTGGCGTGATCGGCGTAATAGCCGTTCAGGACCACGCCGCAATCGAGCGAGACAATCTCGCCCGCCTTCAAAACCCGCTTGCGGCTGGGGATGCCGTGAATGACTTGCTCATTCACCGACGCGCACAGCACGCAGGGAAAGCCGTGATACCCCCGGAACGCGGAGGTGGCGGCATGCTGGCGGATGACGGCATCGGCCGTCTCCTCCAGATCCCACGTCGTCGCCCCAGGCTGGACCTTTTCAGTCACCTGGCGCAACACGTCAGCCACAACTTGTCCGGAGCGGCGCATCTTGGCCAACTCCGAAGCCGAGCGGCGCGTGATCATGCGCGCTCGCCTTTCGCGGTGCCGCCCACGTTCTCGCGGCCCACATTTTCGATGGTGGCGAAAATCTTCTCGCTCACCCGATCCACCGGCTCGGTGCCGCTCACTTCGAGCAGCCGCGCCTGTTTACGAAAAAACTCCACCAGCGGCAGGGTCTGCTCCTCGTAGGCGCTCAAGCGCTCGCGAATGACGGCGGGATCGTCGTCTTTGCGCTGCACCAAAGGCGTCTGGTCGATGTCACAGAGTCCGGCCTGCCTGGGAGGCTGGGTAAACTCGTTATATATCCGCCCACACTGCGAACAACTCCGTCGTCCCAGCAATCGGCGGTAGAGGTCATTATAGCCCACCGTCAGGTAGATGACAATTGGATTGCCCCCCCAAGGCAGCGAAGAGGCCCAGTAGCCTTGCAGCCATTGGGCCTGGGCCAGGGTGCGAGGAAAGCCGTCAAGAATATAGCCCTGGCGGCAGTCATCGCGCTGAAGGCGCTGACCAACCAGCTCACAAACCGTGGCGTCGCTAACCAGATTACCGGCGCGCATGTCGGCGAGAACCTGAACGCCGAGCGGGGATCCGCTATTGGCCATTTCCCTAAACATATCGCCGGTGGAGAGATGGGGGATTTTGTAACGGAGGACGAGCCGCTTGGCCTGCGTGCCTTTGCCGGCGCCGGGAACTCCGAGTAGAAGTATGGGAACCATGCCAGGTGGTGTCATCGAACGCGCTGGACATTATTAGGACCAAGACGAGCGTCGTCCCCGGATGCGCGCCGAGCGCGCGGTAAAGCCTTCGTAATGGCGCATGATGAGCTGCGCCTCGACTTGTTGGGCCGTATCCATGGCCACGCCGACGACGATCAGCAGTGAGGTGCCGCCGAAGTAGAAGTTGACGTTCAAGCCGTTGAGGAACCAGGTTGGGAAGGTTGCGAACCAGTCGCCCAGGAAGCCGGGCAGGTGATTGAGCTGGGAGCCGGCAATCAGGAATTGCGGCACAAGGGAGACGATGACCAGGTAAATGGCGCCGACCAGGGTGATGCGGGTGAGGATGTTGTTGATGAACTCGGAGGTATAGCGGCCGGGGCGGATGCCGGGCACGAAACCGCCGTACTTGCGCATGTTATCGGCAACCTCGACCGGGTTGAAGATGATGGACACGTAAAAGTAGGCGAAGAAAATGATGCTGACGCAGTAAATGAGCGTGTAGAGCGGGCGTCCGTAGCCCATGGCGGCAAACATCGGGCCGAAGACCTTGGAGTTGGAGATCGCCGGGAGCATGGCCATGGTTTGCGGGAAAGTCAAAATCGAGGCCGCGAAAATGACCGGCATGACGCCGCCGCTGTTGACGCGGATGGGCAGGTGGGTGGACTGGCCACCGAGGAGCTTGCGTCCGACGACGCGCTTGGCGTACTGCACCGGGATGCGGCGTTCACTACGCTCGACGAAGACGATGAACACGACCACGGCGAGCATCAGCACCAGCAGCAAGAGCATGCCGGGGACGGTGAGCGCGCCCCAGGAGCTGGTCTGCACCATGGTGGCGAGTTGGCCAATGGCGGCCGGCAGTCCGACGACGATGCCGGCGAAGATGATGAGCGACATGCCGTTGCCGACGCCGCGGTCGGTGATCTGTTCGCCAAGCCACATGACGAAGGCGCTCCCGGTGGTCAGCGTCAGCACGGTCATGAGGATGAATCCCCAACCGGGATGAATGACGAAGCCGGCGCCGTTGTAGGTGTTCTTCTGCAGGGTGAAGGCGATGCCGAGGCTCTGAAAAACCGAGAGAACGATGGTCAGATAGCGGGTGTACTGGGTAATCTTGCGGCGGCCGAGGTCGCCCTCTTTTTGCAGTTTTTCGAGGTAGGGCCAGACCACCGTCATCAATTCGAGGATGATGGCGGCGGTGATGTAGGGCATGATGCCCAGGGCGAAAATGGTCAGACGCCGAAAGTTGCCGCCGCTAAAGATGTCGAGGTAGCCGAGCAGGGTGCCGGAGTTTTGTGAGAACCACTGCTGCAGCAAGTTGACGTTGATGCCGGGGGTAGGGATGTGGCCACCCAGCCGGTACACGAACATGATGAAGAACGTGAAGCCGACCCGCTTGCGGAGGTCGTTGACCTTGAATATGTTGACAATGGATTCGAACATAAAGCTCGCCAGGTGCGTGGCTCGGACAGTGGTTAGACCAGTACGGTGACGGTTCCCCCGCTGGCTTCAATCTTGGACTTGGCCGATTCGCTAAAGAGATGGGCGGAGATGGCGAGGGCGGATTTGGGTTCGCCGCGGCCGAGAATTTTGAGTCCATCCTTGACGTGCTTGATCAGCTTGCGCTCGATCAGCAGTTGCGGAGTGATGGTGGCCACGCCGAGGTTGATCAACTGGTCGAGGTTGACGACGGCGTACTCCTTGCGGAAGATATTGGTGAAACCGCGCTTGGGCATGCGGCGATGCAGCGGCATCTGGCCGCCCTCGAATCCGCGCAGGAGGCGGTGGCCGGAGCGGGAGCGCTGACCGTCATGGCCGCGCGTGGCGGTCTTGCCGTGGCCGGAACCCATGCCGCGCCCGACCCGCTTGCGGGGATGGGTGGCGCCTTTGGGCTTTTTAATTTGGCTGAGGTTCATGGGCTTAGTCCTTAATCCTTTTCGACTATTTCTCGATAATGCGAACCAGGTGGGGAATTTTCTTGACCATGCCGCGGAAGCCGTCGTTGTCGGGGCGGACCAGGGTCTGCTGCAGCTTGGTGAAACCCAGTCCCTTGATGATGGCCTTCTGGCGCCAGGAACGTCCGATGGCGCTGCGGTAATACTGAATGCGAATAGTCCCGGGCATTAGAGTTCCTCCACCGTCTTGCCGCGCAGGCTGGCGACTTGTTGCTTGTCGCGCAATTGTTCCAGGGCGGCGAAGGTAGCTTTGATTACATTATGGGGGTTGGTGGTGCCGATGCTCTTGGTGAGCACGTTGGTGATGCCCACCGATTCCATAACCGCGCGCACCGCCTTGCCGGCGATGATGCCGGTGCCGGCGGGGGCGGGCTTGAGCAGCACGCGGCCGGAGCCGAAGCGGCCCAGCACGAGATGCGGGATCGTGGTGGGCAGGCGATGAATGTGAACCAGATTTTTCTTGGCGCTTTCGATACCCTTGCGGATGGCGCTGGGCACTTCCTTGCTCTTACCGCTGCCGTAGCCGACCACGCCGGCGGAGGGGTCACCGACCACAACCAGCGCCGCGAAGGAAAGATTTTTGCCGCCCTTGACCACCTTGGTCACGCGGTTGATGGAGACCACCTGGTCTTTGAGCTGGTACTGATCGGGATTGAGTCGGGTAATGATGGCAGGCATTCGTTGTCCTTTTAAAATTTCAGTCCAGCTTCGCGGGCGGCTTCGGCGAGGGCCTTGACGCGGCCATGGTAGGGATAGCCGGCGCGATCGAAGACGACGGCTTCGATGCCCTTGGCCTTGGCTTGCTGGCCGACGGCGGCACCGACCGCTTTCGCGGCGGCGAGGTTGCCGCCGGCCTTGATGTCGAGCCCCTTCTGTTTTGACGAGACGGCAAGCAGCGTGTGGCCGGCGCCATCATCAATTACCTGGGCGTAGATGTGATTGAGCGAGCGGTACACGTTGAGGCGCGGCCGCTGGGCGCTGCCCTCGAAACGATTGCGGGCGCGGGACTGGCGCTGGCGGCGGCGGAGGTTTTTGGAAGTGTTATCAATCATGATGAATGCCCCTGGCGCTTACTTGGCGCCGGTCTTGCCTTCCTTCTTGCGGAGGCGCTCGCCGGTGTAGCGGACGCCCTTGTTCTTGTACGGATCGGGCGGACGCAGGGCGCGCAACTCGGCGGCAACCTGGCCCACACGCTGGCGATCAATGCCGTTGATGGTGAGGTGGGTGAGCTTGGCGTCAACCGTGATTTCGATTCCCGGCGGCAGGCGATACTCGATGAGGTGGCTGAAGCCGAGCGAGAGAACCAGAATCGACTTGCCCTTCATTTCAGCGCGGTAACCGACGCCGACAATGTCGAGCTCTTTTTGAAAACCTTGGGAGACGCCCTGAACGGCGTTGGCGACGAGGCTGCGCGCCAGGCCGTGGACGGGGGCGTGGGCCTCATCCTGACGCGAGGCGGTGAGTTCGGCCTTGAGCTGCTGGAAAGTGATGCCTTCGGGCAAATCGAAGTCGAGCGTGCCCTTGGGGCCCTTGACGTTGATGTGGCCGGGGGTGGAGACCACCTTGACGGTGGCGGGAACGGCGATGGGTTTGCGTCCGACTCTCGACATGGCTTACCAGACCTCGCAAAGGAATTCGCCGCCGATGCCGAGCTTGCGGGCCTGGCGGCCGGTCATGACACCTTGGGGCGTGCTGAGGATGGAGATACCGAGACCGCCAAGCACGGGGCGAATGTCGTGGCGGCCAATGTAGACGCGACACCCGGGCTGGGAGATGCGGCGGAGGTTGCTGATGACGGGCTGGTCGTTGGGACCATACTTCAGTTGGACCTTGAGAAAGGGGCGGCCATTCTCGTCGTTGACTTTGTAGCCGCCGACGAAGCCTTCGTCCTGAAGAATCTTGACGATTTCGAGCTTGAGCTTCGAGGCCGGCACGTCCACCTTCACGTGGTGCGAACGCACGGCGTTGCGGATACGGGTCAACAGGTCGGCAACGGGATCGGTTAATGGCATGGGACTCCTAAACGCTCTTTAAACTGGGACTACCAACTGGCCTTGGTAACGCCGGCGATTTCGCCGCGCAGGGCGTAGCCGCGGAAACACATACGGCAGAGGGCGAACTTGCTGAGATAGCCGCGCGGACGGCCGCAGAGCTGGCAGCGGTTGCGCTGGCGGATTTTGTACTTCAACTTTTTGGAACTTTTAGCGATTTTCGCGGTGGTGGCCATCGAGTAATTCTCCTAGGCGGTGCGGAAGGGCATCCCCATGTGCTTGAGAAGCGAACGGGCCTGCTCGTCGTTGCCGGCGGTGGTGACCAGGGTGACGTTCATGCCCTTGGGCTTGTCCACCTTGGCGTAATCAATTTCAGGGAAGATAATCTGATCCTTGAGGCCGAGCGTGTAATTGCCGCGGCCATCGAAGCTCTTGGGCGATACGCCGCGGAAGTCGCGGACGCGGGGCAGCACGACATTCAAGAGGCGGTCGACGAACTCGTACATGCGGTCGCCGCGCAGGGTAACGCAGGCGCCGATGGGCATGTTCTCGCGCAGCTTGAAGGCGGCGATGGACTTCTTGGCCTTGGTGACGACCGGCTTCTGGCCGCAGATGGCGGCGAGTTCCTGGACGGCGACCTCCATGAGCTTGGCGTTCTGGGTGGCCTCGCCCACGCCCATGTTGACGACCACTTTGTGCAGCTTGGGCACCGCCATGCGGTTGGTGAGGGAAAACTCCTTCATCAGCGCCGGGGCGATTTCTTTTTCGTAACGTTCGTGAAGTCGGGATGTCATGGGTGGCTCTTTACTTATCGAGAACGCGGCGGCACTTCTTGCACACGCGCTGGCTGGGCTCGCCTTCGGCGCCGGCCTGGCGGCGGATGTGGGAAGGACCGCACTCGGGGCAAATGATCATGAGATTGGAGATCTGGATGGGCGCTTCGTGCTCGGCGATGCCGCCCTTGATCTGGCGCTGGGGATTGGGGCGGGTGTGGCGCTTGACCATCATCACCGCTTCGACCAGCGCGCGGCCCTCGGCGGGGTAGGTGCGGAGCACCTTGCCCTGCTTGCCCTTGTCGCGCCCGGCGATGACTTTGACCAGGTCGTTCTTGCGGATTTGCATTCTGGCGCTCATAGAACCTCCGGAGCGAGGGAAATAATCTTGAGGAATTTCTTGTCGCGCAGTTCGCGCGCCACCGGGCCGAACACGCGGGTGCCGACCGGCTCGCCGGTTTCATTGATCAGAACGCCGGCGTTCTGATCGAAGCGTATGTAGGTGCCGTCCTTGCGCCGGGTTTCCTTGCGGGTGCGGACGATGACGACGCGCACGACGGTTCCCTTCTTGGCCTGGCCGTCGGGAGCCGCTTCCTTGACCGCGGCGGTGACGACATCGCCGAGACCCGCGCGCAGGCCGGTGTGGCCGCCGATGGGGAGGATGACCTGAAGCCGGCGGGCGCCGCTATTGTCGGCCACTTGAAGAATCGATCGCATTTGCACCATTAGGAGGCCTCCCCAGTGGTGTTGGCCGCGGTTGAGGCCGAAGCGGTGTCGGGCGCGGCCGGCTTGGGCTTGGCCTTGCGGGTGTCGCGCTTGATTTCGCCTTCGCCAACGGCGCGGGCAATCTGTTCGGCGGTCGGAGCTTTCGCCGCCTGGTGGACGATCTCAAGCAGGCGCCAGCGCTTGAGCTTGCTTAGCGGGCGGGTTTCCTGGATGCGCACGACGTCGCCGACCGAGCACTTATTCTCGGCATCGTGGGCGTAGAAGCGGCGGTGTTCGGTGATGCCGCGGCGGTACAAGGGGTGGGCGCTGCGGAGCATGACCTCGACGACGATGGTCTTATCCATCTTGGTCGAGACCACCTCGCCCTGCTTTTCATTGCGGCGCGAGGAGCGCAGCGACGCGGGCGGCGCGGGGTTCATTGCTTTAGAATCGGGTTGCGATTCGGTCATGAGGATTTCCTCTCCGTGGTCAGGGTCTTGACCCGGGCGATGTCGCGCCGCAGTTGGCGAAGTTTCTTGATGCTCTCGCTCTGACCCATGGACATTTGGAAGCGCAGGCGGAAGAGCTGATCGCGCAGCTCGGCCTCGCGCGACTCCAGTTCCTGGTCGCCCATCTGGCGGTAGCGTTCGATGCCGGTATTGGCGGCGGTGGTGCGTTTCATGGCGCTCATACGAGTTCGCCTCCACGGGTGACGAAGCGGGTTTTGATGGCAAGTTTATGGGAGGCGAGGCGCATGGCTTCCTGGGCCTGAGCGACGGGGACGCCTTCCATCTCAAACAGGATGCGGCCGGGGCGGACGACGGCGACCCAGTGGTCGGGCGCGCCCTTGCCCTTTCCCATACGAGTTTCAGCGGGCTTTTTGGTGACCGGCTTGTCGGGGAACACGCGCACCCAAACCTTGCCGCCGCGCTTGACGAAGCGGGTCATGGCGACGCGGGAGGCTTCGATCTGGCGATCGGTGATCCAACCCGGCTCCATGACTTTGAGGCCGAAGTCGCCGAACGAGAGCTCGCCCGCCGTCCAGGCCTTGCCGCACATGCGTCCGCGATGCTGCTTGCGGAACTTAACTTTTTTGGGCATCAACATAACGAATAGTGAGTTGCGAGTAAGAAGTGTTGGGGACGCTTAGGAGGCGCGTGGAAGTGAGGGTTTGCGTTTCTGGGGAAGGATCTCGCCCTTGTAGGTCCAGGCCTTGACCCCGATTTTTCCGTAGGTGGTGTGGGCTTCGGCGAAGCCGTAATCAATGTCGGCGCGCATGGTGTGCAGCGGCAGGCGACCCTGGAGGTACCACTCCGAGCGCGCGATTTCGGCGCCGTTGAGGCGGCCGGAGACGCGCACCTTGATGCCCTTGCATCCGAAACGCACGGCGCTGTCCACCGCTTTCCGCATGGCGCGGCGGAAGGCCACGCGCTTTTCAAGCTGCAGCGCGATGGACTCGGCGACGAGCTGAGCATCGAGCTCGGGCTTGTGGACTTCCTGAATATCAATGAAGACTTCGCGGTTGGTCTTCTTCTGCACCTCGGCCTTGAGCTTTTCGATCTCCGCGCCCTTGCGTCCGATGATGATGCCCGGGCGCGAGGTGTGGATGATGATACGGATCTTGTTGCCGGGGCGGGTGATTTCGATCGAGCTGACGCCGGCGGCGCGCAAGCGGTCCTTGAGGTTGTCGCGCAGGCGCAGGTCCTCGAGCAACAGCTTGGGGTACTCCTTGGTGGCAAACCACTGGCTCTTCCAGGGCTTGACGAAACCGAGGCGGAATCCGTAGGGATGAACTTTTTGACCCATAGTAATTTACTCTCCGCCCTTGTTCTTGGAGCCGCCCTTGCGGGCCGGCGCAGACGAGGGCTTGGAACGCTGGTTAGCCAGCTTGGAAATCGTGGAGCGCTTCTTCGTCGACTTCTTGGCCGGCTTCTTGGCCGCCTTTTTGGCGCCGGCCTTGCCGGCGGCGGGCTTGGCGCGCTTGACGGCGGCGCCGGCGGGACGCTTGGGCTCCTCGACGGTGCGGGTCATGACCGCGCCCGGACGCTCCGCGACATGGATTTCGATGTGGGCGCTGCGGCGCTGGTAGCGGTAGGCGCGGCCCATGGGAGCGGGGCGAATCCGTTTCTGGCGCGGGCCTTCGTTGACGACGGCGTGGGCGACATAGAGAGCGTCCACGTCGAGTTCGAGCCGCTCGGTAGCGTTGGCGATGGCCGACTGCAGAAGTTTCTCGACGTCGGCAGCGATGCGTTTCTGGGTGAAGCGCAGCAGGTGGAGCGCGTCCTCGGCGCGTTTGCCGCGGATGAGATCAATGACGAGGCGGGCCTTCTGCGGCGACACGCGGACGTAACGGGCGCTGGCCTTGGCAATCGCTTGGGGGTTGGCTTGAGGCATACGGTTACTTTGCCGGCGCGGCGGTCTTTTCCGCGGCTGCCTTGACGGAGTGTCCCTTAAAGGTGCGGGTGGGGGAGAACTCGCCGAGCTTGTGCCCGACCATGTTCTCGGTGAGGTAAACCGGGATGAACTTCTTGCCGTTGTGCACAGCGACGGTGTGGCCAACGAACTCCGGCAGCACGGTGGAACGGCGCGACCAGGTCTTGTGAACCTTCTTCTCGTTGCGGCGGTTCATCTCGGCGATGCGATCGGCGAGATGGGCGTCAACGAAGGGACCTTTTTTTTGGGAACGCATAGTTAATTCCTGTTAGTTACTTCCGCTTTTGGCGCCGCTTGACGATCAGGCGGTCGGTGCGTTTGGAGTTGCGTGTCTTGTAGCCGCGGGTCGGTTGGCCCCAGGGCGTGACGGGGTGGCGGCCACCCGAGGTTTTGCCCTCGCCGCCGCCGTGGGGATGGTCCACCGGGTTCATGGTGACGCCGCGGTTGGTGGGCCGGCGGCCGAGCCAGCGGGTGCGGCCGGCTTTGCCGAGGGTGCGTCCCTCGTGCTCGACGTTGCCGATGCCGCCGATGGTGGCCATGCACTCGACCAGGACCTTGCGGGTTTCACCCGAAGGCAGCTTGACCAGGGCGTAATCGCCTTCTTTTGAAACCAATTGCGCGGCGCCGCCGGCGGCGCGCACAATCTGGCCGCCCTTGCCGGGGCGCAGCTCGATATTGTGGATGGTGGTTCCGGGCGGGATGTTCTTGATGGGCAGCGCATTGCCGAGCAGGATGTCGGCCTCGGGGCCGCTGACCACTTCGGCGCCGACCTTCAGTCCGGCGGGCTGCACGATGTAACGGCGCTCGCCATCCATATACTTCAGCAGCGCGATATGAGCGCTGCGATTGGGGTCGTACTCGACCGACTCGACCACGGCCTTAATACCGGGCTTGTTGCGCTTGAAGTCGATGATGCGGTACATGCGCTTGTGTCCGCCGCCGCGATGCCAAATGGTGATATCGCCCGAGCTGCGCCGTCCGCCGGTGCGCTTGTGGGGCTCGAGCAGCGGCTTGTGCGGCGTCGAGCGCGAGATCTCCTCGGACACAACGACGGTCTGGTACCGCCGGGTGGGAGTCGTGGGTCGAAAGGATTTAATCGGCATGGGATGATCTCTTGAGCCTGGTTAACTAGCTGACGTTCTCCGCGTACTCCGGCATTTTTTCCCCAGCCTGGAGCTTCACATAGGCCTTTTTCCAATCGGGGCGCTGGCCCACGAGACGGCCGCGGCGGCGCTCCTTACCGGTCATGATGGCGGTGCGGATGGACTCGACCTTGACCTTGAAAATGGCCTGGACGGCCTCGCGGATTTCGACCTTGGAGGCGTGCGGGTTAACTTCGAAGACGAGGGTATGGAGGCGTTCCTTCACGCCCATGCCCTTCTCAGTGATGATGGGGCGCTTGATGACTTCGTATCGGCTTCTCATGATGCCAACTCTTTTCGTTGCGGTTTCGCCGCTTGCTGAAGTTTCTCGAGCGCGGGGCGGGAGACGACCACCTTTTGGTAGCGCAGGAGATGGAAGGGATGAACCAGGTGGGCCGGCAGCAACTCGGTGTTGGCGAGGTTGCGCGCGCTACGGTCGAGACTCTCGCCGATGGCGAAGTCAATCAGCAGGGCCGACTTGAGAACTTCAAGACCGACGAGACTCTTGCGCAGAGTCTTGGTCTTGGCCTCGGGCAGGGTGAAATCTTCGACGACGATAATCTCGTTATCGCGGAGCTTGGCGGCGAGGGCGCTGCGTAGCGCGCCCAGCAGCTTTTTGCGGGGCATGGCCCAGGCGTAGCTGCGCGGAACCGGCCCGTGCACGGTGCCGCCGTGGCGCCAGAGAGGGCTGCGGATGCTACCGATACGGGCGCGTCCGGTTCCCTTCTGCTTCCACAACTTGCGTCCGGCGCCGGAGACTTCGGCGCGGCCCTTGGTCTTGTGGGTGCCGCTACGCTCGCCGGCGCCGTAGTGGCGCACGGCTTCCCAGAGCAGCTCCTCATTAATGGGAGCCGAGAAGACCGAGTCGAGCAGCTCGAAGCTGCCGACGGTCTGATTATTTAGATTCTTGACTGCAATCGAGGCCATGGTGGATGTCCTTACTTGCCGCCGGCGCGCTTGCTTGCCTTCAACGGGTTGGTGTTGGCAGTGCCGGCAAAGCCGCGGCGCTGGCGCGGGGGCTTGACCGCGCGGCGCAGCAGCAGATAGCCGCCGTTGGGGCCGGGCACGGCGCCGCGCACCGCGATCAGGTTTTCGTCCTGGTCAACGGTGATGATTTGCAGGTTGCGGGTGGTGACCTTCTCGTCGCCGAGGTGTCCGGCGGCGCGCATGCCCTTGAGCACGCGGGAAGGAAAGGCGGAGGCGCCGATGGAGCCGGGGGCGCGGTGGAACATGGAACCGTGCGTGGCGGCGCCGCCGCCAAAGTGGTGGCGCTTGACGACGCCGGCAAAGCCACGGCCCTTGGAGGTGCCTTCAACGTCAATGAACTCGCGTTCCTTGAACATTTCGGCGAGCACCTGATCGCCCATCTTGGCGCCGGGTTCGCCGTCCTTGGCGCTGACCGAGACTTCGCGCAGATGGCGGCAGGGGGGCAGATCGTTTTTCTCGAAGCGGCGCAGCTCGGGAGCGGTCAAGCGGCTGGCCTTGGTGAACTCGATCAAACCGATCTGGGCGGCATCGTAGCCGTCGCGCTCCTTGGTCTTGCGCTGCACGACGACGCACGGACCAGCCTGGATGAGGGTCACGGGTATGCGTTCACCCGAGGCCGCGTAGGCTTCGGTCATGCCCAGCTTCTTGCCGATGATTCCATTCACCATGACGTTTACTTGTGCTCCTTGCCGAAGGCTTTGATTTCGACGTCGACGCCGGCCGGAAGGTCGAGTTTCATGAGCGCGTCCATCGTCTGCTGGGTGGGTTCCAACAAGTCGAGCAGGCGCTTGTGAGTGCGGATTTCGAACTGCTCGCGGCTCTTCTTGTCCACGTGGGGCGAGCGCAGCACGGTGTAGCGGTTGATCACCGTGGGTAGCGGGATGGGCCCGGCGATCTGGGCGCCGGTGCGGCGCGCGGTGTCCACAATCTCGCCGGTCGAGTTGTCGAGCACGCGGTAGTCGTAGGCCTTGAGGCGGATGCGGATACGTTCGCTCATTGCAGAATCTCCGAGATGCTGCCGGCGCCGACGGTGCGTCCGCCCTCGCGAATCGCGAAGCGGAGGCCCTTCTCCATGGCGACGGGAGTGATCAGCTCAATCACCAGCGACACGTTGTCGCCGGGCATCACCATCTCGGTGCCGTCGGGCAGCTCGGCCACGCCGGTCACGTCGGTGGTGCGCATGTAAAATTGCGGGCGGTAGCCCTTGAAGAAAGGCGTGTGCCGGCCCCCCTCTTCCTTGGTCAGCACGTAAATCTCGGCCTTGAACTTGGTGTGGGGCGTGATTGACCCGGGCTTGGCCAGAACCATGCCGCGCTCGACATCGTCTTTTTCCGTGCCGCGCAAGAGCAGGCCCGCGTTGTCGCCGGCCAGGCCCTCGTCGAGCTGCTTCTTGAACATCTCGATTCCGGTGACCACTTTCTTCGAGGTCGGGCGGAAGCCGACGATTTCGATTTCCTCGCCCACCTTCACCTTGCCGCGCTCGATGCGTCCGGTGACGACGGTGCCGCGGCCGGAGATCGAGAAGATGTCCTCGACCGGCATCAGGTAGGGCTTATCAACGTCGCGCTGGGGGACGGGGATGTAGGCATCCACGGCAGCCATGAGGTCGTCCACCGACTTCTCCCACTTCTCCTCGCCGTTGAGGGCGCCGAGAGCGGAGCCGCGGATGACCGGCACATCGTCGCCGGGGAACTGGTAGCTCTTGAGCAGTTCGCGGACTTCGAGTTCGACCAGCTCGAGCAGTTCGGGATCGTCCACCGCGTCGCACTTGTTCAAGAAGACGACGAGGTAGGGCACGCCCACCTGGCGGGCGAGCAGCACGTGCTCCTTGGTCTGGGGCATGGGGCCGTCGGTGGCGGCGACGACAAGAATGGCGCCGTCCATCTGCGCGGCGCCGGTGATCATGTTCTTGATGTAGTCGGCGTGGCCGGGGCAATCGACGTGGGCGTAATGGCGGTTGGCGGTCGAGTACTCGACGTGGGCGGTGGCGATGGTGATACCGCGTTCGCGCTCTTCGGGCGCGTTGTCAATGGAGTCGAACGAGCGGAAGCTGTTCTTGGGATCGTGCTTGGCCAGCACCTTGGTGATGGCGGCGGTCAAAGTCGTCTTGCCATGGTCAATGTGACCGATGGTGCCGATGTTGACGTGCGGTTTGGAGCGATCAAATTTTTCCTTGGCCATTGTGCTTTTTCCTCGTTCGATTCAATTTAGAAACTGGTTGCGGAGAGCGGCGAAGCGCGATTAGCGCTTGACCTCCTTGCCCTGGACGCGGGCCATGATCTCATCGGCCAACGCCTTGGGCACTTCCTCGTAATGGGCGAAGTGCATGGTGTAGGAAGCGCGTCCCTGCGTAGCGGAGCGCATTTCAGTGGCGTAGCCAAACATGTCGCTGAGCGGCACCATGGCGCGGATGACCTGGCTGCCGGCGCGGGGCTCGGTGCTCTCGATGCGGCCGCGGCGCTTGTACAGATCGCCGGTGATGGAGCCGATGTAGTTCTGCTCGTCGGGCACGACGACTTCCACCTTCATGACCGGCTCGAGCAATGCCGGCTTGGCTTTGCGGGCGGCTTCCTTGAAGGCCATGGAGCCGGCAATCTTGAACGCCATTTCGCTCGAGTCCACGTCGTGGTAGGAGCCGTCGAAGAGCGAGACCTTGATGTCTTTCATGGGGTAGCCGGCGAGAACGCCGCCTTCCATGGCCTCTTCGATTCCCTTCTCGACGGGCTTGATGAATTCCTTGGGCACGCTGCCGCCGACGGTGTCGTTCTCGAACACGTAGCCGGAGCCGGGCTCGCCGGGCTCGATGGTGATCCAAACGTCGCCGTACTGGCCACGGCCGCCGGTCTGGCGGATGTAGCGTCCCTGGGCCTCGGCCTTTTGCTTGATGGTTTCGCGGTAGGCGACCTGGGGCTTGCCGACGTTGGCGTCGACGCCAAACTCGCGCATCATGCGGTCCACGAGAATTTCGAGATGCAGCTCGCCCATGCCGCTGATGATGGTCTGCCCGGTTTCGGCGTCGGTGTTGACGCGGAAGGTCGGATCCTCCTGCGCCAGCTTGGCCAGCGCCTGGCCCATTTTTTCCTGATCGCCCTTGGTCTTGGGCTCGACCGCGACGGCGATGACCGGGGTCGGGAACTCGATGGACTCGAGCAGCGCGACCTGGTTCTCGTCGCAGATGGTGTCGCCGGTGGTGACCGACTTGAGGCCGACGCAGGCGGCGATGTCGCCGCTATAGACTTCGCTGATTTCCTCACGCTTGTTGGCGTGCATTTGCAGCAGGCGGCCGATGCGCTCGCGCTTTTGCTTGGTGGCGTTCCAGACCGACTGGCCGCTATCGAGATGGCCGCTGTAGACGCGGACGAAGGCGAGCTGGCCGACGAAGGGGTCGGTCATGATCTTGAAGACGAGGGCCGAAAACGGCGCGTCGTCGGAGGCGGGGCGGGTGACTTCCTCGCCCTTTTCGTCGGTGCCCTTGACCGGCGGAACGTCGAGCGGCGAGGGCAGGTACGCCACGACGGCGTCGAGCAGCGGCTGCACGCCCTTGTTCTTGAAGGACGAGCCGCACAGCACCGGGAACAGCTTCATGGCGATCACGGAGCGGCGCAGGCTGGCCTTGAGTTCTTCGGTGGTGAAGGCGCCGCCATCCATATACTTCTGCAGCAGCGTGTCGTCGCACTCGACGATCTTCTCGATCATTTGCTCGCGGTAGTCGCGGGCCAGATCGGCGAGGGAGTCGGGGATGGGTTCGACGTCGTAGTCGGCGCCCATGGTTTCGTCGCGATAGAGGATGGCCTTCATCTCCATCAGATCGACGATTCCCTTGAAACCGTCCTCATGGCCGATCGGGATTTGGATGGCGACGGCGGGGGCGTGCAGGCGGGCGCGGATGGTGCCGAGCGCGTGGGGAAACTCGGCGCCGGCGCGATCCATTTTATTGACAAAGCAGATGCGGGGGACGCCGTACTTGTCGGCCTGGCGCCATACCGTTTCAGACTGGGGTTCGACGCCGTGGACGCCATCGAACAGCGCGACCGCGCCGTCGAGCACGCGCAGCGAACGCTCGACCTCGGCGGTGAAGTCAACGTGGCCGGGGGTATCAATAATATTGATGCGGATGTCTTTCCAAAAGCAGGTGGTGGCGGCGCTGGTGATGGTGATGCCGCGCTCCTGCTCCTGCGCCATCCAATCCATGGTGGCGGTGCCTTCGTGCACCTCGCCGATACGATGGGTGCGGCCGGTGTAAAAGAGCACACGCTCGGTGGTGGTGGTCTTGCCGGCATCGATGTGGGCCATGATGCCGATGTTGCGGGTGCGCGCGAGTGGTGTGGGGCGAGGCATGGAATTAAATGACTACCAGCGATAGTGGGCGAAGGCCTTGTTGGCCTCGGCCATGCGGTGAACGTCTTCGCGCTTCTTGACGGCGCCGCCGCGGTTGTTGGCGGCGTCGAGAATTTCATTAGCGAGCTTGTCGGCCATTCCCTTTTCGCCGCGGGTGCGGGCGTAGGTGACGAGCCAGCGGACGGCGAGCGAAACGCGGCGGGTGTTGTTGACTTCGATCGGCACCTGGTAGTTGGCGCCGCCGACGCGGCGGCTCTTGACCTCAACCACGGGCTTGACGTTCTCAACCGCGCGCTTGAAGGTCTTGAGCGGATCGTCGGCCTCGACCGGCTTCTCAGCCCCTTCGGCGCCGGCAGCGGCGGCGGGCGCGGCCTTATCGGCGCGCTCGGCGACCTTGGCGAGGGCGGAGTAGAAGATGGCCTGGGCGGTGGACTTCTTTCCGTCCCACATCATGGAGTTGATGAACTTCTCGACCAGACGCGAATCGTGGATGGCGTCGGGTGCGATTTCGCGTTTTGCGATATAGCCTTTGCGTGGCATAGATTAAGCCTTGGGGCGCTTGGCGCCGTACTTGGAGCGGGCCTGTTTGCGGTTTTGGACGCCGACGGCGTCCATGGCGCCGCGCACCACGTGGTAGCGCACGCCGGGCAGATCCTTGACTCTGCCGCCGCGGATGAGAACGATCGAGTGCTCCTGCAGGTTATGGCCGATGCCGGGGATGTAGGTAGTCACCTCGACGCCGTTGGTGAGGCGGACGCGCGCGACCTTGCGCAGGGCCGAGTTCGGCTTCTTCGGGGTCTGGGTGTAGACGCGGGTGCACACGCCGCGTTTTTGCGGACAATCCTGAAGCGCCGGGGAGGCGGTTTTGTACTTGTTCTTGTCCCGTCCGGCGCGCACGAGCTGATGAAAAGTCGGCATAAATAACCTGAGATGACGCACAAACAACGGTACAGGCGCCCGGCGTCGGGGCCGAGTGTCTGCCACGTTTCGAACTTTGAGATCCCACAAGATCCCGCGCGACGTTGCGCCCGCGCCAATCGCGTTACGCGTTTGGGCCGGCTCCGTTTCGCCACGGCTGTCCGCCACATAGGCCCGCGGGTGCGGGGTGTCGTAGGGACTTGAGCGAGGGGCCTTACTTTCGAGAACCTATGCAGTGTAGCAGAAGGTTCGGCAGGATGGCAAGAACTGGGCCTCGGCGCCTAGGAGTATGGCCGTGGGCCGGAGTCTTGGCTTCGTATGCCCCCCTTTGTAGGCGAACGTCCGCTGCGGGAGTATGCCAATTTTCATGTCTCAGATTTGGGCGCACTGCGAAAAAATTTGGCACAAAATGTGCCATTTGCGACCTAGATTGCTAGTGGCGCTAGTGGCACAGATGGCACACGGTTGAGCTTGCCCCCTACGCTGTACCAGTTTAAATGCATAGTCTTGAGGTAGCCGGATTCAGTGTCCCACATTACCAGTGCGCCAAAAAGGGGCTCACTCCAAACGGTCTCGGTGAGACAATTTAAATCGCACTCTGGCCTGGGTTTCGCCGGCTCCGCGCAGCACTGGGCGAGACGGTTGCGTGAGAGTGCACCCAATTTTCGTGTGCCCAAAAAGGGCTTCACTCCAGCGGTGGCGCGGTGATAGGCGTGGGCTTCTCCGCCGCGCTGCGTCAACTGATGCGGTTCGAATCGCATATTGATTTCGATGCCGCGAGGTGGGAGCCAATGCCCACATCATTGTGACCTTCTGGTGACCGACTCAATGTGACCCAGCGGCGATAGAACCGGGGTCATTGGTTGGGTAGAACCGGAAAACCGCTGCCACTGAGGAGGGCTTGGTCGGCGGTGAGGAGGGTGAAGCGATTGAAAAGGGCAGTGGCGGCGAGCAAGCGGTCAGCCGGGTCGTGGTGAGGCAGCCGTACGTGGAGGCTGGCCTGCACGACGCCGAACTCAACCGGGGCCTCGCGATAACGATCGGGACCACCAAACCGTTGTATCCACGATCCAATGTCGCAATCGAACCGGATGCGGTGTTTCTCGGCAAGCAGGACCAGCTCCCAAGCGCTAATCGGAGACAACCATAGCTGGTTCGAAGGATCAGCCAGGAGCGCGCGGCAGCGAGGCAACAGATTTGGGCTGCCCAGCTCATTCCAGAGCCAGATGTGAGTATCGAGCAGGAGATTCACCGCTGGGCGTTCCAGGGAGCGATTTCGGAGGTTGGCGCGACGACATCGCCTAGAATTTCCACCGTTCCGCGAGCACGCGCCCAAGAGCGCGGGTTATGGCTGGCCGGTTTGACCGGACTAAGTTGGGCAATGGGTTTGCCAAAACGGGTAATCGTGACCGGCTCCCGGGTGGCCGCAACCCGGGCCAAGACGGCGAGGCAGGTGGCTTTGAATTTAGATGCCGGTATCCGGGTCACGAATAAATTGTACCATGGTCCATCTTGGATGGAAACGGCCGAACCGAAGCCAATGCGGCGGCGCGGCGGCGGAGGAAGGCTTTTTCGGCGGGGTTTTGGGTCAGGCGGACGGCTTGTTCGTAGGCGGCGCGGGCGGCTTCGGTTTGATTCAGGCGGCGGAGGAAATCGCCGCGGGCCGCGTGGTAGAGGTGGTACTGGTCAAGCGGCTCGGCCAGTTGCGCCAGTAGATCGAGACCGGCCTGCGGGCCGTCGGCCATGGCGACAGCCACGGCGTGGTTCAACGAGATCACCGGCGAAGGAGTCATGCGGCCGAGTTCGCGGTAGAGGGCGGCGATTTGCTTCCAGTCGGTCGCCTCGGCGTTGGGGGCTCCGACGTGGAGGGCGGCAACGGCGGCTTGCAATTGATAGGGTCCGGGTTGGCGCTGGCGCAACGTTCGTTCGAGCAGCGCGAGACCTTCGTCGATCATGGCGCGGTCCCAAAGCGAGCGGTCCTGATCGTCGAGAGTGATCAGCTCGCCGGCGGCGCCGGTGCGGGCGCGGTGGCGGGCGTGATGCAGCAGCATGAGCGCCAGGAGGCCCTGAGCTTCCGGCTGGTCGGGCAGCAGTTGCATGAGGCAGCGCGCCAGACGGATCGCCTCGGCACACAGGTCGGCGCGGACGAGCGCGGCGGCCGAGGTGGCGCTGTAGCCCTCATTGAAGATGAGGTACAGCACGGCCGTGACCGCCGCAACCCTGGCATCGAGCGCCGAGGGAGGCGGGATTTCATAGGGGATTTTCTCGCGCCGGATTTTAGTTTTTGCCCGGACAAGGCGCTGCGCCAGGGTGGTTTCGGGAAGGAGGAAGGCGCGGGCGATTTCGGGGGTGGTCAGTCCGCCGAGGGTGCGGAGGGTAAGCGCGACCTGGGCGTCGAGCGCGAGCGCGGGGTGGCAGCAGGTGAAGAGCAGGCGGAGGC
Organism: Terriglobales bacterium; assembly: GCA_035606395.1. Classification (GTDB taxonomy): domain Bacteria; phylum Acidobacteriota; class Terriglobia; order Terriglobales; family SCQP01; genus SCQP01. The sequence goes on along the minus strand of DATNFK010000009.1, from coordinate 146,921 downwards.
GATCGTCGGGGTACTCATCGAGAAGCGCCTCGTAGGGCAACGGCGCGTCGGGGGCGAGCAGCGACGAGTGGCCGGCGGCGGCGCTTGCCTCGGTTTGGCCGCGGCGCACGCGGTCAATGATTTTGCGGTGGGCGACACTGGTGAGCCAGGCGCCGGGGTTGAGGGGGACGCCGCGCTGGGGCCAGTGTTCGAGGGCGGCGGCGAAGGCGTCTTGCATCGCCTCCTCGGCGAGGTCGAGAGAACCTGAAATACGCACCAGCGAGGCGAGAATCCGGCCTGACTCGCCGCGGAAAATCGCCTCGGCTGCTGCGTTTGCGGACATAGAGCAGGTTAAGAAAACTTCATGATGGGGCGGACTTCCACGGAGCCGAACTTGGCCCCGGGGATTTTGGCGGCGATCGCCAGGGCGGCGTCGCGGTCGGGGGCGTCCACCAGGTAGAAGCCGCCGAGCTGCTCCTTGGTTTCGGCGAAGGGGCCGTCGGTCACGAGCGTTTTGCCGTTGCGAATGCGCACCGTGGCCGCAGTGGTCGTGGGCTGCAGTGCGTGCCCGCCTTTAATAGAGGACGCGTGTTGCTGACCGAAGGCGCCGTACTCCTTGAGTTCGGCAGGGTCGTAGCCCTGGGCGTAGCGTTGCTGGTTGTCATAAATCAGAAGTAGGTATTCCATTGTTTTCTTGCCTCCTGTCAACACGACGGCTTGGTGGCGGAAATTCGACCTCCGCGCGCCTGAATATTTTGCATCGAATTTGGGATGAGAAAAACCGTAGGTGTGATGGTCGCGGCCGGCGCCGTAGGCGCCGCCGGGCTGGTGTGGTGGAAACGGCGCCCAGGGGCGCGGGAGGCGCGGACGGCGATTACAATCCTGGCTCCGGCCGAGGAGCTCTATGAATTATGGATGGACGGCGAGGCGCGCACGCGCGTGCTTCCCGCCGACTGGCGCACCGAATACCACGACTGCCAGGCACCCGACGTGATTCGCTGGCGGTGGGACAGCCGCGATGCAGTGCTTATCTTTACCCCGGACGGGATCGAACGGGGCGTGGCACGCACCATCGTCCGCCTGAGCGTTCACGGTGAAGCGCTGCCGCCGGGGCTCGAGGCCAACCTGCGCATGGCTTTATGGAAATTCCGCCAGTTGGCCGAGACCGGCGAGGTGGCGACCATCGAGGGCCAGAGCAGCGGCCGCGCGCGCGGGAAAGCAACGCGGCTCAAGGCCATGCGATCGTCCGATACGCGGGATGAACGGGAGATTGAAGGCGAGGTGGCGGTATGAAAGCGCTCTGCTGGAACGGCAAACACGATATTCGATTGGAGACCGTACCGGACGCGTCCATTCTCAATCCCGGCGATGCCGTCATCAAGGTGCTGCGCACCGCCATCTGTGGATCGGATCTGCACCTCTACGATGGTTTTATCCCAACCATGAAAGCCGGCGACATTTTGGGCCACGAATTCGCGGGCGAGGTAGTCGAGGTGGGGCGCGCGGTGGAGAAGCTCAAAGTCGGCGATCGCGTGGTCGTTCCCTTCCCCATTAGCTGCGGACGGTGCGCCAACTGCCGGCGCGAGCTGTGGTCGCTGTGCCAGAACTCCAATCCCGATCCGCGGATCGCGCAAAAATTGTATGGCGACAGCGGCGCGGCGCTCTATGGGTATTCGCACATGTACGGCGGCTACGCCGGCGGACAGGCGCAGTACGTGCGGGTGCCGTTTGCCGACGTGGGTCCGCTGGTGGTTCCTGACGGCATGGATATCGAGCAGGTGTTATTCCTATCCGACATTCTGCCCACCGGCTACATGGCGGCGGAGAATTGCGATATCAGGCCCGACGACATTGTGGCTGTTTGGGGCTGCGGACCGGTGGGGCAGTTTGCCATTCGCAGCGCGCTGCTGCTGGGCGCGGGGCGGGTCATCGCCATTGACCGCTACCCCGAGCGGCTGCGACTGGCGCAAGCGGCGGGCGCGGAAGCGGTCAATTACATGGAGGTGGACGATCTGTTCGAAGAGCTGCGCTGGCGCACCGGCGGCGAAGGCCCGGACTCATGCCTCGACGCGGTTGGTCTCGAAGCGCACGGCAACACGGTTGGCTATTACTACGACCGGATCAAAACCGCGGCGATGCTGGAGATGGACCGCCCCAACGTACTGCGCCAGGCGATCATGGCGTGCCGGATGGGCGGGACGGTTTCGGTTCCAGGCGTTTATGGCGGGCTGCTCGATAGCGTTCCGTTTGGCGCGGCCTTCGCCAAGGGGCTCACCATGCGGATGGGGCAAACCCATGTGCATCGTTATCTCAAGCCGCTGCTGGCCAGAATTCAAAACCAGGAAATAAATTCGACCGACATTATCAGCCATCGCCTTCCCCTGCGCGAGGGCCCGGCGGCGTACCGGATGTTTCGCGACAAGGCAGACGAATGCGTGAAGGTGGTCATGGATCCGTGGGCCGCCTGAGGAGCGGCTGGGTGCGGGTTTCGTCTAACATTAACCGATGGATGTGATCGGCGAAACCATCTCCCATTACCGCGTCCTGGAGGCGTTGGGCAGCGGAGGGATGGGGGTTGTCTACGGCGCGGTGGATTTGCGCCTGGGCAGGAAAGTGGCGCTGAAGTTTCTGTCGCCGGAACTGAGCGCCGACGCGGCGGCGAACGAACGTTTTCGCCGCGAGGCGCGGGCCACGTCGGGTTTGAACCATCCCAACATTTGCACCATCTACGATATTGGCGAGACGGAGGCGGCCGGCCCCAGCGGCGATGCCCGCCAGTTCATGGTCATGGAACTGCTCGAAGGCCGCACCTTGCAGCAGCATTGGGCGGGGCAGAAAGCGCCCACCTTGCAGCTACTCGACATCGGCGCCCAGGTGGCGAGCGCCCTGGCGGCGGCCCACGAACAGGGCATCGTGCACCGCGACATCAAGCCGGCGAACATTTGGGTGACGACGCGCGGCACGGCCAAGGTGCTGGATTTTGGTTTGGCCAAAATGGAGGGCGGCGGCATATTGACCGCCTCGCAAGTCGGCGAGCTGCCCACCCTGACCCCGGCCCAAGTGGGCGACGGCCACGGCCTCAGCCACGTGGGCGCGATGGTGGGCACGATCGCCTATATGTCGCCGGAACAAGCCCTGGGGCGCGACCTGGATGGGCGCTCGGATGTTTTTTCCCTGGGCGCGGTGCTGTATGAAATGGCCACTGGCGAGGTCGCGTTTACGGGTCGAACCGCGGCCGCGATTTTCGACGCGATCCTCAACCGCATGCCACAGCGGCCGGTCGACTGTACCGAGTTGGAGCGGATCGTTCACCGCGCGCTTGCGAAAAATCCGGACGATCGATACCAGAGCGCGCGCGAGTTGGAAGACGACCTGCGCCGGCTGGAGGCGGATTACCGATCAGGCCGCGTAAGGGCCGGCAAGGGGCCGCGTCTCGGCGGCAGGCGGTTAGCGGTGGCGGGCGGCGGGCTGGCACTGGCGATGGTCGGCGCCGCCCTATGGTATAGCCGCGGGCGCGCACCGGTCGCGCCCGTTGTGGCCGCGCCGGACTTTGCCAGCGTGACCACGTCCTCGCCGGTGGCGCGCGCGGCGTTCGAACTGGGGCGCACGGCGCTCAACGCCGGCGACCTGACGCGAGCTGAAGGCATGCTGGTGCGGGCGACGGCGGCGGACCCGAAGTTCGGCGTGGCGTGGGCGAGTTTGGCCGAAACCGAGGCGGCGGCGGGCGAGCTGGCCCAAGCCGCGCAACACGCCAAACAAGCGAACGATTTGCCCGACCGGGCGAACGACCGCGAACGCTTTTATATTCAGGCCCAATATTCAACCCTGGTGGAGGGTGACCTGCTTAAGTCGGAGCAGACCTACGAGTTGTGGGGCGACACCTACCCCCGCGATCCGTTTCCGTTCGAGCGCGAAGCCGCCGTGGATCGCAAGCTCGGCCAATTCAACGATGAATTGGAGGCGGCGCAACACGCGGAGACGCTGGCTCCGCGGGATGCGACGGCGGTGAGCCTGTTGGCGCAAGCACAGTTTGATCTGGGCGAGGTGAATTCCGCGCGGTCCACCATCGCGCGCGCGGCGCGGCTCGATCCGGACAGCGAAGCGGTCCATGAAATGCAATACCGGTTGGCGGAAAACCGAGCCGACCGGGGGCAATTAGCGCGGGAGGAGAGTTGGCTCTCGGCGCGGCCGCAGGCGGCGGATTTCCTGCGCGACCGGCACCGCGAACAGCTCCTCGCCGCGGGGCAGATAAACGAGTACCGGCAGCTTATGAAGGACGACGCGCTGGCGGACGAGCAGGCGGGCAGGAAGGATTTGGCGGCCGGCCGCGAGTCGTGGCTGGCGCTGGTGGACGCGGTGTACGGGCACGCGGCGGAGGCGCGGCAGGAGGCGGATGCGGCGCTCGCCATGGCGCGCGATCGCAGCGCCAGAATCTATGCCGCGGCCGCCTTTGCCTTTCTCGGCGACCACCCGCGTGCCAGCGCGCTGGCGGCGGATCTGGCGCAAAACGAGAGCACCGACATCGTGGTACAGACGATCGCGCTGCCGCTGGTGCGCGGCCTGGCCGAGTTACACCAGGGCCATGCCCAAACCGCGATCGAGCTGCTGCAGCCGCTGGCTCCCTTTGAGATGGGCACCGAGGCGCTGGGCGGAGCCGCCGCGTATGCGCGCGGCCTGGCGTTGGCGGCGGGCGGGCGAAAATCGGAGGCGAAGGCGGAGTGGAAGAGGCTGGTTGACCGTCCGCAAGCGACCATGGCGGCGGGAGCGGCGCGCGCGGCACTCACGCCTTGAAATGATAGGCGCGGCCCCCAAACGGCGCGACCCCTGCGTACTGGTATTCTAATAATTCGGTGTTAGGAGGGATATGAGAGGCAGCAGTGTGTGGGTGGTGGTCGTTGCGGCCGGGATGGCCGGGTGCGGTGGTGGAGGAAAGCCGGCAGCCGCGGCGCCGGGTGGTGGTGGCGGCGGCGCGCCCCAGGCAATGCCGGTACAGGTGACGGTGGCGGCGCCGGTCAACGTGCCCGAGACCTCAACCTTCGTGGCCTCGATACAGTCCCGTGACTCGATGGTGATTTCGCCCCTGGTGGCGGGCATTATCCGCGCCATCCTGGTGAAATCGGGCGACCAGGTGCCGGCCGGAGCGCCGCTGATCGAAATTGACAACAGCCTGCAGCAGGCGACGGTCGAGAACCTGGAGAACAATCGCACGGCGCTGCTGTCGACGCTGGAGTACGACAAACAGCAGCTCGACCGGTTTCAGGCGCTTTATAACGAGAAGATTGGCACGCTTCAGGATTATCAGGCGGCGCAATCGGCCTATAACACGGTCAAGGCGCAGGTGGATTCCGATAATGCCCAAATCAAGCAGCAACAAACGGTTCTGAGTTACTTCAAAGTCACCGCGCCGCGGGCGGGTATTGTGGGCGACATTCCGGTGAAGGTGGGCGACCAGGTGACCACGGCCACCCAACTGACCACGATTGACGCGCCCGGCGGGCTCGAGGTTTACGTACAAGTGCCGATCGAGCAGGATCGCCGGCTGCGGGTGGGCCTGCCGCTGTTGGTAGAAGACGGCCAGGGCAACCCGCTCGCCCAGACCACGATTCGTTTCATTTCTCCGCAGGTGGATACGCAGACGCAGTCCATCCTGGTGAAGGCCGACGTCAGCGCCGCCCGGCAACGACTGCGGGCGCAGCAGTACGTGCAGGCGGTTATTACCTGGGGCACGCACAGCGCCTTCGAGGTGCCAGTGCTCTCAGTGAGCCAGATCAACGGACGCGATTTCACCTACCTGGCCTCGCCGCGCGGCGCGGGCTTTTATGCCAACCAGGTGCCGATCACGGTGGGATCGATTGTGGGCAACAACTATGAGGTAACCGGCGGATTGCAGGCCGGCGACAAGGTGATCGTTTCGACCAGCCAAATCCTGCAGCCCGGGATGCCGGTGATGCCGATGCCCGCCGGCGGCCGCGGTCGCGGGGGCCGCTAGCCATGGTCGAGTTTTTTATCAATCGGCCGATTTTCGCCACCGTTTGCGCGCTGCTGATCATTCTGGCGGGGGCGATTTCGATTCCCACGCTGCCGGTGGCGCAATACCCGACGCTGGCGCCGCCGACCATTACGGTGACCTCGGCCTACAACGGGGCCAACGCGGAAGAGGTCGAGACGGCGGTAACGGTGCCGCTCGAACGCGCGATCAACGGCGTTGAGGGCTTGAAGTATCTCTCCAGCTCGTCGACCAACAACGGGCTTTCGACCATCACGGTGACGTTTGACGTGACGCGTGACATTGATCTGGCGCAGGTCGACGTACAGAACCGTATCAACAGCGTGTTGGGAACACTGCCGCAGCAGGTGGTGCAAACCGGAGTCACGGTGGCGAAGGCGTTCGGCGGCGGGTTTGTGTTTGTCGCCGGCTTCTATGCCGATCACAACCAGTACGACAATCTCTTCATCAGCAACTACCTCGACCTGTATGTTACCGATGCCATCAAGCGCGTGCCGGGCGTCTCGGATGTTCTGATCTTCGGCGCCCGCACCTACGCCATGCGGCTCTGGCTCGACCCCGCGAAAATGGCGGCTCGCGGCCTGACCGCGACCGACGTTCTGCAGGCGCTACGCGACCAGAACGTGCAAATCGCCGCCGGCTCGATCGGCCAGCCGCCGGCGCCGAACGGGCAACAGTACCAGTACAGCGTGCGCACGACGGGGCTGCTCAGCACCGCGGCCGAGTTCGCCAGCATCGTGCTCAAGACCGAAGCCAACGGAACACTGGTGCGGGTGAGCGACGTGGGACGCGCGGAGTTGGGCGCGCAGGATTATGGCAGCTCGATCGAGTACAACGGCGTGCAGGCCATGGGCATTGCCGTGAGCCAACTGCCCAGCGCCAACGCGCTCGACGTGGACAAGGCGGCGCAGGCGGAGCTCGAAGTACTGGCGAAACAGTTTCCTCCCGGGCTGCATTACGCGATTGCCTTCGACACCACGACGGTGGTGAGCGAAGGTATCCGCGACGTGCTGGTCACGCTGGCCGAAGCCATCGGGCTGGTCATCCTGGTGATGTTCCTGTTCCTGCAGGACTGGCGCACGACGGTGATTCCTGCGGTCACCATTCCGGTTTCGCTGATCGGCGCCTTCGCGTTTGTACACTTGCTCGGGTTCTCGATCAACATGCTGACCCTGTTCGGCATAACGCTGGCCACCGGACTCGTCGTCGACGACGCCATCGTGGTGATTGAGAACGTCGAGCGCCATTTGTCGGAGGGCATCACCGAGCCGCACCGGGCAACGGCGGTGGCCATGACGGAGGTGACGAGCGCCATCGTCGCGACCTCGCTGGTATTGATCGCGGTATTCGTTCCGGTGTCGCTGTTCCCCGGCACGACCGGCATCATGTTCCGCCAGTTTGGCTTGACCATCGCCTTCTCGGTGGCGATTTCAGCCTTCAACTCGCTGACACTTTCGCCGGCATTATCGGCGCTGCTACTGGGTAAAGCACACCCGGGCAAACGCGGATTGTGGCGATTGATCAACAACGGGATCACGAGCTTCACCAATGGGTACCGCCACACGCTGGGCGGCCTGATTCGCTGGCGCTGGGCGGTGCTGCTAGCCTTTATCGCCGCGCTGGGACTGACCTACTGGGTCTATCTGCGCGTGCCCAGCTCGTTCCTGCCGGAAGAAGATCAGGGATATTTCTTCGTGCTGGTGCAGGCGCCGCCCGGAGCCTCGCTGGGCTATACCGAATCGATGAGCCGTCAGGCGGAAATGGTTTTGTCGAAAGTGCCGGAGGTGGGCGGCATGTTTGCCGTGAACGGCTTCAGCCTGGCCGGCAGCGCGCCCAACCAGGGCATGCTTTTCGTGCGCCTGAAACCGTTCGACGAACGCGTCGGTGACGCACATACCACGCTGAGCGTGATCAACCGCATACGGGGGCAACTCTTCATGATTGGCGGGGCGCTGGTGCTGCCGTTCGATCCGCCGCCGATTCAGGGTATCAGCCAATTTGGCGGGTTCCAATTCGAGGTACTCGACGAAGGCAATAACACCCCGCTGCAGTTGTACGCCGCGACTCAAAAACTGATTGCCGCGGGCAACGCCCGGCCGGAATTGACCGGATTGTTTTCAAGTTTCACCGCCAGCGATCCGCAGTTGGTCGTGAGCGTGGACCGAAACAAGGCGCTGAGCCTGGGCATTCCGTTGAGCCAGGTGACGGACGCGCTGCAGGTTTTCCTGGGTTCGGTGTACGTCAACAACTTTGTCTATAACAACCGGATTTACCGCGTCTATGTGCAGGGCGACGAGGCGTTCCGGAATAACCCCAAGGATATTGGCCAGTACTATGTGCGGTCGTCGCCATCGTCGCCGACCCAGCCGGGCGCGATGGTGCCGTTGTCGAATCTGGTAACGACCTCAATCGCGACCACCCCGCAGGTGATACCGCACTACAACGTGTTCCGATCGGCCGAGATTGACGGATCGGCCAAGCCCGGCTACTCGACCGGGCAGGCAATTGCCGCCATGGAGGATGTGGCCGCCAAGACGCTGCCCCGCGGCATGACCTACGAGTGGACGGGCATCTCGCTGGAGGAAATTCAGTCGGCGGGCAAGGCCGCCATCTTCTTCGGCCTGGGATTGCTGGTCGTTTATCTGACCCTCTCGGCGCTGTATGAGAGCTGGGTGCTGCCCTTCATCGTCATGCTGGGCGTGCCGGTGGCGGTGCTCGGCGGCTTGGGCGCGCAGTGGATTCGCGGCTTGCAGAACGACGTGTACTGCCAGATTGGACTGGTGATGCTGATCGGGCTGGCGAGCAAGAACGCGATTCTGATTGTCGAATTCGCCGAGCAGTTGCGGCGCAAGGGCATGGGGCTGATCGAGGCGGCGATCGAAGCGGCGCGCATTCGACTGCGGCCGATTCTGATGACGTCGTTTGCCTTCATCCTCGGCGTCGTGCCGCTGGTGATCGCGACCGGAGCGGGATCGGGCGGGCGGCACTCGGTGGGAACCACGGTATTCGGCGGCATGCTGCTGTCAACGTTTCTCAACCTGGTGTTTATTCCGGTGTTGTACGTAATTGTCGAACGGATGCGCGAGCACGCATGACGACGCCCTGCCTCCTGCTTGACCGCGCCCGGATGCTGCGCAACATCGGCCGGCTCAAGGAGCGAATGCGCGGACTGGGAGTGGTGCTGCGCCCGCACCTGAAGACTTGCAAGAACGTCGAGATTGCGCGCTTGATGATGGCATCCGACAGCGGGCCGGCAACCGTCTCGACGCTCTCGGAAGCCGAGGCGTTTGCCGCCGCCGGGGTGAGGGACATCACCTACGCGGTGGGCATTGCGCCGGCGAAGCTCGATCGCATTCGCGGGATGCGGCGGGAGGGCGTGGATATTACCGTGATACTCGACAGCGTCGAGCAGGCACGGGCATGCGGCGATGTGCCGGCGCTGATCGAGATTGATTCCGATGGGCATCGCGCCGGGGTGCGGCCGGTCGAACGCGGGCGGCTGCTCGAAATTGCCGCGGCGCTGGGCCCGGAATTGCTGCGCGGCGTGCTCACCCACGCCGGCGGAAGCTACCACGCGCATGGCGCCGAGGCGCTCGCCGACGCGGCCGAAGCCGAGCGCAAAGCGGCGGTCGAGGCGGTCGGCGTTTTGCGCGATGCCGGATTCGCGGCGCCGGTGGTGAGTGTTGGCTCGACCCCGACGGCGCACTTTGCCAGAGACTTGAGCGGCGTCACCGAAGTGCGCGCCGGCGTGTATGTGTTCTTCGACGTGATGATGGCCGAACTGGGTGTGTGCGGCTACGAGGACATCGCCATCAGCGTCCTCGCCACTGTGGTTGGGCAGCAGCGAGAACGAGGGGTTAGCTTTATTGACGCCGGATGGATGGCGCTTTCGCGCGACCTGGGTTTCGGCCATAGCGGCTATGGACTTGTTTGCGATGCGGACGGCAAACGCCTCGACGACTGCCGCGTGGTCGAGTGCAGCCAGGAACATGGCGTCGTCAATCGCATGCTGCCGCTAGGAACGCAAATCCGCATTTTGCCCAATCATGCCTGCGCCACCGCGGCACAGTTCGCCTGCTACCAAACGCCCGAAGGTAGCCTGCCGCGCGTGGCGACGGGCGTTTGGTGAGTGTGCAGCATCCAATGGCTTGATGCTGGGACGAGTTTTGAGCGACACCGCCGCGGTGCGCGCGCCGGAGTACGGGCATGCCAACCGTTGGCGAGTACGGGAGATTTCCGATTGGCGAGCCTTTCTAGGGCAGCGCCGGGCATGGTTGGCGCTCGAGGGCGCCGATCGGGACGGCGCCCTGCTGGGCCACGACTGGATGGCGCAGTGCTGGAAATGCTGCGGCGAACTGCGGCGGGGCGAGCGTCCGCTGGTTTTGGCGATGGGCGAACAGGCGTTCGTGGCGCTGCGACATAACCTGAAAACACGCCGGATTTGCTTTCTCGAGGAGCGGCGCTCACAGCGGCTGGACCTTTTGGGGGACCAGCGAGGATGGGAAGCGCTGGGCGAGTACTTTCGGCGGCGACGCGATTGGGACCGTCTGGACCTGCACTTTTTGCGCATGGCGAGTGTTGAGTACATCCTTACAACGTGGCGGAAGCTCGGACTGCACGCGTTTCTCCGCGGCCGCATTGCGCAACGGCGGATTCGGCTCGACCGAAGCTGGGAGGACGTGGAAGCCGAATTCAGCCCCTATCTAAAGGCCAATTTTCGCCGACGGTGGAAGCGCCTGCGCGCGCGCGGCGAGGTGCGCCTGACGGTACACAATCAAGTCGAAGAGTTGGCACCGGTGCTGAGCGAGTGCTTTCGGCTGGAGCGATCCGGTTGGAAGGCGGGCACCGCCATCGCCGACGACCGCGAGCTACACCGCTTCTACCGCCAACTCGCCTACCGGATGGCGGCGCGCGGGCGTTTGCGACTCTTCTGCCTGCGGGTCGCCGAACGCATCGTGGCGTTCGAGTATTGCATTGCGAGCGGTCGAAAATTGTACGCTCTCAAGATTGGCTACGACGAGCAGTTGCGCACCGCCTCGCCGGGCGCCGTGCTGCGCTGGATGCTGCTGCAAGCCGCGCAGCCGGAGTACGACTGGTACGAGTTTCTGGGCGACGACGCGCCCTGGAAGGCGGAATGGACCCCAGCGACGGAAGCGCTGCGCCACGTTAGAATTTACAATCGCACGCTGCGCGGCCAGTTCTGGCGAGCGCGGGATCAAGTGCCGCCGCTGGTTAATGGCATACTTTCCGCATGGGGATCAAAACGGCGATTTTGACGACGGCAGTGGCCGGGGCCTGCCTTTTATATGCCCAAAGCCAGAGCCGGAACAACAACAAGGACTGGAACCAGTTTGGCTTTGATTTAGCGCGCACCAGCGCGTCCACCGAGGCGACAGGCATCAGCGCGGCCAACGTTGGCGGCTTGCAGCGGCGGCAGGTACAGCTCGACGGCACGGTCGATGCGGCGCCGATATACCTGCACGGTGTTTCGATCAAGGGCGGCACGCACAACGCCTACTTCGTCACCACCACGTACGGAAAAACGATTGCGATCGACGCCGAAGCCGGCACCGTTTTATGGGAGTACACGCCGCCGGACACGGCGGCGCTGGCCGGTTCACGGCAAATCACCAACTCGACACCGGCGGCCGACCCTGACCGGAAGGCGATCTATGCCGCTTCGCCGGATGGAAAAATCGAGAAGCTCGCGGTGGCCGACGGACACGAGTTGTGGAGCACCGCGATCACGCTGCTGCCGCTGCGCGAAAAGATGGATTCGCCGTTGAGTGTTTGGCATGGCCATGTTATCGCGGTCACCGCCGGCTATATCGGCGACCGGCCGCCGTACCAGGGGCACGTCTCGGTGTTGGATGCCGCGAGCGGCAAGCTGCTCGACACCTGGAACTCGCTGTGCAGCAACCGGCGGGAGATGATGCAACCCGATTCCTGCGCCTCGACAGAGTCGGCAATTTGGGGGCGCGCCGGAGCGGTGCTCGACGCCGAGGGCGATATTTTTGTCGCCACCGGAAATGGCCCCTGGAACGGAACGACTGATTGGGGAGATTCGGTTCTGGAACTCAACCCCGACGCGACCGGCCTCAAGGCGAATTACACTCCCACCAATACCGATGAGCTCAACGATCAGGATCTCGATTTGGGCTCGACTTCGCCTGTGCTGTTGGGAGGCGACTACGTGGCGCAAGGCGGCAAGGACAAGGTAATCCGGCTGCTGAGCCTGAAGGCGATGGCGGGCACGACCGGTCACAAGGGCGGCGAGCTGCAAACGGTGCCGACGCCGTCGGGCGAAATGCTCTTCACAGCACCGGCGGTATGGCACCAGGGCGGCGAGACATGGATGTTCGCGGCCGACGGCGGCGGCACCGCCGCCTGGACCCTGAGCGGCGGCAAGCTGGTGGAAAAATGGAAGAATCAAACCGGAGGCACCAGCCCGGTTGTGGCGGGCGGCTTGTTATATGTCTACAACCCGAAAGGCGGCCTGGCGGTGTACGAACCTCAGACCGGCAAGCTGGTGACGACGCTCGCATGCGGCGCCGGGCACTGGAACAGCCCCATTGTTGCCGACGGCAAGATCGCGCTGCCGGAGGGCAATGCCAATCGGCGCTTGTCGAGCGGGGTGCTCGATATCTGGGGCCGTTAGAGAAAATTTGCGGCGGAAGTGGAGTATTCTTTGGGCGTGCGTACCACTTCCCTGCTCGCAATTGCATTGCTGATGGCGGTTTTAGCGTTGCCCGGGGGCGCGCAAACCGCAATTCCGACGCCGGCTTCGGTGCTCGGCCACACGCCGGGCGATGACTTCTACCTGGCCAACTACGAAGAGTCGAACGCGTACCTTCACAAGCTGGCGGCGGCCTCGAATCGGATTCGCATGGTTCCGGTGGGCGCGACCTCGCGCGGCATTAAGAACTGGGAGATCGCCGTTATTTCCGCGCCCGAGAACCTGGCCGCGCTCGACCGGTATAAGGACATTAATAAACGCCTCACCATGGCGCGCGGGCTCGACGACAAGACCGCGGCCGAGTTGGCGCGCCAGGGGAAGGTGATCGTCCATATCGACGGCGGCATGCATGCAAGCGAAGTCGCGGGGGCGCAGCACTCGATCAATCTCGCCTATCGGCTGGTATCGGCGCAGAACGACCCCGAGGTTGACGCCATCCTGCACAACGTCATCCTGGTGCTGTGGCCGACGCTGAACCCCGATGGGCAGGACGAAGTCGTCAGTTGGTACCGCAAGAATCTGGGAACCAGTTTCGAGGTCAGCCCGCTGCCCGACTTGTACCAGGAGTATGTCGGCCACGATAACAACCGCGACGGTTACATGAACAACATGCTGGAGTCGCAGGTGATCACGCGGCAGGAACTGGACTGGAACCCGGAGGTTTTTTACACCCAGCACCAGACGGCGCCGTTTCCAGCGCGTATTTTCATTCCGCCCTTCGTCGAGCCGATTTCGAGCAACATCAATCCGACGCTGATGCGCTGGCTCAACGCGTTTGGCATCAACATGGGCGCCTATCTCGACGAGCACGGGATGCCGGGCGCGATTCACCGGGTAGGTTTCGACAATTGGTATCCGGGATTTCAGGACTTCACCGGGATTTTCCGCAACTCGATCGCTTTCTTCACCGAGACCGCGCTCTACGGGTACGCGACTCCGCATTTCTACACGGTGCGCGATTTCCCGCGCGACTTCCAGAACCTCGACCGGCAAGTTATGTACAACTCGCCGTGGCGGGGCGGCTGGTGGCGCCTGGGCGACGCGGTGCGGTACATGGTCGGCGCCTCCATGTCGGTGCTGGACACGGCGGCGAAGTATCACGAGCAGTTGCTTTACAACAAGTATCAGGCCGGGCGGGACACCATCGCGCAGTTCACACAGAATCCGCCGTATGCGTATGTGATTCCGGCGGATCAGGCGCACCCCGCCGAGGCGGCGAATTTGGCCCGCGTACTTCTGACCAACGGGGTCGAGGTGCATCGCGCGGAGCAGCCTTTCGCGGCCAACGGGCGCAGCTATGCGGCCGGGTCGTGGGTAATTTTGATGGACCAGCCGTATGCGCAACTGGCCAAGGAATTACTGGAGCCGCAGGTGTATCCGGACCTGCGCAGCAACGGTGTGCCCATACGCCCGTATGATGTCGCGGGCTGGACGCTGCCGCTGCAAATGGATGTCGAGGCCGATGCGGTGGCTCAGCCAGTGAGCGCGGCGCAACGGGCGGGATTGCAATTGCTCACCAGCGTGACGACGGCGCCGGGCAAAATCGAAGGCACGGGCTCGGTCTACGAGTTGGGGCCGGAGACGAATCAACATTTCGCGGTTATGAATGCCGCGCTCGCGGCAGGTGGAACCGTTCGCCTCGCGCCCGACGGTACGGCGGCGGTGAGCGGACTGAGCGCCGAGCGCATGGGAGAACTGCTCAAAACAGCGCCGGCCGGCGCCAGAGCCGCATCCTCGGCGCCCGCCGACGCGGAGACGGTGAAGAAGCCTCGGGTTGGCCTGTACCGGTCGTGGAACCCGAACAGCGACGAGGGTTGGACGCGCTGGATTCTGCAGAACTACGGGTTCGCGCCGATTACGCTGCACAACGGCGACATCCAGGCGAGCGATTTGATCCAGCGTCTCGACGCGATCATTTTGCCGGATGCGAACGCAAACCAGATTCTGAACGGATTCGGACCGGGCACGCTGCCGGGAGAGTACGTCGGCGGCATTGGCGAGTTGGGAGTGCAGTCGCTGCGAGCGTTTGTCGCCGCCGGCGGTACGCTGATCGCGTTCAATAACGCGTCGCAGTTTGCCATCGATCAGTTCGGGCTGCCGGTGGTGAACGTGCTGGCCAAGCTGAAGCCGGAGGAGTTTTATTGCTCCGGGTCGCTGCTTACGATTGACTTGAACGCGCCGCTGCGACGGGACACGGCCGGGCTGCCGGAGCAGCCGCACGTTATGTTTGAAAATGGCCCCGCGTTCGCCACTGAAGCGGGGTTTCGCGGAGCAATTCTGGCGACTTATCCCGACCATGTCTCGGCGCTGGCCAGCGGGTATTTGTTGGGGGCGAATTACCTCGAGGGCAAGGCGGCGGCGCTCGAAGTGGCGTACGGGAAGGGCCGGGTTTACCTGTTCGGGTTTAAGCCACAATGGCGCGCGCAGTCGCACGGCACCTACAAGTTCATGTTCAACGCCATCTATGACTCGCCGGCCGCTTCGGCGCCGTCGAGCTTTTCCGCGCCGGCCAGCTTAACGTCCATTCCGGTGCCGGGTGCGCCGGCCACAACGACAGCGCCGCCCGACGCTCAGGGTGGCCGCGGCGGGCGAGGGGGCCGGGGTGGGAACTAGCCTGCGCTGGGCCCTGGCACTGGCCTTGCTCACGGCCATGGCGGTGGCCCAAAAACCATATTTCGCGCTGCATGAAGTTGCGCCGGGTGTGTTTGCTGCCATAGGAACGCCGGGAAGTGGAGCGGGCAGCAATGCCGGGTTCATCATCGGCGACAATTCCGTGCTGGTGGTCGATACCTTTCAAAAGGTCGAAGCGGCGCAGGCGCTGCTGGCGGCCATTCGTGAAAAGACGGCGCTGCCGGTGCGCTTCGTCGTGAACACCCATTACCATCTCGATCACGTTACCGGAAACCGGGTGTTTGCCGACGCGGGCGCGACCATCATGGCGCAGCGCAACGTCAGGGCCTGGATTCACACCGAGAACCTTAAGTTTTTTGGCCCACACCCGACCGCGGCCGCGCAGGCCACGGTGGCTGGATTGCGCGCGCCGGATTTGGTTTACGACGACGGGGTCGAGATCGATTTGGGCCGGCGCCGGGTGGTGGTCGAGGTTCGCCCCGGTCACACCGGCGGCGACTCGGTGGTGCGAACAGAGGGCGCGATTTTCACCGGCGATCTGTTCTGGCGGCACTCGCTGCCCAACCTGATTGACGCCTCGACCGGGCCTCTGGTTGCGACGCTGCGCACCCTGGCCGCCGACGCGCCCGCCGGCACCGCGTTTATTCCCGGCCATGGCGAGGTGGGTACGGCCGCCGATGTTGATGAGTTCCGGGGTTATATCGAGGACCTGCGCCATCAAACCACGCCGGCGGCGCTGGCGGCGAAGTATGCGGGATGGACGGGCTACAGTCATTTCATCGGGCCCAACCTTGCCGACATGGCGGCCGAACTTAACGGGACCAAGCGGATTCCATCAGCGCCAGGCGGAGCGGCAACACCGCGGCCCTGACCCAGGGGCCGCGTGCGGCGGGCGCGAGGCGCAGCCGGCCGGCACGCTCCGGGGATCCGCGCCATAGCGGCCCCACTATCATTTGCACAATTATAGTTTTGTAGTATATAGTTGTGCGCATGGTAATCACGCCCGACAACGCGCCGGAATCCCTGCTGCCGCTCTCGCCGCAGGCGTTCCACATTCTCGTCGCCCTCGCCGGCGGCGAACAGCACGGATACGCCATCATGCAGGAAGTGGCCGCCCGCACAGGCGGCAAACTGCAGCTCAATCCCGGCAGTATGTATGGCACTGTCAAGCGCATGCTGGAACAGGGCTTGATCTCCGAGCTACGCCGGAAGGAACGGCCGGCCGACGACGATGCGCGCCGCCGCTACTACCGCCTCACCCCTCTCGGCCGGCGAGTGGCGCGGGCGGAGGCGGCGCGCCTGGAAGCATCACTGGCTCATGCGAGGCAATATGGACTTACGCCACACCGCTTCTAAGCTCCCACTCCGCTACCGCGCCCTTTTACACCTGTATCCCGCCGAGTTCCGCCAGGAGTACGGCGACCAGATGGAGAGCGTGATCGCCGATCGTTTGCGCAATGCCCGGAGCGCCGGCGCGCGGCGAGGCCTATTGATCGATACGCTGCGCAGCGCGCCGCGCGAACACGCAAGCATTCTGAATCGCGACCTGCGCCACAGCCTGCGTTTATTCGCTCGCGCGCCCGGCTTCGTGGCGGCCGTGCTGTTGGCGTTGGCACTGGGCGTGGGCGCCAGCGTCAGCGTCTTCAGCATTGTCAACGCAGTGTTATTGCGTTCGCTACCCTACGGGGACGCGGGGCGCCTGGTCTACATGTGGAGCCCGCTACCGCGCTACAGCTCGCTGCCACGAGAGATGGGTCCGTCGTTCGCGGACGTCAATGCCTGGCAAACAATGAGCCACTCCTTCTCGGCGATCACAGCCTTTCAGCAATCTCCGTTGACGCTTTATACCGCGGCGGATCCGGTGCGCGAGGATGGCGCCTTTGTGCAGGGAAATTTTCTGGCCACGTTGGAAGTTAAGCCGCTCCTGGGAAGGGGCATTACCGACAGTGACGACAGCCCGGCCGCCAACCCGGTTGCGGTGATTTCCTATGATGTCTGGCGCCGGCAGTTCGGTCAGAACCCCGACATTATCGGGCACAGAGTCAAGATTGGACGAACGCAGCGTCAGATCGTAGGGGTTATGCCGCCTGGTTTCAACTATCCTCACGCTTCCGATTTTCCAGGACATGGGGAGATGTCCGCCGGTGGCACGGGCATCTGGGTACCGGTTGCGCTCACGCCGCAACAACAAGCGAACCGCATGCTGCTCGCGTCGGCGGTGTTGGGCCGTTTGCGGCCAACCGTTTCGCTCGGCCAAGCGCAGACGGAAATGTCGAAGATCGCCGCCCAACTCGACCCGCGGAACGTACCGGAAATGCGAGGAACACAATCCTATTTGGTGAGTATGGTGGATTCCCTGGTGGGCCCATCGCGCACCCTGCTCGAATTGCTGTCGCTGGCCGTAGGTCTGGTGTTGCTGGTAGCGTGCGGCAATGCGGCCAACCTCCTTCTGGCGCGCGCCGTGGATCGCAGTCATGAAATGGGAATTCGAATCGCTCTGGGAGCGCCGCGCGCGCGCCTGGTCAGACAACTGCTTACTGAATCGCTGCTCCTCGCCGTGGGCGGGGGTATCCTGGGTACGGCGCTCGCGGTGTTGGCAACGAAGGCCCTGGCAGCTATCCATCCCGCCAACCTGCCCCGCATCGAGCAGGCGACGGTTGATGGCCGGGTACTTGCCGTCGCCTGCGCTCTAACGCTCGGCACAGGCGTATTGTTTGGCGTTCTGCCGGCGCTGGCGGCCTCGCGCACTCGCATCAGCGAATGGCTTCGCGTCGGCGGTAGTCGCGTTGCCGGCGGGCACGCGCGCATGCGGCAGTTGCTGATTGTCGGCAATGTAGCGATGGCGGTTCTCCTTTTGGTCGGCGCCGGACTTTTGATCAAAAGTTATGTTCATATCCAACGCGAAGCCAAGGGATTCTCGCCTACCACCCTCACCGTGCGCGTCGCCTTGGACCAGAGTCAGCACTCGCAACAGCAAGCGGCTTCCCTTTTTCGCCAGGTGCAGGAGCGTATTGCGACACTGCCGGGAGTTGCCGCAGTCGGGAGCACCAATCACCTGCCGCTAACAGCCGGGCTTGGCACCTCCACTTTCTCTGTCGAAGGTTATGCCAATCAAGATGATCAGCAGGCGGATTGGCAGCAGGTATCCGGAGATTTCCTGCAAGCGATGGCGACGCCGCTGCTGCAAGGGCGCCCGTTGAATTGGAATGACATGCCGACAGGCGGCAGCAATGCCGCGCCGCCGGTGATTGTCAGCGCCGCCTTCGCGAAGCGCTA
This sequence comes from Terriglobales bacterium, assembly GCA_035606395.1. Lineage (GTDB taxonomy): Bacteria > Acidobacteriota > Terriglobia > Terriglobales > SCQP01 > SCQP01. The sequence continues at coordinate 128,292 of DATNFK010000009.1, read as the reverse complement.
TTTTCCCCACGGCCACGCTCTAGGAGGCCATCTGCACTGCTGTCTCTTTAGTCAACAGTGGTTGACCATAGTTGGGGTCGCGGCAGATGTACGACGCAACGACCTTGAGTCAGTGCCTCTGCCAACCATTTACATTCCGTCCCGAGCATCTGGTAATCTGGCCATCGCAACATCGCTCCCTCCCGCGACCTTGATTCCAGCGATTCGGCAGGTATTGCGGGGACTTGACCCGACTCTGACGCTCGCCGACATCCGGACCATGGCAGAGCGAAGCAGCGAATCCGAAGCCCGGCGCCGCTTTCAGACCGTGATCCTGGCCGGTTTCGCCGCGATTGCTGTCCTGCTTGCGCTGATTGGCTTGTATGGGTTGCTCGCCTACACAGTTCGGCAGCGCACCGCCGAAATCGGAGTGCGCATCGCACTCGGCGCGGCCCGACGTGATGTGATCGCAATGGTGGTGCGCCAGGGTTTGGCATTCAGCGCGGCCGGTCTTGCCATCGGTCTGGCACTTACCGTGGTAGCCTCCCGCTCAGTATCGTCCCTTCTGTACGGAGTGTCGGCATTGGATCCGATCACATTGGCCGCGGTTACCGCGTCCATGCTTGCCGCTGCCGGCATCGCCAGCTTCATTCCGGCCAGGAGAGCCGCCGCGGTGGATCCCGTGCGCGCCCTCCGGCAGGATTGACGGGGCGCGCAGACTTGACAGCCGCCGTGCTTTGCAGTACAAAGTAATGGTGAACGAATTGCGCCAGGCCTTGGATGATATCGCCGCCATTCGCGGTCAGGTGGCGCGGGCAGAGCAGTTCCGCGGCTATGGACCGCTGGCGCTGGGCGGCACCGCGGCTCTTGCTGTGCTGGCGGGCGCAGTGCAGAAGGCATGGGTGCCGAAACCGATGGTGGCGCCGGGCGCCTATGCCTATTTTTGGAGCGTGGTTGCCGCCGCGGCGGCGGCACTGATCGCCATTGAGGGAGTGGCGCGCACGCGGCGCCTGCACCAAGGGTTGGCGCCAGAGATGATCCGCGGCGCGCTCGAAAAATTTTTGCCGGCCGCGGCGGCGGGTCTGCTACTGACGATGGCATTGGTGCGTGCGCGCCCGGCGGATGCGGCGCTGCTGCCGGGGTTGTGGCAGATCCTTTTTGCGCTGGGAGTGTTTGCCAGTTGCCGCTTCCTCCCCCGGGCCACACTCGCCGTGGCGGGATGGTACCTGGCGGCGGGCCTGGCATCGATCCTGGCCAGCGGCGACGGCGCCGCGCTGGCGCCATGGCGGATGGCGGCGCCATTCGCCGCCGGACAATCATTGGCGGCGCTGGTGCTGTGGCGCTTTTCGAGACAGGAGGCGAACGATGGCGGCACGATTTGAGTACGCCGGCTTAGACCGGGTGATCCACGAGCGCGCGCGGCTGGGAATCGTGACCTCGCTGGCGTCGCATCCGCAAGGCCTTCGTTTTAATGACCTCAAGCAGTTGTGCGGCCTCACCGACGGCAACCTGAGCCGGCATTTGGCGGTGCTCGAGACCGCCGGCATGGTGGCGATCGAGAAGAGCTTCCGGCGGAAGCGCCCGGAGACGCGCTGCAAGCTGACGCGCAGCGGCCGGGCGCGATTCGTCGTTTATCTCGACCAGCTCCAGCACGTGGTGGCCGATGCGGCCGCCGCTCGCGTTCCTCATGGCCTCGGCAAATTGGCGGTCGAGGGCGCGGGCTAAATTTTTTTGGAGGGATACTTTACAATGCAAAGTTCTTTACACATGGCGATCATCATGGACGGCAACGGGCGCTGGGCCGAAGCCCGGGGATGGCCGCGCGGCGCTGGGCACCAGGCCGGCGTCTCGGCGGTGCGGCGGGTGGTCAAGGCGGCGCCCCGCTGTGGCGTGGGCGTGCTGACGATCTACGCCTTCTCCAGCGACAATTGGCGCCGCCCGGCTGCCGAAGTGGCGGGCATCCTGGGCCTGCTTCAATTCTATTTGCGCCAGGAAACAGATGGGCTCGCCGCCGCCGGGGTGCGATGCGGCTTCATAGGCCGGCGCGATCGTCTGCCCCGCACCTTAGTCGAGGCCATGGCGGCAACGGAGAGCGCGACCGCCGGCGGCCGGCGCCTGTGGCTACGGTTGGCCATTGATTATTCGTCGCGCGCCGAAATCGAGCGCGCCGGCGCAGCCGTGGTGGCGGGCGCGCCGCCGGTTGACTTGCTGCTCCGCACAGGCGGCGAGCAGCGTCTTTCGGATTTCCTCCTCTGGGAATCGGCGTACGCGGAATTGATCTTTACCAAAGTGCCGTGGCCGGAGTTCTCCGGCAGGCATTTGCGCCGGGCGCTCGCCCGCTTCGCGCACCGCCAGCGGCGCTTTGGCGGCCTTCCGATGGCGAGCGTCGCCGGCCTGGGGCGGCGATGAGGCGGCTGCGGGTGAAGTTCATCTTGCCGGCGCTGACCGAGGCGACCAGCCCGTATTTTCGCCCGGTGAAGTATTCGCTGTTTCCACCGCTCGGCCTGGCGACGCTTGCCGGATATTTGAATGGCGACGACGAAGCCGTACTTGAGGACGAGCACGTGGCGCCGCTGGAGCTGCGGCGCGAGGTCGAGGGGGACTTCGATCTCGTGGTCATCCAGGTCTACATCACCAACGCTTATCGCGCCTACCGTCTGGCCGACCTTTACCGCGGCCGCGGCGCCTGCGTGGCGCTGGGCGGACTTCACGTAACGTCACTCCCCGAGGAAGCCGCGCCGCATGCGGACGTAATTTTCCTGGGGCCGGGGGAGCAGACGTTTCCGGAATTCCTGAAGGAATTTCAGGCGCGGGCGGGCTACGCGCCACGTTACCGTTCAACCTCGGGACGCAGCCTGGAGGCGGTGCCGCCGGTGCGGCGCGATTTGATCCGGCGCCGCAATTATCTGGTGCCCAATTCAATCGTCGTAACGCGCGGCTGCCCGCAGCACTGCGACTTCTGTTACAAGGACGCGTTTTTCAGCGGAGGCCGCGGATTCTACACGCAGCGGGTGGATGCGGCGCTGGCCGAGATCGCGCGGCTACCGGGGCGCCATTTATACTTCCTCGACGACCACCTGCTCGGCGACATACGCTTTGCGCGCGCGCTGTTCGATGGCATGCGGGGCATGGGCCGGCTTTTTCAGGGCGCGGCCACCGTGGACGCTGTGCTGCGCGGCGATCTGGTCGAACGCGCCGCCGAGGCGGGGCTGCGCAGCCTCTTCGTCGGCTTCGAGACACTGTCGCCGGCCAACCTCACCGGCAGCAACAAACGCCAGAACCTGGGCCGCGATTACAAGGCGGTGTGCGATCGCCTGCATAGTTTGGGCATCATGATCAACGGCAGCTTCGTCTTCGGCATGGACGATGACGACGAAGACGTATTCCAACGCACCGTCGAGTGGGCCATCGCCCAAGGCATCACCACCGCAACCTTTCACATACAGACCCCTTATCCAGGAACGCGGCTCTGGCAGCAGATGGAGCGGGAGGGGCGCATTGTCACGCGCGACTGGGATTTGTATGATACGCGCCATGCCGTTTACCGCCCGGCGAAGTTGACCGCGCCGAGGCTCGAAGCGGGCTACGATCGCGCCTACCGCGATTTTTATACCTGGGGCGCCATCGCCCGCGCCTCGCTGGCGCATGGTTCCGTCAAACACCAAGCCAAGCATTTCTTTTACGCGGCGGGATGGAAGCGCTTCGAGGCGCTTTGGAATGTGGTGATCCGAGCTCGCCAACTGCGCCGCATGACCCCGCTGCTCGAGGCCGTGCTCGCGCGCGTGACCGGCTCCGGCGCCAAGCACCACGCCGCGATTGCCGATAGCGGGGGTGCTATAAGGCCGGCGATTAGCGCAGGCCGGTGACGAGGTAGAGGGTGGAGAGGGATTGGCCGTAGAGGTAGGCGAAGACGGTTCCGTCGCCGGAGACGGAGAGAATGCGCGCCGCATTCGAGCCGGCAACGCCATCCGGCGTGGCGGAGGCGAGGAGCGTGCGCTGGCCGGAAGCGAGTGTAATGCGCCAGAGCTGCGATGTGAGGTCAACCATGTCCTGAGTTTCCGTCGCCGGTGCGCGACTGACGAACAGCGACTTGCCGTCGGCACTAAAACGAATCGGGATCTCACGGGCTTGTAAGCCGACAATGGCTTGCGGCGGACCGCCGACGATGGGTGCGATGAAATAACCGGGAACGCCAAGTTTCCTTTCCACCAGTGCCTTGCCGTCGGGCGTGTAAAGAATGGCAATGACGCCTTCGCTTGTCAACGGGGCGACGGCGCCATTAACGCCGACTCGGAAGGTGCGCAGCGGGTGACCGGGTTCGTTGCCGGAGGCAAGAAAGGCGCTGCTGTCGGGAAGCCATGCGCCGAATTGACTATTGGAGAAATCTATGTTCGAGACTACAGGCATCGGATTCCCCGTGCCGGTCGGCAACAGTAAGAGCTGCGCCGGCGTGGACGGCACGACACTCACCGCCCATTTGCCGTCGGGCGAAAGCGCAATTGGGTCACCGTCGCCCAAACGAATCGGGGCATCACTGCCGGCGGGGGCGCCGATCGGACGGAGATAGGTGGAGTAATGAGTGCCCGCGTCTTCATCGCCGACCAGCAACTGACGTCCGTCGCCGGAAATGGCCGCGGTTTGAGGCCAGTCGAGCACCGACATTTCATGGGGCCGCGGCTGTTGCGCGGTCACCACTTTCAGGTACTGCCGTTGGCTGGTAGCCGTGAGCAGAACCCGGCCATCGGCGAGAGTGTCCTGGATGGTGAGATTCCCGGCGCTCTCATACAGCGACCGCACCTTACCGGAGAGGGTGACGGCGCGGAGCGTGCGATCAATGGTATTCGAAGCGGTGAACCAGATTTCCCGGCCTGACGGCGACCAGGCCAACCCCTGGGCGGTGGCGTAGAGAGGGGTCAGATCCAGTTTCTTCCGGCTGGCCAGCGCGACGACCGCGATGCGCCCCAAGTCATCGCCGAGATTGGGATGGTCAATAAAGGCGATGCTTTTGCCATCACGTGAAAAACGGGGATCGCCAATCCAACCACCATTGCGGTACAACACTGTCCCAACTGGATATTCGAGAGTGAACGTGCTGCTGTCGGGATGAAAACGGGTAATAGCCAAATCACCGGCCGGCGCAAAGTCAGCGAATTGGACTGAATCGAGCATCGGGCGCGGCTGACCGCCGCTCGGCGGCATCACCGCCAAAGTGCCATACAGTGAATAGCCGCCCAGGCCATGAAGATCATAGAGCACAGCAACCTGCTCGTGGCCCATGGCCAAAATCTGAGCCGGCCGGACGGGCAGCTCCTGCAAACCGGTGAGATCGGCACGGACAGAAAACAACGTGTTCGCCGCCGCTTCGTTCCAGCGCCCGGAGCCCATCACGTCCTGGCTATCGCCGGCAAAGCGGGCGCGGTTGATGATGCCCTGTTCGTAGGTTAGGCGGCGGAATGCCGGGGCGGACGGCGCGCGGTTGGCCGCCAGCATCCAGGTGGCGACGACCGCCAGGAGGAGGCCGGAGAGACCGACGGCAGAGAAGCCGATGCGCCGGGGGGTGAAGAACGAAACGGCGTCGGGGCCGGTCTGCGCCCATTCCGAGCCGGTGGTCGCCTGGCTGAGGTCGGCCAGGCTGAAGGCAATGTCACCCGCCGATTGGAAGCGAAGCTGGGGAGATTTCTCGAGACAGTGGCGGATGATTCGGTCGAGGGCGCGTTCCAACGCCGGCGAAGTAATTGCCGAACCCGCGGTCTTTGTGGTCGCAAGCTCCGGCGGCTCCTCGCGCAGAATACTGCTAATGATATCGGCGGCGGTATCGCCGCGGAAGGCGCGCTGGCCCGACAGCATTTCGTAGAACACAGCACCGAAGCTGAAGATGTCGCTGCGTTGATCGGCGGCCTGTCCGCGCGCCTGCTCGGGCGACATGTAGGCGGCGGTGCCGAGCACCATGCCGGGAGCGGTGTCGCCCACAGCCAGGCCGACGGCAACAGTACGCTCATCCGAGGCGGCGCGCTCGATCAACTTGGCCAGGCCGAAGTCGAGGATTTTAATCCTGCCATCCTTGGTGATGAAGATGTTGGCAGGCTTGAGGTCGCGGTGAACGATTCCTTTTTCGTGGGCGGCGGCGAGGCCCCGGGCAATCTGGACGGCATAGTCCACGGCGCGGCGCTGGGCCACCGGCCCTGACGCCAAGGCCTCGCGCAGCGTCTCGCCCTCAAGCAATTCGCAAACCAGAAAGGGGGACCCTTCAGGCGTCGTGCCGACATCGTGAACGGTGAGCAGGTTGGGATGGTTGAGCGCGGCAACGGCGCGCGCCTCCTGCTCCAGCCGGCGCAGCGCTTCGGGATCGTGGGCGAGCGCGGCGGGTAAAACTTTGATCGCAACCTCGCGCTGCAACCGGGAGTCGTGTGCGCGGTAAACTTCGCCCATGCCGCCCGCCCCCAAGGGGCCGGCAATCACGTACGGACCGAGGCGGGTGCCGGGGGCAAGCATACGGGATTGTACCCGAAATAAGCCCGCCGAATCTTGCTCGTTAATGGCAGCCGGGGAGGCGGATGGCGCCGATGCGGGTGGTGTAGCTCGTGGCGTTGGGCTTGAGGTAATCGCCGACGTACCAGAAGGTGCAATCGTCGCTGGGGTCGACGTCCATGGTGGTGTAGTCTTCCCAGCGAACGGTATTGGTCTGGGCCGCGCCACCTTCGGCCAAGACGGTTTCGGCCAGGGTGAATTTGCCGGGAGGATCACTCGCCAGTCGCCCGGAGAAGCGTTGGCCAGCGAACGTTTTGGCGTCGCCGAAGGAGTAGCCGGCGGCAATGTTGCCGGCATGGTCGAGGCCCAGGCTGGCCATCCAGCGGAAACTGCTTTCGCCCGAATCTTTGGGAGCGTACGTTCCCTGCTGCACTAAAACCGGATTGCGCTGTGGGTCGAGCTGGAGTTCGTACCAGCGCACGCCTCCTCCGCCATCGGCGGTGTTGACCGAGTGCTCGACCAGGAGCAGTTCGCGCTTGCCGATCTTGCGATAGACCAGGCGCTGCATTAGCTTGTCACCCTGGGCGTCAAGACGGTTTTCGGTCCCGGGCTGCGGGACGCAACTGGTGAGCTGGCCGTTGCAAAGGTAATGGTAGGGCGCGACCGCGATCGAGTACGGCCCCTGGAAGGTGGAGCGCGAGGGCTGCTTCCAGTCAACGTGAAATTTGTAGTAGAAGATCGAGCTGCTTTCAAAATCGTTGTGGAGCTGGGTGCCGCCGCCGGCGAACATTAGATTCGGAGCGCCTGAGGGCGGGGTGGCGCGTCCTTCAATGTCGGCGGGGTTCAAAAAGTTGATGCCGTCGGCGATGGCGCACTGTTCGCGGGCGTCACGCCCTTTGAGCATGGCGGTACGATCGGCGACGCAGGCGTGTTTTTGAATCACGGTATCGCCGGTCGAGGTGCCGAGATAGTATCCGTCGGGCCAGACGCCGAGCCGGGGATAGTCGGGGAAAAGAGTGCGGGCAAAATCGTAACGGTAATAGCGGCCGAGTAAATCGCTGGTCGCGCTGACGGCGTAGCACATACCGTAGGGAGTGGTGTCGGTACTGCCGGTCGGCTTGCGAAAAATCGGCATGACGAAAACCCAGCGCTTGGCGAGTTGATCGTAACGCACGACGACATCGCCGAAGCCGACCTCGCCGCACTCGCCCTTGAAACCGTTGAAGACGGTGCGGCTGATGATGGGGCCATAGCGTAGGTCGCCGGTCTTGGAATAGATCGCCAGGTTGGAGTTGACAGTTTGGAGAATGGCGTCGGGGCCGATGGCCAGGCTGTTGTCGCTGGGATTGCGGCCGGTCAATCCATCAAAGCTGGCGACCAGGGCGGCGGCGGGACGGGTTCCGACGGTGGTCTGTTCGATCGCCGCGGCGGCGGGATCAACCGGAGGCGGCACCACGGGGGCGGGCGGCGGCGGAGGCGTGCGGCGCGCGCCGGTGGGAACAACGCGCGGGCGCGGCGGCGTTGGCGCCGGGGCCTGGGCGATCAAGGCGGAAAGCGGCAGCGAAACATCGTGCGCGACCGCCGGGTTGCTGGTGACGGGCAACGTAGGGGGTGTGGATTGTGCGGCCGCGGCGGTAGCGGCCAATGCCAGGACAAAGCAGCCAAAGTAAAGGCGATGAAGGTGCGACATAAATTTAGTTTTCAACGGCCGCAATCCGGTCCCGTCGAGGGGTGAACCACCAGCACCGGTGCCGCCGGTCAGCACGGCAGCTCCTGGCTCAGCTTGGCTCCGAGGGCGGTGGTCGAACTGGATCGGAGCAGTTTTACCATCACGATTGACAGCCAGCTAAAAGATAATCTTGCCTTCGAAGGCGATCATGCGAGGTGCGGAGTCGCCGCCCAGTCCATTGCCCAGCAAACCGTCAGCCGGGCTTGCCAGACGGCTGATGGCGCCCGCATTCGTGAAGGTCGAGAGCTGGCTGGGCGTGGGCGCGGTCGAGCTCGGCTGCGCGTAATTGGGATGGTTGAAGAGATTGTAGGCTTGTACGTCAAACCGGAACTGGGTTCGTTCGGTGACATTAAACGTCTTGGTAAGGAAGAAGTTCGTCCACTGGAAGCCAGGGCCCCAGAACGTCGCAGCCTCGGTGGCCGGGAACTGACAGGCAGCCGCCGTATTCACCGCAACGTCGGTCGTCATGGTCGAAGGATCAGTACACTTCTTCGTTTGGCTGTCAAAAGCGGAAGCAAAGGCATTCGGGTTCAGCCATTGGTAATGGCCGGTGGTCATCTTCGCGGCGGGCACATTCTTCGAGTAGGGCGAAACGCCCGGGAGAATGTAAGCCGTGGTGGTGGGTCCGCTCGATTGGAACAATACTGAAGAAACACTCGCGCCAGTGATGAAGATCGGGTCGCCGCTTTGCGAGAAGGTGGCGCCGGAAATTTGCCAGCCGTTGACGGCCTCGCCGAGTAAGCGATTACCGAAGTGCCAGGGTAGCGAATAGGTGTAGTTGGCGCTCAGAGTTTGCATTGGCAAACCGGTGGTGTCGCGATAAGTATAGGCGAGAGGGCTGGTGTCGCCAAAGGGCGTGCCGGTGGAAAGACCGTGGGCCCATGCGTAATTCAGTCCCAATGTCAAGCCATGGAAACTGCGAACGTTGAAGCCGGATTGCAGCGCGTTGTAGGTGGTGTAGCCGTCGTAGCGCGCCTGGCTAATGGAGGTAAAACGCGGATCGGGGCTACCGGCGACACCCTTTGCCGAGTAGGTGAAAGGAGCGAAGCAGCCGGGGCAAGCCGTCTCATAGGCGTTCGGATCAACGCTGAAGCCGTTATGCAGGCTGCGGTTTCCGACGTATTTCGCGTTGACCGCCATGTTGCGACCGATTTGATGCTCGAGGCCAAAACTCCACTCCTCGGCGTAAGGAGCATTCAATCCCTTCGCCGGCTGGATGGTCAAGCTACTGACGGGAATGCAGGTGCCGCTGGGTTGGGGGGTGGAGAACGCGGCGCAGGAGAGTGCCTGCTTGGCGAACGCTGATTGGTAGCCCTGGTCAGCCGTCCGAGTTGCGACCACGGTGCTAAACGGCTGGCTGGGATCGGCATAGGCGCCGCAGAGAGGCGAACCGCTATTCACAATGGCGAACGGGCAGCCGTTGCTACCCTGGTTGGGCGCGACGGCACCCAAGTTGCCGGAACCGTATCCGGCGGTGAAGGATGGATCAAAGGGCTGGTTGCGCGCCATGCTATCGAGCGCCGAAGCGACCGGTACCTGGGCAAACAATCCGTAGCCACCGCGAACGATCGTGTTCTCGAAGGGCTGGTAGGAAAATGCGACGCGCGGCTGCCACTGCATCCCGGTAACTGAATTCCACAGTTGCGAGCTACCGGCGATCTGCGACGCGGGCGATACCGTCAAAGAATGATTCATCAATTCGAAATCTTGCGGGTTGCCCAATACGCCTTGAGGATCCTTGGGGTTTGAATTGTAGGTGGTGCGGACGCCGTAGATGAAGGTGAATTTTCGGCTGACTTGCCAGGTGTCGCCAGCAAACGCGTCGATGCTGAAAATGCGCACCGGTTGATCAGTGCTGAGCGGGAAGGCCAAGCCGCCGGACGTCGCAACACCATAATCGAACTCGGCAAGACTGCCGGAGGAAACAGAGGGCGTCACCGCGGAGCCCTCAAAGTCATAGTCGGTGACGTCTTCACGGTTGAAGTTTTCGCCCAATTTAAATTGGTGCGCTCCATGCGTCCAATTGAGGGTGTCAATGATCGCCCAATTGGTGACATCGCGGCCTTGGGGCGTGCTGGTGGAACCCAGAGAATTCCAAGGTGTGCTGTAAGCCACCGGCGCCGCGGCTTGCTCGGCGGCCTCGTTGGCGTAGACAAACGGCGCCCTGTACCACCCGGCGCTCAGGGTCAGATCGTTAACCAGCGCCGGGCTGAGCACCCGCGTCCAATCGGCGCTGGTGGACCATTCCGGCTGGAATGAATCTTCGTTGAACACGGGGTTGATCGGGCTCAAGCCGGTTGCCTGAAGGCCGCGATCGTTGGTGTAGTTAAACCAGAAGGAGTTGGCCGCGTTGGGATTGAAATCGGCGCGGGTCACGAGCTTGTTTTCCCAGGTCAGGTTGGTGCCAGTAAAGGTGCCGCTGGTGGTGCATCCAGTGTCGTCGGGCAGCAGGTTGGCGTCGCCCTTTTTCTGTCCGGCGGCGAGTTGAGGATTGAATGCCGGATCCACAGTGCCGTCAGCCAGCAGGTTGCAGCCGAGTTGGGGCACTGGCGTCAACTGCAGGCCGCTTCCGCCGGTGACGTTCTTGTAAAGTGAGAGCTCGTGTTGTTGAAACGGCGCCTCATTGACGCCGGCAGGCGCATTGGGTCCGGTGGCGGGCGGCAGATAAAGATAGTTGCCGTTGCCGACGCCGGGCTGGGTAGCCTTGCTGGCCGCGCAATTGCCGGTGGCCGGGCCGCTGCTGGGCACGAAATAGTTGAGGCTGGTTTCGCACCCGCCCTGGGCCAACTGGGTGGCGGCGTATTTGATGTAGGCTGGTGTCGGCTGCGAAACATTGGTAATGACTTCGGGCAAGTCAATGCGGGCGCCTTCGTCATCCACAAAGAAAAACAGCTTATTGTGCATGACCGGCCCGCCGATGCTGCCTGAATAGTTATTGACATTGTCGAAGGGCTTGGAGGGCAGCGGGCTGGTCGGCGTGACCGGCTGCATTTTCACGAATGTGTCGTAGGCGTTGAGCACGCGCCCGTTCCACTGATACTGCAGATTGCCGTGCACCTGGTTGGTACCGTGCTTGCTGACATAGTTGATTTGCCCGGCCTCAGAGCGGCCTTGATCGACTGAGAACGCATTGGTATTGACGCAGACTTCCTGAATGGAATTCGCGCCCAGCGAGAGATTCGTGGGACCGGTTTCGTTGATGCCCAGGAAGGGATCGTTAAGCTGGCGCCATCAATGGTGAAGTTGACGCCGGTCCCGGGAAGGCCGTTGTAGTCGGCGGCGATGTACGACGGCGAGGTCGCGCCCTTGGTGATGACGGCGCCGGGGGCGACTTGCGCAAGGAAGGTCAAATCGTTGCCGGGATCAGGCAGACTATCAATCGCCTTGGCGTCGAGCGTGGTGGTGGTGTTGGGATTCTCAGGCTCGAGCAACGGCGCCTGTCCGGTAACTTCGACGACCTGGCTGGTCTGGCCGGGTGACAGCTTGAAATTGAGGGACGCGTTGCCGGCGACCGTGACGGTCACCGGGCCCTGCTTGGCGGATTGGAAGCCGGTGTGGGTGACGACGATATTGTAGGTTCCGGGATGCAGCAGCGGGATGATATAGCCGCCGTTGGCCTGCGTGTCAGCGTGAAAGACGGTGCCGTTTTGCACGCTGGTGGCGGTGATGACCGCGCCGGGGATGGAGGCACCGCTGGCATCCGTAATGGTGCCGCTGATCGCGCCGGTGGTGTTGGTCTGGGCCATGCCGACCATGGCGCAGAGCAGGAGAGCAAGTGTTACCACACTGAAACGGAGGAAGCGACAATTTTGAAGTGTCATATAAAGCGCCCGAAGTTGCAATCGTAGTTCGATTGCCTGCCAGACAGAGTAGAGCAAGGCGACTTTGAAAATGCAATATATTTTATACATTTATGACGGCGGCGCCATAGCTGCGCTTTTCATCATTGTTGTGGCTACGGCGCCGGAAGGCTGGCGGCGACCCAGGCTTGGGGATCAATGATCGGCGCGGGCCCCGCGCGGCTACCGCCGCGCGCCCCGCTTAGGCGCAACGCCGGGGTGGGGACCCCACCCCGGCGTACGGGTCGGATTGAAACTAGTGATTCAAACTTTAATCGGTTGCAGCTATTCGCCCTTGGGCGGCGTCGGCTGCCACAATTCGATTTTGTTGCCGTCGGGATCGAAGATCCATGCAAACCGGCCGTAGTCCGCGTCCTGGCGTTTGGGATCGATCTTGACGCCCTCCTTTTGCAAGCGATCGAGCAGGGCATCGAGGTCGTCCACGATGTAGTTGACCATGAAGGCCTGGTTGGGCGCGAAGTACTTGGTGCTGTCGGGAAATACACTCCAGACGGTCATGTGTTCATGCGCAGGGTTGTCTTTTTCCCGCCACGGCAGCATGGCGCCGCCACCTGTGTCCGCAAGACCAAGATGCTTGGCATACCATTCACGCGTTTGTTGTTGATTCGGGGATTTGAAGAATATGCCACCAATCCCCAGGATTCGGCCGCGGTCATTTTTCACAGACGCTCCTGACTTCGCAACCGCCGTCTGTTGGCGCGCGGGGGAAGCCGCGAGCAACACTAAAGCGAAGGTGGACAGCAACAGAACGGGCTTGTGCAACATGCTCGAATTTTATCAGTAACGATCCTGCAATCGGGGTCAGTTAGCGGCGGGGGTGCGCTCGGCGTGGTCAATGACGAGCACATCGACCGGCACTGTCGCGGCTTTGAGCATGAGGCCGAGATCGTGCTCGAGCGCGTCGTAGATCGAAGGGCCGGCAACCAGGTCCGCGGGAGCGGCACTGGAAAGCCGGTTGGGAACAAATTCGAATTTGATCTCGTAGGTGCCTGCCATGCCAGTCTTGTCGATCACCACGGGGCGGTCCAGTTGCGAACTCAATTGTTGGGCGAAAACTCCCATTGTGGTTTCGCCGGAAAACGTCACCAGGGTCCCATTACTGTTGGTGCTGGTGGAGCAGCAAGGCTTGTCGGTGGGCTTCAACTTGGGGCCGCGTTTCGCAACCCGCAACTCGTAGCCTGGCAGCGGCCTCGTCTCGCGATGGGTCGTCATATGGAACTCGTTCGCGAGCCAGGGCTCAAGCAACTTCTGCTCGGCGGCGCGGCGCTGGGCGCCGGTTGCGTCTTTGGGAATACCGGTAAAAGTCACGACCGCGTCGAAACGCACATCGTTCATCCAATCGGGGCCGGCAATCTGGTAGCGCGTCAGGCCATACGCGGTCTGGATCAGCGACAGCAGGGTGACGTTTTCAAAAGTGATGCGGCCAGGATCGCCGTTCGTGTGACTGCTGCCCGAACCGCTGTTATTTGGCTTAATGGTTGCGGCATCCAGCGCGGGCACCAGCGCGGGAGAGGTCTGCGCCCCGGCCCACGCAGTCAAGGCGGTTAGCATGGCAATGGCGAGAGGCCCGTGTTTCATTGTCTTGATCCAGGTTTCGATCCAGAGTATCGCGAAGGGCTGCGCCCGGCCAAGTGGCTGCCATACAATGAAATAGCAGCTATACGGGGCCATAGCTCAATTGGTTAGAGCAGCGGACTCATAATCCGTTGGTTCTCGGTTCAAGTCCGAGTGGCCCCACACTTTTATGAGACTTGCATTTTTCATTGCCTTTGCCGCTACGGCGCTTGCCGCGCAGTCCGCGGGCTGGCCCGCCTACGGCGGCACCAACGCCGGCGCCCGCTTTTCGAGCGCGCGGCAGATTACCGCCTCCAACGTTGGCCAACTCAAAGTTGCCTGGACGTTTCACACCGGCATGTGGGAGCGCCTGCCAACCGGCGTCGTGAACGCGGTCAAGCAGAAGGCCGCCTTCGAGGCCACGCCGGTGCTCGATCACGGTACGCTGTATCTCACCGACCCGATCGATGAAGTGTTCGCGCTCGATGCCGCGACCGGCGCCGAACGCTGGAGATTCAGCCCCCACCTCGGCGTGTTGGACTATTCTGAGATTTCATCGCGCGGCGTGGCGTTGTGGGGCGCGCCCCGGCCGAGTGTCGCCTGCTCGCAGCGTGTGCTTGTGGGTACGCTCGACGCCCGCCTCATCGCGCTCGATGCGGCCACCGGCAAACCGTGCGCAGGGTTCGGCCACAACGGCGAGGTGGACCTAACCCAAGGCGTGGGTTTGCGCGACCCCGGAAATTACCAAATCACATCGGCGCCGACGGTGATTGGCGACCGGGTGGTTGTCGGCTCTTCGATCGGCGACAATCGCGCCGTCAGCCTGGAACAAGGCGTCGTCCGCGCCTATGACGTTCGGACCGGCAAGCTGGCGTGGACGTGGGATCCGATTCCTTGGGCAGAACACCAGAAAACCCGCACCGGGGCGGCCAATGCCTGGTCCACCATCGCGGCCGACGCGGAGCATGACATGGTTTATGTGCCGACCGGAAGCGCCAGCCCCGATTATTACGGCGGCGAGCGGCCGGGCAACGACGCCGACGCCGATTCGGTGGTCGCGCTGCGCGCCTCGGATGGCCACAAGGTCTGGGCCTTTCAGCTTACCCATCATGATCTATGGGATTACGACGTTGCCGCCGAGCCGGTGCTCTTCACCTGGAAGGACGGCACGCCCGCCATCGCCGTCACAAATAAGACCGGAAATGTCTTTGTGCTCAATCGGCTCACCGGCAAACCGTTGGTCGCGGTGACCGAACGCGCCGTGCCGCAGTCGGATGTGCCGGGCGAACAAACCTCCGCCACGCAGCCGTTTTCGGCGCTGCCATCGCTCGTTCCGCAAGTGGCGCCCAATCCCGAGGCTGTGTTCGGTGCCACCGCCGCCGATCGCGCCTGGTGCACGGCGCAGATTCGTTCCGCCCGCAGCGAGGGGATCTACACACCGCCCAGCTTGCGCGGATCCATTACGGTACCTGGGAACATCGGCGGCGTGAACTGGGGCAGCGCCGCGTACGACCCGACGCGGCACCTGTTCATAGCCGACGTGAATAATCTTCTGCCCTACGCCCGGCTGATTCCCAGAGCCGATTTCGCCCAGGAGCGCGCGGCGGCGCCGGGAGACAACGTGCCCAACCGCACTTCGGGCGAATTCGCTCCCCAGGCGCAGACGCCTTATGGCCTCTACCGTACGTTTCTCATGGCGCCCGATGCGGCGGCTCACCTGCCCTGCAACCAGCCGCCCTGGGGCTCGGTGGTGGCACTCGATGTATTCAGCGGCAAGATCGCATGGAGCGTGCCGCTCGGCACTTTCATCGCGGGCCAACACACCGGGACGCCCAACCTCGGCGGGCCCATAGCAACCGCCGGCGGCCTGGTTTTCACCGCCGCGGCCATGGACGGAAAATTCCGCGCCTTCGACTCCGCCACCGGCAAGCTGGCGTGGGAAGTCGCGCTACCCGCGGGCGGGCAGGCCACGCCCATGACCTACGAGATCAACGGCAGGCAGTTCGTCGTGATCTGCGCCGGGGGGCACGGCAAGCTCGGCACCAAGCTGGGCGATTCGGCGGTGGCGTACACGCTGCCGTGAGGTGAGAGCGCGGGCTCAATTTTCGCTCCGTCTACGGCTCGAGCTCGCTGAACGCAACGCCGCGATGGCCGCGAGCGCGGGTGTGCGGCGCCTGGAAACCTTGGGCGGCGTATCGCTTTTTTTCGCGTCGCCAGAAGGGAAAGACCACGGCAATTTCATCCCTGCAAGTTATCGCGCGATCTTGAAACGCCCCGACTGGGCCGCCCGTCTGGGAAAAATCCATACCGCCAAACGGCGAGGATTGCCGCCACATCCCGAGGGCGGCGCCTGGCGCGAACTCGACTCGTGCATGAGTTCCGACGCGCTGCTGATGAATATTTTCTGTTATCCGGGGGTGTGCGGCCGCGCCGCGGTGACGGGCATGCTCGGGGTTGCGCCGGGATCGGTACCCGAATTCGGTTTCAAGGCGCGGGTTCCGCTCGCTCGGAATTTGTTCGACCGCACCGAGATTGACATGCGGCTGGGTGATCTGCTGGTCGAGGCCAAGCTCACCGAAAGCGACTTTCAAA
This sequence comes from Terriglobales bacterium, assembly GCA_035606395.1. Lineage (GTDB taxonomy): Bacteria > Acidobacteriota > Terriglobia > Terriglobales > SCQP01 > SCQP01. The sequence goes on along the minus strand of DATNFK010000009.1, from coordinate 112,110 downwards.
CCCAGCGCGCCGACCTGGTCTTGCGCTACCGTGACCTGGCTTCGGTCTTCGATGTGGAGGGCTTGCCGCGGCTTGACGGCAAATTCGCCGCCTATCAATTAATTAGAAACGTGCTCGCCGCGCATGCCGCCGGCGCGGCGTTTTGCGTGATGGTTGACGAGCGGCGACCCGACCTAATCGAGATGGCGGGAGAACTCTTCGCGTGCGCGCGCGATACCGAATTGAAGACGCGCTGCAAACTGCTGACCTGGCAGGAATTGGCGCTCACGCTGCCCCCGGCGCTGCGAAAATATCTGTCACTGAAATATGGCATTCACGGCAGAGGCTTAAAGCCGACGCTGCGCCACAGCGGACCGGTGGAGTAGAGCCGCCCATTGGTAATGACCTGGCGCACCTGGCGCAGGGCGGCGAAATTTTCAAGCGGGTTGCCGTCCACCAGGATCATGTCGGCGCGCTTGCCCGCGGTAATGGTACCGACTTCAGTCTGCATGCCCATCACTTTGGCGCTCCCCGAGGTCGCGAGATCAATGACCTCCATCGGCGTGAGGCCAGCCCGGACGTAGAGCTCGAGCTCGCGGTGCAGGCTGACCGCCGGCACGGATTTGTCGGTTCCCGCCACCAAGGGCACGCCCGCCTTGTAGAGAGCGCGGACGGTGGCGAAGGAACTGTCGAGGCGCGAGCCGCGTCCGGTGGCGCTGCCGATCATGGTTTGCAGGGTCAGGGGGGCGCGCGCGAATCCGGGCTCGAAGCTCGCGATGGGCACGTCGGCGGGGTGGGCGAGTAGCTCGCCCCAGGCCAGGGTCGGGTCGATCACCGTTCCGTGTTGCTTGAAGAAGGCAACCGCGGCGTCGAGGCCGACAGCGCGGACCTCCTGCGTGACGTAGCCGAGATGGTTGATCTGATCCATGCCGTCTTCAACACCTTGGAAGGCGGTCATGCCGTGGGGAATGTGTCCGGTGACGGTCATGCCGCGGCGGTGGGCTTCGGCGGTGATGGCACGCAGCACCGGCGGCTGAATCTGGTCATAAATCTTGATCTGGTTAAAACCGGCGGCGTTGTACTTCGCCACCATGGCGACGCCCTGCTCGGGCGTGTCGGCCCAGTTGGTGGTGAACGGCGTGGGCGTGCTTCCGTCAATCAAACCGGCCCTCAAAAGATGCGGCCCCAAGCCGCCGTGGCGATTGAGCAAATCGCCTATCGCGGTCAGGAATCCAAACTCGCCGCCGCAGTCGCGGGCAGTGGTAACGCCGGCGGCCAGATAGGCGGGGCCGTACTCAACCTGAGCGAAATGCGCGTGCATTTCCCACAGACCCGGAAGCAGGGTTTGGCCGTGCGCGTCGAGGCGTGAAAGATTGGCGGGTACGGTGATGTCGGCGGCGGGACCGGCGGCGGCAATGCGGCCATGGCGCACGACCACGGTGGCATCGGCGATAGGCGGGCCGCCATTGCCGTCAATCATGAACGCATGAACGATCGCGTAGGCGCCGTCACGCTCGGGCGGAATCGCGGCGGCGATGGCGCGCAGGTCGTCGAGCCGGTCGTGGACCGCGCTCGCAATGAGATGGCTTAGATCGGCGGCGTATTCCGGGCGCGTGGCTTCGAGGGGAAGATTGCCGGCGTAGGTGACGGCGGCGGCCAGATCGTTATTGGGATCGAGCCAGAGGGCTTCATTGCCCCAAACGATGTTGCTCACGGCGTAACGCCGAAGGCTGACGCCATGGGAAGCGCGATCACTGCCGGTGGCGCGAATTTCTATGTCGTCGCCAGTGGGTAATTGCTTGATATGCACCGGCCTGCCGTGGCTGAGCCAGTAGCGCATCATCATCATTTGCACCGAGAGCGGGGTATAGCCGGCGACGGTGAAAAAGGGGCGCGCCTGGCCGGGCGCCGGCGTCACGGTGGCGTTGACGCTGAACGGACGATAGCTGTGACCGTGTATATCGAAGTAGGTGGGGGTTAGATCCGGCGCCCAGCGCAGCTCGGCTTCGAGCTTGATGGTCGAGGCGCGCTCGGTGTAGGCAAAATGCGCCTGAAGACGATTGCCTTCGATGACGTAGGTTTCCTCACCGACCGGCACCCGCTGAAAGAAGAGCTTCAGCGTGCCGCTCTGCGCCCATGCCGCTTGCACCGCGGAAGCCAGCGCCAACGCGATGACGACCGCCTGGCGCATGCTTACGGCTTGGCAGTCGTGGCGGCGACCGGGTGGGCGGCGTCGTAGAGCTTGACGATGTCGCTGGTGACCACGGTGCCGGGGTTGAAGTACAGCACCGGGCTCTGCGGCCAGGGCAGGCTGACGTCAATGATGGCGGTATAGCCGTGTTCCTCGGCGTACTTTTTCAGAATCTCCATCATCTTTGCGCCGACGGTGTTCATAATGTCCGCCTGTGCGGCTTGGTAATCAGTCTGGGCGTTGTCGGCAACCTGCTGGGCGTCGCGCTGCTTGGTTTGAATCTGGCGTTGCAGGTCAGCCTTGGTCGCGTCCGACATGGTGTTGCTGCCGCTATTGAGTTGGTTCTGCAGGGTCGCGATTTCTTTCTGGGCGGCCGCGATTTCGGCGGACTTGGGCGCGAACCGAGCACTGAGGGCGGCCTCGAGCTTCTTGCCCTCGCCGGTGGTTTCGATCGCCTCTTGAATGTTCAGGATGCCCACCTTGGAGGGACCGGTGACGGTGGGCGAAGTGGCGGGCGGCGCCGTGGCAGGCGCGGGCGTCGTTTGCGCGAAAGCGGCGCAAGCCAGTATGGAAAGGCAAACACAGGAGTGGCGAAACAAATGCTTCATGTTAAACAGTCCTCGAATCACAAAAGTATAGATTAAAAAGTTCTGCCGATTGTGAACCGCAGAACGTGGGGAGCTTCCCGGAACGGGGTGCCGGGAGAAAATTGCAGTTGTTTCATGGTGAACTGCACCGCCTGCTGCACGTCGGCGTCGGAGAGGAAGGCGGCGGGAATGCCCTTCTCGAAGTCGGCCTGGGTGAAGATCTGGGGCGGACGAATAAGGGTGTCAACCCGCCCTGGGTTGACGGCGTAATAGACGCGCACCGGAGCGTGGATCACCGGCAGCGTTGCCTCGATTTCAATGCCGGTCGAGAGCCTGAGCTGGCGGTTGGTACCGAGTGCCAAGGGAATCTTCGACGGGAAGACACGACCAAATTGGGTTTGCAATTGGCCCAGCACCTGATTGTTGACGCGCAATTGGTTGAACTGGGTAATGGCATCGAAGCCGGCATCGGTGAAGAACGAGACCGAGACCGGGATCGCGCCCTGGGAGATCGGGATGCGGTACTCGAAATTGCCAATACCTTCGGTATCGCCGCCCGGCGTCGAGAACTGATACGTAGGAATCGGAATATTGAACGTCTGACTGATCGTGCCACCGGGATTTCCGGGCGTCGGGTTGGGAATGATCTTGGTCAGCGGTTGACCGGGGTTGTTTGGATCCTGAAGCACCGTCGTGGTGACGGTCGGAATGAGCGCGATCGGGGTCACGGCCATGATGTCGAAGCCACGAATCGTGTCCTCGCCGCCGGTGTAGAACCGGTCAAAGCTGGGCGGAATGCCGCCGCCGTAGCCGCGCACGTAACTGCCGAGGAAACGGAACGCCAGCACGTCTTTTTTGATCGGAGCGGGATGGAAGTACTCGAGCTGAACGCTGGGCTGCACCAGTTTGACATTGCCGCCAACGCCGGCAAATCCGCTGGAGATGCTGATCTGTTTGCCGTGGGTGGGGAAAGTTGGATTGTCGACGGTGTCAATCGTGAACGAAGGAATGATCTCGCTGGTAATAATACCGTGCAGACTATTAGGGCCGGAGACGCCGTTGAAACTGGTGGAGTTGAACAGCAGCGTGGCCGCGCTGGTGAAGGGCACAATGGTCGAATTGTCCCAGCGATAGGTCAATCCGTAGCGCGTAAATGAGCGCTTCTTCGGGAAGCTGGCGCCGAAGGTAAAGCCGCGCTGGTTCTGCGCGTAATTGAGCAAATTGCTGGAGCCGAGCGCCGCGAAGTAGGCGTCGAGGTTTTGGCCGGCCAGGATCGAGGCCTGCTTGGCCTGGTCGTAATGGAAGTCGTTGAGGTAGGCGGTAAAGGAAAGTTGGATCGGCTTGTCGCGCAAGTAAGGCTCGGTAAAGCCGAACGTCACGTTGCGGGTCAGCGCGCCGTACTGGGTTGAGACCGAGAGGGTTTCGCCCAGGCCCAGAAAATTGTTGGTCGAGTAGTTGAGGCCGAGGAAGCTGCCGGCAATGCCGCTGACGCCACCGGTGAGGCCAATCGAATTCTTCCCCTTTTCCTTGAGGTGAAGATTGATATCAACGTGTCCTTCTGGGCCGTTGGTGTCCTGAACGATGGTGGCATCCTCAGGCGCGATGGTCGCAAAGTAGCCCAACTGATTGAGGCGAAGAATGGAGTTATCCCAATTGACGCTGTTGAACCGCGCGCCTTCCTCGAGCAGCAATTCACGGCGGATGACCTTGTCGCGGGTGGTGGTGTTGCCGCTGAACTCGATGCGACGCACGTAGAAGGGCTTGCCCTCCTGCATATCCATGGTGATGTCGACCACGAGGCGTTTCGGATCGGGCTTGGGGTCGGGGCTGGCGACAAAGTTGATGTAGCCGTACTGGCCGTAAAACTTGTGCAGATTTTCGAGGCCCTTGCGCAGTTTCGAGACGTCCATTACGTCTCCGGTCTTGAGGCCGAGGATTTGACTGAGGATGCGGGGATCGGTGATGAAGCTGTTGTTGATGAAGGTGATCTTGCCGACTCGGTACTTTTGCCCCTCCACAATGGGTGTGGTGATATCGACACTGCGTCCCTCACCGCCTCCGAAGAAAAGGATGCGGCGGCTCTTGGTGGTGCGCTGCTTGATGCTCGGATCCTCGACCAGGGCTTCGAAATAGCCGCGATTCTGATAGGCCTGGTGGACACTTTCCAGGTCTTGCGATAGCTTGGCGGCGTCGTAAGTCTTGTGGAAGAGATTCTCGAAAATCAGCGAATCCGGAATGCCGATCGGATGCAGTTCCTTCATGGCGCCGCGCAGGGTTGAGGAACTGAGGACTTTGTTGCCGGTAAAGTCCAGGTTGCCGACCTGGACTTTGGGGCCCTCATCAACATTAAAGACGATATTGACGGAACTGGGAGGCAGCACGTTAAGCACCGGCTTGACGGTGGCATATTGGCGTCCGTGCTCGCCCAGCAGCTCTTTAATGGCGACTTCGGCCTTCTTTTCGATGGTGGGGTCAAAAGGGCTATCGCGCTCGAGATGGACGCTGCGGGCCTTGTACCGGTCCTGAATATCGCTCTCTGTGATGGATTTGAGCCCGTTGTACTTGATATCGCGGATGAGCGGCTTTTCGGTGACGGTGACGTGCAGGATGATTCCCTGGGGCGTGCGTTCGGTGGAAAACAGCACGTCGTCAAAGGCGTTGAAGTTGAGCAGCGCGTTAAAGTCGCGGTTAATCTGGGCCGGGTCGTAAACTGAGCCGACCTTGGAGAGGATGCGGGTCCTGATGGTGGCGCAGGGAATGCGATGGTTACCATGACATTCGACCGCCGCAATGATGTCAGGGGTCGAGGTGGAAGGCCGCGCCGGTGCCGCCGGGGTGGCCTGCGCCGAAAGGCGTATTGCAGGCAGCAGTAGCAAAAAGCAGGCCACTGCGGCCACCGGCAGAAGCCGGGCAAGGGTGCGGCGAAGCGCGTGCACAGGGGTCGGCGAGGATGAAATCAGAGGGGTATTATCTCCCGCTACTGTCCCCGCACTTGGACGGGGCAAGCGAAACTTCCTCGCTATTATACTGGCCCTTGGTCCAAGTTGGGAGGGGGAAGTGTTTATTTGGCAGCCGGGAGCGGGCGTCCCGAACTGGGATGCGGAGCAAAGCAACGTTCGTTTTGGCGGGCTCTCCCGATACCGGAGCACATCTAAACCAGTATGGCGAAGAGCGCGGGAGCAACGGCGCGAGAGCAATTTTCGATCAAGTGCGGGCGTTGCAGTTTGATCTTCGCCACCGAGGATTGCCGGAAGTTGGAGCACTTCAGTATTTACCGCGTGGTATGCCCGCATTGCGCGTGGCCCGGGCGCTATCTAGCATCGGAGTTGCACGCGCTGGTGAGGGCCAAGGCGGCTGCGCCGGCGGCGCGAAAAGACCCGGCCAAACCCAAAGGGCCGCACCAAGAGACGCGCTAGGACCCGCACAAAGTGCCACACAAAAGCCCGCGAATCGTCGGAGAATCATGAACATGGGCGACAGAGCTTGCCTTACAGCAAGGAGACGGAATATTGTCCCGCGCGGTTGCAGAGGGCCAAACAAGGAATGTTGAACCCAAGTAGCTCGCCTGAACGTCTGAACTGAACAGCCGGACGCAACTGGCGGGGCAATTCAGGGTTGAAGGATTACGGATAGCACTATGCAAACTCTCCACCGGACTTTCGGAACGGCAAGCGTTCTGGTCACGTTGGCAATGGCGGCCGGCCTGGCCAGCGGGCTTGCCGCTCAAAGTCAAGCCACGCCACGGCCAGCTCGCATTACCCAAGCGATCGACAATAGCCAATTTGTGCGCCTCGGTGGCAACGTTCCGCTGCGGGCGCGCGGCGGATTGGACCGGGGTGCGGCAGCGCCTGAAATGATGTTGCACCGCATGCTGCTGTTGCTCAAGCGATCGCCGGAACAGGAACAGGCGCTAGAGCAATTGATCAGCGACCAGCACACCCAGGGGTCGCCGAACTTTCATCGTTGGTTAACGCCGCAGCAGTTCGGCGAGCAATTTGGTCCCTCCCCCGCCGATGTGCAGACGGTGACCGCCTGGCTCAGCTCCGAGGGTTTCACCGTCAATGGCCTCGCCCCTGGCGGAAGCATCATTGAATTCAGCGGTACAGCCGGAACCGTGGCCAACGCGCTGCACACCGAGATCCACCGTTACGAGGTCAACGGCCAAGAACACTGGTCCAACGCCAATGATCCGGCGATTCCAGCGGCGCTGGCCCCGGTGGTGGCGGGAGTGGTTTCGCTGAATAATTTCGTCAAGCCGCCGGGACCGGCAGTTGGCGGAGGGCATGGAGTCAAGCCGGTGAACGGTGAGGCCAGCCCGGCGCTGACGTTCGGCCAGAACAATACGCAGCACGCCATTGTGCCCGGTGATTTCTCCATCCTTTATAACGTGGCGCCGGTTTACGCCGCCGGTATCACCGGCGCCAACGAGACCATCGCCATTGTCGGCCGCAGCGACGTGGATCCCACCGACATCGCCAACTTCAGGAACCTGTTCGTGCCGGCGCAGGCGGGCAATCTTCCGACGACGATATTAAATGGTCCGGACCCAGGCCAGACCAGGGACGGCGACGAGGATGAGGCCGATCTCGATTTGGAGTGGTCGGGCGCGGTGGCGCCCAGCGCCAAAATTGACTTTGTGGTTTCAGCCACCACCGAGACCACCGACGGCGTCGATTTATCGGCGGAATACATCGTGACCAACAATTTGGCGCCGATCATGAGCACCAGCTTCGGCGCCTGCGAGGCCGGGTTGGGGTCGAGCGAGAACCAATTCATCAGCGGCTTGTACGAACAGGCGGCGGCGCAGGGTATCACCGTAATTGACAGTTCCGGCGACAGCGGGGCGGCGGCGTGCGATCCCAATGACGGTTCGGAGCAGGCGGCGACGCAGGGCCTCGCGGTGAGCGGCTTGGCCGCAACCCAGTTCAACGTGGCGGTGGGCGGAACTCAATTCAACGAGGGCAACAACAGCGCCGCATTCTGGAGCACCTCCAACAATTCCACCGATTTTCACTCCGTGCTGGGCCCCATTCCGGAGACGGTGTGGAACGAAAGCCTGACCACCACGCCCAGTAATACCGGCGGGCCTTTTTCAGCCAGCGGCGGTGGGAAGAGCATTGTCTACACGAAGCCGGTTTGGCAGTCGACCTCAATCACCGGCATGCCCAACGACGGTTTCCGCGATGTGCCCGATGTGTCGTTTGCGGCGGCAGGGCACGACGGCTACGTCGTTTGTGACAGCGCGAGCCCATGCACAGTGAACAGTTCGGGCGGCTTCAGCTTCGACGTCTTCGGCGGCACGTCCGCCGCGGCGCCCTCGTTTGCCGGGGTGATGGCGTTGGTCGATCAGAAAGTGGGCGCGATTCAGGGCCAGGCCAATTTCACGTTGTACCACATGGCCAAAGCGGAAACCTACTCGGCGTGCAACTCGGCCAGTTCCCCCGCGGCTAATTGTGTGTTCCTGGACACGACCGTGGGCGACAACAAGGTGCCGTGCGCGGGTGCGTCTCCGAACTGCTCATCCACCACCTCGGGCACGCCGGGGACCATGGGATTTAGCGCCACCGCGGGCTATGACCTGGCGACGGGCCTGGGATCGATCAACGTCGCCAATCTTGTGAACGGCTGGGCGGCGGCGGATGCGGGCTTAATCGCCAGCAAGACGGCCTTGAGTTTGAGCCCGACAACACTAACCCATGGGCAGGCGGCCAGCGTCACGATGGTGGTTACGCAGCAGAGCGGTGCCGTGGGCCCCACGGGTGACGTGGCGCTCCTGGCACAGACCACGGGCGGCGTGGGCAACGGCGTTTCCGTCGATGGATTTACGATCAGTTCCCAGGGGCCGGCGTGCCAGACGAGCACGTCATGCCCGGCGTTCTTCGAACAAGGGCTGCCTGGCGGCACCTACAACGTGGTCGCCCGCTATGCCGGCGACGCCAGTTTTGCGCCCAGTCTGTCCAATACGATCAGCGTCACGGTGGCACCGGAGGCATCGGTGACAACAGTGGCCGCGCTCGGTTTCAATAGTTTGGGTCAGGAGGTAGCGGTTACTTCGGTCCCTTACGGCACCCAGCTTTTCGTGAGCGGTTCCGTGCAAGGGCAGGCGGCGGCCAAGAGCAATACGTTTGTGAACGACGGAGTGCCGGTGGGAACGGTGACCTTCACCAACAACGGCGCTGCGCTCAGTATCCCCGGCCAATCGACGAATACGCTCGCCCTCAACAGCGAAGCCGAGGCCAGCTATCCCAACGGGGTCACCACGCTGCCGGTGGGCAGCTACAGCCTGGTGGGAGCGTATACGCCCTCTGCAACCGACCCCAACGGGGCGGCCAGTTTCAAGGCCAGCACCTCGGCGGCGGCGGCGTTCACGATCACAAAGGCGTCCGCCACGACCGCCATCACGAGCAACACAGTGGCGGGTACGGCGGTGACGCTTAACGTCTTGATCACGAGCCAAAGCTTTGGCAATGCCCCTACCGGCACTGTGACGTTTGTCTCGGGCTCCACCCAGCTTGGGTCGGCGGTGACAGTCACGCCTTCGACCGACCCGATTACTGGCGCGGCCATCGGCAAGGTCACGGCGACAGTCACCGCGCCCGCCGGCCAGGACAGCATCACGGCCATGTATTCGGGCGACCCCAACTATGCCGCGTCAACCTCGACCGCAGTGGTAATAACGGTGGGGGCGACCGGTGGCGGCTTCACCATTTCAGTGGGCAATACGCCACAAACAGTGACCGGCGGCACCAGCGCGACGTTCCCGGTAACGCTGAGCCCGAACAATGGATTCACCGGAACGGTCGCCCTGACCTGTTCCGGCGCGCCATCGGGAGAAGCCTGTTCGTTCGCGCCCGCATCGGTCGCACTCTCGGGGACGACGAGCGGGACTTCGACCCTGACGGTGACAACCAGCAAGTTGGCAGCGGCGCCGTTCGCACCACGCGGGCCGACGAGTGGTTGGCCACTTATTGCGTTGCTGAGCGGGCTTTTGGGGCTGCTTGGGATGTCGCTCGCAAGTCAGCGAGGACGGCGGCGCGTGTTAACGGCCACGATTGCCTTCGCGGCCTTGGCCGCGGTCGGTTGCGGTGGCGGCGGCAGCAGTGGTGGTGGCGGTGGCGGGACCACTCCGACGCCAGTGACCGCGACGATTACCATCACCGGCACATCGGGCGCTGTGACCGCAAGCCAAACCGTGACGCTTACCGTGGATTAGCGACGAACTGATAGCCGACCCCCCGCACGGTGAGCAGATGGCGGGGGTGGGCCGGCTCGTCTTCGAGATACTTGCGGAGGCGGACAATAAAATTGTCAATGGCGCGCGTGTCGGTTTCCTCGCGCAGATCCCAGACCTCAGCCAGCATGACTTTGCGCGACACGGGCCTGCCTTCGCGCTGGACCAGGTAGCGTAGCAGATTCGCCTCCATGAGCGTGAGCGGATAACGCCGCTCGCCGTATTGGATTTCGAGACGGGCGAAGTCAACCACGCGCCGCTGGAAAGCGTAGACGTCGGGAGGAGCATCGGCGGCGGGCGCCAACCACTTGCGGCGGCGCAAGAGTCCGTGGATGCGGGCCACCAGAATCGCCAGATCGAATGGCTTGGGCAGGTAGTCGTCGGCCCCGGCGGCGAAGCCGGCGAGGACATCCTCGGCCAAGGCGCGCGCGGTCAGCATGAGGATGGGCAGATAGTTTTTCGCGTGGCGGAGCTCGGCCGCGACCTCGAAGCCGCTCTTGCCGGGCAGCATGACGTCGAGCACGATCAGATCCACGTCGTTCTCACGCGAAAGCAATTCCAGGGCGGCTTCGCCGGTTTCGGCTAGCGTGACGGTGAAGCCCTCGGCTTCAAGGTTGAAACGAAGGCCCTCGGCCAGATGGCGTTCGTCCTCGACGATGAGAATGTGAGGCATGCGGTTAGGCGGTGGGGCGGGGGAGCTGCACGGTGAAGGTGGCGCCGAGGCCGGGGCCCTGGCTCGAGGCAAACACCCGGCCGCCGTGACGCCTGACGACCGAGCGCACGATGAACAAACCGAGTCCAGTCCCGGTGACCTGGGCCGACGGGTTGGCATGAAGAATCGGCACGCGGTAGAAGCGCTTGAAGATGGCCTTGAGTTGGCCGCGCTCGATGCCGCGCCCCTGATCGGTAATGCGCAACGTCCAGTAGAAGGGATCGCTGCCGCTGAGCGCGGCCTGGACGGAGACCACGCCGGGGGCGGAGTATTTCACGGCGTTGTCGAATAGATTGACAATGGCCGCGCGCATCTCCCCGGCATCGCCGGCCACCACGGCGCGCTCGGCTTCGGGCGCGACGGCGCAGGTGATGGCTCCGGGCGCGAGGTCATAGCGCGAGGTGACAATGGCGGCCGACTCGCGCACCAGATCGGGCAACGGTAGCCGGTGTTGTTCAATGGCGCGCTGGGCGTGGCCGGCGCGTCCGGCGCGCAAAATCTGTTCGACGGTCGAAAGCAAGCGCTCGCTGTCGGCGAGCATGATGCGGTAGAACTCCTGCTGCTTGGCGGGTTCGACGGCGCGCGACTGCAGCGTTTCGAGATACAGACGAATGGAGGCCACCGGCGTTTTCAATTCATGGGTGACGGCGTTGATGAAAGCGTTGTGTTGTTCATTGCGGCGGATTTCACGCACCAAAAAGATGGTATTGAGCACCAGGCCGGCGACGATCAGGGGGAAGAACAGCAACCCCAGACCGAGCAGCGCGCCCTCGCGCCAGTTGAGCACAATCCAGCCCACGTTGAAGGCGGCAGCGAGCGCGACGAGGCAGATGCCAAGCACCAGGAACACCACCGCGCGCCGCCGGCTGGCCCGAATCCGCATGGTAAGAGTCTAGTGTAGTGCGGCATTGATAGGCCGGACTCCCCTAATGGAAGTCGTAGGAGGGGATGAGCAGGGCCGAGGCGAGCGGCAGAAAATTCTCGCCCTTGACGTGGACAATGCCATCACGATTCTGCAGCGTGCCCTCGATGAACAGCGCCGGCTCGGAGACGATCACCAGGCGCTGCGCTTCAAAGGTGGCGCTGGGGACGATGATGTTGACGATCCCGCTTTCGTCCTCGAGGCTGATGAAAACAATCCCCTTGGCGGTGCCGGGCCGCTGCCGCGCCAGCACCATGCCTGCCACGCGCACGCGCCGGCCGGATGGCAGGCGGCGGATTTCAGCCGCCGTGCGCACACCCTGACGCTCGAGTTCCTGGCGGCGCAGGGCAAACGGATGCGGGCCCAGGGTGAGCGACGAGCCTCGAAAATCGGCCAGCATTTTTTCTTCCGGCGTCATCTCCGGCAGCGGCCCCGTGCGGGCGGGCTCAGGCGTGTCCTCTTCATATAAACTCCCGGGCGGCCGCCAGGCACGCTCGACCTGCCACAGCGCATCGCGGCGCGAGGGATGAAACGGCAGCGCCCCCAGCGAGGCCAGCAGCCGGGCATCGCTTTTTCCCAGCCCGGTGCGGCGGCGCAGGTCGTCGAGCGAAACGAAAGGCGCGAGCCGTCGCGCCGCGACAATCTCCTGGGCGACCGCTTGCGGCAAGCCTGAAACCATGCGCAGCCCCAAACGAAACGCCGGCAGCGCGGGCCGCGGCTGGGGGAGCGTGCAATCCCAATCCGATTCCGCAACGGCGATCGGCAAAACCGTCACGTGATGCCGCACCGCATCCTGCACCAGGGTGGAAGGGGAGTAAAAGCCCATCGGCTGGTTGTTCAGCAGCGCAGCGTAGAACTCGGCTGAATAATGCGCCTTTAGGTACGCCGATGCATAAACCAGCAGCGCAAAACTCGCGGCGTGCGATTCGGGAAATCCATAAAGCGCAAACGAGGTAACGAACCCGATGATGGCTTCGGCCGCCTCGCCTGTAATCCCGCGCTGCGCCATGCCGGCGCGGAGCTTGGTCTCGACCACGCTCATCTTGGCTTCGGCGCGCTTGAACCCGAAGGCGCGGCGCAGTTCCTCGGCCTCGCCGCCGGTGAAGCCGGCCGCCACCATGGCCATGCGCAACAGCTGCTCCTGAAACAGGGGCACGCCCAGGGTGCGTTTGAGAATGGGCTCGAGCGCGGGGTGCGGATAGGTGATGGGCTGGCGCCCGGCGCGGCGCTCCAGATACGGATTGACCATGTTGCCCGCCACCGGCCCGGGGCGAATCAGCCCCACCTCGACCACCAAGTCATAAAATCGTTGCGGACGCAGCCGCGGCAACGTCGCCATCTGGGCGCGGCTCTCGACCTGAAAAACGCCGATCGTGTCGGCCTCGCACAGCATGCGATAGACCTTCGGGTCGTCGGGTGGAAACTGGGCCAGGTCGAGCGCCTCGGGCGCGTTCTCGGCGACATGGGGATGCAGCATGCGCAGGGAGTCTTGCAGCACGGCCATCATGCCCAGGCCGAGCAGATCAACCTTGATAATGCCGAGCTGCGCGCAGTCGTCCTTGTCCCACTGCACGACCACGCGTCCCGGCATCGAGGCGTTCTCAAGCGGCACCACGCCGTCGAGCGGCTCATCGGAAAGCACCATACCGCCGGAGTGCTGCCCCAGGTGCCGGGGCAAATCCTGCAGGGCGCGGCACAGATGGAGAAAATGCCGCAGCCGGGGATGGGCGGCGTCGAAGCCGGCGCGCCGCAGGGATTCATGCAGGGTGGGCCGCTCGGCGGGAGCGGGATCCCAACCCGGGGGAGCGCCGCCATGTTCGACCACGTCCTGTGGCTCCGGCGGCCGCGCGGCGGCGATCGCCTGGATCAGCCGCCCGATCATGGCGTCGGGGAAATCCAGCACCTTTCCCACTTCGCGCGCCGCGCTCCGGCCGCGGTAGGTGATGACATTGGCGGTCATGGCGGCGCCATGCTTGCCGTAGCGCTGGTACAGATGCTGAATGACGCGCTCGCGGCGGTCGCCGCTGGGCAAATCAATGTCAATGTCGGGCCACTCACCGCGCTGCTCGGAGAGAAAACGCTCGAAGAGCAGCTCCATACCCACCGGGTCCACGGCGGTGATATGGAGGCTGTAGCAGACGGCGCTGTTGGCGGCCGAGCCGCGCCCCTGGGCGAGAATGCCCTCCTCGCGGCAAAATTCGACAATATCGCGCACGATGAGGAAATAGCCCTCGAGCCCAAGCTTTTCAATCAGCCCCAACTCACGTTCGATTTGCCGCCGCGCGCGCCGCGCCAAGGGACTGGTGAAGCCGTACCGCCGCGCCGCGCCGGCTTCGGTCAGACGGCGCAGCATACTCGCCGGCGTCTCCCCCTCGGGCACTGGCGGACGCGGAAACGCATAGCCCAGCGCGTCGAGCTGGAACTTCAGCCGCGCCGCGAGTTCACCGCTGTGAGCGATGGCGTCGGGACGATCACGAAACAGTTGCGCCATGGCCGCCGGCGACTTCAAGCGCCGTTCGGCGTTGGCCTCGAGCTTGCGTCCGGCGGCGTCGAGACGGACGTGATGCCGCAGGCATGCGAACACGTCAGCCACCGGCCGCGCTTCGGCGGTGGCATAGGTGACGGCGTTGGTCGCGAGGAGCGGCAGGCGCAGCGCGTCGGCCAATTCAATCGAGGCAAGGTTGAACCTCTCCTGTTCCTGGCGGTGGTGACGCGAGATCTCGATAAAAACATTTTCGCGGCCAAACGCGCCCAGTAAGCCGTCAAGAAGGCGGCGCGCCTCACCCCGGCTCAGCGCGGCCGGCAGCGGCCCGCTCTCGCCCCCGGTGAGCGCAACCAGGCCAGGCGCAAACTCGGCGAGTTCCTCGAGGCGGCAGCGTCCCTCGCCCTTCGGCGCGCGCAAATGCATGCGGCTCAGCAGCCTGCAAAGATTGCGGTAACCCTCGCGCGTCTCGACCAGCAGCGGCAAGCGCGCGCCGTCATGGAGCGGAATCTCGGCGCCAATGATCGGCTGCAGGCCCTGCTGGCGCATTGCCTTATGGAAGCGCGGGGCGCCGTACACCCCGGCGCCATCGCTCAGCGCCACGGCGGGGATCCCCAGCTCGGCCGCCGTCTCGGCCAGTGTTTCAGGCAGGCTCGCGCCTTCGAGAAAACTAAAAGCGCTCCGGGCTCGGAGTTCAGCGTACATGAAACAACTACGGCGTTAATGCAACGGCTTGATTGCACTCGGGGGAATCGTTACGCGGACTGGAAACCGTGGCCGCCACCGGATGCAACTGAAACGCTTCGGCCGGATAGGGCGCAAGCAGCGCCGCCGGATTGTCGCCCACGAGCCACTCGTCGTAGGCGGCGGGAGGAATAATCGCCGGCATGCGATCGTGAATCGAGGCCAGGCGTTCATTGGGTGTGGTGGTGATGATGGCGCAGGTGGGCGTAAGCGTTCCATCCGGTGCGCGCCACGCTTCCCACAGCCCGGCAAACGCGAACACCTCCTGGTTGACCAGCGAAATAAACCACGGCTGCTTGCGCTTCCCCGCCGGCTGCCATTCATAAAATCCATCGGCGGGAATAAGGCAGCGCCGCTGGCGAAACGCCTCACGGAACGACGGCTTCAGCGCCAGCGTGTCGGCGCGCGCGTTGATGAGAGGCGCGTTTGCGTTCTTCGCCCAGGCTGGAATCAATCCCCAGCGCGCCGGAATCAACTCGCGGCGGCCCTCGATGTGGCGCAGCGCGAAGATGGTCTGCGTGGGCGCAATGTTGTAGCGCGGCATGCACAGCGCGTCCATACCGCCGTGGCCCGCCAGGCCAAAGTGCTGTGTGATGATGTCGGGAGGTTTGGTGAGTGTAAAGCGTCCGCACATAATGCTGTCCTTACGTCAATCGTACCGGCCAAGCAGATAGTACCGCTGGGTGGTGAGATCGCGCGCCAGGCGGTACCAGGCGGGGCGCGATTCGCCATCCAAACAAATCTCCGCATCCCATTCATCCTCGGCCCAGCGCTGCGCGTCGCCCTTCTCCCGCCACCATCCGCCCTGGCTGCGCCATGGTCCGGCCCGGCGCAACAGACGAAGCTCGGAGCCCTCCATCACCCGCGGCGGACGGAAGGCGCGGAGCGCCAGCCTCGCCACCGGCGGCGCGACGGCGGGCGCTTCCAGCTCATCGGGCAGGGTGAACGGCTGCGGCGCAAAAGCTCCCGGGCGATGCGAATCCACCAGCCGGGGCGAGCCGACCCATTCCGGACCAAACATTTCGCCCAGACGCGCCAGCAGCTTTGGCAGCTTCCCCGGGTCGGGCCGGGCGGCGGCGAAAAGCGGCGCCTGCACCCGTCGCGGATGCACCACGTTGCAGCGCAGCGCCAGCGAGTGCACCGGGCGTGACGGCGGTTGATGTTCGAGCGCGAGCTGAAGTTGGGCGGCGATCATGGCGGCATCGCGCGTGGGCAGGGCAAAGGCGCGGACATAGAGCCGCGGTTGCGGGTCGTTCTCCAAACTGAGCCCGATTTGGCACCGGTCTATAACGCGGTCGTGCTTTTCCAGCTCGGGCGCAAGCGATCCGGCTGCCTGGGTAACGGCTAGCTTGATGATTTCGAGATCGCTGCTGGGAGGGTCGAAGGCGATTGTGCGCTCCAGGCAAGACTCGGCCACGCCGGCGGCCTGCAAAATTCCCAGCGCTTCGCCGCGCGCGATGGCTTGCAGTTGCACGCCGGTCGAACCCAGGCGGGCCGCGAGCTGCGCCCGCGGCAATCGTGCCAGCGCGCCCATGGTTTGGATGCCCCAGCGATGCAGCAGCGCCAGCACTTCGGCAACCTGCCCCGCATCCATAAAAGCGCGGGTGAGTTCGTTGAGATCGGCGAGCAGGTCCACCGGCAGGCGATCGAGCGCCGCCGCCTCGCCGCCCGCGGCGACTAGACCCAACCCGCACTTGGCGGCAATGAGGGCCATGGCGGGGTGCGCGGCAATCCCGGTCTGCAGCGTAAAGAGGCTAGGCGGAATTTGTTTCCCGGCAGCAAGCCACTCTTCAGCATTCCGCGACGGTTGACCTTGATCTCCTCCGCTGGAGGACTCGGTGGCTGCCTGCGTTCCGCCCAGCGCGCGCGCGAGCCGCGCGGCGGCCGCCGCGGCCGAACCGTGCAGACGCTCGAGCCCGGCGAAATCCAACAGTACCAGATCGGGACCCACGGCCTGAAGGCGCGGCGAAATATGATCGGCCTCGGCCAGCAGCCGCGCGGCGAGTTGCGCCTCGGCCTCGGTATTGCGCACGAGAACGAGGAGTGTCGCACACCGCCCCAGGGCTTGCGACACCGACATCGCCGGATGAATTTCCGCCCGGCGCGCGGCGCTGTTGGCGGCGACCACCAGATCCAGCGGACCGTCGCGCTCGCTCACAACTGTGGGTGACAGGGGCAAACTCCCAGCGGCGGCTTGCAGTGAAAACACCGGCAGCCATGCGGCAATAAAGTGGCTCACGCGACGAACTCCCGATCCACCGGCCCCACCGCGTCCACCGGCCGCTTGCCCGGCGCCTGAGCGACAGAGGACGGCGCGCGCCGGCTGGTGACCAGCCGGAAACCCAGCCGGGCGCGATCGAACAGCGCGTACGACGAGCCCCGCCACTCGACCGACTGGTAGGAGCAAGCGATCACCTGATCGGCGCAGGAGCCGGCCAGCGGCCGCGGCGCCAGCACCAGTAGCGAGGCCCGGCGTTCGCGCTCCAGCGTGCGCAGCAGCCGGAACCAGGCGGCCCGCGGAATCCGCAGCGCGGCCGAAGGCAGATCGAGAAAATCCACCACCACCAGCGCGAAACGACCGGCATGGAGGATGAGCTGCGCGGCCTCGAGCGCCGCCGGCGCCTGGCCACCCCGCACCCAGAGCAGCCGCTCGAGCGCCACCCCGGCGCGGGCGGCGGAAGCGGGGTCGAAGCTGTCCTGGGGATCGAGCCATGCCACTGGCCCTGGCGCCGCAGCCGCCAGTTGCAGCGCGCGGCTGGTCACGCCACCGCCGGCCGCCTCGGCTTCCCGATCAGGCACCAATTCACTCACCGTGCCGGGCCGAAGCTGCGATGCCATCTCCGACGGCGCCTCCGGCGCGGCCTGCCAGGCAGCCAGCGTGGGGCCAAAACCGCGCGATGCAAGCAGATTTTCCAGAGCTGATTTCATGGCCGAAGCAGGCACTCACATTTCGCTTTTTATTCGCCTGCAAGCCTAGCTTAGGACGACCTCTTGAGCCCCGTCAACGGCCCAACAGGTAGGACCATGCAGCCACCAGCACCGCTTCCTATGGTGCTTATCTCGCGGCTACTAGTGCTTTTGATCGAGCGTCGTTCGCAGGGGCGCAGAGGCTCGCCTGTGGCACTCTCCTCAAGCGGCGCGGCGGGGAGAAACGGCGGGGATAGCGGTCTGGGGGCGCTCATCGAGCCGGCGCATGCGGACCCAGTCGTACCAGAATTCGCGTCCGCAGTCGAGGCAGGTTACGTGGGGCCGGGGGCGGCGCTCGCCGTGGCTCTGCTCCTTCGTCAGCTTGGGCTCGGTCACCTGATCGTGGGTCACGATGGGAAAACTGAGATGCGAGTGTGGGCAGCCCCAAATGGAAAACGGCATTGCGCTTCTCCCCGTCCGATTCGATGCGGCCTTCCGGGCGTTAGTTGCATCGATTTTTTAACCCGCGTTTTAACCCGCGTTTGGGGGGATGCGTCTCCCACCGGGTCGCAGGTAGGCTGAAGCGATGCCTGCCGAATTTGATGCCTCCGCGGCGGCGGCGGCGGTGCGCGCCTTCCTCGGCAGCCAGCCGGCGGTTGAGCTGTGGGAAGCGGGCGCGCGCGTGGCACGCCTGGAGGCGGAGACCTCGGGATACTCGATCACCCTCGGCGCCCAACTGGTCTGCCACTTCTGGTCGCCCCACGCCAATCTCGTGCGCCGCATTGTGGGCTGGAAAGCCCAAAGCGGCAACCGCCTGCGGCTCGAGTGTTTGCGCATGGGCCAGCGCCAGCCTCAGGCCCTGGTTCTGTGCGCGGCGGGCGACCCCTCCAGCGGGGCCCGGGCCGAGTTCCGCCAGGCGCTGCTTGCGGCCATCGGGCGCGATTGGCCGGGCTGGCAACTCGTCCCCATGCCGCGCACCCCGCAGGCGGCTTCGCCCTGGCTGCGCCTGGTGCTGCGCAAACAACACGCGCTCGTCGTCTGCGTAGCGATCGACGAGGGAACGGCGGCCGGCATCCTGGCGCAAGCGCTGGTGCTGGCCGAGCAGGCGCGCCAGCGCTGGCCGCGCGGCCATGTGGCCGAGCTGCGCCTGGTGCTGCCGCCCGGCGCCGAGCGTTTGGTGGCGCAGCAGCGCGCGGGGCTGGCGCCGCCCGGCGACGCGCCGGCCATCGAGTGTTTCTGGCTGGATCGTTCGGCCGGGCAACTCAACCGCGCCGAATGGGGGGGCGAGAACAAGGGCAACCTCGAGGCCCGCTTGCGGCGGGCGCCGGCACCGTGGCCGGCTCCCGCCGCCGAGGCTGAGGACGAACTACTCCGCGAAATTCGCGAACGCTGTCCCCAGGCGACGGTGGAACGCGGCCTCGACGGACGCCGCCTGTACCGCGTCTACGGACTCGAGATCGCGCGCGAGACGAGCCCCGCCGAGGGCCTGATCGCCCGCCACAGTTTTGGCTACGGACGCGAGCAAACGCCGCTGTTGGAGTCAACCCGGCCGCAATTTCTGGCGTTGCTCGCCGAGTTGGCCGCGCAGCGCGTGGCCGGCGGCAGGCGCGGCGACTGGCTGTTCCGCATTCAGCCCGAAGCGTGGATGGAGCACCTCATCCACAGCGACCCCACGGTACTGGCGGCCACTATCGACCGGCGCTGGGTCTATCGCCAGGTGCCGGCGTGCCGCCCGCAGGAGCGCGACGTGATGGACTTGCTACTGGTCGACCATGACGGCCGGCTCACGGTGGTGGAATTGAAGGCGGACGAGGATCTGGGCTTTCCGCTGCAAGCGCTTGATTACTGGCTCCTAGTCCGGCGCCATCAACTCGCGGGCGACTTCGAGCGCCTGGGCTACTTTCCCGGGGTCGAGCTGAGCGCGCTGCCGCCCCGATTGTGGATGGTCGCCCCGGCGCTGCGCTGGCACCCGCACACGGAGACGGTCACCGCCTGGCTCGGGCCCGAGATCGAGTGGACGCGCATTGGCATTAACGAAGACTGGCGCCACGGCATCCAGATCGTGTATAGATTGACGGGCGCGGGCCGCGGCGCGGCTGTCGCCGCGCGACCCGCTTAGGCGCGGCGCAGGAAGGGGGACCCTGAGCCCAATCCGGCCTCGAGAACTAGAGCTCGGCCAGAGCCGCCAGAATCGTCTCCACGGGAACCTCGCTCGTGATCTCGACCTGCCCAATCGCCCGCGGCAGGACGAAATGGAGCCGCCCGGCGTGAGCCTTCTTGTCGCTCGCGGCGCAGGCCAGAACGCGTTCCGGGGCGATCGTAACCGCGGGCAGCGGAGCGCACAAGGCGAGGATCGTGCGCCGCACCCGTTCGGCTTCCGCCTCGTTCACGCGCCCGAGGCGGAGCGCGATGCCGGTGGCTGCGATCATGCCCCAGGCCACCGCCTCGCCGTGGAGGAAATGGCGATACTCGGTGGCGCTCTCCAGCGCGTGGCCAAGCGTGTGGCCGAAGTTGAGAATGCGCCGCAGGTCGCCTTCGCGCTCATCGGCGGCGACCACCGTCGCTTTTTGCCGCAGCCCGGCGGCGATGACGCGCTCCAATACACCGGGCTCGCGCTGGCGCAGCGCGGCAACATTCGCGGCCATGTATTGAAAAAGTTCCGGGTCGCCGATAATGCCGTACTTAATCGCCTCGGCGAGGCCGGAGCGGTACTCGCGCTCGGGCAAAGTGTTGAGCAGCAGCGGGTCCACCAAAATTTGCCGGGGATGGTGAAATGTTCCCAATAGATTCTTGCCGCCGGCCAGATTGACACCGGTCTTGCCCCCCAGCGCGGAATCGAGCATGGCGACCAGCGTGGTTGGAATTTGCACGAGGCCAATGCCGCGCATATAGATCGAGGCAAGAAAGGCGGCAACGTCGCCGACCACACCGCCGCCGAAGGCGACAATGGTGGCGGCGCGATCGGCGCCGCGCTCGAGCATCTGGTTGGCGAGCGACTCGACCGACGCCAGCCGCTTGTGCGGTTCGCCGTCGGGAAGTTCGAGGAGGTGAGCCCCGGCCCGCCCCGCCAGCCCGCGTTCGAGCGTCGCTCCCCAGTGCCTTCGCACAGGCTCGGTTGTAACCACGAACAGCGCACCGCCGGCAGGCAGGAACTCGGCGACGCGCCCCAGCAGCCCGGGCTCGATCACGGCCACCAGGGTCGCTGGCGGGGGAGTTGGCAATGGTTGGCTGATGCGCGGCACGGTGGCTTCCAGTGTAATTTAAACATTGGGCCCTGGGATTCAATGCCTTCGCGCGAACCATCGGAGAACTTCGATTTCATCATCATCGGCGCCGGCATTGCCGGGCTGCGGGCGGCGCTCGAGCTTCCCCATGAGGCGCGCACCTTGATGCTGGCCAAGGATGCGCGCGCCGAATCCGCCACCGAGTACGCGCAGGGGGGCATTGCCGTGGTGACCAGCGCCGACGACAGCGAGGCCCTGCATGCCGCCGACACCATCGCCGCCGGTGACGGATTGTGTCACGCGCCCGCGGTCGAGGTGCTGGTGCGCTCAGGCGGCCGGGCGCTCGAGGAACTGCTGGCCTGGGGGGCGGAGTTTGACCGCGGGCCCGCGGGCGAGCTGGCCCGCACCCAGGAGGCGGCGCACTCGCGCCGCCGCATCCTGCACGCCCACGGCGACTCGACCGGACGCGAAATCGCGGCCACCCTCAGCCGGCAGGCGGAAAAATTAGGGGGGCTCGAATGGCGTCCGCACTGCGAGGCACTTGCCCTGGTGGTCGACGACGGAGCGGCAGGAGGCTTGTTGTACCGCGACGGCGCGGGCGCGGTGCGGCACGCGCGGGCGCGGGCGGTGCTGGTCGCCACGGGCGGCTTGGGGCAGCTTTATCGCGACACCACCAACCCGAGCGTCGCCACCGGCGACGGCCCCGGCCTCGCCTACCGCGCCGGCGCCGAGTTGCGCGACATGGAGTTCGTGCAGTTTCATCCCACCGCGCTGGCGCTCGCCGGGGCGCCGCGATTTTTGCTGTCCGAGGCGCTGCGCGGCGAAGGCGCGGTGCTGCGCAACGCCAAGGGCGAGAGGTTCATGCTGGCCGCGCATCCGGCGGCCGAGCTGGCGCCGCGCGATGTGGTGGCGCGCGCGGTCGAGAGCGAAATCCGGCGCACCGGCGCCGCCTGCTACCTGGACGCGACCGGCCTGGGGCGGGAACAACTAGAACGGCATTTCCCGCGGATCACGCGCGTACTCGGCGAGTACGGGTTGCGGCTGGCCGACGACGTGGTTCCGGTGCGTCCGGCGGCACATTACGCCATGGGCGGCATTGCCACCGGCCTCGATGGCGCCACCACGATGGCGGGATTGTATGCCGCCGGCGAGTGCGCCTGTACCGGCGTCCACGGCGCCAATCGGCTGGCCAGCAATTCCCTGCTCGAGGGTCTGGTGTTCGGCGCCCGCGCCGGGCGCGCCATGGCCGGCGCGGCTCGATCCCAGCCGTCATCGGGCGCGGGCGTGAACGCCGCCCTGGCTGAGGCAAGTGAAACGCCTATGGACGAACTGCGCACCGCCATGAGCGAGGGTGCGGGCGTGGTGCGCAACGGCGCGGGCCTGGCCGCGGCGGCCAGCCAACTGGAGCGGCTCGCGGCCCCCGGCTCGAGCCTCGCTCTCACTACGGCGCAAGCCGTCGTGAGAGCGGCGGCCGCGCGGCACGAAAGCCGGGGAGCGCACTTTCGCGAGGACTTCCCGGCGCCGTCATGCGCCTGGACGCGGCGCCACTCGCGTCAACGCTTGGGCGCGGGGGTGGATTTCGTCGAAATGAAAGGATCGCCGGTGTCGGGCGGTCCGCCAGGCGTGTCCGAGTCCTCCGGCTGACGCCATCCGTAATCGCTGCGACTGGGGCGCTGCGCGAACTGCAAGCGGAAAATCCCCCAAACCAGCAGCGCGACCGCGGCCACAATCAGCGCCGGCTCCAGGGCCGCCCAGTAGTAGCCCTGAATGTGACGCAGCAAATGGCGGCCCAAATAGATCGCGAGGACGCCGTCGAGAGCGTAGCGGAGGCCGCGCCCCAGCGCCACCGAAAACCGGAAGCGCGAGATGGGGACGTTCATGACCCCGGCCGAGAAAACGAACGGCGCATAGGGGAACGGCGGCGGGAGCACGGCTGCCACGCCGACCGGAATCGCGCCCAGCTTATCCGTCCAGGTTTCGATCCGGCACAGCAATTTCGGCGGAAAGCGCTTGCGCAGCAGCTCGCCGCCGCCGCGCCGCCCGATGCGGTAGCTGGCCAGGGCGCCGAGCACCGAACCCACCGTGGCCACCAGCACCGCCACCGCCGCCCAGACGATGGTCTGCTTGGCGACAATGAAACTGATCAGCGCAATATCGTTGATGCCGGGCAGCAAC
Source organism: Terriglobales bacterium (assembly GCA_035606395.1). Taxonomy (GTDB): domain Bacteria; phylum Acidobacteriota; class Terriglobia; order Terriglobales; family SCQP01; genus SCQP01. Next base: position 88,956 of record DATNFK010000009.1, on the reverse strand, counting down.
CAGAGCAGTGAGCCATCGAAGAGAGTCAGGGCAAAGACGCCGACCAGACCCATGGTCTTGGCGAGCTCGCCGAGCGTGCGCACTATGTCGAGCAGAACTTTCATGCTTCTCTGACGCTACGGCAATTGTGGGCGAGTACCAGTCGCTGCTTATGCCGCCGCCGCGCGTTTGCGGGCGCGACGGTCCTTGCCGAAAATATACGCTATTCCGATGCCCAATATATAGAGGCCAATCATCGGTGCTGCGAAAACAATCATAGTCGTGAAGTCGGCGGTCGGAGTAATGATCGCGGCCAGCACGAATATAACTAGCACCGCATAGCGAAAGTTCGCAATCAGGAACCGGGCACTCACAATTCCGAGCAGCGAAAGAAAGAAAATAAGGGTGGGCAATTCAAAGATGAGTCCCAACCCCAGCACTACCGTCGCAAACAGATCGAAGTACTCGTTAATGTTAATCTGCGGGGTAAAACGGTGGGCGTAGCCGATCAGAAAGTTGAGCGCAATGGGGAAAGCGTAAAAGTAGGCGAATGCCCCTCCCAGGATGAAGAGCAGCGAGGTGAACAGAACAAACGGCACCACGTAGCGGCGCTCGCGCGGGTACAAACCGGGCGCGATGAAGCGCCAAACCTGATACAGCACCCAGGGCGAGGCCAGGAACAAACCGGCGATCAGGCCCAGCTTGACGTACAGATTGAAGGGATCGATGGGATTGAAGTAGACCAGATGCTGGTCCAGCCCGTGCGCTTTGAGGATGGTCGAAATCGGCTTCTCCATGAAGCCGTAAATGCGGTCGGCGTAGGCGAAGCAGAAGAAGAAGGCGAGCACGACTCCGATCAGGGCGCGGAAAAGGCAGCGCCGCAGTTCCTCAAGGTGCTGCAGAAACGACATGGCCGAGGCTTCAATCGAGTTGGAGCCGAGCGGGGGCGCGTCCGAACGAAACCGGTCAAGCAGGGCCATTGGACTCATGAATACGCGCTACCGTGCCCTCGACCGCCGGCGTGGGCTTGGCCTCCAGGGCGGCCTGAGCCTCGAGACGCTTCTGTTGCTGCTCGTGGATTTCCAGATTGCGAATTTCATCCTCGAGCGAGTAGCGAAACTCGTTGCTGGCCTTACGCAGTTCGGCCATCACTTTGGCCACGGTGCGGGCGATCTCGGGCAAGCGCCGGGGTCCAAACACAAGTAGCGCCAACATGGCGAGGAAGAGCAGCTCCATACCAATCTCCATTATAGGCGCGGGCCCCGCCCGGCTGCCGCCGGGCACCCGCTTGCGCGCAGTGCCGGTTTGGGGGCCCCTTCGCCCCAAACCGGCTCTGCGCGCTTGCTTGGCGCGGGCCCCGCCCGGCTGCCGCCGGGCACCCGCTTACGCACAGTGCCGGCTTGGGGGCCCCTTCGCCCCAACCGGCTCTTCGCGTTATCCGCCGCTTGGAGACACCGAAGGCCCACGCGGGCGTTGCGCGCCGTCGCGCTACGGGATTGCACGAAGCTGTCGGGCGGCGGCAGCCGCGCGGGGGCACGCGAATACGATATAATTCAGAAAAGTGGAGCGGCGGGTCGCACCAGGGTTTCCCTCATGAAAAAGCTTCGGACGTTGCTGACGGTGGTGGCGGTTATGGGCGCGGGAGCGTTGATCGGTGCCCGGTTTGGACCATCGGTCGAGTCCACTTCAGTGGCCGCCGCCTCGGTCGGAGCGAGCGGCACCGGCGCCGACAACAGCGAAGCTGAAATTCAGAACGATCTGCGCGAATTCGCCCGCGTATACAGCCTGGTCGAAGCCAACTATGCCGCGCCCGTAAACCCCAGCACCGCGATTTACAATGGCGCGATTCCGGGGATGCTGCGGCAACTCGATCCTCACTCGAATTTCTGGGATCCCAAGGGTTTCGCGAAAATGATGGAAGACCAGGAGGGGCGCTACTCCGGGGTCGGGATGTTGATCGGCGCGGTCGACGCGCGCAATAACCAGAGCCGGGTAGTGCAGCCGTTCGAAGGCACGCCCGCCTTCAAGGCCGGTATTCGTCCCTGGGATCTAATCATGGCCGTGGACGGAAAATCCACCGTCGGGTTGTCGACCGATCAGGTCGCGACCATGCTGAAGGGACCCAAGGGCAGCACGGTGACAGTTTCGGTGCAGCGGGTGGGCCATGAGAACCTGCTGAATTTTAATCTGGTGCGGGCCGACGTACAGCACAACAGCATTGACTCGACCTACACGATCGAACCCGGCGTCTATTACATCCACCTCACCGGCTTCACCGATACGTCGACCTCCGAGATGGCGGCGATTCTCAATCATGCCCTCGACAACGGCGCCATCAAAGGCGTGGTGCTCGACCTGCGCGGAAACCCGGGCGGCGTGCTCACGCAGGCGCAAGGCATCGCCGATTTGTTCCTGGCGAAGGACCAGGTCATCGTCAGCGACCACGGCCGCAATTCACCCGAGCAGGTGATGACCGCCACCCGCGGCAACGGCGGCAACGATTTCCCGCTGGTCATCCTGGTCGACAATATGACCGCGAGCGCGGCCGAGATCGTCTCCGGCGCGGTGCAGGACCACGACCGCGGCCTGATCGTCGGCCAAACCACCTTCGGCAAAGGCTTGGTGCAATCGGTGATGCGTCTGCAGGATGGCACCGGACTGGCGCTGACCACCGCCCACTACTACACCCCCAGCGGACGACTGATCCAGCGCCCGTACGAAGGCCTCTCGCTCTACGATTATTTTTACGTGCACGATCAGAACCAGGCGCCGCCCGGCAAGCGCGAGGTCAAGATGACCGATACCGGGCGCACCGTGTACGGCGGAGGCGGCATTACTCCGGACGTCATGCTCCCGGCCGAGCACTTGAACGACTTCCAGCAGATGATCCTGGACCGCACCGCGTTCATCGAATTCACCGACGACTACCTGGCTAAGCGCGATACCGTGCCCCAAACCTGGATGCCCGACGACTCGACCGTGCGCGACTTCGTCACCTTCCTGGCTGGCCAGCACGTGGTGCTCAAGCCCGCCGATGTGGCCGCCAATTCCGCCTGGCTCAAGGAACAGATCCGATTCAGCGTCATCTCGACCCTCTACGGCCTCAACGACGGTCGCAAGACACTGATGCAAGTGGATCCGGAAGTCGCGAAAGCGGTGACCTTGCTACCGCAGGCCCAGGCGCTCGAGGCTCACGCTCGGACGGTATTGGCGGCGCGGCAAGCCGCGCATTAGCTCCCACGCGCCCAACTCGGCGAGCGAGGTGAGCACGAACTCACGCTCACGATAGCGCGGGTGGGGCAGGGTGAGGTCGCGCGTTGCCACACGGGTGCCGCTGTAGGCAACAATATCGATGTCAACCGTGCGCGGTGTTCGCGGCCCGCGGCTCGCCGAATGTCCCCGGTGGCGCCCGAGGGCAGACTCGATCCGCCGTAAACGGCGCAAGAGCGTGTGCGGCAGCAAGCGGGTTTCGGCCTTCACCACGCAATTTAGAAAAAGCGCGCGTCCCGTGGCCGACCGCGGCCGCGTGGCGCGGATCCGGCTCACCGCCCTCACCTGAAGCCCGGCGGCGGGCAGCGCGGCGAGAGCGCGCGCGAGATGAGCGCGTTTTTCGCCGCGGTTCGAGCCCAGCGAAAGATAGACAGTCACTCCTGGAATAACGTCGGCTGGGCGGCGTTGCGTTCGGGCGGCGCAATTTGGAAATGCTTGTAAGCGAGAGCCGTGGCCACGCGCCCGCGCGGCGTACGGTTGAGAAAGCCAATCTGCATCAGGTATGGCTCGTAGATTTCCTCAATCGCATCGGGCTCCTCCGCCATGGAGGCGGCCAGCGTGTTCACACCGACCGGGCCGCCGTCGTATTTCTGCATTAACGTCAGCATGAGGCGGCGATCGGCTTCGTCGAAGCCATACGCGTCAACCTCGAGCAGAGCCAGCGCCTCTTCGGCGACGGTGGCGGTGATTTCGCCCTGGGCGCGCACCTGGGCGTAATCGCGCACCCGGCGCAGCAGCCGGTTGGCGATGCGCGGCGTGCCCCGGCATCGGCGCGCCAGCACAGCGGCGCCCTCAGCTTGAATGGGCACGTTGAGAATGCGCGCCGAGCGGCGGATGATCACGTCGAGGTCGCGGGGCTCGTAGAACTCGAGCCGGAGAATGAGGCCGAAACGCGAACGCAAGGGCGCCGAAACCAATCCGGCGCGGGTGGTGGCGGCGACGAAGGTGAAGGGCTTAAGTTCGAGCGAGTGGGTGCGCGCCGCCGGCCCCTGGCCGATCATGATGTCGAGCCGGTAGTCCTCCAGCGCCGAATAGAGGATCTCCTCAAGCTGTGGCTGGAGACGGTGGATCTCGTCCACGAAGAGCACTTGGCGCGCCTGGAGGTTGGTCAGAATGGCGGTGAGATCGCCCTTGATCTGGATCAGAGGCCCGGCCGTAGGCTGGAAGGCGGCGCCCATTTCCGCCGCGATGATCGAAGCCAGCGTGGTCTTCCCCAGCCCCGGCGGGCCGTAGAGCAGAACGTGATCGAGCGGCTCGCCGCGGCTGCGCGCGGCCTCGATGGCGAGGGCGAGCTGATTCTTGAGCTTGAACTGGCCAATGAATTCGTCCAGCGTTTGCGGGCGCAGATTCTGCTCGAAGCGCGACTCGTCATCGCCGGCTTCGCCGCGAATCAGTCGCCGGTCGGTGCCCGTGGCCATGCTTAAGAATATACCGGGCGCGCGCCCATCAATGCTGGGAGGCTGGCGCCAGTACCACCAGTTCGACGCGGGTGCCGGAGTCGAGGCTGAAATCCCCCTTGGGGGTGGAGATGGTGCTGCCGGACGTTTCATTGCCCTGGATGCGGAGGGGCGATCCACTGCTGGCACGCGAGGCGGCGGAGATGGCACCGCTGCCGGCGTTGGACACAGCGCTGCCATCGCTATTGACCACGCGGGCCATGTCGCCCTGCCCGATAACCGTCGGCATCTCCGGCGTGGCGTTGCCGTTGCCGACCCCATCCATGCCGACCCGCGACCCGCGATCGTCGCTGGCGGGTGCGTTATTCGGCATCGCCATGGGCATTGGGTTCGGGCCGGGGCCGCTGTCGTACATATTCGGCGCGGGCGTCGGAATGACGGTGGCGATCGCCGCGCGCAGCGGGATGTTGGCGCCCTGTTTGGTCGTGGCCTGATCAAAAAGCACGCCAAGATGCGAGGGAGACTTGTTGCTCTCCGCCGCCGTCACCTCCGTAACATGGCCGGTGAGCGTGGTGCCCTTGGGGATAATCTTGATCCCGTTCTGCTTCACATCAGAGGTGGTGACAGCGGTGACCTTGTCGCCAACATGGGCGTGCTTGGTTTCGAGCTTCGTTTTGAGCTCGGCACTTACCTTGGTGCCGGCCATCGGCGCTTGCGCAACGAGTGTTGCGGCCGCCAGCGCCATCATCCCGATTCCACCTGATAACCGCATTGATATACTCCCGGTCGGATTAGATGCTACTGGTTTGCACTTGGCTTCACCACCTTGCCTTGGTAGACCACCGTGGTGAGATGGCTCACGGCGTTGATGTCGGCCAGTGGATTGCCCGTCATGGCCACGAGATCGCCCTCCTTGCCGACGGCCAAGGTGCCGAGTTGATCCAGTTCCAGCAGCGCGGCGTTGTTCTTAGTCGCGGCGGTCAGAGCCTGTTGGGGCGTGGCGCCATGGTTTACTTCGCTCACAACCTCATTGTAAATGGTGCCGGTGCCGGGAGCGTAGGATTGGTCGGAGCCCGCATCCATGATGACGCCCGAACGCAATGCCAGCTGGAAGCTGGCCATATGTTTGGTGGCGAGTTCATGTGCTTTGCGCAACGTGTATTCGGGCATGTGCATGCGAGCGCCGTTGGCGAGCAGGTTGTCGACGACATAGATGGTGGCGTCCATCACCTGGTGATGCGCCTTCATGTAATCGAGCGCTTCCTGATCAAGGTCGGAGCAGTGCTCGCAGGAGTCAATACCGGCGTGCAGGGCGTCGAGAATCGCTTGCAGGTTTTCATCGTGGGCGGCGACCTTGAGGTGATCACCATGTGCGACTTGAACGATCGTCGCCATTTCGGCGGGGCTGAGTTGCTCGCTGCTGAATTGGTCGGTGGGCGAGAGCACTCCGCCCGAGGCCATGATCTTGATCACCTTGGCGCCGTACTTGACCTGCAGATGCACCGCTTTTTCCGCGTCGGCGACGGAATTGATGAATCCATGCAGGGGGTTGTAATAGTCGTCGAGGGGAAATTGCGGAGGCAGGGTAAGAAAGTCGGCATGGCCGCCGGGAATGGAGATGGCGTGCGCGGCGGGGATGATGTGCGGCCCGGGAATGGCGCCCTGATCAATGGCGTCGCCCAGGGCGACGTCGATAAATCCGTCGGTGCCGAGAACGCGCATGGCGGCGACGCCGGACTCCCGCGCGTAGGCGACGTCGCGACTGCCCATGAGCGCGGCCAGCGCATAGGATGGGCTGGCGCCGAAAGCGCCCGCCGCGATATGGGTATGGGCGTCCAGCAGCGAGGGCATGACGGTGTCGGCCGAGAGGTCTACCAGTTCGCTGCCCGCGGGCTGCGCCAGGTTGGCGCCCACGGCGGTGACGGTGCCGTTGGTGATGATGATCTCACCGCGATCCATCGGCGCCTGCGTGGTGTCGAAGATCAGCCTGCCACTCTTCACAAACATCGTGTGCGGGGGCGCCTGGGCGAACCCAACGCCGGCCAGCGCAAAAGCGAGAGATACACCCACAGCGGTTTTCATGCCCGCCAGCATGGCACACTCGGCATACCGGGAGCAAACGGCGCTCCTGCGACGTTTGGCCGAAGACCAATTGCACAGCCGCAATGAACACCTGAAAAAACCGGGACCGGGCGGTGGCCCTTGGCTTGCATCTAATTGGGTGGCATGAAGTTTCTGCTGCGGTCTGCGATTGGCTTACTGGTGCTTGGCATTGCCCTTCTGGCGACGACATCGGCGCCGGGGCGAGCGGCCATGTCGGTGAACGACATCGTAGATCACATGGTAGAAATGAATGCCGCGCGCGCCAGTTCGCTGCGTGCCTATACCGCCATCCGAACCTACCACGTGGTTTATGACGGCCTGGCGCACGATACCGCCGACATGACCGTGCGCATGGAGTACGTCGCGCCCGGGCCGAAAGTACTTACGCTTGTATCGCAATCCGGGTCCTCCATGTTGCGGCGCCACGTCCTCGACCCACTCCTGAAAATGGAGCGCAAGGAGGCCCTGATCGAGAGCCTCGAGGGCAGCGCGATTGTGCCTGCCAACTACGAATTTTCGCTGGTCGCCGATGTTCCGCAGCCCGACGGCGACGGCAACTATTTGCTCGATGCCAAGCCGCGGAGGTCCGACCGCTTCCTGTTTCGCGGCCGGATTTGGGTGAGCGCGCAGGATTATGGCATAACCCGGGTTGATGGCGAGCCGGTACACTCGCCCTCGTGGTGGGTCACCGATTCGGCCTTCCAGTACCGCAGCCAGCACATTGGCGATTTTTGGCTGCCGGCCAGCAACGAGTGCCGTTCGCACACACGCTTTTTCGGACGGGCGCAGCTTTCCATCACCTATGACCACTACCAGTTCACGTCGGTTCTGCCGGTGACCCAGGTGGTCGCCTCAAATGGGAGCCGTCCTTGAGGTTACGGCGCTGGCTGGGACCGCTGGGCCGCTACCGGCCCGGTTTTTTTCGCCGTGACATGGCCAGCGGGTTCGTCAATTGCGACTGGATGGTGCCTGGATGGCTGCGGCTGCCGCTGCTGCAAAGCCCGGAAGAGAAGCTGCTGTGCGCCCTGCCGCTGGCCGGAAAAGTGGTCTATGACATTGGCGCCCACCGCGGCAGCTATGCCCTGTTTTTCTCGCGTCAGGTCGGGGCGACAGGTTCGGTCGTGGCATTCGAGCCGGCACCTGGAAACTTCGACAAACTGGCCCGGAATCTCGCGCTCAACCACATAATCAACGTGCGCGCACTGCCGCTGGCCCTGGGCGCGGAGCGCGAAGTGAGGGAGGTGTTTGCGCTTCCCGGTATGTCGACCACCGCCTCGCTGGCAGCCGATGCGCAGACGCCATTTCGCCGCAGCGTGGGCCGAGCCCAGGTCGAGCGGCTGGATGATTTGGTGGCTCCGCTCGATTTGCCGGCGCCGGATTTTGTGAAAATTGACGTCGAAGGCTTCGAGTTGGACGTGCTGCGCGGCGCCCGCGGCACCCTGGCCCGCTATGGTCCCGATTTGATGGTCGAGATCCACGGCGCCAACCACGCCCTGAAGGCGCAGCGCGTCGAGGCAATCTCCGAGCTGCTGCAGCCGCTGGGCTATCGCCTCATCCATACCGAGAGCGGCCGCGACGTTGAGCCGGCCGTGAACGGCATTGCCGCCGGCCACCTCTTTGGCCGTCGGGTCGCGGTCCCGGTTTAGTGCGCGGGCCCAAGCGCGGCGAGCGCCGCGCGGCCGCCGCTTCGGGTGCGGCCGGTGCGGCCTTCGTTATGTTTGCAGGATGCCGGTGCGGAAGGGCGGGATGTCGGGGTTGAGCGCGGCCACTTCGAGCGCGGCGGTCAGGCGTTGCCTGGTGTCTTCCGGGGCGATGATCGCGTCGAGCCAGAGGCGGGCGGCGCCATAGCGGGGGTCGGACTGGGCGTCGTAGCTGGCCCGGATAGACGCAAGCAGCTCTTCCTTTTCCTGGGGCGCGAGGGCATGGCCGGTCTTTTCGAGTTGCTTGACCTTGATGTCGAGCAGCGTGCCGGCGGCCTGATCGCCCCCCATCACCGCGTACCGCGCGGTCGGCCAGGCGAACAGAAACCGGGGATCGTAGGCGCGACCGCACATGGCGTAATGGCCGGCGCCAAAGCTTCCGCCAATGATCACGCTGAGTTTGGGAACCACGCTGTTCGCGACCGCATTCACCATCTTTGCGCCGGCGCGGATGATGCCCTGGGCCTCGACTTCCTTGCCCACCATGAAGCCGTTGACGTCGTGAAAGAAGACCAGCGGAATGCGCGCCTGGTTGCAGTCCATGATGAAGCGCGCGGCTTTGTCGGCGCTCTCGGGATAAATCACGCCGCCGAATTCAATGCGTTTGTCGGCGCGCTTAACCGCCTTCTTCTGGTTGGCGACAACGCCGACGGCAAACCCGCCGAGGCGCGCGTAAGCGCACACGACGGTCTGACCGAACTCGGCCCTGTACTCGTCCATCGGCGAGCCGTCGAGTATCGCCGCCAGTAAATCGCGGACGTCGTACTGCTGTTGCGGATCGCTTGGGACGAGGCTCGCCAAATCCTGGCGGACGGGCGCGACCGCGGCAATCCGATCGAAGGGCGAGGCCGGAGGGGGTCCGAAACGCCCGACCAAGTGCCGAATGCGCTCGAGGCAGCTCTCATCCGTGGGCTCGCGAAAATCCACCGTGCCGCTTACCGCGGCGTGGAGACGCGCGCCGCCGAGTTCCTCGCTGCCGACAACCTGGCCGATCGCCGCCTGAACCAGAGCCGGCCCGGCGAGGTAAAGGCCGGAGCCTTCGGTCATCAGAATCGTGTCGCACATGACCGGCAGGTACGCGCCGCCCGCCACGCAGCTTCCCATGATGGCGGTGATTTGCGGAATACCCGCCGCCGAGATGACAGCGTTGTGGCGGAACACGCGGCCAAAGTCGTCGATATCGGGAAAGACCTCGTCCTGCAGCGGCAGGAACACGCCCGCCGAATCCACCAGATAAATAATGGGCAGGCGGTTTTCTAGCGCGATCGTCTGGCAGCGCAGCACCTTCTTCGCCGTCATCGGGAAAAACGCCCCGGCCTTGACGGTGGCGTCGTTGGCGATGATCATGGTCCAGCGTCCGCTGATGCGGCCCAGCCCGCAGACCACGCCGGCGGCGACAGCGCCGCCCCATTCCTCATACATCCCCCAGGCGGCAAACAGGCCGATCTCGAGGAACTCGGCGCCGGAATCGATGAGCTTGGTGACGCGCTCGCGCGCCGTCAGCCGGCGCTTATCGTGCTGGCGTTGAATCGCCCCGGCGCCGCCGCCGAGGCGCAGCGCGGCTTCCTCGCGGCGCAGATTCTCGACCCGCTCGGCGATCGTCATAAACTAACTGGCGTTCATCGCGGCGAGGAAGTCGCCGTTGCTCTTGGACTTCAGCAGGCGGTCGCGCAGCAGTTCCATGGATTCGGTAACCGAAAGCGGATTCAGCACCTTGCGCAAAACCCAGATGCGGTTGAGGTCGTCCTTGGGAATGAGCAGCTCTTCCTTGCGGGTGCCGGAGCGTTGAATGTCAATGGCCGGGAAAACACGCTTGTCCACGAGCTTGCGGTCGAGGATGATTTCCATGTTGCCGGTGCCCTTGAACTCTTCGAAGATCACATCGTCCATGCGACTGCCGGTGTCGATCAGAGCCGTGGCGATGATGGTGAGCGAGCCGCCTTCCTCGATGTTGCGCGCCGCGCCGAAGAAGCGCTTCGGCCGCTGCAGAGCGTTGGAATCAACGCCGCCGGAGAGCACCTTGCCGGAGGGCGGGACGACCGTGTTGTAGGCGCGGGCCAGCCTCGTGATCGAGTCGAGCAGGATCACCACGTCGCGTTTGTGCTCGACCAGGCGTTTGGCTTTTTCAATCACCATTTCGGCCACCTGCACGTGCCGGGAAGCGGGCTCGTCGAAGGTCGAGCTGATGACCTCGCCCTTGACGGTGCGCTGCATGTCGGTCACCTCTTCCGGGCGCTCGTCAATGAGCAGAACAATCAGCACGATCTCCGGATGGTTGGCCGTAATTGAATTGGCGATTGCCTGCAGCAGCATGGTCTTGCCGGTGCGCGGCGGCGCGACAATCAACCCGCGCTGGCCCTTGCCGATCGGGGTGCAGAGGTCCATGATGCGCCCGGAGACATTCTCGCGGATCGTCTCCAGCTTCACCCGCTCGGCGGGATACAGCGGCGTGAGATTGTCGAAAAGAATCTTGTTGCGCGCCTCTTCGGGAGCTTCGAAATTGAGCGCCTCGACCTTGACCAGGGCGAAGTATTTCTCGCCCTCGTGGGGGGGCCGGACCTGGCCGGAGCAGGTGTCGCCGGTGCGGAGATCGAAGCGGCGGATCTGCGAAGGCGAGACGTAGATGTCGTCCGGTCCCGGCAGGTAGTTATAGTCGGGGGAGCGCAGGAAGCCGTAGCCGTCGGGCAGGATTTCGAGCACGCCCTCGGCGAAGATGTGGCCTTCTTTTTCGCTTTGCGCCTGCAGGATTTTGAAGATCAGGTCCTGTTTGCGCATGCCGCTGGCCCCGGGAAGTTGCAGCTCACGGGCGACCTTGGCGAGTTCAGTAATGTTTTTTTCTTTAAGTTCAGCGATGGTCATGGGAGGGATTCAGAAGAGAGAGGAGGGAGGAAAAAGCGAAAGGAAGCCACTTGCGGACGCGAACGGCAGGGCAAACTCACGATTGGGGGACATACGGCCGACTCCGACCGTATAAGACCCATCATAGCACTACAAGGAACAAAAAAACAAGCGGTACCCTAATCCAAATCAACGTCGCGCAAGGGGCGCGGCTCATCCGGATTATCGCGCACTCGGCGCAGACTTTGATCGAATTTTTTCGATAAAAGATCGTCCCGGTTTTTTTCGGCACGCACCGATTGCTGGAAGCGCTGGTCGCGCTCCTCCTGCTGCTTTTGCAACAACTCGCGGCTACGGTCCAGATCTACGGTCTTCCCCCGGGGCGCCTTGTGATCGAGCACCATGCCGGTCTCAGCATCTACCTTCATCTGGGAACCACAATCGGGACAGCGCACCGAAAGGACGTCGGCCATGGCTTAATCATGCGCTTCCTGAGGGGCCGGCGCAAGCAGGGCCGTTACCGGGCATTCTCTTCGCTATAATGCCGGTCGCTTACCGCACGCAGCCGTTCGGCCGCGGTTTCAGCGGTTAGGTCGCGCTGCGGGGTGGCGAGCAATTCGTAGCCGACCAGGAATTTGCGGATCGAAGCCGAGCGCAGGAGAGGGGGCAGGAAGTGGGCGTGGAGGTGGGCCTCGGCGTTGTCGGCACCGTCGGTTAGCGCTTGGTGCAGGCCGAAAGAATAGGGCATCTCGGTACCAAAGAGGTTGTCGTAGCGGATCGTGACTTGGCGCAGAATGTCGGCCAATTGCGAAGCCTCCGTGGCGGTGAGCGCACTGAGAGAGGGGCGGTGCCGGCGGCTGACCACCAGCGTTTCGAAAGGCCAGACCGCCCAATAGGGCACAAGGGCGATGAAGCTGTCGTTTTCGCAGACCAGGCGTTCGCGGCGCTCGGCTTCGAGACGTCCGTAGGCGCAGAGCATACACTCGCCGTGGGCGCGCTGGTGTTGGATGAGCGCATGGCGTTCGCGGGCGACGAAATTGGGCACCGACTGCGACGCCCAAATCTGGCCGTGGGGATGCGGATTGCTGCAGCCCATCATGGCGCCGCGGTTTTCGAAGATCATCACGGCGTTGATTTCGTCGAGAGCGCCGAGCGCGGCGTATTGGCCGGTCCAGGAAGCGACAACGGCTTCGACGGCGGGCTGGGGCAGGCGAGAGAGGCTGAGGTCATGGCGAGGCGAGAAACAAACTACGCGACAGACGCCGGCCTCGGGCTCGGCCCGGAGCAGGGGATGGTGCGGTTGCGGTTGCGGCGACCGATTGAGCGTCAGCGCCGGAAAGTCGTTGTCGAAAACATACACGCCCCGATAGTCGGGGTTGCGTTGGCCTGACGCCCGGGGGGCACCGGGGCAGAGATAGCAATCGGGGTCGTGGACCGCGCGGGGAGTTACATCGGGAGGCGAGACCTCGCCCTGCCAGGGACGCTGCTGACGGCCGGGCGAGACCAACACCCACTCGTCGAGGAGAGGGTTGTAGCGCCGCTGCACGACATTATCGCGCGACATCGTTCTCCTCCATTTCCCGCACACCACCCGCGGGATGGCACTCCCAAATCGCCGGCTGGAGGCCGGTTGCCTCGGCATAATCGCGCGCGACACCGCCGCGGACATCGGGCACGCATTCGGGCGCCACCAGCGCCAGTACGCACCCGCCAAAGCCTCCGCCCATCATGCGTGCGCCGTAAACGCCAAGCTGCCTATTGCAGACCTCGACCATGCGGTCGAGCTCGGCGCAACTCACCTCGTAATCGTCGCGCAAGCTGCGATGCGAGGCATTGAGCAACTCGCCCAGAGCCGCGAAATCGCTTTCCGTAACGGCGGCGGCGGCGTCAACGACCCGCTGGTTCTCGCTCACCACGTGGCGGGCGCGCGCGGCGAGAACAGGCTCGAGGCGAGAAATGTCGCCCGCGCCGGCGTCGCGCAGCGATGGCACGCCGAGTTGCCGCGCCGCCCGTTCGCACTGCTCGCGGCGCAGGTTGTACTCACCGCTGGCATTGTCGTGGCGCACCTTCGTGTCGCAGACCACCAGGCTCGCGTTCCTCGGCCACGGCAACCACCGGGCTTCAAGGCTGCGCGTGTCGAGCATCGCCAGTTCGCCCGGGCGCCCATGACAGGCGATATAGAAATCCATGATGCCGCACCGCGTCCCGCTGAATTCATGACTCGCCCGCTGGCAAAGCAGCGCCAATTCAGTAAGCCCGAGTGAGGCGGAGCTTGACGCCAGCAGGCCGAAAGCCACCGCAACGGCAACCGCCGCCGAAGAACTAAGCCCGGCGCCGATTGGCACTTCGCTGTCGAGCATGATCTCGCAACCCTCGAGCTCAACCCCGGCGCGCTGCAGCAGGCGGGCGACGCCGCGCAGATCGCTCGACCAATGGGAAGGCATGATCGGCGGATCCGCCGCGTCCAGATCGAATACGGCGGCGTCCTCATACTGCGCCGATCGAATCACGACCCGGCGTCCCGTCTGAGGGGCAATCGCCGCCCGGGCCGCAAGATCAATCGCGGCGGGCATGACCCACCCCTGGTTATAGTCCGTATGCTCGCCTATTAAATTGATCCGCCCGGGGGCCCGAAACAGCCGCGGCATGCCTCAGTTTACGCGGACCAACACTACTCCATGCGGCGCAACCGTCACGGTCATTGAATCGGCCGGCGGCACGCTTTTGTTGCTCCAGAGATCGAGAATATGGCGCGGGCGCGCGACGCCGATGTCGCTCCAGCGCACCGACATGGATTGCGGTTGTTCGGAGCGGTTAAATAGCCCCACCGCGTTGCCGGAGGCGAGGTGACGGAGCCAGATCTCGGTGTCGCCGCTCTGGGCGACGCGGGTGCCCTGGCGTCCGAGTTTGTCCTGATCGACGGCGATCACGGCGCGGTTGGTGAGAATGTCGCGAATGTCCGGCTTCATGGCGGAGAGATCGTTGCCGGCTAACAGCGGCGCGGCCAGCAGCGACCACAGACTGAAGTGGGTGCGGTACTCGTCGTCGTTCATGCCACCATTGCCCACTTCGAGCATGTCGGGATCGTTCCAATGGCCGGGTCCGGCCGCTCCTTCGCGGCCGTTCTGACCGAAGCCAATGCGTGTCATCGAAGCATAGTTGTCGCTGATGTCGCCGGTCGTGCGCCAGAGGTTGCCACCCGCGGCGAAGCCCCAGCTTCCCACGTCGAGATCGCCGTACTGGCAGAGGCTAAATACAATCGGGCGTCCGGTGGCGCGTAATGCCAGCGCCATTTTCTCGTACGCCGGCTTCATCTCGTCGGCGCTGTAGACCAGGCCGGCCGAGCACCAGTCGTATTTGAGATAATCGATGCCCCAGGCGGCATAGGTGCGCGCATCCTGCTCTTCGTGGCCGAAGCTGCCTTCGTAGCCGGCACAGGTCTTGGGGCCGGGCGAGCTGTAAATGCCGAGCTTCAATCCGCGGCTGTGCACGTAAGCGGCGAGCGCTTTCATGTCGGGAAACTTGCTGTTCGCCTGGATGTTGCCCTGCGCGTCGCGCGTGCCTTCCCAGGTGTCGTCAATATTCACGTAGACGTAGCCGGCCGCCTTCATGCCGCTGCTGACCATCGCGTCGGCGGCCGCGCGCACGCCCTTGTCGTCCACCAGGGCGCGGAACTTGTTCCAACTGTTCCATCCCATGGGCGGCGTCAGCGCCAGCCCATTGGGCGGCAGAGTCACAAAGGGGGCGAGAGGGGAATGCTGCAGCTCGGGCGGCGCGTGATAGACGGTATCACTCGAGATGCGATGCAGTTCCACCGGCACAGGCGGACGCCGCGGGCCGCGCCCGACGGCGTCGGGATAGCCAGGCGGCGCGATGGTCTGTACCACGACGACGGTCAGCTTGTCGCCGTCGAGCGTGCCCTTGAAGTTTTGCAGCGCGGCATCGGGCACGAAGGGGTTGCGGGTCGAAAAGGTGATGTCATTGCCGGCGATCACGCCGTCGACTATATCGCGCCGGTCGCTTCTGTTGATGAGCAGGCCGGTGAAATTATTGCCATCCACCTTGAAGATGTAGGTGCTCTCCAGATTGATGGTTTGCGTGCCGCGATGCAACGTTTGTTCGCCTTTCCAGGTGCCGGCGATTTGCTGTGCCGCGAGCCCGGCGGGAATACCGAGAAGAATGGCGAGACAAAGCGCAAACCAATTTCGTTGGGCCATCATTATCCTCCTGCAACGATGAATTAGCGAGAATAGCTTAGCCTACCCAGAGCTAGAATGGTGGCAAGGGAGTTTGTTATGGCCAGAAAGGTCGGGTTGCGGATTCCAGAACTGGCATTTATCATCTCCACACGAGTGGCGCTGGGCGTGGGGATCGGCCTGCTGGCGGCCGGGCGCATGAACCGGCACCGCCGCCGCCGCACCGGCTGGACGCTGCTCGCAATTGGCGCGGCTACCACCGTGCCCATTGTTATGGGCGCGGTCCAGCACCGCGGGCCGTTCCGGCTTGTGGCCTAGAGCGCTCCCTCTCCGTAAGGCTCGCCGGGAGACCGAGTTGACGGCGAAGCCTCGTCTCGCGCCGGCGCATTTCACCATTGTCGGTTTCGTGGTCGAATCCGGCCAGGTGGAGGAGCCCGTGCAGCATCAGGATGCGGACCTCGACCGCCAGCGCATGGCGGTGGCGACGCGCCTGTCGTTGCGCCGTCTCGACGGAGATGGCCACATCGTTGGTTCCAGGGAAAGACAACACGTCGGTGGGCGCGTCGTGGCCCCGGTAGACTTGATTGAGACGACGGATTTCCCGATCGTTCATGGCGCGCACGCCGGCGTCACGGGGCGCGCCGGTGACCCTGCGCGCCTCGCGCCAGAATCGGCGCAGCGCGATCGCCTCCGCATGGGCATCAGACACTGTGGACTTCCTCGGCCGGAAGGAGCGGGAGCTGGCGCTGACCGGAACTCGCCTCGTGTTCCTGGTAGGCGTGCACTATGCGCTGCACCAGTTGGTGGCGCACCACGTCCACCTCGTCGAACTGCACCACACTAATGCCCTCCACCATGCCGACGATTTCGATGGCTTGCAGGAGTCCGCTGCGCCGTCCCTGGGGCAGGTCAATCTGAGTGAGGTCGCCGGTGATCACCGCCTTGGAATGAAATCCCATACGGGTCAGGAACATCTTCATTTGTTCCTGGGTCGAGTTCTGCGCCTCGTCAAGAATAATGAACGCGTCGTTGAGCGTTCGCCCGCGCATGAAGGCAAGCGGCGCAATCTCAATTGCGTTGCGCTCCAGCAGGCGCTCGACCCTCTCCGGCTCGACCAGATCGTACAGCGCGTCGTACAGTGGCCGCAGATACGGATCAACTTTTTCCTGCAGCGTGCCGGGCAAGAAGCCCAGACGTTCGCCGGCTTCCACCGCCGGGCGCGCCAGGACAATGCGGCTGACCTGCTTCGAGTTGAGCGCGGCCACGGCCATCGCCACCGCGAGGTAGGTCTTGCCGGTGCCGGCTGGGCCAACGCCGAAGACCATGTCGTGGTTTTCGATGGCGTCAAGATAGCGGCGCTGGTTGACCGTCTTCGGCTGCACCACTTTCTTGCCGAACGAACGCTGTTTGCCGCTGCGGGCGAGCGAGGCCAGGCTCGACTGCGGATCGTCGACCACCATCTGCACCAGGCTGCGCAGATCGCCGTTGGGAAACTGCATGCCCTCGGCGTGGAGTTGGGCGTAGTCGGAGAATATTTCCTCGACCCGCTTGACGCCGGCTTCCGGGCCCTCCAGCTCGATGGCATGGGGCCCGAGGCGCACGCGAACCTGCAGGCGGCTTTCGAGGAGGCGAAGGTTTTCATCGAGCGTGCCGAATAGGCTCTCGATGCCGGGACTGAACTCGATGGTTCTAGTCATGAATTGCTTTGAGCTCAGACTACTACATTTACCCGCGCTTGGCTATTGGCCGGGCGACCCAGCTTGGGCGGGACTGGCACTCCGGACCGCCAGCAGTTGGCGGCGGAGGGCTCGCCGTGTAGCCGGCTGCTGGTAAGCTCCCCCCCATTCCGAAGCCGGAGGGATCGCCGAGAATTGCGGCATTCCCACCTTGGCGGCATGGCTCTCGCTGCTTGTCTGCCGCGTAGACTTCTGGGCCGGCGGCGAGGCGCCACCGAAACGGGTGGGGTCGGGAATATTTATTATTCAAAAAGTACACTTTTTGCGCTCCTCATCACACATATAGACATAGGGGTAAGTGCAATGAGCCACCGGGAGCCAGTCAATCAGTCGTGCGATAACCGGGCGCGGCGAACGTTTCTTGGGCAATAGGGCGGGGCTGCGGCGCTCGCGCTCAAGTCATCCGCACACGCATCGATTAGGTGGAACGACCGAGCTGAAGAGGCGCGTCGGCTGCGCGTGGCAGCGGCGGAAGAGGAATTCGAGGTGTCGGCAGTCTCACAGGGCGGGAATGGCGACGAGTCGCGCTATTCGGACCGCATTGGCAGCTACTCGAAAGGCTTGCCGCACAATAGTTTGGGCGAAGTCGAACCGGGTGCCTATCGGCGGTTTCTCGAAGCGGTCGAGCGGCAAAGCACCGAAGCATTTGAAAATGTGCCTCTTGGCGGCGATCAGGCGCTTGTCAATCCGATGGCCGGGGTGGCATTCGACCTTGAAGGCGTTGATATTCAGAAATTGGCGTGCCCTGCATCCCCAGAGCTGGCCAGCGCGACCCGAGCGGCGGAGATGGTCGAGTTGTATTGGATGGCGCTGCTGCGCGACGTCAACTTTAGCGCTTACGAAACCGACGCAAGGGTGACTGCGGCGGCCCAGGAACTGAGCGGACTCACCGCTTTCAGTGGCCCACGCGATGGTAGCGGGCGCGTTACCGGAATCAACCTGTTTCGTGGTTTTGCCAGCAGCGACCGAATCGGACCATATATATCGCAGTTGTTCTTGACGCCATTTGCTTACGGCCAATATTTGATGGACGGGCGAATTACGACGTTTGCCGCTGGGGCTGATTACCTCATCGAGCCGGGTGCCTGGTTGGCTTGTCAGAACGGGCAAGGTCCCTTTGGCAAGCCGAAACTCGATGGCGAGCCGCGGTACTTTCGCAACGGTCGAGATCTGGCGGCGTACGTTCATAGCGATCAGGTTTGCCAGGCATTCTACAACGCCGGATTGCGGTTGTATGCGCTGGGGGCGCCGGCTAATCCTGGCAATCCGTACTTGCGGCTCTCGCGCCAGACCGGGTTCGCAACTTTCGGCCCGCCGCATTTCTTGACGTTGCAGGCGGAGGCGGCGCTTCGGGCGATGAAGGCGGTATTTTTTCAGAAATGGTTCGTGCATCGCGCCTTGCGGCCGGAAGCGTACGGCGGCCTGGTGCATATGAGCCGGACAGGACAGGCGAGCTATCCACTCGATCCGAGCGTGCTGAATTCCCAGGCGCTGGCGGAAACAGCAGCACGGCATGGCAGCTTTCTTTTGCCGCAAGCGTTTCCGGAAGGATGCCCGCAGCACCCGTCGTACACCCAGGCGCATGGAGGAGTGGCGGGCGCGTGCGCGACGATTCTAAAAGCGGCGTTCGACGGAACGGCGAATTGGGAATCCCTGGCGGGAGGGCTAATGGAATCCAGCAGCGACGGCCTTTCCTTGGTTCGCCACAGCGGTGAAAATGACTCGCTGGCGACAGTGAATAGCGAGATCGAGAAGTTATGCGGCAACATCGCGCTGGCGCGGAATTTTGCCGGCGTTCACTGGCGTTCGGACTACGTACAGGGGCTGCTGCTTGGCGAGGCAATGGCGCTCACGATTCTAGCCGACCAGCGGGAGATTTACGGGGAACAGTTCAGGGGTTTCGAGATTAGCAGGTTCGATGGCCGAGTGGTGACGGTTTGAGAAGGAGAATGTTATGAAAATAGACCGGCGCGTTCCCAGATCACAGACCGGGAAAATCGCTTATCGTTTCGCAATTGTACTGGCTTTGACAAGCCTGCCCCTGGTTGCGTGGACGTGGCTCTCGCCAGTGCGGCACGCTGCGTCAGCAACGAAACGGCAGCAGCCGGCGCAGACAACAAATCTTAGACACGGCGCGCGTACCATGCCAATGAAGACGGTTCAGAGTCTGGTCTGCAGTCTTTGGAGGACAGACGGCGACACGGTGGCCAAGATTCACATTAAGAACGCGGTTACTACTGTGGCCATCGCGGTCACGCCGACGTTGTACATGGATGACGGCACAGCGTTGGTACTTGCGCCGGTCGAGGTGCCGGCGTCGGGCGAGATTACGTTGCAGCTCAACCAGGCGCTGGCGCAAGCGCCTGGCCGCTTTGCCGGGCACATTTCGACCCAGGGGAGCGCTCGGCTTGATTATCTCTGGGACGGCGGCGGTCACATTACGGCGTCCATGAATTTGAAGGATATTGTGCATAGTTTGTCGTTCTCGCAACCATTTGTGATCGCGGGTCCGGCGACGGCAATGAACATGGGCACCACGTCGTCTGGGTTCGGGAAGTGGAGGGCGGTGAACGCGCGATATAGCCTGCCGCGTAAGAGCGCTTTGTTGAGTCAGATGGAGGCCGGGGGTGAGAGTGCGATGCTGCTCGGGTTGTGGTGGAAACATGACGCGGGGGTGCGCGGATATTTTACAATGGGGAACTCAACTGCAATGCCGATCACGGCGCGTTACCGGTTGAGCGGGCGCTTAGGCACGACGCTTGGATGGCGCGAGATCGAACTCGGCCCGCATGCGCTGCAGCGATTCGAAATCGAGCATGAGGCCGCCGGATTGCCCGGCAACGAGATAGCCGGGGGTGGAATTGAGGCGCAGCAGCTCGGCCCGCGTGCGCCCGGATCGAGTGGCGGATTGACCGCGGCTGGCTGGCTTGAGAATCAAGCCGAAGGATTTTCTGCCAATATTGAATTCGCAATGGCACATATGGCAATGGGCGGAGCTGAAGACGGCGGTGATAGCGGAATCGGCAATTTAACGGCCGGACCGACGACGATAACGCTCGCTGCCGCCGGGCTGATGTTGGCGAAACCAATGGAGGCCGACCACTTCCCAGCGACAACGCGCTTCGCGCCGTATGGTTTTCTCCGGAATTCTACGGGCCATTCTCTCGATGTGGCCGTAAACATGAACCTCGGCATGGGCGGTATGGATGGCATGGGTGCCATGGACACAACGAGAACAATTCCGACGACGCCGCCGCTGCAGCTGGAACTCGCGCCGGGCGAGTTGCGGGAATTGCCACTCATGGATCTGGCGCGCCGAATGGCGCATGATATGGGAGAGGATGTGGATGGGATGGAAGGAGCGATGCTGAACTGGTCGGCGAGCTTTAGCGGTTTCGGCGGGGACTTGCTGATGACGACGGGAAGCACCGATCAGACAGGCAACTATGTTTTCGAGGTGATGCCGCAGCGCGTAAAGCCGAGCGTGGGCGAACAGTTGCCATATTGGAACACGGCCGGCGCAAACGACACCATGTTCTCGCTTTGGAATGCGGGTACGACCGCTCAGGATCTGATTCTAGCGTTGACAACAGCTGACGGCAGCCATACCTACAACTTGCCGATTCATCTGGCACCTGGCACATCGACAATGGTGGATCTGGTCATGCTGCGCGCGGCTGGCACGCCAGACCAGGATGGCAATCTTTTGCCAGCAGACGCAACGGATGGGAGCGCCTCTCTGCGGCCCGCGAACATGCCGCTACCGGGCCCAAACGGCCTGATCAAAATGGCAAAAACCGGCCCACCGCAAATGAATGTGGTGCTCAGCTTCGGGATTTTCAACGTCGAGACGGCGACCTGCTGTACCGATTGCGGTGCCTGCGACTTTTTCTCGTGCCCGCAGGTCTTTGTGGACGCCATCGCGATCGGCGATTCGGTCGCGCCGGTGATGACAGCAGAAGGCAGCAACAGCGGCGAGTGGGACTGCTCCGCAGACGCAAGCTGGGATTGGGATTCGGGTTTTTATAGCAGCAACGGGGACGGCACTTTCACCGGCACAGGCGTCGGCGCGAGCGACATGACCGGCACCGTCTTCGACGTAGAGGTATTCGATGACCGTGATCCTTACTGCATAGAAGGCTGCGCAGTGGGCGCGATATCGGCGCTGGGCGGCGGCGTGGTAGCACCGACAATTTCTGGGCCGAATACTGTTTGGTGGTTTGGTGGAGCGTCACCGACTGGTTATTCGACCGAAATCACTTTGACGGCTACGCCTGCTGGTTCGTGCAGTTGGGTCCTGGGTACAGGTGCGGGCGACGTTAACCTCTCGAATGCATCTGTCTGCAATCCGTCGATTACCTCCTCCGGGACCGCTTTCAGTCATGGAGTGGGGGATATTTCCATAACAGTGACCGAAAATGGCGTTAGCTCGGCGCCATTTCAGATTACTTCGCGAGAGCCTCATTCGCTTCAGCCAACCTCGATAACCGACTCAAGTGATAGCACATTCGGGTATTCGTCTTTTATTCAATACAACATCATGGACCAACTCGGTGTTCAGCTAGCATCGTCAATTCCGGTCAACGAGGCGTTCCCCACCGGACCAATAAACGATTACACCGGTACGAACTGGCGGCAAGGCATGGCAGGATCGACAGCCTCAGCATCGCCGGCTTCATTTGGAGACCAGATCCAGGGCGAAAACATCGCTCTCCCGCCGGTGCCGGTTCCAAACTATGTACAAGGCAGCGCGCCCGGTACGCCGGTTCAACATTGGTCACAGACATGGCAGATCGGCTCACTGACGATCGGTGCAGGCGTCGAGGTACAATCAGATGTTTTGCAGAAATACATTAACGCCGCGAGGCATACTTCTATCATTTCTCCTATCAATTAGCGCCGGCGCTGGAGTAGCGCCGCATTTCGCTATATTGTCTTCTCCTGACTCTGGGCCCATGAAGCCGTTCAGTCTCCTGCGTGCGGTGGCTGAATCCGATGTTGTCGCCTACGGCCAACTCGTTGGAATTGCCCCGCAAGGGCAATCTCAGGTGCTCTTTTACGCTCGACGGTTCCTAAAAGGGGCGGCGCCGCAGCTAATGACGATCAATGCCAGTAATGCTAGCAATTTCGCCAGCGATTTAGGACGAAGTCGACTTGTGCTCGTTGTGCATTCCGCGCACGGATTTGAGCCGGCCGAGCCTCAGTATGTTTTCGTGCCGGCTGAGCCAGCCGTCATAAACCCCAATGCTGCACCTTACGACATCGGCGTTGCTATGGTTGCCGCCGCCCTCACGTCTTCTCGTACCACCCTAGCCGAGAAGCGATCCGCGGCGATTATATTGACCACCGCCGATACGCCGGCCTCGACGCAAGCCCTGAAAGAGCAGATGACAAGCACCGATGACGAGCTCCGGTCATTATGTGAAGCTGGCTTGCTACGCCGAGGAAGTGTTGCGCCACTACCAACAGTTGTCAATCGTCTACTTTCGGCGCGAACTCTGGACACCGAAGATCTAAATTTTATTTTCGCGCTTCAAACGGGCACTTCGAATGCAGCGGCCATACCATGGCTTGCTCAGCTGCAACGCTCTGGCAGTCCGTTGATTCGCGTTGCGGCGGCGATGGCACTGGGGCGCACCGGAACCGTGAAAGCCGCCCCGGCGTTGGCGGCTGCGTTGAGCGATCCTGATATTGGGGTTCGATACCGAGCTGTTTACGGACTTCGGGTCATTTTCGGCGAAGGCCCGATTAGTGAACAGTACTTTCGTTCTAATGAACGTCACTTGCTGGACCTTTGGCGAAATCGGATCTCTGGGTGAGTTATGAACGAGCAGGCGTGAAGCGTGCAAACGTACAGCCAAAGGCTTGGAGCAACGACTTCCGCGTTGACTCAACAAATTGCCTGGACGGTTCAACAGACGCGAGCGGGATATTCGGGGATGGTTGGTGCCACATTGACAGGCTACATTCATCAAACATCTATTTCCATAAATGGCGTCGTAAGCCCAAACGGGCTGGCCAGTGGCACGGTGATCGTGCCATGACGGCCGCACATTGGCGTATGGTGCGCTGGTCGCGATCGCGAATTGCGGTAATTGTCATATGTACTGCGCCCGGTATGTTGGGGGCGCGATTGGAATCGGCCGCAATTCTCAGCGGAACCATCTCGGGCACTGTCCTTGATGAAAAGGCCCAACCTGTCGCGAACGCGCGAGTTTATGCGCAGCGGATTGGCAGTGGCTTAGCTTCGGGGGCGTACGAACCGAATCGCCGGCGAAGGAACTCAGCACGACGCTACCGGCGCAATTTTCGTTATTTGTCCCGGCGCGCAGATCAACGGAGGTCGTAATTTCTGCTCCTGGCTATGATGCCTGGCGTGCGTCATTATACTTTGCGCCGGGTCAGCGGCGACACTTGATCGTACGACTGCGTCCGCGTCATCGCACGCGTTAAAAAGTTCAGTTATTCGGGCGCGGCGGGCCTCACTCGTGGGTGTCGTGAATGTGAACCTCACTTGCAGCCGTGTTGCTATTAACCGGTCGGAAAATTACCCGCGCTGGCTATTGGCCAAGCGATCTAGCCGGGGCGGGACTGGCACTCCGGACGGACAACAGTTGGCAGCGGAGGGCGTCGCCACCTGTGTCGCGAACCGATGAGTAGGCCAGTGGGGCGGCGCCGAAGGCGGCGGTGAGTTGGCGCATGGCTTGAGCGAGCTGGTTGCCGCTCAGCCGGTCGGTCTTGGTCGCGACCAACAGGGTCGGAATTTGACGTCCCCGCAGCCAGTCGTTCAGGTCGAGATCAAGCGGCTGAGGTTCGAGCATGGAATCGACCAACAGCACCGCCGCAGCGAGATTGGGCCGCTCCGCCAGATAAGGTTCGATTAACGCGCCCCATTTGGCGCGTTCGGTATGCGACACCTTGGCGTAGCCGTAACCGGGACAGTCCACTAGCCGGAGCCAATCACCGTTCACCGCAAAAAGGTTCAACAGCCGCGTGCGGCCCGGCGTGCGGCTGGTCTTGGCCAACTTCTTCTGCGCGGCGAGACTGTTCAGCAGGCTGGATTTGCCGACATTGCTCCGTCCCAGAATTGCAACTTCAGGAAGGGAATCCAGCGGCAGATCGGTGATCGCGCTGCAGCTCTTTACGAACGCGACTTCAAAGCGCATGAGCGGCGGCTACTGCCGCATCGGCTGTTCTGGCGCAGCGACGATTGGCAGTTCCTCGACCGCGGCCAGCTTGGGAAGCGGTGTTTCCAGCGCCTGCTCCAGCACCTGGTCCATGGTGTCAACCGGGAAAACCTGCAGCAGTGAGCGGATGTTTTCCGGCAGGTCGGCCAGGTCCTTCTCGTTATCGCGCGGCAGAATGATGGTCGTAATGCCATTGCGATGCGCCGCCATGAGCTTTTCCTTGACCCCGCCGATGGGCAGAACCTTCCCGCGCAGCGTGATCTCGCCGGTCATGGCTACGTCGCTGCGGACGGCGATGCGGGTCAGGGCGCTGGTCAGCGCGGTGGCCATGGTGATGCCGGCCGAGGGCCCGTCCTTGGGGATGGCGCCTTCCGGCACATGGATGTGAATATCGAGGTTGCGGTAAAAATCCTTGGGCAGCCCGAGCAGGTGGGCGCGACTGCGGATGTAGCTCATGGCCGCCTGCGCCGACTCCTGCATTACGTCGCCGAGCTTGCCGGTGAGCGTGAGCTTGCCTTTGCCATCCATGAGCGTGACTTCGGTAGAGAGCATTTGTCCGCCCACTTCGGTCCAGGCCAGGCCGGTGGCCAGCCCGACTTCGCTCTTTTGCTCGCCTCGCATATCGCGGAATTTGAGGATGCCGAGAAACTCGTTGAGGTTTTCCGCCGTGACGGCGATCGAGACCTTCTTGCCGTTCTTGCCCGCCTCCACCACCCGGCGCGCAACCTTGCGGCAGACGTTGCCGATTTCACGCTCCAGCGACCGCACTCCCGCCTCGCGGGTGTAACCCATGATCAGCGCTTGCAGTCCGTCGGCGGAGAACTCGAGGTTTTTGGCGCTCAGGCCGGTGGCCTTGAGCTGCTTGGGGATGAGGAAGCGGCGCGCGATTTCGGTCTTCTCGACTTCGGTGTAGCCGGAGAGACGGATGACCTCCATGCGGTCCTGCAACGCCTGCGGAATGGTGTGCAGCACGTTGGCGGTGGTGATGAACATCACCTGCGAGAGATCGTAGTCAACATCGAGATAATGGTCGTTGAAGGAGGTGTTCTGCTCGGGATCCAGCACTTCGAGCAGCGCGGCCGAGGGATCGCCGCGGAAATCAACGCTCATCTTGTCCACTTCATCGAGCAGGAAGACGGGGTTGACGGTTCCCGCCTTCTTCATCATTTGCAGAATCTGGCCCGGCAGCGCGCCGATGTAGGTGCGGCGATGGCCGCGGATTTCAGCCTCGTCGCGCACGCCGCCCAGCGACAAGCGCACGAATTTGCGTCCGGTCGCGCGGGCGATGGACATTCCCAGCGAGGTCTTGCCCACGCCGGGAGGCCCGACAAAACAGAGGATCGAGCCCTTGGGGTTCTTGACCAACTGCCGCACCGCCAGGAACTCGAGGATGCGCTCCTTGATTTTCTCGAGGCCGTAGTGATCTTCGTTCAGCGTCTTTTCGGCGCGGGCGATGTTGCGAATTTCCGAGGAGCGCTGCTTCCACGGCACCGCGATCATCCAGTCGATGTAGTTGCGCGACACCGTCGATTCGGCCGACATGGGCGGCATGAGTTCGAGCCGTTTCAACTCCTGCAGCGCCTTCTCGCGGGTGGCCTTGGGCATGCCGGCGGCTTCGATCTTCTTTTTCAGCTCGTCGAACTCGCTCTTTTCGCCGCGTCCGAGCTCCTTCTGGATGGCCTTTATTTTTTCCCCGAGGTAATACTCGCGCTGCGCCTTCTCCATCTGGCGCTTGACCCGGCCCTGAATGGCGCGGTCCACGTTCAGCTTTTCGATCTCGAGTTCGAGCACGTCGGCGAGGCGGACCAGCCGCTCGGCGGGCGAGAAGATTTCCAAAAGCGGCTGCTTATCGCTCACCGGAAGCGTGAGATGGGCGGCCATGGTGTCGGCCAACTGCGCGGCGTCGTCGGAGCGGACGGCGCTCAGCATGGCCTCGTAATTGAGCGACTGGTTCTGCTTAACAAACTGCTCGAACAGCCCCGTCACCTTCTGCATGAGGGCTTCAATCTGCGGATTGATCACCTCGGGACGGGGGGCGGCGGTTTGAACCTCGGCCCGAAAAAAACCCTCCTCCACCGCCACCGATATGGTGCGGGCGCGCTCCAGGCCCTCCACCAACACCCGCACATTGCCGTCGGGCAGCCGAACGCTCTGCACCACGTTGGCAATGGTGCCGACGTTGTGGATCTGCTCCGGGCTGGGCTCGTCGACTTCGGCGTCGAACTGGGTGGCGAGGAAAATCTGTTTATCCTCCACCAGCGCCGCTTCCAGGGCGCGCACCGAACTGGCGCGGCCGACAACGAAGGGGGTCATCTGGTGGGGGAACACCACCATGTTGCGGATCGGCATCATGGGCAGCCGCCGCGCCGCGGGTTGAGGTTTTTCGCGTGCCATTAAATTAGCCGGCCTTTTCCAGGGTAGGCAGCGCCACTTCGCGCTTTTCGACCATCTCGCGCGTGACAACGAACTCCCGCACCCGGCGCTGGGTGGGCAGGTGGTACATCAGGTCAAGCATCAGCTCTTCCAGGATCATGCGCAGGCCGCGGGCGCCGACCTTGCGGGCCAGGGCTTCGCTGGCGATCTGTTCGAGCGCCGCGTCGTCGAAGCGCAGCTTGACGTTCTCAAATTCGAAGAGCTTCTGATACTGGCGCACCAGGGCGTTGCGCGGCTTGGTGAGAATCGAGATCAGGGCGCCGCGATCAAGATCGTCGAGCACCCCCATGACGGGCAGGCGTCCGACAAACTCGGGAATCAAGCCGAACTTGATCAGGTCGGCGGGCTGCAACTGGGCGAGCAACTCGGTGTCGCGCAGGCGGGCGGCGCCGGGCGTCGGCGCGGCGGCATCGACTTCGGTTCGGAAACCCATCGAGCGCTTGCCAACGCGGCGGGAGATTATCTTTTCGAGGCCGACAAAGGCGCCGCCACAGATGAACAAAATGTTCGAGGTGTCGACCGGCGTGAATTCCTGGTGGGGGTGCTTGCGTCCGCCCTGCGGCGGAACGTGGGCGACGGTGCCCTCCAGAATCTTGAGCAGCGCCTGCTGCACGCCTTCGCCGGAAACGTCGCGGGTGATGGAGGGGTTCTCATCGCGGCGCGAAATTTTGTCGATCTCGTCGATATAGATGATGCCGTGCTGGGCGCGCGTCACGTCGCCCTCGGCCGCCTGCAGCAGCTTGAGGATGATGTTCTCGACGTCTTCGCCAACGTAGCCGGCCTCGGTCAGCGTGGTGGCATCGGCGATAGCGAACGGCACATCCAGCACCTTGGCCAGAGTTTGCGCCAACAGCGTCTTGCCGGTGCCCGTGGGGCCGACCAGAAGAATGTTCGCCTTCTGCAGTTCGACTTCGCTGCTGGTGCGGTTGCGGTTCATGTGCAGCCGCTTGTAATGGTTGTAAACGGCGACGGCAAGGCGCTTCTTGGTGGCGTCCTGGCCGATGACGTACTCGTCCAGGAAAGCCTTGACCTCGTGCGGCTTGGGCAGGGTTTGGGTGGTACGGGCCTGGGGATCGGCCCGGTCATCCTCAAGAATCGA
Organism: Terriglobales bacterium; assembly: GCA_035606395.1. Taxonomy (GTDB): domain Bacteria; phylum Acidobacteriota; class Terriglobia; order Terriglobales; family SCQP01; genus SCQP01. The sequence continues at coordinate 61,018 of DATNFK010000009.1, read as the reverse complement.
GTTGCAGACCGCCACGCACTCGTCGCAAATATAGGCGCGGGGATACTCGCTGGGGCTGGATATGAGCTTGGCAACTGCGTCCTGGCTCTTGTGGCAGAAAGAGCAGCGTAGGGATTCCTGGGTTCCGGTTTTTGGCTTCACGATGGGGGCACCTTTTTTGAAGCGGTCGGCGTTGCTATTTGTGCTTGTAGATGATGTCGTCCACGATGCCGTACTCTTGCGACTGCTGCGCGTTCATTATGTAATCACGTTCCACGTCCCGTTCAATCCGTTTCTTGTCCTGACCGGTGTGCTTGACCAAAATCTCATTCGTGACTTCGCGCAAACGCAAAATCTCCTGGGCGTGAATGGCGATCTCGGTCGCCTGCCCACTGAGCCCGCCCATCGAGGGCTGGTGGATCAGGATGCGCGCGTACGGCAGGCAGAAGCGCTTGCCCTTGGCCCCGGCCGCCAGCAGAAGCGAGGCCATGCTGGCCGCCTGACCGATGCAAATGGTGGTCACATCCGGACGGATGAACTGCATGGTGTCATATATGGCCATTCCGGCGGTGACCGATCCTCCGGGGCTATTAATATAGAGCGAAATGTCCTTCTCCGGATCCTCGGCTTCCAGAAACAGAAGCTGGGCCGTAATCAGGTTCGCCACGTTGTCGTCAATCGGCGTACCCAGGAAAATGATGTTGTCGCGGAGCAGGCGCGAATAAATGTCATACGCGCGCTCGCCGCGCGGCGTTTGCTCAACCACCATGGGTACCAAACTCATTGTTGTTTCAAGCTCCTGAGGTGGCGTTCTTGATAAGGAAGTCCAGCACTTTGTCCTGTCGAATCTTGTTCTTGATGCGATCCAGCACGCCGTTTTCAATTAAACGCGCGCGCAGGGCCTCGACCGGCTGCTTTAATTCAATGGCGGCACGCTCCACTTCGGCGTCAACCGCTTCAGGTTCAGCTTCGATGTTCTCGGCGGTGGCGATCTTTTCCAGCAGCAGCGAAGCGCGAACTTCGCGGCGGGCGCCTTCCTCATGTTTGGCGCGCAGCTTCGACCAATCCACCTTCAATTTCCGGGGGTCGATGCCCTGGTCGGCGAGCTCGCGAATGTTGCGCTCCAGCTTCGCCTCGACCTGTTTCTCGACCAGCGAATCGGGGACCGGGAAGTCGGACTGCCGTAACAACTGATCGATGATCGATTCTTCAGCCTTGTGGCGGGCGTCGTGCTCGCGCTCGTGGCGGATGTTGTCGCTGATACGCTGGCGCAACTCCTCGACCGTCTCGGCGCCGGTTGCCTCTTTGACAAACGCGTCGGTAAGTTCAGGCACGACCTTCTGTTGGATGCTATTCAGCTTGAGATGGTACTTCTGGGTCGTGTTGGCCATGCGGCTATTGGGATAGTCGGCCGGATAGCTAACCTCCAAGTCGCGCTCCTCGCCGATGCTCATACCGCGCAGGGCGGCGGTGAATTCCGGCATTGTCTCCTTGCCGGCCACCTCGATGGCTAGCGAATGGGCTTCACTCCCCTCGCCGGTTGCCGACACATCCGCAATGAGCCCATCGGCGGCAACGGTTGCGTCGCTGGGCTGGTGAGTACTCTTGCGCTGGCGCAGAGCCTCAATCGCGTCGTCGATTTCGTGGACCGCCACCGAGGCGGGCTCCAATTCAGCTCGAATACCGCGGTAGTCGCCCAGCTCAAAGCTCGGCATGACTTCAAAGGACGCAGAAAATTTGATCGGCTCGCCGGGAACATAATCGAGCTTTTCGAGAACCGGTGTGGAAACGGGATCCAAACTAGCGCGCTCGAACGCGGCGCGAAGATGCGCGGGCACCAGCGTCTCGATGGTTTCTTCCTTGATCTTGGTACCAAAATGCTGGCGGACCAAGCTGAGCGGCGCCTTGCCAGGCCGAAAGCCCGGGATTTTGGCTTTCTTTTGAAATCCCTGGGCAATGCGCGTGTATTCGCGCTCCACTTCCCCAGCCGGGATCTCAACCTCCAGATTCCGCTTGCATGCGCTGGTCTCGGTCATCAAACCCGATTATAGCAGCCCCCCATAAGTAGGGAGCGGAGAATAGCCTTAGACTAGGGCGATGCAAGCACTGCGCATACACGAACACGGTGGACCGGAGGTTCTTAGACTGGATGCCGTACCCGACCCGGTGCCTGCAGCAGGCGCATGCCTGGTTCGAATTCGCGCCTGCGCACTGAACCATTTGGACCTGTTTGTCCGCCAGGGCATACCCGGAGTTGCGATCGGACTTCCGCGGATATTGGGCAGTGACATTGCCGGGGAGCGGGCCGATAGCGGCCGCCGCGTCATCGTTGCGCCGGGCTGGGGATGTGGACGCTGCCACGCCTGCCTCGATGGCAGGGATAATGAATGCAAGAAGTACGAGGTACTCGGCTACCAGCGCGATGGCGGCTATTGCGAACAAATTTTGGTCGAAGAGCGCAACATTCTTGCCGCTCCAGAAGGACTCGGGTTTGTCGAGGCCGCGTCCATGCCGCTCGTATTCCTGACGGCGTGGAATATGCTGGTTCGAAAGGCGGAAATTCGACCAGGGCAGAAGATCTTGGTGTGGGCGGCATCGAGCGGCGTGGGAATCGCGGCGGTGCAGATCGCCAAGCTGTTTGGATGCCAAGTGGTGGCGACGGCGGGGAGCGCGGAGAAGATGGCGCTGGCGCGCGCTTTGGGGGCTGACGAGGTGTTCGACCACTATGGAACCGCACCGCTGCCGCGGAACTTTGATGTGGTGGTTGAACACACTGGACAAGCCACTTGGGACCGCAGCCTGCGGGCACTGGCGCCGGGCGGGGCGCTGGTCACTTGCGGTGCGACGACTGGGCACGAGGCGACAATTGATCTACGTTTTCTTTTCAGCCGGCAGTTGCGCATCATGGGCAGCTATATGGGCCGGCGCGGCGACCTTGATGTAGTCGTCCAGCTAATTGACGCCGGCAAACTGCGACCCATCGTAGACCGCGTGTTTCCTTTGGCCGATGGAGCCTCGGCGCATGCTTATCTCGAAGCCAAGCGGCAGTTCGGCAAAGTGGTGCTGCAGGTCGCGTGAGGAGGCTCACCTCGCAGCAGAAACCGCTGCTTTTGGGGCATCGCGGTCATCGTCTGATCGAGTTCGACGAATTGGAAAACAGCATGCCGGCATTTGACCGCGCGCTGGGGTCGGGCTGCGATGGACTGGAGTTGGATTTGCGGGTCGGCCCCAAGGGCCAAGTGGTAATTTGCCACGATAGCTGCGACCGGTATGAGACGAAGAAGCTGGCCCGCTTGGGGCCGGTATTGAGACGCTACCGCAAACGTGCATTTCTGGATCTCGAGATCAAGGAGATGGGCGTTGTGGAAGAACTGGTGCGTCTGTTGCAACTGCATCCGCCGGAGCGTGGATTTGTAGTAAGCAGCTTTGATCCTGCCATTTTGCGGCGAGTGCGAACGTTGGCGCCGAGCACGCCGTTGTGCCTGAACTTGCGGCGTCCCCGGACGCTGCGCCAGTTGGCGGGGGCGGACGTCGAGTGGATCGCTCCGCAGCAAGCATCCTGCACGGCCTGGTATGTGCGCCGGCTGCGGCGGGCGGGTTGGCGGGTTTTGGTATGGACGGTGAACCACCCGGTCAAAATGCGACGATTGGCGCGGGCTGGCGCAGACGCGCTGGTGTCGGACAATCCCGAGTTGCTGGTGAAAACCTTGGCCGGTCTTTGCGCATCTGGAGACACTGATGACCACCGCCACCGAGCGCATTCAACAGCAAGTGGGCGAGTTAGGCGAATGGTTTCACAACTTCGACCTCGCCGGCGTTAAGACCGCGCCGAACCATCAGCTCGGCGATTATCCGCAATCGAAGTGGCGTCACATCAGTCCCGCGTTGCCCGAACGGATGGAGGGGCTGAGCATTCTGGATATTGGCTGCAATGCTGCCTTCCATGCGTTGGAGTGCAAGCGCCGCGGTGCGAGCTACGTGCTCGGCATCGACGCCGACGCCCGCTACCTGGCACAGGCGCGGCTGGCGGCTGAGGTATTGAATCTGGAAATCGACCTGCGTCTGATGTCGGTGTACGCACTGGGAGACCTCGACCAGCAGTTTGATTATGTGCTCTTTATGGGGGTGTTCTATCACCTACGTTATCCGCTCTATGCGTTGGACTTGGCGGTCAAGAAGGTGCGCCAGCGCCTAATTTTCCAGACCATGCTGCGCGGCGAGGCGGCTGCGGACGCCGAAGTGAAGCCGGACTATTCGTTTTGGGACCAAACGCCGTTCGAGCAGGCGGGGTTTCCGCTGATGTACTTCTTCGAGCGCAGTTTTGCCGGGGACGCGACTAACTGGTGGATTCCCAACCGCGCCGCGGCGGAAGCGATGTTGCGTACGGCCGGACTGGAGATCGTCGCCCATCCCGAAGCCGAGACCTGGATCTGCGCTCCCCGTCCCGCGCCTGAAGGTTTCGTGCACGACCGGGAACTGGCGGCATCGCTGTGAAATACGCGCTGATCAATCCGGCTTGGGATTTCACCGGCTCGACCTATTTCGGCTGCCAGGAAACCCACTTGCCGTTGGAGTTGTTTTACGCGCAGCAGCAATTGCGAGAACGCGGCCACGAAGCCTGTTTGATCGACGCCCATCTGGAGCGGTTGACGGCGGCGGCGGCGGCGGCGCGCGCGGCCGCGTTCGAGGCCGAGGTGGTGGTGGTGACCACGGCGCCGACTTATCTTTTTTGGCGCTGCCCCCAGCCGGAGTTGCGCATGGCCCATGATGCGTTTCAGGCACTGCGCGCGGCGCTGCCGCATGCCAAGCTGGTGGCGATCGGCCCGCACGGCTCAGCCACTCCGGAGACAACGCGCGTTAAGACCGGCTGCGATATCGTGGTGCGCGGCGAGCCCGACCAGATGCTGCACCGGCTGGCGCAGGGCGAGGATGGGAACGGCGAATTGTGGCGGACCGACATGCCGGCGCTCGGAGCCATCGACTTTGACGAGTATCCGTTGGAGTTGCGGCGCCATCGCCACCACGTGTTCAGCGGCGAGGGCCGCGGCGCCGAGGTGGAAGCCACGCGCGGCTGCCCGTGGTCGTGCAGCTTTTGCAACAAAACGCTGTTCCGCAACCGCTTCCGCGAGCGTCCGGTGGCCACGGTGCTGGCGGAGGTCGCCGCGCTGGCGAATCGCGGCATCGATTACATTTACTTTATTGACGAAATATTTGGCTGCGCCCGCTCGACGCCCGCGCTGCTCGAGGGCTTGCGGCCGCTTCCGGTGCGTTTCGGAATTCAGACACGGATTGATTTATGGAAGGAAGACTCGCTTGCGGCGCTGGGCGCGGCCGGATGCATCTCGCTTGAATGCGGCATCGAGAGCGTTTCGAGCGATGGGCGGGCGCGCTGGCGCAAAGGGTGCCGGCTCGAAAACGATCGCATTATCAGCTTGCTGGCGACGGCGCGCCGTTCGATTCCATGGGTGCAGGCGAACCTAATTGCCGGCGCCGACGACGACGCCCGCGCCATTGCCGAGTGGCGCACCACCTTGATTGACGGAGGAATTTGGGCTTCGCGCCCAGTGCCGGTCTACGCTTTCCCTGGATCGCCGCTTTATCAAATCCTTTATGGCGCGCCCGACGATCAAGCCTGGGAGCGGGCTCACGCCGACTATCTAAAAGCCAACGCCGACGGGGGCTACAGCGACATTCAGGCGGCGGCGCCGTTGCGACTGGAGGATCTTGAGACTCTCGATGCGTCGAGAAGCAACAGCGCGAGTTGTGTCACCGGGAATAACACCAGCCATCCAGCGTAGTACGAACTGACGACGATCATCGCGATAAAGCCGGAGCGGGCGCGGGCGGTGGATTGAAACAGAAAGACGTTTCCCGCCAGCATCCAGCCGGCGCCCACCATAGTGAGCAACCAGGCAGCGTGCGCGCCAGGGGTAAGCCAATTGTGAAAGGGCAGGAAGCGGCCGGTGATGATGCGATTCAAACCGTCAACCAGATCCCAGGTACCTTGCAGAAATCCTAAGACGATGGCAATCGATCGCATGTGAAATGATACGTTTGAATAGTGATAGGGCGCGGGGAGGTCTGTCCGCGCCCTATGTGATCCAACTGCCCGAGATTGACCATAGACTAGACCTTTTTTTCCACAATTGCAATTGTCGAAATCATTCTGCCCGCGTCGCCGCGGCGATGGGAGTAGAAACGGCGCCGGTCGCAAGCCGTGCAATGGTCAAGTATATTTACTGCAACATGCACAATTCCAGCTTCCTCCAGTTGGCGGGCATTGGCTTGGGCCAAGTCGAGGCGAGCTGGCTGGTGGCGATTCCAGCGTGGATCATAGGGATGGCCCGGGGGCGCGCCGGTCATGAATACGGCGGGATAGCGGTTGCGCACCGGGTCGTCCTCCTCAGCGCTAAAGAGTTCGTCGGCATACGCGAATCGGGAGCGAAAAGCGGCCTGCACTTCTTCGCCGACGTTGTAGCAGCAGGAACGGATGCTGGGACCGATGGCGACGCGCACGTCGTCGGGGTCGGTTGAAAACGCGGCCCGCATCTCGCCCAAGGTTTTTTCGGCGACCCGGGCGAGCGTTCCGCGCCAGCCGGCGTGAACTGCCGCAACGGCGCGGCGGCGGGTGTCAACCATGAGGATGGGCACACAATCGGCGGTGCGCACGGCGAGGCGGCGCCCGCGGCGGCGGGTGAAGTGGGCGTCGCCGGGGGTGTCGGAACGAGGATCGCGCCAGGCGAGATCGCTGTGGATTTGGCGCAGCAGGATGGCGTCTTCCGGAGGCCGGTCGCGGCGGGTTCCGAAGCCGTGCTCGAGCCAGGGAATCTCAGCCAGCAGCGGCGATTGCAGAGGCGAAATCACACTCTATTGTATGATGTGAGCATGATGCGCCGTTGCCAGCCCGACTGTTGTTGTTCTCACCAGCAATCCGGCTAGGGTTCGCGCGTCCAGCGATATAGATTTCCGAACCCACCCGCGCGGTGGGTTTTTTATTTCCCACGATGGATTGAAATGAGGACCTATGAGCGCAGATAATTCTGGTTCCCTGCCGCGGATCAATGAAGCGGCTCCCGATTTTGAAACCAAGTCCACTCACGGCGTGATTCGCCTGAGCGATTACAAGGGCAAATGGGTGATGTTGTTTTCGCACCCCGCCGATTTCACTCCGGTGTGCAGCACCGAGTTTATGGCGTTCGCACGCCGTTACGCGGAGTTTCAGGCGTTGAACGTGCAGCCAATCGGCATTAGCATTGACAGCGTGTTCAGCCACATCGCCTGGGTGCGCAGCATGGAGGAGACAGGCGGGGTCAAGATCCCCTTCCCGGTGGTCGCCGACCTGGACATGAAAGTGGCGCAGAGCTTCGGGATGATTCATCCGGCCACCAGCGACACGGCGCCGATTCGCGCGGTGTTTTTCATCGATCCCAAGCAAGTGATCCGCGCGATTCTTTACTATCCGCAATCCACCGGGCGCAGCGTGGACGAATTGCTGCGCGTGTTCAGCGCGCTGCAGACCACCGATGCGCATGGCGTTTCCACGCCGGCGGATTGGAAGGCGGGCGGGACGGTGGTGCTGCCGCCGCCGCAAACCCAGGCGGACGCTGAGAAGCGCGTCGCCGACACAGGACTTAAGGTAAAACAATGGTATTTGGCGGAAAAACAATTGCAAAGTTAACGCTCGCACTGCTGATGGGCGCCGGCTTGCTGGCGCAGGCGCCGGCGCGGTACAAGGTGAAAATGACGACCTCGAAGGGCGACATGGTCATCGAGGTCACCCGCGCCTGGGCGCCGCAAGCGGCCGATCGCTTCTACACACTGGTGCGCGATCATTACTTCGACAACTCGCGTTTCTTTCGGGTGGTGGCGGGGCGCTGGGCGCAATTCGGGATCGCCGGCAAGCCGGCGGTCGCCCAAGCCTGGCGTACCCGCACTTTTCCCGACGATACGCCGCCGTTCCAGAAAAATTTACGGGGCACCATCGCCTTTGCGTTTGCCGTCCCCAACGGACGCACGACCGAGCTCTATATCAACCTGCGCCACAACATACCGCAAGACAGCCAGGGGTTCGCGCCCTTTGGCGAGATCACGAGCGGCATGGAGGTGGCCGACCAGCTTAACTCCTCGTACGGAGAAAAGTCCGGCGGCGGCATTCGCGCCGGCCATCAGGATGCGCTTTTCAGCGGCGGCGACAGCTACCTGGACTCGCACTTCCCAGGGCTGGACAAAATTATAAAAGTCCGAATCGTCAAGTAAAGCGGTTAGCGCGCGGGCGCCGCCTTGGCTTTTTGTTCAGGCACGCTGGCCGGGGGCGCGGGTTCGGGCGTGGCCAGCGGCAGGCCGAGCAGCTTGCGCATTTCCGCGTCGAGGCGGGCTAGCATGTCGGGATGCTCGGTCAAGTAGGTCTTGGCGTTTTCGCGTCCCTGACCGATGCGCTCCCCTTTATACGAGTACCAGGAGCCGGATTTCTCGACCACATTCTTCTCTGTGCCCAGATCAATCAGGTCGCCGGTGATGGAGATACCCTCGCCGTACATGATGTCGAACTCGGCTTCGCGGAATGGCGAGGCCACCTTGTTCTTGACCACCTTGGCGCGGGTGCGGTTGCCGATCACGGCTTCGCCGTCCTTGATGGCGGCGATGCGGCGGATGTCAATGCGCACCGAGGAGTAGAACTTGAGCGCGCGGCCGCCGGTGGTGGTTTCAGGCGAACCGAACATGACGCCGATCTTCTCGCGAATTTGATTGATGAAGATGAGCGAGGTGCGCGATTTCGAGACCAGGCCGGTGAGCTTGCGCAGCGCCTGCGACATGAGCCGGGCCTGCAGACCAACGTGGGAGTCGCCCATTTCGCCATCGAGTTCGGCCTTGGGCACGAGCGCCGCCACCGAGTCAACCACCAGCACATCCACCGCGCTGGAGCGAACCAGCGCTTCGGCGATCTCCAGCGCCTGCTCGCCCCAGTCGGGCTGCGAGACGAGTAGATTGTCGATATCAACGCCCAGTTTGCGCGCGTAATTAGGATCGAGCGCGTGCTCGGCGTCGATGAAGGCGGCCATGCCGCCGGTCTTTTGCGCTTGCGCGATAATCTGTAACGTGAGGGTGGTCTTGCCGGAGGATTCCGGACCGAAGATTTCGATCACGCGTCCGCGGGGCACGCCGCCGACGCCCAGGGCGGCGTCGAGCGAGAGCGCGCCGGTAGGGATGATGGCGATCGGAACAATGGCATCTTTATTGCCCAGTCGCATGATCGAACCTTTGCCGAATTGCTTTTCGATTTGCGAGAGAGCGGCATCAATTGCGCGAGTACGTTCGTCCATCATGACCGGATCATAGCACGGGCCATGGGGCGAAGAAAAGACGAAAATACACGCATTCGGGGGGAGCGGCTACAGTTTGAAGCGGATGCGCCAGAGCAGGGTGCCATCGCTGAGATCGAGGCCGATCAGAGTGCCGGCGTCTTCCCAGAAGTCCACCGTGGTGGCGGCGATCGCCGCCAGGGGACCCTCGTGATCATAGACGCGCCAGCGTTCGTTGCCGGTGGCGGCGTCGAGCAGCCGGACATCGGAATTGGAGACGAGCACCAGATCGTCGCCCTGGCAGTGCAGCGCGCGGGGTTCGGCCGGTAAGGTTTCGGCGAAGCGCGGTGCGCCCGAAGAGCGGTCCCAGGCGGCAATTTGACTGGGGGCGAGGAGGACGGCGGTACTGGAGGCGAGCGCCAGTTCGGCGTCGCCCGATTGGCGCGGCACCTGCCACACCTGACCGTCGTAGGTGCCCCCACGCAGTACGGGCTCGGTTCCCTGCCAGTCGGTAAAGACGAAACCACGCGAGTCGAGCGTCGCGCGCGGGAAGGAGTGCACCTCGGGCGCGCGGGAGCGAAAACGGAATAGCGCCTTAAGTGGGGCGGCAAGAAAAAACTCGCCTTTTTCTCTGGCGTAGAGCAAGAGCCCGCTGCCGGTTCCGAGAAACGGGTAGACGGCCGATGGCAGTTCCTGGCTGACCAGCGCGGTCGCACCAGGGCGATAGGTCAAGGTTCGCCCATTGCCATGAGCCATGACCAAGGCGCCGCCGCCAGGCAAGGGCATCAAGCGATAGGCCTCGCTGGGGCTGTTCACCTCATCCAACCCAAACGTGCGCAGAATCTTGCCATCGGCGATCGACATTACGTCGAGGCGCCCGGTGGCATGCAAATACCAGAGCTGACCGTTGGCGTCGGTGGTCCACTGCTGGGCGTCGGGATAATCGCGGCACCAGAGGTTTTTGCCGTTGGCGGCGCTAACCCGGCAGAAGCGCGTGTAGCGCCTGTGCAGCGCCGTTTCGGCCGCCATCATCCAGGAGATGAGCACCAGACCGTGGCCATCGGTAAAAGTTTGGCCAGTGAAACGCGGATGCCGCCAGAGTACGTGGCCGTTGTGGGCGTCGATCGCCACGCCATCGGCGGGAATGAAAAGCGTATCGCCATCAACCCGGTAAACGGGCTCGACCGCCGCCGCGGTGAGGATGAATACCAGGCACGCAAGCAGCAACCGGCGGCCCATGCTGGCGAGCATACTCCAGCATCTCTGGAATTGCCAGTGGAGTTTCGGTGAAGTTTCGCTCGAGGTTAGTAGCGGTAGAAACCTTGGCCGCTCTTGCGACCCAGCCGGCCGGCGGCGACCATTTGGCGCAGCAGCGGGCAGGGGCGGTACTTGTCGTCGCCCAGTCCTTTGTGGAGCACTTCCATGATGTTGAGGCAAACGTCGAGACCAATGAAGTCAGCCAGGGTTAGCGGGCCCATGGGGTGGGCCATGCCGAGTTTCATGATCTCGTCGATGGCCTCGGGCGTTGCCACGCCTTCCATGACGCAGAAGATGGCTTCATTGAGCATGGGCAGCAGCACGCGGTTGGAGATGAAGCCAGGATAATCCTGGACCTCGACGGGAGTCTTCTCGAGCCGTAACGCGAGTTCGCGCACCGCCGTCTTGGTTGGCTCGCTGGTGGCGAGTCCGCAGATCACCTCCACCAACTTCATGACCGGGACAGGATTCATGAAGTGCATGCCGATGAAGCGATCGGCGCGTCGCGTCGAGGCGGCGAGCTCGGTGATGGAGATGGAGCTGGTGTTGGAGGCGAGGATGGCCTCGGGCCCGAGTAGCGCGTCGAGCTTTTGAAAGAGCGGCACCTTCAACTCCAGGCGCTCGGGGATGGCCTCGATGGCCAATTGACATCCGGCGGCGGCGCTGACGTCGACCGCGGGCTTGATGCGGGCGAGAGCGGCCGCGGCGTCGGCGTCGGTGAGCTTGGCTTTGCTCACCTCGCGGGCTAGATTTTTCTCAATGGTCGAGCGCGCCTTGGCCAGGGCGTCGGAGTTGGCCTCGACGAGAACGACACTAACGCCATACTTGGCAAGCACATGGGCGATGCCATTGCCCATGGCGCCTCCGCCAATCACTGCCACCTGTTCAATTTTCATGGGGGTTCCTTTCGCTACAGCGATTCGATGGCCATTCCGACGGCGTTGCCGCCACCCAGGCACAGTGCGGCGATGCCGCGCTTGGCGCCGCGGCGCTGCATTTCATACATCAACGTCACCAGTACGCGCGCGCCGCTAGCGCCGATGGGATGACCCAGCGCAACGGCGCCGCCATTCACATTGACGCGCGCCATGTCGAGCCCGAGCTCGCCCACGACCGCGACCGCCTGCACGGAGAAGGCCTCATTGATTTCGTAGAGGTCCACGTCGCCGGCCTTCCATCCGGTGCGCTGCCAGAGTTTTCGGACTGCTTCAACCGGCGCCATCATCACCCACTTGGGCTCGAGGCCGCTTGTGGCCTGGGCGACGATCTTGAACTGAGCCTTCAACCCGAGCTTCTGCGCGCGCGCAGCCGTGGTCACAACCACCGCGGCGGCGCCATCGTTGACGCCGGGAGCGTTACCAGCGGTGACGGTGCCGTCCTTCTTGAAGGCTGGCTTGAGCTTGCGCAGGGCGTCGATGGTCGTGTCGGCACGCGGACCTTCATCCTTCGAGATCACGATGGGATCGCCCTTTTTTTGCGGGATTTCGACGGGGACGATTTGGCTGTCGAAGCGTCCTTCGGAAATGGCGGCTAGAGCTTTGCGGTGGCTTTCGAGAGCGTAGGCATCCTGCTGTTCGCGGGTCACGTGGTACTTTTCCGCAACCAGCTCGCCGGTGTTGCCCATATGGTAGTTTTCGTAGGCGTCCCAGAGGCCATCGTGGATCATGGAGTCCACCAACTCGCCGTTGCCCATGCGGTAGCCATTGCGCGCGCCAGGCAGCAGGTAGGGGCAGTTGGACATTGACTCCATGCCGCCGGCGACAACGATCTCCGAATCGCCGAGCTTGACAGCCTGGGCGGCGAGCGCCACGGCCTTGAGGCCGGAACCGCACACTTTGTTGATGGTCAATGCGCCGACATGGGGCGCTAATCCGCCCAGCAGCGCGGCCTGGCGGGCAGGGTTTTGGCCCAAGCCAGCCTGAACGACATTGCCCATGATGCATTCGTCAATTTGCTCAGGTTTGAGTCCGGCGCGCTTGACCGCCTCGCGCACGGCGACGGCACCCAGTTTGGGGGCGGTTAATGGGGCGAGCCCACCTAGAAAGCGTCCGACTGGGGTGCGGACGCCGGCCACGATCACGGCTTCTTCATTCATTTGCTAAGTATAAGCGGCTGGCTTACAATAGTCAGGAAGAACATGGCCAACCATCCCTCCGCTCTCAAGCGGGTACGCGAGACACGAGTCCGCACCGCCCGCAACCGCAGCAACGCCAGCCGTCTCCGCACCGCGGTGAAGAAGCTGCGCACCGCGCTCGACGAAAAGGACCGCGCCACCGCCGACCAGTTGTACCTGCCGACGATCGCCCAGATCGACAAGTCCATTCAGAAGGGCGTACTGCATCACAACGCCGCCGACCGCTACAAGTCCCATTTAACGTTGGCCTACAACGCCCTCGGCAAGAAGAAGAAGTAGATACTTCCCTTAGCCACGGTTCATAGCGACGCCTAATTCCCCGGCGACCAGGTTCAGCCTTTTGTCGTAGCTCCAGAGCTGTACTCCCGGGGCGAGGCGGAGCGCCGCCAGAAGGTGAACGTCAATGTATCCGATGCCCCTGGCAAAAAGCGATTGCCTTGCAATCAGTTCTAAGACTTCATCGTCGGTCGCCGGTACGAGCTTCGGCAAATTGGCCCAATCTTGGAGCAATTGATCGCGGGGCGATATTTGGCCCAACGCCAGCTCACCGAGGACAAACGGGTGCATGACAACCTGATTCGTGGTGAGCAGACCCGTAAGGACAAGATCCGCCGATCGCAGATGTTCGATCCAGACCGAGGTTTCCACCAGGATCATGCCGAATTTGGTCGCCGCCGCGGCGGGGCCTTCGCCGTCGGCACGGTTCCTCCGAGCCTGGCGAGCCTGCGTGCGGCCTCGCGCTCGATCAAAGCCCGAAGCGCCTCGCGCATCAGTGCCGACTTCTCTTTTAGGCCGGTATACGCCTGGGCCTTTGCCAACAGATCATCGTCCAGCGCCAGAGTTGTTCTCATTGCGGCATCTTCGCAGCATTGATTTTAGCATCAATTGATGCTGATTTGTGTGCCTCTTCAACGAAGCCAGGATTCAAGTTCGGTGGCGTGGGCGGTTTTCTCGTCGCGGTACTTCACGATGACCGGGGTCGCCAGCGACAATCCCCATTCCGGACCTTTGCCGCGGGAGACGGCGCGCGAGCCGGGAACAACCACGGCGTTGGGCGGGATGATGAGCGGGTGGTCGCCTTCGGCGCGATAGATCGTTTCGCGCACTAAATCGTAAACCGGCGTGGAGCGGGTCAGGATGGTTCCGGCGGCGAGTACAGCACCTTTGCCGACGCGGGTGCCCTCGTATACGCCGCAATTACCGCCGATCAGGGCATCATCCTCGACAATCACGGGGACGGCGTTGACGGGTTCGAGCACACCGCCGATTTGCGCCGCGGCGCTGACGTGCACCCGGGCGCCGACCTGGGCACATGAGCCGACCAGGGCATGGGAATCAATCAAGGTTCCAGCCCCGATGTAGGCACCGATGTTGACGAAGGCCGGGGGCATGATGATGACGCCGGGCGCGAGGAAGCTGCCGTCGCGAACCGAGGTGCCGCCGGGCACAGTTCGTACCTGATCGGCGGCTATGAATTGGCGCGACGGCAGCGTGTCCTTATCGAAGAAGCTGAAGGGGCGCGGCGCATCATGGGCGACGAGCTTGCCCAGGCGAAAGCCGAGCAGGATGCCCTGCTTGACCCAGGTTTGGGTTTGCCATCCGTCGGCGACGGGAATTGCGGCGCGGGCGCGGCCGGAATTCAACTCGAAGACCAATTCCGCGAACGCCTCAAGTGCCGAGGCGCGTTCGGACTGGAGGTCGGTCAAGGCTGCCAGGCGTTCGATGCGCTCGGCGAGCGATTCGGAATTCACAGTCCCGCGGCCTTCATAGCGGCGTCAATTTTCTGACGGCTGGCGGAGCTCACCGGAACCATGGGGAGGCGGTAGATTTCCTCGCAATAGCCCATACGAGATAGGGCGTACTTGACTGGTCCGGGGGAGGACTCTATGAAGTTGACCTCCATCAGCGGCAAGTATTGAAAGTGCAGCGCCCGCGCGGCTTGGAAATCGCCGGCGCGCGCCAGCTTCACCATGCGGGCCATGGGTCCCGGGATCTCATTGGAGGCGACGCTGACAAGGCCCTGGCCGCCGAGCGCGATCAGAGGCAGGGTAATCGCGTCGTCACCACTGAGTACGTCAAAGCCTGCGGGCGCTGAGGCGAGAATGGCCGACATTTGGGCGAGGCTGCCGGAGGCTTCCTTGACCGCGACAATGTTGGGAATCGCGGCGAGGCGAAGGGTCGTCGCGGCTTCAATGTTGCTGCTGGTTCGCCCGGGCACGTTATAGAGCACGACCGGCACCTTGACGGCGGCGGCTACCGCTGCGAAATGCTGGTACAAACCCTCTTGCGTGGGCTTGTTGTAGTACGGCGCGACGCTGAGCACGCCGTCCACGCCCAGCGCCTCGAGCTGGCGCGCGAGTTCGACGACGTGGGCGGTGTTATTGCCGCCGGCGCCGCCCAGCACGGGCACTCGACGCCCGGCGGCTTGCGCGGATTTAGATTCTTCCACCGCGATTGTGATCAGGCGCAGATGCTCGGTGGCATTGAGCGTTGGCGTCTCGCCCGTGGTTCCGCAGGGGACGAGAAAGTCAATGCCCTGTTCGATCTGAAAGCGGATGAGCTTACGGTACGCGTCTTCGTCTATGGATTGGTCCGCGCGAAAGGGAGTAATCAGCGCGGTTCCGCATCCGCGAAAGGGCGAACCCGCCTTGAGGCCTGCATGATTCATGACCCCAGTATCTCCCCAAATTCGTGCAGCCCGCGTTTGTCGAGCACCCAGCGCGCAGCGACGAGAGCTCCGGCGGCGAAGCCGCGGCGGGAGCGCGCGGTATGGGTGAGGGTGAGGGTGTCATCGGGACCATCGAAGCCCACGGTGTGGGTGCCGGGAATAAAACCGGCGCGATTGCTGGCAACCGTGGATGCCGGGTGCCCGCCGGCGGTGAGCACTTGAGCGAGTTGCAGCGCCGTTCCGGACGGCGCATCGAGCTTGCGCCGGTGGTGCGCTTCCCACACGAATGATTCGTACTCGGCGGGCAAGGCAGCGGCGGCCGCCGCGACAATGCGGTAGAAGGCGCGAACACCGATGGAAAAATTGGCTCCGTAGACAGCGCCGACTTGCGCCGCGTCCACCAGCGCGCGGGCGCGGTCGAGATGGTCGTACCAGCCCGTCGTTCCGATCACCAGCGGGATGCCGGCGAGCATGCAGCGCTCGAGATTGTCGAGCACGGCGGCGGGCACACTGAAGTCGATGGCGACGAGGCCGGGCGTCCAGCCCGAGGTCCATGCGTCGCCCTGCTCCATGGTCTTGACCACGTGATGGCCTTGCTCGGCGGCCAGTTCAGCCACCAGCCGGTTCATTTTGCCGTAGCCAATGAGGAGTAAGTCCATTTCCTTGCAGCAGCCATTATGGCAGGCGGCTAACGATTAAGTAAGCCATTGCGCGAGGCCTTCTTCCACGGCTTGTTCGGCGGTCCAGCCTCGTGCGGCCAGGAGGTGTTCGAGGGCGAGGGATGGGCCGATGAGACGTGGGAGGCGCTGCGTGCCGCCCCAGCCCGTGACCAGGCCGAGTTTAGCGCCGTGATGGCCAAAGTAGGCGCCGGGTGCGCAGAGGCGGGTGCGGCAGGCGAGCGCGAGATCGAGTCCGCCACCGAGGCAGTACCCTTCGACCAGCGCGATGAAGGGAACCCGGGATTGGGCGATGCGGGTAAGCCAGTGCTGCCCTTGTCGCGCCAATGACCAGGCCGTGGGCGGGTCAAGCTCGCGGATCAAATTGAGATCGGCGCCCACCGAAAAGCAGCCGGCATTGCCGCGCAATATAATTTTGGTCGCAGCGGGGTTGGCGGCCGGCCACTCGGCAAGAGACCGCAACAGGTCGATCGAAATGCGGTTTTGCCCGTCACCGCTGAGCAACCGCAGCGTCGCGGTGCCGCTTGGGTCAATCGTGGCTTCGAAATTCCTAGGGGGCAAGCGCGGGCCTGGCGTGCACGTGGGTGCGAATGAATTCGGCGATCTCGCCCATGCGGCTGCCGGGCGGAAAGACGGCGGCGATGCCGGCTTTTTGCAGTGGCGCAATGTCGTTCTCGGGCACGATGCCGCCGAGCACAACCAGCACGTCATCCATGTGGCGCTGCCGCATTTCAGCGAGAAGATCGGGAACGATGGCGTTGTGCGCGCCGCTGAGTATGGACAAGCCGATGCAATCCACATCCTCTTGCAGGGCGGCGTTGGCGATCATTTCGGGGGTTTGGCGCAGGCCGGTATAGATGACTTCCATACCCGCGTCGCGGAGGCCGCGGGCGACGACCTTGGCGCCGCGGTCGTGTCCATCAAGACCGGGTTTGGCCACCAGCACTCGGATTCGTCGTGTTTCCGCCATGATTCCCTAAGTAATCGCCGTTTCAGTATAGCCGCCAAACACGTCGCGAAGGGTGTTGCTGATTTCACCGACGGTGCAGGAGGCGCGCGCGCAGTCGAGCAGCGCGGGCATGGTGTTGGTGTTGCCTTCGGCCGCCGTACGCAGGGCATGCAACGTCTCTTTGACGGCGGCGGACGAACGGCGGCGGCGCAGGTCGTTGAGTTTCGCGGTTTGCAATTCGCGCGCGGTCTCATCAATGTAAAGGGTGGGCAGCGGCTTTTCCTCGGCGACGAAGTCGTTGACGCCGACCATGATCTTTTCGCCGCGCTCGAACGCCTGCTGATACCGATAGCTGGCATCGGCGACCTCGCGCTGGGGAAAACCTTGCTCGATGGCGCCCACCATGCCGCCCATGGCGTCAATTCGACGGAAGTAATCGTGGGCTCCGGCTTCCATGTCGAGGGTCAGCTTCTCGACAAAATAAGAACCGCCAAGCGGATCAACGGTGTTGGTGACGCCGGTCTCGTGGGCGATGATCTGCTGGGTGCGAAGCGCCAGGGTCACGGCTTCGGAGGTGGGCAGGGCAAGGGCTTCGTCCAGCGAATTGGTGTGCAGCGATTGGGTGCCGCCGAGCACCGCCGCGAGCGCCTGCAAGGCGACGCGGGTGAGATTGTTGTAGGGCTGCTGCGCGGTAAGCGAGACGCCCGCGGTTTGGGTATGGAAGCGCAACGCCTTGCTGCGAGCGGATTTCGCGCCGTAACGGTCGGTCATGACTGTGTTCCAGATTTTGCGGGCGGCGCGGTACTTGGCGATCTCCTCGAAAAAGTCGCTGTGGGCGTTGAAGAAGAACGACAGGCGCGGGGCGAACTCGTCAACCGCGAGGCCGCGGCGCAGTGTCCACTCGACGTACTCCATACCGTCGCGAAGGGTGAAGGCCAGTTCCTGCAAGGCGGTCGAGCCGGCTTCGCGGATGTGGTAGCCGGAGATCGAGACCGGGTTGAAGCGCGGCGTCTCGCGCGCGCCGAACTCGATGGTGTCGACCACGAGGCGCATGGAGGGGGCGGGTGGGAATATGTACTCTTTCTGGGCGATGTACTCCTTGAGAATGTCGTTCTGCAGAGTTCCGGAAATGCGTTTCCAATCGGCGCCCTGGCGCTCAGCGGTGACCAGGAACATAGCCCAGATGGCGGCGGCCGGCGAGTTAATGGTCATCGAGGTGGTGACGTCCTCGAGCCGGATGCCCTGGAAGAGGCGCTCCATGTCCTCAACGGAATCAATGGCCACGCCGCACTTGCCGACTTCACCGGCCGACATGGCGTCGTCGCTGTCGTAGCCCATCAGCGTGGGCAGATCAAAGGCGACGGAGAGGCCGGTCTGACCTTGGGAGAGAAGATAGCGGTAGCGCTCGTTGGTCTCCTCGGGCGTGGCAAAGCCTGAGAACTGGCGCATGGTCCACAGCTTGCCGCGATACCCGGTGGCGTGGATGCCGCGCACATAGGGAGCCTCGCCGGGTTGGCCGACATCCCGCTGAAAGTCGAAATCGGGGGGCAGATCTTCGCGTGTATAAAGCCGGTTGATGGGCACACCGCTGAGTGTGGTGAACTCGGCTGCTCGCTCGTCAGTTTTGGTGGATACGGCCATGGGCTTCATCTTCAGTGTAGGGCGTGAGGCGGGGATGGAGCAAGCAACCGAACGGTCAGATAGAGGGCAAGCTGACCGGCTTGGGATGCGCCCGGCGAGCCAGTGGACAAAGGCTGGTAGCGGTGATATATCTTAGGCGACATCCTGAAAGGGGGCATGCTGTGTTGTTCTCTGGATTGCCGCTTCTCACCTGGTTGGTGATCGCCTGGGCGTTCTTCACCACCATCCTCCTTCTTTTGGTTATTTACCGGGCCATGGTTGGCATGCACCGGGAGGAACAAGTGTTTCTCACCGAGGCATCGCGAGGCTTCGAATCGGAGTCGGCGGCAGCGTCGGCACGAATGGCAAAGCTGCGGCCCTATATCAGGGCAGCCACCGCCCTTTCGGCCGTCCTGGCGGCGTCGATTGCGGCGGTGTTCGTGACGCAGACAATGCAGCGCTTCTAGGGTCGGCGATTGTCGCTCGATCGGCGCACTGCGCTCTAAAGGGAAAGTTCTGCGCGGCGCTGAATATGTTTCTAGTCGCAGCGGAGGGCGATTTGGGGGTCGACGTTGGCGGCGCGGCGGGCTGGGATGTAGGACGAAACCAGAGCCACGACCACCAGCAGCGCCGCGGCGACAACATAGGCGAGAGGATCGAGGGGGCTGATCCCGTACAGCAACGTGGCGATGGCGCGTCCGGCGAGAACTGAAAGCAGTGCGCCGGCGGCGATGCCCCAGAGGGCGAGGCGCAGGCCCTGGCGCAACACTTCGGCCAACACCTGCTGCGGCGCGGCGCCGATCGCGATGCGCACGCCGAATTCGCGCGTCCGCTGGGCGACGGCGCCGGCGATCACGCCGTACAGCCCGACCAGCGCGAGCAGCAGCACCAGCGAGCCGAAGCCGATTAGGACGAGACTCGTCGCGTGGACAGGAAACAGAAGGGTCTTGAGATTGTCGGCGGCGGTCGTGACATTGGCGTTGGTCAAATTGGGATCGAGTTGCAGCAATTTCGCGCGCAGCGTGGACTCCGCCGCCGCCGCGGGGGCGGCGGTGCGCACCAGGAGGAAGCCGGTGGATTCAGGCGCGAGGACGAATACATAGCGGCGCGTGACTTCGCCCAAGCTGCGGTACTTGCCATTTTCGGCAACGCCTATGACCTTGGCGCGGTGCATTTGCTTGCCGTCAGGCATGAGGATTTCCTGACCCACGGCGTCCTGATGGGGCCAGAAGGACTGGGCCAGAGCCTGGTTGACGACAACGAATTTGGGATCATTGGGCACGAGTGGCGCCGGCGCCGTATTCGAGTCGGCCGCGGGCAAATCGGAGCGGGCGAAATCGCGCCCCTGAAGGAGCCGGGTGCCGGTGGCGGCGAAGTAGCCGGGGCCGACGACGCCCATGTCAAGCGTCACGCCCTGATGTCCGGGCGGAGGCATCATGCCTGGGGCGAGCCATTCGCGCTGTGCGTTGACGAAGCCGAGGGGCATTTGAGCGGCTACGGCAACAGCGCGCACCCCTGGGGCGGACTGGAGTTGATCGACAAGGTGTTCGAGATAGTTGCGGCTGGCGGCGGCATTGCTGTAGCCGAGGCCGGCAGGATCAATTTGCGCGACCAACATATGGTCTGTGTCGAATCCGGGAGAGATGGCGTTGGCGTGAGCGAGACTGCGCAGGCAGAGAGCGGCGCCGACCAGAATGAGCATGCAGAGCGCGACCTGTGCGGCAATGAGTAGGTGACGCAGGCGGTGGCGTCCGGAGCCGCCGGAGCCGAGAGCGGAATCCTTAAGACCATCGTTAGCCTGGGTGCGGGAGGCTTGCCAGGCGGGCGCTAGTCCGAAGATGACGCCGGTGGCGAGTGTGAGCAGGACGGCGAAGATGACGACATTGGGATCTAGCCCGAATTGAAGATTCACCGGAAAGCCTTCGGGCTTCAGCCGCAGGAGCAGCGGAGCAAGCAGGCGACCCAACTCGAGTCCGACGACGCCGGCGATGGCGGCGAGGAGGAGGGATTCGGACATGCCCTGGCGGAGCAGGCGGCCGCGACTGGCGCCGAGGGCGGAACGGATCGCCCATTCACGCTGACGTCCGTGGGCTTCGACCAGCAGTAGACTGGCGGCATTAAAACATGCAATCAGCAGAACCAGACCGACGATGACCATGAGGAGCATGTTCGCTCCCTGGACCGGGCCTCGGAAGAAGGCCGGTTCGCCGCCCAGCGGCTCGGCAAGTCCGAGGAATTGCGGCTTATCATCGTCGGGGTAAGTCTTGTCGAGATTTTGTTGGACGATGGTAAGGTCTGCAGTTGCCTGCGCAATGGTGACGCCGGGCTTGAGGCGGCCGATGCCGAACATAGCGCGGGAGCCGCGGCCGAGCCACCCCGCCTGGCCGGCGCTTTGGGCCATGGTTACGGGCGCCCAGCCGTCAGTAACAATGCCGGTCATGAGGCCGCCGAAGTTGGCTGGAGCGACGCCGATGACGGTGTAGGGCACTTGGTTGAGCAACACTTTTTGGCCGAGGATCGCGGGATTCCCGCCGAATTGCTGCTGCCAAGTATGGTAGGCGAGTACGAGCACGGCGCTGGTGCCGATAGTCGAAGCTTCTTCGGGAAGGAAGCCGCGTCCCAGAACGGGCTGGACGCCGAGCACACTGAAATAATTTCCCGAGGCGAGTTGCAGACTCCATGTCACGCGAGTGCCACCCTGGCCGGGTTGGCCCTGGGACATGGTTACAGTGGCGAGGGGATCGTAGATGGCGACATCGGCGAAGGCGTGGTTGCGGTCGCGAATGTCTTTGTAGTCGAGGTAGCTGAGCGGATAGAGACCGCCGAAGGCGGCGTTGGGATCGGTATTGTGGGTGTACACCTCGGCCAGAGTCTCGGGATGGCTCACCGCCGGCATCCGGAGCAGCACGGCATCGGTGTAGCTGAAGATGGTCGCGTTGGCGCCAATTCCCAGCGCCAGCGAGAGGATCACCGCGCCGTAGAGTAGCGGTCGGCGCTCGAACTGGGCGAATGCATAACGAAGGTCGCGCAGTAATGTGATCATGCGGTTAACGGTAGCACGCGGTGTGCCAAGCGTAAACGCAATGGAATGAATGATTTGAGATGAAATAACGAGGCTGGAAGCTGCGAATGTGGGCGAGGACTGTCCGGTTGTGGACAGTGCCTCGCTGCCGCCGCCCTGGGCGACGGCAGAGCGAAGATCCGCCAGAATTCGCTACGGGTGGCGGACCATGCTTTAGGCGGTAGTGTCGGGTTCGGGAGCCTGGGGCTGGATCTCGACGCGAATTTCGGCGGTGACGCCTTTGAAGAGATGGACCGGGACCTTGAACTCGCCCAGGGACTTGAGCGGATCGGGCAGATCAATCTTGCGGCGTTCGATATCGTGGCCGCGCTCGGCCAAGGCGTGATGAACGTCCATCGAGGTGACGGAGCCGAAGAGAGTGTTGTTGTCGCCGGCGCGGCGGGCGAACACCAGCTTTACCTGCGAGAGCTGGGCGGCGACGGCCTGGGCGGCCTGTTGATCGCGGGCTTCCTTGTGGCTGGCGGAGGCGCGCATCTGCTCGATGTTGCGCAGATTTCCGGTCGTGGCGGCGATGGCCTTGCGGGTGGGGAGGAGGTAGTTGCGGGCAAAGCCGTCGGCGACCTTGACCACGTCGCCCTTGCGACCGAGCGATGCGATGTCTTCTTTTAAAATGATTTGCATTTTGAACCTCTAGATCTCGGCGGCGAAGGGCAGGAGCGCGATCTGGCGGGCCTGCTTGATGGCGCGGGTGAGGCGGCGCTGGTGTTGGGTGCAGGTTCCGCTGATGCGACGGGGCACAATCTTGCCGCGGTCGGCGACGAAGACCTGGAGCAAGCGGTAATCCTTGTAATCAATCTTGTCGATGCGCTCGACGCAGAACTTGCACACCTTGCGGCGGCGCAGGAAGGGCTTCTTGGGACCGGACGAGGGACCACCACCGCGTTGGGCGCTGGAGGAGGAGGAACTGGGCCTGCGGATATCATTCATAAAAAATCAACCTCTCTTAAACGGTGGGGGCGGCTTCGTCAGCCGCGGCGGAGGCGGCCATTTCCTGCTCGACCGAGGGTTCCGCAACGGCGGGAGCCGGACGGCGCTTGAGGCGGGCCTCGCGATGACGGCGATCCTTCTCGAGCCGCTTGGTCATTTCATCGGTGCGCACGACCAGGAACTTGATCACCGGCTCACTGACGCGCAAGCGGCGCTGCAGTTCGCGGATGGGCTCGGCCGAGGCTTCCATTTCAAACAGCACGTAATTGCCCTCGCGGAAACCGCGCACCCGATAGGCGAGGCGGCGGCGGCCGAGGCGGTCAATTTTCTGCATGGTGCCGCCGGCGCCGGCGGCGGCGGATTCAAGGGCGGCGACCAACTTGTCGGCTTCGTCTTCGACCAAGTCGGGGCGCAGGATAAAAATCACTTCGTAAGTTCGCTTCATATGCTATTCCTGGGGCTATTCCTTGAGACTACTTTTGGAGTCGGTGTTGTAGCGGTTCATGGCCTGAGCCATACCCGCGGTCAAAATCAGCTCGACCGCATCGGCGGCGGTCGAGGCGGCTTCTTCGGTCATCTGCCATTGCTTCGCGCTCCACTTGCCCAAGACGAACCCGACGCGGTCAGCGACGGGATGCTCAGGCGCAATGCCCAAGCGCAGGCGGGCGAACTCAGTGGTTCCCAAGCTATCCACAATCGATCGCAAGCCGTTATGGCTGCCCGCCGAGCCGCGCTCGCGCAGGCGGATGACGCCGAGCGGCAGATCCAACTCGTCGCAAGCCACCAGCCAGCCCGCCAGGGGCTGCTTGGCGAGCAATTGCCGGATTGAGGTGCCGCTTAAATTCATAAACGTTTGCGGTTGGGCCAGCCAAAGCGACCGGCCCGCGAGTAGCGCCCGGCCGGTGAGGGCCTGGCACTCCCGCATTTTGAGGCGGGCGCCGGAGCGCCGCGCCAGTTCATCCACAAGCTGGAAGCCGAAGTTATGCGGCGTCCGGTCGTACTCCTCGCCCGGATTGCCCAAGCCGACCACCAGGAAGGGGGCGGCGCTGGGTGCCGGGTCGAGGGACATTTATTTCTTCTTCTCCTTGCCGGCGTCCTTGCCGGCTTCCTTACCCGCTTCCTTGCCGCCGGCGGCGGCTTCCTCGGTCTCACCCTTGCCCTTCTTCATGACTTCCGGTTCGGAAGGCGTGGCGGCAGCCTCGGCGGGCGCGGCCTCGACGACTTCCTTCACCGCCACGACGTGCGCGATAACGCGGTCGGCGTCGGTGATGACGCGCTGCTTGGCGTCGAGCTTGAGGTCGCCGACGCGGAGATTCTGACCGATCGAGAGGGCGGTGACATCCACCGTAATGTGTTCGGGAATGTCGCTGGGCAAGCACTCGATTTCAACTTCGCGGGTGACGACTTCGAGGATGCCGCCCTGAAGCTTGACCCCCTCGGCCTCGCCCTGAGTCTGGACCGGAACCTTCACGCGAATGAGCTGGTCGAGCGCGATGCGCTTGAGGTCGACGTGGAGCAGGCGGCCGCGGAGAGGCTCGCGCTGCCAATCGACGATCATGGCGGCGGTGGACTCCCCGCCGGCGACCTTGAGATTGAAGATGGTGTTGTGGCCGCTCTCGGAGTGGAGAATCTGGCCGATCTGCTTGGGATCGAGAGCCAGGGCGACGGGTGAGGCCTTGGCGCCGTAGAGGGTGGCGGGGATGCGGCCAGCGAGGCGCATTTGCCGGGCCGGACCTTTTCCGCGGGTGTCGCGGGTATCAGCAGCGAGTGAAATTTGAATAGCCATAATGCAATGCTTCGGTTACCGCTATACGAACAGCAGGCTGACCGATGTCTCCTCATGAATGGAACGGATGGCGGCGGCCATGAGGCCGGCGATGCTGAGAACCTCGATGCGGGCGCGCTCGCGGGGAGCGTCGGCGAGGGGGATGGAGTTGGTGACGACGACGCGCTCGATCGGACTATTCGCGATGCGCTCGACGGCGGGACCACTGAGCACGGCGTGGGAGGCGCAGGCGAGCACGCGGCGGGCGCCGTTTTTCACCATGGCTTCGGCGGTCTTGACCAGGGTGCCGGCGGTATCAATAATGTCGTCGAGAATGACGGCGGTGCGGCCCTCGACGTCACCGATGACGTGCATGACTTCGCTGACGTCCATGGCAACGCGGCGCTTGTCCACGATGGCGAGAGCGGCATCGAGCTTCTTGGCGAAGAAGCGGGCGCGTTCCACACCGCCGGCGTCGGGAGAGACGATGGTCAGGTCGGGCAGCTCCATGCGGCGGAAGCAGTCCACCAGGACGGGGGATGCGAAGAGGTGGTCCACCGGGATGTTGAAGAAGCCCTGGATCTGGGGCGCGTGCAGATCCATCAAGAGGGCGCGGTGGGCGCCGGCGGTGGTGAGCAGGTCGGCGACGAGTTTTGAAGAGATGGGAACGCGGGGCTTGTCCTTGCGATCCTGGCGCGCGTAACCGAAGTAGGGGATGACGGCGGTGATGCGGCGGGCGGAGGCGCGCTTGAGCGCGTCAATCATCAGCAGCAACTCCATGAGATGGACATCCACCGGATCGCACGTGGGCTGCACGACGAAGACGTCGGCGCCGCGGACGTTTTCGAGAATCTGGACGTAATTTTCGCCGTCGCTAAAACGCGCCAGCTTGCACTGGCCGGCCTGGATGCCAAGGCGCTCGCAGATTTCCCCGGTCAGGGCGGGGTTGGAGGTGCCGCTGAAAACGCGGAGCTTCTCGTCCATACGCGCCTTGCGCGGAGTTCGCTCGGACTTCTCGATTTTGATAGCGCTGGTCGCCATGACTTTTCCGCCGAATACTTGCCTTCTCCATTTATTGGCTGGGGCGTTAGGATTCGAACCTAAATAACATGCGTCAAAGGCATGTGTCCTGCCATTGGACGACGCCCCACCATGCTATGCCAACCGCACCACGCCACGGTCGCAGGCCGCGCGGGAGACGAAGCGGCAGTGCCAACTCCGGTCGCGAGCGCCCAAGCGGGCCGCTGTCGCCGCCGCAACATCAGCCTGTGGGAACAGGCCAAATTGGGCTGCGCCGCTGCCGGTCAAACTGACCCAGACAGCGCCTGCACGCCGTAAGCTTTGGTGGATGCGCGAAAAGTCAGGGGAATGAGAAAACACTTCCGGTTGGAAGTCGTTCTCGATTCCGGCATGGACTCTCGAGGCGGTTGGACCCGCTTCGCGGTTCCGAGCCGAGCTAGGCAAGGTTCGGAACGCCGGCAGCACCTGCTGTAGCAGGCTGCAGAACTTCATCAGTGTAGCGTGATTGGCCCCGGGCGTCAATGGAACTGGATGGGCGCGGTCCCAGGCGGAAAAGGCCTGGGGGGTGAAAATGGCGGTCGCATTGGGCTGGGCGATGACGCAGTGCCAGCGAGCGAGATCGGCGAGAGGGTAGACTTCGTCGCCGCGGCCGAGGCCGAGGACGGTGCCACCGATGAGGAAGGCGGGAACGTCGGCGCCGAGGCGGGCGGCGAGGGGAAGGAGGCTGCTGGTTGGGACACGGCTAGCCATGGCGAGCGCGCGGAGCACGGCGGCGGCATCACTCGAACCGCCGCCGAGGCCGGCGCCCGACGGTATGCGCTTGGTGAGCGTAATGGCGATTTTGCGGCGGATATTGAGCTCGCGGAGAAACAGCGCGGCGGCGCGGTAGGCCAGGTTTTCTTCGCCCGAGGGGGCTTCACCGTGGACCTGGAGGGTGATTCCCTGCCCTGCCGAGACGGTGACTTCCAGGGTGTCAGCGAGAGAGATTGTTTGGAAGATCGTACGGAGTTCGTGGAAACCATCAGAACGGCAGCCAATGATCTTCAGCCCAAGATTGATCTTGGCGTAGGCGAGGGCACGAAAGCGCGTGGCGGAGGACACGGGGAGAATAGTTTAGCGTCCTGGGTGCCCGGCGATCATTCTCCGCCTGCTGCAGGAGCGCATTCGAAGGACTTGACCCCGCGGAGAATTGACGCATGGCGCGTGGCAGCCCCGGAAGCCACCCGGGCGTCGGCCGAGGATCTTCGGGCCGGGATTGAGCTTGGCGAAGGCGCAGGCGCGAAAACGCAGGGCGGAAGGCACAGGGAAAACAGTTTAGCGCCTGGCATGGCTGTTCGTTCCTGATAATGATCGCCGCGAGGCATAATGGAGATGACAATGCCCGAAAAACTCCATCCAACTGATCTGGAGATAGACTCCAACAAGTTGGCCGAGCTATGTCGCCGATACAAGGTGCGGGAGCTTTCGTTGTTTGGATCCGCGGTGAGGGGCGAGATGCGGCCCGACAGTGACGTTGACCTGCTGGTCGAGTTTCAACCGGACGCAAACGTGGGACTTTTGGAGCATGCCGGGCTCATGCTGGATCTTGAGCTGCTTTTGAATAGGAAAGTTGACCTTGTATCAAAACGTGGGCTGAAGCCGCGCATACGGTCATCCGTCATGGCGGACGCGCGCCCAATCTATGCGGCGTGACGAATTGTACCTGGGCGACATTATCGAAGCGGCGGACCACATCGCCGAATTCCTGCCAGGTAACGACTTCGGGGCCTTCTCTAATTCGGAGCTTATCCGCAGCGCAGTCGTGCAGAAACTTGCCATCATTGGTGAGGCGGCAGGCCGGATTTCGCACGAACTTAGGGCGCGGTACGCGCAAGTACAATGGTCGCAGATCGTCGCCTTTAGGAACATCCTCATCCACGCATATTTTGGAACCGACTGGAATGAGGTGTGGAAGTCGGCTACGATCGATTGCCCTGTATTGCGCAAACAGGTAGCGAACATTCTGGCCGAATGCAGCGGTCCAGCGGAAGAAAGCCCCGGTGCGCCACCCAAATCAGGCTAAGACTGCCGGTTAGCGCGGCTACTCCAGCGGCGCCTCAGTTCAGTCCCTTATAATTCAATGATGGCGGACGCTGGGATCAGCGGCATTCACGCGTGTGAGATTTTGGACTCGCGCGGCAATCCGACGGTGGAGTGCGAGGTGACGCTGCGCGGAGGGGCGCGCGGGCGGGCGGCGGTGCCGAGCGGCGCGTCCACCGGTGAACATGAAGCGGTTGAATTGCGCGACGGGAATTCGGCGCGCTATCTCGGCAAGGGCGTGCAGAACGCGGTGGCGAACGTCAACGAGGAATTGGCGGGAGCGCTGGCGGGCTTCGACGCCGGAGATCAGGCCAAGCTCGACCTGCGCATGATTGAGCTGGATGGTACGGCCAACAAGGGGCGGTTGGGGGCGAATGCCATTCTTTCGGTTTCCATGGCGGCGGCGCGGGCGGTGGCGGCGATGGGGGGGGTGCCGCTGTACCGGGCGCTGGGGGGCGACGACGCCTGCACGCTGCCGGTGCCGATGATGAATATCCTCAACGGCGGGGCGCATGCCGACAACAATGTAGACTTTCAGGAGTTCATGGTCATGCCGGTCGGCGCGGCCAGTTTTCACGAGGCGCTGCGCTGGGGGGTCGAGGTTTTCCATGCGCTCAAAGCGGTGCTGAAGAAGAGAGGCTATATCACCGCGGTGGGGGACGAAGGCGGTTTTGCACCGTCGGTCAAGAGCAACGAAGAGGCGATGGAGACGGTGCTCGAGGCCATCTCCAAGGCGGGGTACAAGCCGGGCGAACAGATCGCCGTGGCGCTCGATCCGGCGGCGAGTGAGTTCTACGATGCCGGGCACCAGCGGTATGTCTTCAAGAAATCGGACCGGCGGGAACTGAACTCGGAGCAGATGGCGGCGTTCTGGATGGATTGGGCGCGGCAGTATCCGATCGTTTCGCTCGAAGACGGGCTCGCCGAGGACGACTGGGAAGGATGGAAGACGCTGACCACGATGGCGCAGGGGAAGCTGCAGTTGGTCGGCGACGATTTGTTCGTCACCAATGTGGCGCGGCTACAGCAAGGCATCGACAGGGGCGTCGCGAACTCGATCCTGATCAAGCTGAATCAGATCGGGACAGTGACGGAGACGCTCGAGGCGATCCGGCTGGCGCAAAAGAACCGCTACACCGCGATTATTTCGCACCGTTCGGGCGAGACTGAGGACACGTTTATCGCCGATCTGGCGGTCGGGACCAACGCCGGGCAGATCAAGACCGGGTCGGCGAGCCGCACCGACCGCGTGGCGAAGTACAACCAACTGCTGCGCATTGAAGAGGAACTGGGGACGCGGGCGAAATTTCCGGGGCGAGCCGCGTTGGCACAGTCGTTGAAGCCTTAGGCATGATTGTTCTCACCATAATGGACGGCTGGGGGTACGCGCCACCGGGGCCGGGCAACGCCATTGCGCTGGCGCGTAAGCCGGTGTACGACCGCATGCTGCGGGAGTACCCGTCAACGCTGCTGCACACGTCGGGCCCGGCGGTGGGCCTGCCGGAAGGTCAGATGGGCAACAGCGAGGTCGGGCATTTGAATATTGGCGCGGGGAGAATCGTGCAGATGGATATCACGCGGATTGACCGCGCCATCGCCGACGGCAGCCTGGCGCATAACCCGGCGCTGGTGGCGGCGATGCATCACGCACGGACGCGGACGCTGCATTTGCTGGGGCTGGCGAGCGACGGAGGCGTGCATTCGCATTTGGATCATTTGTACGCGCTGCTGCGCATGGCCAAGGCGGAAGGCGTCACACGGGTCTATGTACATGCCTTCACCGACGGGCGGGACACGGCGCCGCATTCGGGTCGAACCTACGTCGAGCAGATGGAACAAAAAATGCGGGAGTATGGCGTGGGCCAGATCGCGACCATCGCCGGACGCTATTACGCGATGGACCGCGACCAGCGGTGGGACCGCATCCGGCTGGCGCTCGACGCCATGGCGCACGGCGCGGGTCCGAAGGCGGAATCGGCGGTCGGTGCGCTGACCGCATCGTACGAAGCCGGGCTTACGGACGAGTTCGTGCTGCCGACGGTAATTACGAAGGGGACCTCGGATGAACCGATCGCGCGGATTGGCGACGACGATGCGGTGATTTTTTTCAATTTCCGGGCGGACCGGGCGCGGCAGATGACGCGGGCGCTGACGCGGGCCGGCGAGCCGACGCCGGAGCTCGAGAAGGCGATTCCCCGAACCGAGGTGCCGAAGCGGCTGCATTACGTGTGCTTCACGCGGTACGACAAATCGTTCGACCTTCCCCTTGTGCTGCCGCCGGAATCGCTGGGTCACATTTTGGCGCAGGTGATGGCGGAGCGCGGGCTGCGCAATTTGCGGGTCGCGGAGACCGAGAAATACGCCCACGTGACTTACTTCTTCAACGGCGGGGTGGAGACGGCGTTTGCCGGCGAGGAGCGGAAGATGATTCCGTCACCGAAGGTCGCTACGTACGATTTGAAGCCGGAGATGTCGGCGGCGGGCGTGGCCGCGACCGTGGTCGAGGCGATTGAGAAGGGGCCATTTGATTTGGTCGTGGTGAATTTCGCCAACGCCGACATGGTGGGGCATTCGGGGAAGATCCCGCCGACGATTCGCGCGGTGGAGACGGTGGACGGCTGCCTGGGAGAAATCGAAGCGGCGCTGCGGCGGCGCGGAGGGAGCATGCTGGTCACCGCCGATCATGGCAACGCGGAAGAGATGATTATTCCCTCGACCGGCGGGCCGCATACGTACCACACCACCAATCCGGTGCCGTTGATCGCGGTGGGCGAATCGCGCCGCGAGCTGCGGCCGGGCGGGTCGCTGCGCGACCTGGCTCCGACGCTACTGGGGATGCTCGGCGTCGAGGAACCGCCGGAGATGACCGGGCACGATTTGAGGATCATTCAAAATGGACAGGCCTGACCTGCGCGAGAAGGGCGGCAACCAGAGCACGCTGGACCGGCGATTATTCATGCAGCTTCTGGCGTTCGGCGATTGCCGCATTACGCCGGGCCTGGTGCGCGAGCTCTCCGCCTCGGGGGCCGAGGGCGTGCTATACGAAGACGTCAACGATCCGCGGGGCGTGGCGCTGCTGAGCTGGAGCGACGATCCCAACTATTTTGTCACCGAGCTGCGAGCGCGGTTGCAGCATCCGCCGTTTAGCGAACTTCGGTTCAAACCGGAGTACACCATGATGGGGCGGACGTACTCGCTGGGACACGAACCGAACCTGGAGGACTCGTTGATCGAAAAACCGCGGCGCACCGCGACACAGAAAGAGAGCCCGTGGGCGGTGTGGTATCCGCTGCGGAGGGCGGGAGCGTTTTCGGCGCTGGCTCCAGAGGAGCAGACTGCGATCTTGCGCGAGCACGGGGTCATTGGCCACGCGTTTGGCACGGCGGGTTACGCGCAGGATATACGTCTGGCGTGCGCTGGGCTCGACCGCAACGACAACGATTTCGTGATTGGCCTGGTGGGCAGCGAGTTGTATCCGCTTTCGGCGTGCGTGCAGGCCATGCGAAAGACCCGCCAGACGGCGAGCTTCATTCAGCAGATGGGGCCGTTTTTTGTCGGACGGGCGGTGTGGGCACACAACTCGGCGTCGGCTTGAGACTGGACTGCCGCCTGCCTCACTACTGATTGTTGGCGATGGTGCGGGCCTGGGTATTCGCCGCCAGGAAGAAATGCTCGGCGTCCAAAGAGCGGTAGATTTCGCCGGCGACCTGGGCGGCGCGGGGACCGAAGACGGCGCGATTGCCGCGGAGGACCACCACCACCACCAGCTTGGGATTGGGATTGCCGAGATAGCTGGCGAATAATCCGTAGCGGGTTCCGTCACGGCTGCAGGTGCCGGTCTTGCCCAGGATTTCTTCGTCGCGCAGGCGGGCGAGCTTGGCGGTGCCGTATTGCACGGCGGCCAACATTCCATCCTTCACTTCGGGAGTAAAGGCGGCGATCGGCAAGGTGCGCTTGATCCTGGGTTCGAAATCTTGAATTTGTTGGGGCGTGGTCGGGTATTGCAAATAATAGAGTGTCCCGCCGTTGGCAATGGCGGCGGTGATGGCGGCCAACTGCAGCGGGGAGATGCGCACGCCTTCGCCGAAACTACTGAGCTTGGCGACGCCCCCGGGGCCGGGTTCATCGGGCACCGAGCCGGGATCTTCGCCGGGAATATTCCAGCCCGCCTTTTCGCCCAGTCCCAGTTGGCGCTCGTAGCCGGTGACCGTGGCGAAGCCCATCTTTTCGCCCAAGGCTTCGAAGTAGGCGTTGATCGAGTAGGCCAGCGCCTGGGTCAAGTTCACCGACCAGTGGGCGGCGATGCGTACGGGAGTGTTTTCGTTGACGACGCCGTGGTCCAGCGCAGCGAGCGCCACCGCCATTTTAGTCGTCGAACATGGCTGGTAATCCGCCGACAGGGCGAGCGACTGATTGACCATGGTGAGGACGCGGCCGGTGTTGGGATCAACCACTACAGCGGTGCCGTTTAAATCACCAAGAGCGTGGACGGCGGCGGCGCGGATGGTGGCGTCGTCGCCGGTACTGATGTCGTTGTCACCCAAGCCGTAGGCGGTGGGTTTGGCCGTCCAGGTTTGGCCAACCGGCTTGGAAACCTTACGGCGGCGGTGTGTTTGCGCGTTCAGCGGCAGCGCGGCCATCATGCCGGCGCTAAGCAAAAGAG
Source organism: Terriglobales bacterium (assembly GCA_035606395.1). Taxonomy (GTDB): domain Bacteria; phylum Acidobacteriota; class Terriglobia; order Terriglobales; family SCQP01; genus SCQP01. The sequence continues at coordinate 28,899 of DATNFK010000009.1, read as the reverse complement.
CGGAGATGCGAACGTGAAAATGGGAAGGCATGGGAGACGCGGTAAAGCGATTGTACTCACATAGACGCGCGAAGCAAGCAAAACGTCAAAACTTTCTGTTGACTTTTTCGGCACCGGCCCCACCGCGGAACGGGCGCGCACGCCTAAGCAGGTCGCGCGGCGACAGCCGCGCGGGGGCCCCCACCTATCAACGTCGCCGCGACTGCGGTAAACTTCAGGTGACGGATATGCGCCTGTAGCTCAGCTGGATAGAGCGTTCGCCTCCGAAGCGAGAGGTCGTAGGTTCAACTCCTACCAGGCGCACCATCGTCTTTCCCAAAATGAAAATCGCACTTAGCGGAATCAAGCCCAGCGGGCTGCCGCACATTGGTAATTATCTGGGGATGATCCGTCCGGCACTACGGCTGGCGGATTCATACCAATGCCTCTATTTCATTGCCGATTACCACGCTTTAACCACGCTGCACAACGGCGCGGAATTACGCGCGCATTCGCTGAGCGTGGCGGCGACATGGCTGGCGCTGGGGCTCGACCCCACGCGCAATTTGCTTTACCGGCAATCGGATGTGCCTGAGGTGATGGAGCTGGCGTGGATACTCAGTTGTTTCACCGGGAAGGGGTTGCTGGACCGCGCGCACGCGTTCAAGGACGCGCAGGCGCAGCAGCGGGAGATCAGCGCCGGGGTGTACACGTACCCCATCCTGATGGCGGCCGACATTCTCGCTTTCGGAGCGGATGTGGTGCCGGTGGGGCGTGATCAGAAACAGCATTTGGAAATGTGCAGGGATATTGCGCAGCGGTTCAATCACGTGTACGGCGATCTGCTGGTGGTGCCGGAAGCGCTGATTCAGGAAGAGGTCGAAACCATCCCTGGACTCGACGGGCGCAAGATGAGCAAGAGCTACGACAACACGGTACCAATGTTTCTGCCGGCGGCGCAGTTGCGCAAACTGGTCATGCGAATTCAAACCGACTCGGTTCCGGTGGAGGAGCCCAAGGTACCAGAGAGCGCGGCGGTATTTCAGTTGTATCGCCACTTCGTGGGAGCGGCGGAGGCGGAGACGCTGGCGAACAAGCTGCGCGCCGGCGGAACGGGATGGGCGGTGGCGAAGCAGGCGCTGTTCGACGCCATGGAAACAAGCCTGGGCGATGCGCGCGCACGCTATTTGGACATCATGGCCAACCCTGAAAAGCTCGCGGAGATACTGCGCGACGGGGCCGAACGGGCGCGCGCGTTGGCGGGCGCGCGCATGACGCGCGTGCGCCGGGCCATCGGAATGGGTTTATTGGCGTAGGACGCGGACGGGTCGCTCGCTTACACCGGCGATGACCGCCAGACGGAGCAGTAGAGTTGGCTTCAGCAGCGTGAATTGCGCGGTTTCGGCGCGGCGGGCCGTGTTGGGGAAATCGAAGCGGGCGGCAAGGCTGTAGAGTTCAACCAGCGGCGATGCGGGCGAATCGAGCGAAGCGGCGATCTGCAACTGGCGCACCCGATCGGCGGATTGAAAATCGGCATCCTGAGCGCGAGCCTGCTGATCGGCGGCATCGAGGGCGAGCGAGAAAATATGTGCGCCTTGTTGGTGCGAACCCAGTTGATAGTAGATGGCCGCGAGACGGCCGACGGCATCGAGCTGGCTGGAGAGAAGGGTGGAATTGACGTGATTGGAGGCTTCGTCGGCCAGGCTGAGCGCCTGACGCGGATCGCGGCGCTGCAGGCTTTCAGCCTGTGCGAGCAGAGTCGTGAAGGCGGCATTGTCGGCGAGCGTGGCGGCGTCGGCCGGCGGAGCGGCATCCAGCGGGGTGGTCGAGTTGACGTTGGCTACGAACGTAAGGCCGCCGGAAACAGAGGAAATATTTAATTCGAAGGAACCTGGCCGCAGCGTGGTTGGCGGCGGCACCAAGTCGGTCAGGTTCGCGCCGAGCGCGAGGGCGCGGACAGGGTCAACGGTTCCGAGCAGCGAGAGCAGGCGATGGCTGGTGGCGGAGGCGGTGCCGATGGTATCGGCGTTGCTCGCGGACGCGAGATTGCGGATCAGGGACTGGAGCGAGGATTCCAATTCGCCATCCAACGCCGGCTCGGCGTGGTGGGCGGCCTGCAGAAAAAAATAGGCTTGGTTGGCCTGGTTCGGGTCGGATAGATTGGCGGCCATTTGGTAGCCTTCACGGACGAGGAGCAGCCGCGTGGTCGTATCCGTTGCGCGGGCGAGGCGGCGCAGGGCGTTGGCAACGCCGCGATAAGGATAAACGCCGTCGGCGCGTTTGCATTCCTCGACCAGATCAAAGACGCGCTCGCCGGCATCGGCGCCGGCGGGCGAGGCCGGATCGTCATCGGCGCCATCGGCGCCGCTAACGGCCATGATGAGCGCATCGTAGAGCGGGCCCTTGGGCACGTCGGCGAGGCGCGTCAGTTCGAGAGCGCGGTCGAACTCGCCGTGATCGGACTCGCGGTGACGGGCGATGTCGCTGATGGCGCTGAGCTCGACCTGCTGCTTGACCAGCTCGCGGGCGGCGCCGGCGGTTTCATCCGCTCCCTGGGGGCCGGCAAGGTTGCGGGCGTCGGCGAAGGCGCGCTCGTCATCGGCGAGGCTTTGGGCGGGCGCTAGGCGGTATTCATCGCGCGCAATGCTGGCCAGGAGGCGGGGCACGGCAAAGTCGGGGAGCGCGGCGAGCGCGGCGCGGGCCTGGGTGAAGAGATCGGCCGCCATGGCGGGCGTTTCGTCAGGCTGCGGCGGCGCGGCGGCACCGCGTCCACCGCGTCCACGGCCTTGGGCGGGGAGTGTCGCCGCCAAGAGCGCAAGGGTGAAGGAGATGCGGCGACAGCGTGCCACGATGAATCAGGTTTAGACCTTTATCCGCGATGGATGGTGATCTTGACTATATGGACGGGCGTGAGGGGCTTATCGTTGCTGTCGCGCGGCACCTGGCTGATGGCATCGGCGACATTCTGGCCATTGGTCACCTGGCCGAAGATGGTGTAGTTGCCGTTGAGGCTGGCATAGGGGACAGTGGTGATGAAGAACTGGGTGCCGTTGGTGTTGGGTCCGGCGTTGGCCATGGCGAGGCGTCCAGGGCGGTCGAAGGTCAGATCGGGAGTAGTCTCGTTGGCGAATTGGTAGCCGCCGTCGCCGGTGCCGGTGCCGAGGTGGTCGCCCCCCTGAATCATGAACTGTGGGATGACCCGGTGAAAGGTCAGGCCGTCGTAGAAGCGCTTGTGGGTTTCGACCGTTCCGGTCGCGGGGTCGCGCCAGGCTTGCGTGCCCTCGGCCAGGCCGATGAAGTTGCCGACGGCAAGCGGCGCCTGCTGGGGAAACAACTGCACCGTGATGGTTCCCATGTCGGTCTGAATGTCGGCGGTGTAGGTGCCGGGAGCGGCGGGCGTGGGGCCGGTGACAGGAGTTGTTGAGGAGTGATGGCAGCCGGCGAGGGTGATTAATAAACCGAGGGCGAGAGCGGAGGTGAGTTTTCGCATAGCTTTTTTCAATACCGCGGAATCGAGGGATCAATGTCGCGCGACCATTGGTCAATGCCGCCGGCCAGCGAGCGCGCGCCGGGAACGCCGGAGCGCCGGAGCCAGTCCGCGGCGGTGAGGCTGCGGCGCCCGGAATGGCAGAAGCAGATGATCTCGGCATGGGCGTCGTTGGCGGCCATGGCCTCGAGGTGCATGGGGATTTGATTGAGGGGAATATTCTCGGCGTTGGCGAGCGAGGCCTGTTCGAACTCCCAGGGCTCGCGCACATCGAGCAGGCGGAGAGACTCGCCGGCGGAGAGGCGCTGGTGAAGTTCGGCGGGGGAGATTTCGATGTCGGTCATGGCGTTGAATTCCTGTCTAAATTCCGATGTTGCCACCCTGGGGATTGATCAGCAAGCTGGAGTCAATGGCGGTGGCGCGGGCCCAGGCGTCGAGAGCTTCAGATTTTTTGCCGGCCTTGAGGGCCAGGTCGCCGTGGAGAATGTGGAGACGCGGGTCGGCCGGATTGGCGCCCGTGGCCTGGCGGGCGGCTTCGAGCGCGGGGGCGGGAGTGCCGGCGAGGTCGCGGGCGAAGGCGAGATTACCCCAATTTTCAGCATCGGCGGGCGCGAGCGCCAGCGCCTGTTCGATCAGCGGCAGGGCGCGGTCGAGATCACGGGCGATGAGCCAGGTGGCGGCGGCGTCCTTGAGAACCGTGGGAGCGTTGGGTTCGAGGCGGAGGGCGAATCCATAAAAGAAGCCGGCCTGCTGCATGTCGCCCTGGGCGCGGTGGACGTCGGCGAGGGCCGCCCAGCAGCGGAAGTCGTCGGCCGCGAGCTGGGTCGCGTGGGTGGCGAGCAACAGCGCCTCGTCGAGCGCCTGGCCCTCGGCCCCGCGGCGGACAAGGAGGGCGGCGAGCGCGGCGGCGGCGACGGCGTCATCGGGATTGGCCTTGACGGCTTGTTGCAGAAGCTGGGCGGCGATTTCGGCGACGGCGGCGGCAGCCTCGCCGGCTGCGGGAGCGCCGGCCCAAATGGCGATGCCGAGTTCGGCGGCGGCCTGGGCATCGTGCACGGTAACGCCTTGCATGATGCCGGCGGCGGCGCGGGCGTCGCTCATCCCATCCGGGCGGGCAAGTTGTTGGCGGGCGAGCGCTATGCGCGGCGCGGGCATGGTGGGGTCCAACTCGAAAGCGCGGCGGTAGTCGCCGGCGAAGTAGGCCAGCAGCGCGCCCGGGGAATGGGTTTGCCAATCGTCGAAGGCGCGAGTGAGGGGGTCGGGAAGTTCGAGTTTCAATTCCGATGCCGCGAATTGCACCAGGCGGTAAAGGCAATGGTGACCCTGGTCGAAGGCGGCTTCCTCGGAGTGGCGTTTGGCATTTACGATCACATCGGCCTGCCAGCGGTCGCTGATCCAGATATGGCCCGTGATGGCGCCTTCGGTAGCACCGGCGCGGGTGAGCATGGCCTCGATCCATGCCGCGATTCCGATGCCGGTCTGGGCGGCGATGGGAGGCCACGGGTCGGCGGCGATCACCTCGATCTCAATCGGGTCTACATGGATCGGCATGGTTCTATTGTCTCAGGTAAAATGAAAGGCTTACCAACCATGATTGAATTTCCCGTCCCCGAGTCGCTGACATTTGACGACGTTCTCTTGGTTCCGGCTTACTCCGATCTGCTGCCCACGGAGGTCGAGACGGCCACGCGGTTGAGCCGCAATATCCGGCTGAATATTCCGATTCTCTCGGCGGCGATGGACACCGTGACCGAGGCGCGCCTGGCGATCTCGCTGGCGCAGCAGGGCGGGCTGGGGGTGATCCATCGCAACCTTTCGATCGAGGAGCAGGCCGACGAGGTGGACAAGGTCAAGCGCTCGGAGAGCGGAATGATCGTGGACCCGGTGACGATGGGGCCGGACCAGCGCATTTCGGAGGCGCTGGAGATGATGCGCAAATACAAGATCTCGGGGCTCCCGGTGACCCGGAGCGGGAAGCTGGTCGGCATCCTGACCAACCGCGATCTGCGGTTTGAGACGCGCACCGATATTCCGATCGGCGAGGTGATGACGAAAGAGAACCTGATCACGGTTCCGGTGGGGACGACGCTGGAGGAAGCCGAAGCCCTGTTGCATCGTCACCGGGTGGAGAAGCTGCTGGTGGTGGACGACCGCTATATGTTGAAGGGGCTGATCACGGTCAAGGACATTCAGAAGAAATTGAAGTATCCGTCGGCGGCGAAAGACGACCAGGGGCGGCTGCGGGTGGCGGCGGCGGTGGGAGCGACCGGCGATTACCTGGAGCGGGCGCAGGAGATGGCGGCGAAGAAAGTGGATGTGCTCGCGATTGACACCGCGCACGGGCATTCACAGCGGGTATTGGAGGCACTGCGCAAGATCAAGGCCAAGTTGCCGCATTTGGACGTTCTGGCCGGAAACGTGGCGAGCTACGAGGGGGCGCGGGACCTAATCGCGGCGGGCGCGGATGGAATCAAGGTTGGGATCGGGCCGGGCTCGATCTGCACGACCCGCATTGTGACGGGAGCCGGGGTGCCGCAGATTACAGCCATCGCGGCTGCGGTGCGCGCCAGTGTCGAAGCCGGCGGCGAGGTGCCCATCATTTCCGACGGCGGGGTGAAGTACTCGGGCGACATCAGCAAGGCGATTGCGGCGGGCGCGAGTACGGTGATGATCGGAAGCCTATTCGCCGGTACGCATGAAAGTCCGGGCGACATTATTCTTTACCAGGGCCGGTCATTCAAGAGCTACCGTGGCATGGGTTCGCTGGCGGCGATGGAAGCAGGGTCGGCGGAGCGTTATGGGCAGCACATGACCGATGAGGGCGGCACGGCGGGCGGGGAAAACAACCGCAGCAGCAAGCTGGTGCCGGAAGGAATCGAGGGTCGCGTTCCTTATAAGGGGTCGCTGGCGGCGATGGTGCACCAACTGGTGGGCGGCCTGCGGGCGGGCATGGGGTATTGCGGATGCCGGACGATCGCCGATTTTCAGACGCGGGCGCGGTTTATTCGGATTTCCAACGCCGGATTGCGCGAGAGCCATGTGCACGACGTGACCGTGACCCAGGAGGCGCCGAACTACCACGGTCAGAGCGATTAGCGCCTTCCCACCGCATTATTTCCGGGCATATCGGCATGGCATCGCCCCGCCTGAGTGGGTGCCTGAGTGAGGGCTCCCGTAATCGGGCTCTTGTAACAAAAATAGCGATTGACACTCGACGTGTCAGTAGGTAGTATCGGCTACTCCCCCCCCACAATTTAGGTTTGAAAGAAAGAGGTCACCGATGCGCCTTGCTGCCGAATCAACTTCCCGTGTACAGTCACAAGTTCGCTCACAACGCCCGCTGGCGCGATTGATGTCGTTTGTCCTGCCGGCATTGTTGCTCGTTCTGGGGTTCGCGGGACCGCGGCGCGCGGCGGCGCAAACCAACCAGGTGATTACGGTGGGGAACGGCGACGTGGCCGGTCTGGTCGCGGCCATCAATACGCTCAATGCCGCTAACGGAGGCACGATTGTATTGGCCAGCAACGGCCAGTATACAGTGACCCAGCCCAGTGACTGGTGGTACGGTCCCAACGCATTTCCGGCGGTCACCTCGCGGATTCTGATCATCGGCAGCGGCGCCACCATCAACCGGGCGGTGAACGCGCCCAAGTTCCGGTTCTTTTATGTGTCGGGGGGAGTGGAGACAAACCAGCCCGCCGGCACTCTCACATTGACTGATCTGACGCTCGCGAACGGATTGGCGGCGGGTGGCAACGGGGGCCACGGCTATGGCGGTGGCGGCGGCGGCGCGGGATTGGGCGGCGCGATTTTCAACCAAGGCACATTGCATCTGGCCCGGGTCAACTTCGACAACAACACCGCGCAGGGCGGCAACGGTGGCGGCGGCTTCGGCGGCGGCTACAGCAATGGCGCCGGCGGCGGCGGTGGGCTGGGCGGCGACGGCGGCAGCTCGGATAACGGGTACGGCGCGGCGGGCGGCGGCTTCAAAGGAAACGGCGGCAATGCCGGCTATAGCGCCGTTCCCGGCGGCGGCTTTCTTGGCAACGAAGGCGGTGGCAACTGCAGCGCCGGCGTTAGCGGTTTTGGCGGCAACGGCGGCAGCTCCAATGCCAACCAGAATAGCGGCGGCGGCGGCGGCGGCTTCACGGTCGGACAAAACGGCGGCAATGGGACCGGCAACGGCTATCCCTTCTTTTCAGCCGGCTCGGGCGCGATCGGCGGCGGAAACGGCGGCGCGGGCTACGCTGCATGGAACGGACTCTGCGGCGGTTCCGGCGGCGGATTCGGGGGCGGCGGAGCGGGTGCCGGATTGGGCGGAGGTGGCGGGGGCGGAGTCGGCGGCGGCGGCGGCGGCGAGGGTTATGTCGGCGGCGGCGGCAACGGCGGCTTTGGCGGCGGCGGCGGCGGCGGGGATGACTACCCGGGCAATGGCGGCTTTGGCGGCGGCGGTGGCGGCGTTTACTCCGGCGGCGGCGCGGGCGCGGGCGGCTTCGGCGCCGGCAACGGCAGCAACGCCAACAACGGCCCCGCACCGGGCGGCGGCGGCGCCGGCATGGGCGGCGTCGTGTTCAACCATCTCGGCACCGTGATTCTGGGCGGCGACGCTCTGAACAGCAACGCCGCGCATGGGAGCGGCGGCGGCCAGGGTCTGGGCGGCGCCATTTTCAATTTGAACGGACAGGTAACGATAGCCAATGTCAGCGCCAGCGGCGATGTTGCCAACTCTGGCACGGACGTTTACAACCTTTCTTACAACGGCGGCAATACCGGGCCGAACCAGGTCCCGACGGCGACCGTCAGCACCCTGGCGGACAGCTTCGCGGCGCCGCTTAACAATCAGGTCAATGGATCGGCGCAAGTTCAGAGCGTCTCGAACTATGCGGCGATTCAACTCGGCGGCCTCCAGGCCGGCGTCAATGGTGTTGCCAACAGTTGGACTTTCGGCAACAGCGCGCTGAATTGCTCGACGTGCAGCGTGACCTTCACGGTTACGAATTCGGGCAACATGGCGACGATCGTCACGCCGCGCCTGGTAGGCTCGAGCGACTTCAGCATTTCCACCGGAGCGGTTTCGGTGGACGCCAACGGCAGCGCGTCCATGACCGTGAACTATAGCCCCACGGCAGAGGGAGCGGCGGCGGCGTATGTGGTGCTGACCGACGATGCGTTCGACGAGCCGCAGGTCGTGTACCTCAACGGGATTGGCGGGTTCCCAACAGTTGGGTTCAATCCTTCGCCGGTGACGATCACGGCGGTGACGAATCACTCCGCGCAGCAGGCGCTGGTGGTGACGAATACCGATAGCGCCGATGCGCTAAGCATTTCCGCGGTCAACCTGGCCAGCGCTTCCGGATATTTTACGCAAACCAACAACTGCGCCAACGTGGTGCTTGCGCCCGGCGGCACTTGCAGCGTGAACCTCACGTTCAGCCCCACTTCGGTGGGCGGACCCTTCACGGGAACGGTGTCGCTAAGCGATAACGCCCAGAACGTAACGCAAACGGTCGAGCTGAGTGGAACGAGCACCAAGGCGGATCAGAGCATTACCATTACCACCGCGCCTCCCGCAACGGCGGCGTACAACAGCAGCTTCAGTGTCGCGGCGAGCTCGAATTCCGGACTTGGGGTGAGCATCTCCGGCGCCGGCGCGTGCTCGGGAACGGGCACGGGATCGGCGCAACTGACCATGACCGCGGGCACCGGCGCCTGCACGGTCAGCTTCACGCAGGCGGGCGACGCCAATTACAATCCAGCGCCGAGCCTGGCGCCTACGGTGAATGCCAGCAAAGCGATCGTGCCGGTCGTCCTCTCGTCGCTGACGCAAACGTTCAATGCCACCGCGGTTTCGCCGGTGGCTGCTACCACGCCCGCCGGGTTGAACATCCAGTGGACGAATGCGCCGGAAACCAATGCCGGCGTTTATAGCGTGACGGCAACGATCAATGATGCCAACTACCAAGGTTCGGCCACTGGCACCTTCGCCATTAAAAAGGCCAACGCGACGATTACGGTGACGCCATATAGCATTACTTACGACGCTGTGGCGCATACGGCGGCGGGTGGCGTTACCGGCGTGGGGGGCGTACCGCTGGCAGGGCTGAACCTGGCCGGGACCACGCATACCAACGCCGGGAGCTATGGCTCGGATGTCTGGTCGTTTAGCGACAGCACTGGGAACTACAACAATGCCACCGGAAGCGTGAGCGATACGATCGCGAAGGCGAACCCCAACGTCACTGTCACGCCGTATAACGTGACGTACGACGCCGCAGCGCACACCGCGAGCGGCGCCGCTACCGGGGTTGGCGGCGTCTCCCTGGCGGGGCTCAGCCTGGCCGGAACCACCCATACCAATGCGGGAAGCTACGGCTCAGACGCCTGGACGTTTACCGATAGCACTGGGAACTACAACAATGCCACCGGAAGCGTGAGCGATACGATCGCGAAGGCGAACGCCATGGTCACAGTGACGCCGTACAACGTGATCTACGACGCAATGGCGCACACCGCCACAGGAACGGTAACCGGAGTCGGGGGCGCGGCGCTGACTGGGCTCGATCTCTCCGGTACCACGCATACCTCCGCGGGTGCCTATCCATCCGACGCCTGGGCATTCACAGACGCCGCGGGCAACTATAACCCCGCCACGGGAACTGTGAGCGATACGATCGGCAAAGCGAACGCCACCGTCACCGTCACGCCGTACAGCCTAACCTACGATGGCACGGCGCACACGGCCACCGGGACGGTTACGGGGGTCGGGGGGGCGGTATTGGCGGGCCTCGACCTCTCCGCCAGCACGCACACGGCCGCCGGCAGTTATACGACTGACGCCTGGACATTCGCGGATGCCACAGGTAACTACAACGCGGCCACGGGAACAGTGAGCGATACGATCGCCAAGGCAACCCCCACGGTCACCGTGACGCCCTATAGCGTGACCTTCGATGGCGCGTCGCACACAGCCTCTGGAACGGTTACCGGGGTTGGCGGAAGTGTGCTGACCGGACTCAACCTCTCCGGGACAGCGCACACCGCCGCCGGCAGCTATCCATCCGACGGGTGGACCTTTACAGACACATCGGGAAACTACAACAATGCCAACGACTCGGTGAGCGATACCATCAGCAAGGCGAACGCCACTGTTACCGTCACGCCCTATAGCGTGACCTACGACGGGACGGCGCACACGGCCTCCGGAACGGTTACCGGGGCCGGTGGCGCCGCATTGACCGGCCTCGATCTCTCGGCCACCACGCATACGAACGCGGGCAGCTACGGAACCGATGGCTGGATATTCACTGACAGCACGGGCAATTACAACAACAGCACCGGCTCGGTGAGCGACAGCATTGCGAAGGCGAACGCCACCGTCACCGTAACGCCGTACAGTGTGACCTATGACGCTGCCGCGCACACCGCGACCGGGAGCGTTACCGGAGTTGCGGGCATCACGTTGACCGGACTGAGTCTCTCAGCCACGACCCATACCAACGCCGGCAGCTATTCCGCCGATAATTGGACGTTTACAGACAGCACCGGCAACTACAACAGCAGCACCGGCACGGTGAGCGATACGATCAACAAGGCGAACGCCATCGTCACCGTTACACCATACAACGTGACGTATGATGGCAATCCGCACTCAGCCAGCGGAACGGTGACGGGTGTGGGCGGCGTTAGCCTGACCGGCCTTGACCTGAGCGGCACGGTCCATACAACGGCGGGCGATTATCCGTCGGATGGATGGGTGTTCACGGATGCAGCGGGCAACTACAACACGGCGAGCGCCACCGTCCACGATGCCATCGCCAAGGCCAACCCGACTGTCAGTTGGTTGGCCCCGGCCAGCATCACCTATGGCACGGGGTTGAGCGGCACGCAACTCGACGCCACGGCCAACGTACCGGGTACGTTTACCTATACGCCGAACGCCGGCACCGTCCTACCGATTGGGAGCAGCCCTCTTGCGGTTACGTTTGTGCCAACCGATACGGTGGATTACAACAACGCCGCAGCGCAGGTTTCGATCACGATCACGGTGACGTACAACAGCCTGGGAACGCAGATCCAGGCGGACGCGGCGGCGCTTTCGGGGAACTCCGGCGCGCTGCTCACCAAAGTCTCGAACGCACTGGCGTCGGTGGCCAAAGGGAATACCACTGCCGCCGCCGGGCAGTTGGGCGCGTTTATCAACCAGGTCAACAGCATGGTGAACTCGGGCCGGGTGCCCGCGGCGATTGCGCAGCAATTGATTGCGCAGGCGCAGTACCTGCTCGACAGCCTTTAAAACGGGGCTTTGACTGGTGCGGGGCCCGGCGCGGTTGCGCAGGGCCCCGCGTACCGGTTAATGCTTCTTACCGAGGGGGGCGGGCTGGAAGATGGAGTCGGGGAACGGCGCGAAGCTGACATTGGTATAGAAGCGCTGGTCCACGCGCTGGGTGCCTTCGAAGTGATCGAGGGCGAAGGGCGTATAGATAGCCCCGATGCGGACCCAGTTCCCGTAAATTACCGATTCCTCGTAATGGCCCCCGGTGTCGGGGTCCTCGCGGCGCCAGTGGACGCGCATGGGCAGGTGGGTGGTAATCGAGAAATCAACCACGGCGGTGTCGCCATCGGCGGTGGTGAAGGCTACCGACTCGACCTGCGCCTGGTCAATGCTCGATAGTCCCTGGTACAGCATCAACGTTTGCGGGTTGCTGGCCCAGGTTTTCAAAATGACGTCGAGGGAGTGGCGATTGGCATCCTGATACTGCGTCAACTGCTTGCGTAGCATCGGGGCCACACCTTTATAAGTGATTTCCCACCCGCGATCGGCGGAGTAGATATAGATGACGCTGCGATGCTTGGTCAGCTCGACGCGCTCGTCGGAGGGGAAACGGAAATAGTTCCAAAAGACGGTGCCGGGATCGTTGAGGTCGCCGGTGGAACCAAAGGTGTAGACGCGGCCGTTGCCGCTGCGCTCGTTGGCTTGCAGGTAATGATCGCCGCCCATAGTGGCGATGGCGGTCGAGACCACCTGTTTAGCATGAATATTCGAAGGTGTTTGCAGCGGAGTCAGCAGCAGCAGTGCGAGTGCCAGCATTGAGTTTCATACCTCTTAGACCGGTTGCAGGCCGGCCATTTTTTCGACCAGTTTTTTCAATCCGTAACCGGGGAACGAGATGGTGAGCTTGGTCTGGTCGCCTTCGCCCTCGACGCGCAATACGGTGCCGACGCCGAACTTGGCGTGGCGCACGCGCGCGCCGGTGCGCGAGAGCGGGAGCTTGGCGCCGGCGGTGGAACGCTGTTGCTGGAGAGACGGTTCGAACGCCGGCTGAGCACTTGATCGTTGATTCCCAGGACGCTGAAAGAACTGGTGAATGCTTTCCACCGAGTTGTAGGTAGGACGTCCGGAGGCGGCAAATGGTTTCGGACGCTCGTCCTGGTTATAGCCTTCACTAACGTAGCGGCGGCCGAGCGGGACCGCGGGAGGGGATAAATCCTGTAGCAGAGCCTGCGGCACTTCGCTGAGAAAGCGCGACGGCATCGAGGGCTCGCTGGCTTGGCCGGCGTAGCGGCGGCGGCGGGCGGCGTGGGTGAGATAGAGCTGCTGGCGGGCGCGGGTCATGCCCACGTAGCAGAGGCGGCGCTCCTCTTCCAATTCATTCGGACTCTGCGACGTGCGGCTATGGGGGAACAGGCCTTCTTCGAGGCCGGCGAGGAAGACGGTGGAGAATTCCAGGCCCTTGGCTGCATGCAGCGACATGAGCTGGACGGCGGCGGTCGGGTCGTAATCGTCCTGATCGCTGATCAGGGCGGCGTGATCGAGGAAGCCGGCGATGTCCTCACCACGGGTGGCGGCGTCGGTGGCGGCGTTGATCAGTTCATTCAGGTTTTCCAGACGGCCTTCGGCCTCGGGCGTTGCTTCGGCTTGCAGCATCCTGGCATAGCCGGTGCGCTCAATGATGCGCTTGACCATTTCGTCCACCGGGGTCGGCACGAGCGCGAGGGTGCGGAATTCGGCCATCAATTTGTAAAATTCGGCCAGCGACTGCAGGGCGCGCGGCGTGAGCCCGGCAGCGCGCTCGAGGCCGCGCTCGATGGCTTGCAGCAGGCTGAGGTTTTGTTCGAGGGCGAAGTGTTCGAGAGTGTCAACGGTTGACTTGCCGATGCCGCGGGTCGGTGTATTGATGATGCGCAACAGGCCGACGGAGTCGGCGGGATTGGCGGCGACGCGCAGATAGGCGAGAATGTCGCGCACCTCGGCGCGCTCGTAAAAGCTGAAGCCGCCTATGACGCGGTAGGCGAGACCGTAGCGGCGTAACGCCTCCTCAAAGAGACGGGACTGGGCGTTGGTGCGGTAGAGGACGGCGATCGAGCGGCCGGGGTTGGCGGCGAGCGAGGCGCGGATGGTTTCGGCGGCAAAAAGCGCTTCGCCTTCCGCCTCCGGGGCTAGATAGTAGCCGACCTTGGGGCCGGCGTCCGCCTGCGTCCACAGAACTTTGCCCTTGCGCTCGACGTTGTTGGCGACAACGGACGAGGCGGCTTCGAGGATGTTCTTGGTGGAGCGATAGTTTTGTTCCAGGCGAATGACACGGGTCGACGGGTAGTCACGCTCGAAATCGAGAATGTTGCGGATGTCGGCGCCGCGCCAGGAGTAGATGCTTTGGTCCTCGTCGCCGACGACGCATAGGTTTTGGGTCTTGCTCGTGAGCAGGCGCATTAACTCGTATTGAGGACGGTTGGTGTCCTGATACTCGTCAATCATGATGTAGGGATAGCGTTGGTTGTAGCGTTCGGCGACCTCGGGGCTTTGGCGCAGCAGGCGTTCGGTCTCGAGCAGCAGGTCGTCGAAATCGAGAGCGTTGGCAAGTCGGAGGCCGTTCTGGTAACGCTCATACAACATGGCGATGCGTTCGTGCTTGGGATCGCTGGCCATGGCGAGGTATTGCTGCGGGGACAAACCGCGGTTCTTGGCGCTCGATATGCGGCTCAGGACCTGGCGAGGGGCGAATGATTTATCGTCAAGACCGAGCGACTTCACCAGCGTCTTGATCAGGCGCAATTGTTCATCATCGGCATAGATCACGAAGTCGCGCTTGCCGCCGATGGCGGGATAGTCGCGGCGCAGCGAGCGCACGCAGAAGGAGTGGAAGGTCGAGAGCTGGGGCTGGGCGTAGGCCTCATAACTGAGCAGCGAGGCGACGCGGGACTGCATTTCCTCCGCCGCCTTGTTGGTGAACGTCATCGCCAGGATGGATGAGGCGGGAATGCGATAATGGGCGATGAGGTGGGCGATACGATGAGTGATGACGCGCGTTTTGCCGCTGCCGGCGCCGGCGAGAATGAGCAGCGGGCCTTCGACATGCTCGACCGCGGCGCGTTGTTGGGGATTGAGATCGGCGAGCAGGGACACATTTCATTTTAACAGCCGGAACCTTGATTTACTCTTTCATACTGGCCTGCGGATTGTTGGCGCTGACGCCGTGGCTGCTACTGCGCGACACGCCGGATGGGCGCTACACCCGCTTTGTGGGCGAGCGCTTCGGACGGGTGCGGGGGGCTGGACGCGGGGCGATTTGGATCCATGCCGTGTCGGTCGGAGAAGCGCTCGCGGTGGAGCGGTTGATTGGGCAATTGCGGGAACGGTATCCGGCGCGGGCGGTGGTGCTGTCGGTGACGACGGCAACCGGGCGGAGCGTGGCGGAGCGGCGGATTCAGGCGGACCGGATTTTTTATTTTCCGCTCGACTTTCGACATGTGGTGCGGCGCTCGTTTGAGGCCATCCGACCGGAACTGGTGCTGATCGCGGAAACCGAGATCTGGCCCAATTTTCTGCGCGAGGCGGGGCTGCGCGGGGTGCCGGTGATGTTCATCAACGGCAGAGTTTCGGGGCGAAGCTATGCGCGGTACCGGCTGGTTCGGCGTTGGCTGAGGCCGACGCTCGGCGGCGGCGCGCACTTCTTGATGCAAACGCCGACCGATGCCGAGCGGGTGCTCGATCTGGGCGCGGACCCGAGCCGGGTGCGGGTGGCGGGCAATTTGAAGTTCGATTTGATTCCGCCGGCGCAGTCGGGCTTTTTGCGAATGCTGTCGGGGCAGTTGGCGGCTGCCGGAATTACTCGCGTGCTGGTGGCGGGCAGCACCATGGAGGGCGAAGAGGGCCCGGTGCTCGACGCCTACCAGCGGCTGTTGCAGGCGGCGGCGAAGCCGGAGACGATGCTGTTAGTGCTGGCGCCGCGGCATCCGCAGCGGTTTCAGGAGGCGGGCGAGCTGGTGGCGGAGCGCGGGTTGGGATGGACGCGGCGCTCGCAAATCGAGGCGGCCGGATTGCGCGGCGGAGGCGTACTGCTGCTCGATTCGCTGGGAGAGTTGGCCACGGTCTATCAGTTGGCGGAATCGGCCTTCATCGGGGGCAGCCTGGCGGCGCATGGCGGACACAACATTCTGGAGCCGGCGTACTGGGGCGTGCCGGTGATTTTCGGTCCCCACATGGAGAACTTCGCCGCCATTGCGGAACAGTTTCTGGCCGCGGGCGCGGCTCTGCGCGCGGGCAGCACGCATGAGTTGGCGCATGTGTGGAAGCGGCTATTGGACGACAGTGAACTGCGGGCGCGGGTGGGCGGAGCGGCGCGGGCGTTGCTGGAGTCGCAGCGGGGCGCCACCGGGCGGGCGCTGGAGGCGATCGACTTGTTGCTGGCGGAGCGGCGGGCCGTGGTGGGCGGCTAGCTGAGCCAGTACGACGCTTTTTTCGTCCAGAGATTGCCCGGATATTTTCCCTGCAGCTCCTCCGCCATGGGGCGGAATCGGGTGTGGTCGTGGTCGCGCTGGTAACCGCTCACGGTGGCCCAGTAGATCGCCTCGGGCGCCGCCGCGGTTTCAGGATACTCGGCGATTAACGCGCGGAAACCGCGCTCAGACGCCTCGAAGTTCTTTTGTTGGAAGGCCGCCTTGGCGTGGCCGAGAGCGAGGGCGGCGCGAAATTCCCGAGGCGGGAGATAGCCTTCGCTGCGGTATTGTTCGCGTCCGGTACTGTCAAGCACAAGGACGGTCGGAGTCCAGGCTACGTTGAAGCGCTTAAACCAGGTGGGATTTTCCTTGATGTGGGCTTCGACCGGGACGAATTCCCGGTTGATGTAGTCGGCGGTCGCGGGGTCGGAATAATCCTCGGCTTCCAGCCGAGCGCAAGCCCCTCAACTGGGAGCGGCGCTGAAGTCGAGCAAAATGGGCCGCGAAGATTGCTGCGCCTGGGTGAGCGCGGCGTCGACATCGGTGCGATTCCAATTGACCAACATGACTTTATTAGACTCCTCCCTTAGGGGGCGGTCAAGCGGCGGCAGGATTACTGCAGGATTACTGAACGACGCGCCAGGGCGAGGAGGCGCTCCAGTGCAGGAGCGCTTGGTTGGCCCAGGCGGTGGATTGTCCGGCATGGCAGGTGGTACAGGGGTTGGGAATTTTGTATTTGTCGGTCCAGGCGGGCGGGATGAAGCGGAAGGTATGAGCGCTGACAAAGGCGCCGGGCACGCCCTGGGTTTCAATCTTTGGCATGTGACAGGCGATGCATTGGCTTCCGGGGCTGCCATCGGCATGGTGGGTGTGATCGGCGATGGTCGCAGCGTGGGGTCCGTTGGGAGAGTTGGGGCCGTGGCAACTCAGGCAGAGCTGCTGGGGCGGCAGGCGCAGTTGGGCGATGTTGTCAGTGCCGTGAACGTCATGGCAAGTGGCACAGGTAACGCCACGCCGATACATGAGGCTCTGGACGAAGTCATTGCCTTGCATACGGTTTTTGTGGGCGGTGCCGTCGGAGAAATAAAGGAAATCCGATTGGCCGTACGAAGAGCTGTCGAGAGACCAAAAGTCGACGAGGCGGAGGCCGACTTGGTAGCCAACCGGCCAGTCATAGGCGCGTCCGTTGATGACCGGTGTGCGGGGGCGCCCCTGGGAGTGGCATTGAATGCAGGTGTCGTCAGAGGCGACGTCATCGAGGCTGGCGGGATTGAGAATGTTGTTGGGGGTCGGGTGGGCGGCGTGGTCGCTGCCTGGTCCGTGGCAGCGTTCGCAGCCGACGTTCCATTCGGCGGGACGGTGGGTCTGGATGTCGTAGGCGACGGAATGACATCCGTCGCAGGTGGGGCCGGTGGGACGTTGGAGATTGGCGGAAGGATACGACGCGGCCCACCAATCAGCGCCTTTGTCGGGGACATGGTACGGGAGCCACTGGTGGGTGCCAATATCCCACTGCGCGGGGAGGGGATAATAGTCGTCGCCGATTCGGGTGAAGTAGCGCTGCTTCCAACGACTGCCGTATACGAGCGCGACCTGGGAAAGCGCGAACGGCGCCACCGTGTTGGTGGCGAGATCGGGGATGACAGCGTGGGGATACTGTTTGGGATCGCGAACGACATTGGCCATCGGAGTTTTTTGCCAACGGTCATAAATGTCGGCGTGGCAGGAACGGCAGGCGGCGGAGCCGACATAGTGCGCGGAGACGAGAGCGGCGGCGGGGGGTGGCGTCGAGGTCAAGCCGCGG
The DNA here is from genome assembly GCA_035606395.1 of Terriglobales bacterium. Classification (GTDB taxonomy): domain Bacteria; phylum Acidobacteriota; class Terriglobia; order Terriglobales; family SCQP01; genus SCQP01. The sequence goes on along the minus strand of DATNFK010000009.1, from coordinate 10,915 downwards.
AGAAAGGTCACGAGCTGCCAGCCAGTGCGATCGGTGGCGGCGGGAGGTCCGGGAAGAGCGGGCATGCCGGAGAGTTGGACGCCGTTCTCAATCAGATAATGCAACTCACCATCGGTGAGGTGTTGGGTGGGAGCGCCGTGAAGGTCGGGCACGCGGGGATATTCGTTGCCGCCGATGGCGGTTCCACCACGGCCGTCGACGCCATGGCAGAGGGCACAGTGGGAGAAAAAGTACTGCTGGCCGGCCGCGCGGGCATGCTCGTCCCGCGAAAATGGGTTGGAGCGATTAGCTTCGCGCGCCGGAATGGCGAAGTTGCGGAGGGAACGGGCGATGTGGGCTTCAAAGCGCGTGGGCGTCGAGGTGGCCTTAAAGCCGCGCCAGCGAAGCAGCGCGAGCACGAGCGCGGCAGCGGCGAGAAGGGCGGCAAGGACGAGCCAATTCCGGCGCGAGGACATACCACAATAGGCTACTCGATTGCGAGGCAGAGGTTCTCGGCGAAGGGCCAAGCCTCATCGCGCCATTGTTGGTGCAGGCGAAACCCGGCGCCGGCAACCATGGAGGCGACCGCGCGCGGGCGGAACTTGTGTGAGCTTTCCGTCCAGATGGATTCGCCGCGTACGAAAGAAATCGCGCAATCGAGGACGCGCAAATGCGCAGTTTGGTGGCGCTGCGATACGAGGTGCATTTCAACGCGGGCGGGGCGGCGCGTATAGCGGATTTTGTGGCGCCAGTACCGCAGATCGAAATCGGCGTCGAATTCCCGGTTGAGGCGAGCCAGCGCGTTTCGGTTGAATGCGGCGGTCACGCCGGCGGGGTCATCGTAGGCAAGTTTGAGCAGCTTGACCGGCTTGATCAGGTCGAGGCCGAGCAGAAGTCCGTCGCCGGGGCGCAGAAGGCGACGCACGCTGAGAAGGAATTCGTGACCTGGGCCTGGGTCGAAGTTTCCGAATGTGCTGCCGAGGAACAAAACCAGCAGTGGCGCCGGACCACGCCTCGCGGCGAGCGCGCCGAGGCCGGCGAGGTAGTCAGCCTCCTGCGGATAAATCGTCAGGTCCTCGATTGACGCCAACTCGGCCTGGCATTGCTTCAGGGCGATGGACGAGATCTCGATGGGGTAGTAGTCCGTCGGCTGGCGGCGGCAAAGAGTCTCGAGTATCCAGCGGGTCTTCTCGCCGCTGCCGCTGCCCAACTCCGCAACCGCGACACCGCGGGCAAAGGGGGTAACCATCGCGGCGGCATTGGCTTGCAATAGGCGCGCGTCGGCTTTGGTCAAGCCGTACTCGGGCAGAGCGCAGATGGCCTCGAAAAGGACTGAGCCGACCTGGTCGTAAAAGAGCTTGCTGGGCAATGTCTTCTGGCCGGTTCGTGTGAGGCCGGCGAGGACTTCATCGCCCAGTGAAAGCGGGAGCGGCGGCGGGGTAAGTAGTGATGTCGCCATGTGGTTCAGCGGGAGACGCAGCGGAAGCCGGCGTAGAGATACGGGTACTGCGGCTGGAACCAGTTGCGAAAGCTGGGGCGGAGGAAGCAGGCCGCAGTGCGGGGCGAGGCGCCTTTAAGAACGAAATGTTTTCCGTCAAAAAAGTTGGCCGAGTAGCCGGGATAGAACTCGAAAGGCCGAAAACCGGGGAAGGGAGCGAATTCGGTCGAGGTCCATTCCCAGCCGTTGCCAATCGTGTCTTGGACTCCGAACGTGGAGGCGGTCATCGGATCCACCGGAATTGGATCCCAGTGGCGCAGTCCGGCATTGCCCGCAGTGGCACCCTCAGAGGCGCGGTGCCATTCGGCTTCGGTTGGGAGCCGCTGGCCGCGCCAGTCGGCGTAGGCGGAAGCCTCGGCGTGGGTGACATATACAGGCAGGTCGAGCGGAAGCGGCACTTCACCGAACATGCCGCGGTACATCCATTGTTTGTCGCGCATGGTCCAGAAATGCGGCGGCGCGGCTCCGGCGGCAACGAACTTCAGATAGTCACCATTGCTGACTTTGCGTTTGTCGATGGAGAATGAGGGAACGGGGACGGAGAAGGCGTCAAATTCATTGTCCCAGCCGAAAGTGCCGTTGCGCTGCTGCCCGAGCGTAGCAGTTCCGGTGGGGATGGAGACAATGGCCGCGGGGTAGGGGGTGGCGGCGCCGGCGTGCGGTTGCGGACCTGATTGCTTTTGTTCGTAGGGCAGGTTGTGGAAGAGGTAGCTCAGGGTCTCGACGTGCATCCAGCGGTGTTCGAGGGCTACTTCGAGGCGGAGTTCGACTTCAGGTGTTATGGGCTGAGCGAGAGCGCGGTCGAGCTGCGAGCGCACTTCGCGATTGTAGGAGCGCACTTCGTCGATGGCCGGCCAAGCCGATTCGGGATCGCTGGGCAGTTCGCCCTCGACCGGGTCAATTCCAAACGCGAAGAGTTTATCCCACTCTGCGTGAAACGGTTTTAGGTCGAGCACGGGGGCAAGGAGATTCCAATCGAATGCCTCCAAATGGCCGAGGTAGAAAACCAGGCGGTGGCGCTCAGGTACGGGACGCCGATAAAGTGCCTCGGGGCGCACCACGGGCCAGAGCATGTCACCCCCCTGTCGGGCTTCCCGCCATCGCTGTAATGCTCCGACTTGCCGCATGGTTACTTCCGCCGCTGCCGTACCAGTTCATAGAGTACGATGCCGGCAGCCATTGATGCATTGAGCGATTCCACTCCGGGTGCGAGTGGAATGGATACCAACGCATCACAGCGCTTGCGCGTAAGAGCATGGAGCCCTTTGCCCTCGGCTCCGATGACTAATACGGTGCGTTGGGAGAAGTCATGGTTCCAGAGCGTACGTGGGGCGGAAGCATCGAGGCCGACCAGCCACCAGCCGGAATCCTGGCAGGTGGTGAGCGCCTGCACCAAGTTGCCGACGCGAGCGACGCGCACGTGTTCGAGGGCGCCGGCCGAGACGCGTTCGACGGTCTCAGTAAGTCCAACCGCGCGACGCGCGGGCAGTAGGAGACCGTCAACGCCGGCGCCGCAGGCTCCGCGAATGATGGCGCCGAGGTTGTGCGGGTCTTCGATGCCGTCGAGCGCCACGAGAAATCCAGCGGGGGCGTCGGCGAGAAGGTCTTCGAGCTCGAGAACGGCCTTGGCCTCGGCCTGTGCGACAGCACCTTGGTGATGCGGAGCGGCTGCGCCGGCCAGCCGGTCGAGGTCGGCGGGGGCGGTGAAGCGAACGTTCACATGGGCGGCTCGGGCGAGCGAGATCAGGTCCTGGATGCGGGCATCGCGGCGATCGCGGGAGACTGCAATCCACGCCAGAGGCGTACGCGCCCGGAGGGCCTCGCGGACCGCGTGAATGCCAACGATGGCGCGCATGCGAGGCTATTCGTCGTAGGCGAGGAGCGATGTAACGTCGTAGGGGGCAAGGCGTTGGCGTCCGCCGAGGAAGGTGAGCTCGACGATGAAGGCGAAGCCGGCGACAGTGCCTTTCAGTTGTTCAACCAACTGGGCGCTGGCGAGAGCGGTACCACCGGTGGCGATGAGGTCATCAACAATGAGCACGCGCTGGCCGGGAGTGATGGCGTCGCGGTGGAGCTCGAGCCGGTCAGTACCGTATTCCAGTGCGTATTCGACGGCCACGGTGGGCGCGGGCAGCTTCCTGGGCTTGCGAATGGGCACAAATCCCGCAGCCAGGCGGAGGGCGAGCGCCGGGCCGAAGATGAAGCCCCGGGCTTCGATGCCGGCTACCACATCGATGTGCTGATTGGCGTAATGCGCGGCGAGGGTGTCTATCAGGCGGGCGAGAGCGGGACCATTCTTGAGCAGCGTGGTGATGTCGTAAAAGAGAATGCCCGGTTTAGGAAAATCGGGAACTTCGCGGATATGAGCTTTCAACTCTTTCACGACCGACGGTGAAATGCTGGCGCCGAGACCGGCATGAGGCGTGGACATGTGGAAAATTGTACCGTACAGCGCGAAGCCGGATTGGGGCTCATGGGGTCCCCGGTCCGGCGCCGCGCCTAAGCGGGTCGCGCGGCGATAGCCGCGCGCGGCCCCGCGCCTGTCAATGGACAGAAAGGGCAATGAGCCAGTTGCGTTGTCCATGCAATTGGCGTAGTTCTAGTAGTAGAGGATTGTTTGCCTATGAACGTACAGCTAACAGTTCAAGTCCCTCGTTCCCCCGACCTAAATTCCCTTTTCCATCGCTTTGAGCAAAAGCTCGAGCCCTTGCTGAACGCTTTTCAACCGGATCTGATTCAGGTGCAGGGACGCTTGCTGCGCCACACCAGCCGGGAAGGCGTGGAGTGCCGCTTGAATCTGCACTTGCCCACAGGACAGTTGAGCGGCGAGAAAATCGCCGGCACGGCGCAAGCCGCTTTTCGCGGCGCGAGCGAAGAACTGCTAAGACAGTTGAAGAAACACAAACAGAAATTGCGGGAAACGCGCCCGCACATGCGGAGCGTGAAAGCCGCGCAGAGCGCGGCGAACGAGACACGAAATGGACCCGCGCTGGAGAATGGCGCCGACCTCATGGGCTACTTCGGCGAGCATTATGCCGATCTGCTGGGTTTTGTGCAGCGCCAGGTTGCGCTGCGCGAAAGGCTGGGCGAACTGGCGCCGGGGCAGATTGACGCGCACGAAGTTTTGGATGAAGTCGTAGTGGCCGCGCTTGACAGCCGTCCGCGCGAGCTGCGCGAACACCGTGCGCGCTGGCTACTAGTGCTGGCGGCGACCGCCATTGGAAGGTTGGTGAAACAGTACGGAAGCAGCCCGCAGGGACAAACGCTCGAACCGCTGGAGAATAACACTCTCGTCGCCGAGCAATCCAATCCGGAAGAATTGGCCAACACGGACGAGTGGATGCGGCGTTTGGCCAATGCGGTGCGCAAGCTGCCCTCGGCGCAGCGCCAGGACGTGGTGTTGTACCTGCTTGAGGGTTTCAGGGTGGCGGAGTTGGCGGAGATGTCGCAACGAAGCCCAACCGAGGTGGAGGCCTCGATTGCCGCCGCCGAAGCGACGCTGCGGACGATTCCGGACCTGCCCGCGGCGCTGCTGCAAACTCTACGCCATGTGCCTGAGCCGGGAGCGGAGAAGCGCCACCGCGGCGCGCCGTTGCGGATGGAGCCGCAGCGCGCCTAGCCCATGCGGCGGGTTTGTATGGCAGCGGCCGCGCTGCTGCTGCTATGTGCCGCTGCGCCTGGGGGAGCCCAGGCGCAGCGCACCCCGGGCGATCCTGTGCAGGCTCTGGTGCAATCGCTGGAGCAGCAGTACAGTTCGGCGCTTCATCTCTATCAGGTGGGGCGGCTGGACGAGGCGCGCGCCGCTTTCGACGCCACGCTTGATCGTTTGTTGGGCACAAACTATTCCATTCCCGATACTCCGGCGCTGCAAAAGGAGCTTGATTCATTGCTGGACAGAATCCACGCCATCGAGAGCGACACGCTCGATAGCGGCGGGATGAGCAACACAAGACCGACCCCCAAGGAGACCATTCCCGAACTCACGTTTCCAATCGACGCCGCCACCCGCGCCGAGATCGAAAAGAGCACTGCGCCAGCGACAACCGCAAGCGCGCCCGACAAGGCCCAAGAATTGCCGATTGAGTTAAACGACACGGTGATCCGGTACATTCACTACTTCACCACCACCGGTCGCGAGGGACTGCTGCGCGATTACCGGCGCGCAGGAAGGTACCGCGCCATGATCGACCGCATTTTCACTTCGGAGGGCATTCCCGACGAGTTGATTTACCTGGCGCAGTTGGAAAGCAGCTACGATCCGGTGCTGGTTTCACGGGCCGGGGCGCGGGGCATGTGGCAGTTCATGGCGTCGCGCTCGGAGGATTATGGCCTGAAGCGCACGGCGTGGGTGGATGAACGCGACGATCCGGAAAAGGCGACGCGAGCCGCCGCCGAGCACTTAAAGGATTTGTACAAGGAATTTGGCGACTGGTTCCTGGCCATGGCGGCGTACAACGCCGGGCCGGGCGCCATTCAAAAGATCGTGGCGCGCACCGGCTATGCCGACTATTGGACACTTTATGCGCGCAACGATCTGCCGCGGTATGTACGCAACTATGTGCCGGTGATTTTGGCCACCGCACTGATTGCCCGCAACCCGGAAAAGTATGGACTGCCGCCGGTCGTGCCGGATGCTCCCTACCAGGTTGACGAGATGCCGTTGGACGCGGCGGTGGACCTAAAACTGATCGCGGACTGCGCCTCGGTTACCGTGTCAGATTTACAACACCTCAACCCGAGCTTGCTGCACACTCGTGCACCGGCGGGATTTGAACTCAAATTGCCGGCAGGAACCGGGCAACAAGTTTCCCAAGTGCTGGAACGGATTCCGGCCGGGGACCGATTGAGTTGGCGCGTACATTGGTCGCGAGCCGGCGACACCTGGGCGGCTTTGGCGCGCCAGTATCACCTGACGCCGGACCGTCTGGCGGGGGCCAACGAAACAACGGCATCGACGCCAATCGCGGAAGGCACAGCGGTACTGTTGCCAGTGGGTGCGGACGGCGGGCGGACAGCACCCAGAAAAAAAACGTCGCGGAAACTCCACCTTTAAGCTTGCAGTCTTCATCAAAGCCTTGCCAGAATGTGGAAGCGCGCGTAAGCGGCGCGCAAGGAGTTCAACCATGGACGAAATGAAAACACCAATGTTTGCCGCCTCCGACGACGATGAGAGTTTCGTGTTCCCCGCTGAGAACAGTGGTCAGGATTTCGGCGATGACGAAGAGCTTGACGTTTTTGCGGCGCTGATCGGCAGCCAATCCGACGAGCCAGTGGCCGCGAAGGCGACACCGGCCAAACCGGCGGCGAAGAAGCCGGCGGCGAAGAAGAAGCCGGCTGCCAAGGCCGCAGCGAAGCCGGCGGCGAAGAAGAAGCCGGCGCCGAAAAAATCGGCGGCGAAACCCGCGGCCAGGAAGTCCGCAAAAAAGGCGACGGCGAAGAGAAAGTCAGCCGCGAAACCGGCCGCAAAGAAGTCCGCACGGAAGTCGGCTGCCAAGAGCTCGCGGAAATCGGCTGCCAAGAAGAAGCCCGTGGCGAAGAAAAAATCCCGGCGTTAACGCAGAGCCGAATCAATAAAGGGGCGATCGCCGGGGCAGGCCCGGCGATTCATTGGCGCGGCGTTGCACGTCCGCGTCATGCGGTGGTTCTTCGCGATGGCGGGCGATGGACGTTTCCTACATCATTGACGATCGCCTGGCCGTCGGGGGCGGGATTTGGACCGCCGAGGACATGGCTGCGATGGCAGCCGCCGGGTTCACCCACATCGTTAACTTGCAGGCTGAGTTTGACCATTCGGAGATGGCGAGGGTGGCCGGCCTGCAGGTGCTGTGGAACCCAACCGAAGACGACCTCACACCAAAGCCGGGCGTCTTTTTTGAGCGCGTCGCGAGCTTTGCGGTTTCGGCGCTGAAGGACGAAAAGGCGCGCGTGTATGTCCACTGTGCCGCCGGGGTGCATCGCGGACCGCTGGCGGCGGCGGGCGTGCTGTGCGCCTTGGGGTACCGTCCGGAAGCGGCGATGGAGTTGATCTCAGCGCGGCGCAACTGGGCGGAATTTCCGGACGTGTATCAGAGAAGCCTCAAACGTTGGGCGCTGTCGCGGGAGCGCGGCAAAGGGAAAAAGCCGCCAGGCAAGCCTACTCGCAGCGTAAAGCACTGATCGGATCACCCGCCAGCGCACGGCGCGCGGGCAGAGCGCAGGCGGCGGCGGAGGCGGCGAGCAGCGCCCCCAGCGCCAGGACGAACGCCAGCGGGTCGTGGGGCGACGTGGCAAAGAGTTGAGAAGCAAGGCCGCGGCCAAGCAGCAGCGCGCCGAGCGCCCCGACACTTAAGCCGCCGAGAACAGGCCGCATTCCCTGCCGAAACACCATGCCGGCCAGCGCGCCCCGATTGGCGCCCAGCGCCAGGCGAATACCCAACTCCTGCGTACGTCCGCCCACGGCGTAGGCAACGACGGCATAGATGCCAAGGCTGGCCAGCCCTAAAGCGCACAAGGCGAAAAGCAACACTAACCAGAGTTGGAACTGCTGCGTGGCGACGGAATCGGCTCGCACCGACCGCATCGTTTCGATTTTCGGAACGGTTGCGGCGGGCGCCAATGCCGCAATCAAACGGCGCACCGGGGAAGCCAGCACAAGAGGCGAAGCAGTGGCGGTGCGCAGGACGATATAGGCAAGATGACGGTGAAGATTGTCCCAGTAGGGCTGGTAGACGACTAATCCTGGCGACGCCTGTAGATTGGTTCGAACATCGGCGGCGACGCCGACGACGGTGATGGGCGGTCCGTCCGGGGTGTAACGAAATTGCCGGCCAACCGGATTGCGTCCCACGAAGACGCGGGCGGCGGCGGTGGCCGAAAGAATGGCCACGTCACAGTGCGGAGGCGCGTCGCTCGCGGTGAAATCACGGCCGGAGAGCAGTGCGATGCCCATGGCGCTGAAGTAATCGGGGCTAATGTATTGGTAGTTGGCGATGGGGCGCTGGCTGAGCGGCCGCGTATCGCCGTCGAGATAGACCACGTCGGTCACACCAGTGCCCAGGAGCGGAACTTCAGTCGTCAGCGCGGCGGCGTTGACGCCGGGCAGGGCGCGCAGACGCGGGGGCAGTTGATCCCAAAGAGCGCGTCGAGCCGTGTCGGGCCCGCTCAGTTGTGCGGCTACGATCAATTTGGGCGAGGGGTCGAATCCGACGTTGACCTGATTGAGGCGCACAAAACTATGCAGCAGCAACCCAGCCATGATCAACAGCATGGCGGTAAGGGCCGACTCGACGGCGATGAGGAGCCACCGTCCGCGATTGGGTGCGCTGCCGCCGGCGGCGCGCCCGCCGGCGCGGAGCGCGGCCTGGGGTTGATTTTGCGACCAGCGCCAGGCGGGCCAGAGACTAAAGGCGCCGGCGACTGCCAGGGCGAGCAATAGGCCGAAGGCGATGGCGCGGGGCTCAAGGCTGGCGGCTTCCAGCCGGGGGATGCCCGCGGGTGCGGCATGGGAGAGCCAGCGCACGCCGGCATATGCCATGGACACGCCCAGCAGGCAGCCGGCGGCGGCCAGGATCAATCCTTCGGCGAAGATGGCGCCGACCAGGCGAGGGCGGCCGGCGCCCAGCGCCAGCCGCAGCGCCGCCTCATGTCCGCGACGGCTGACGCGCACCAGAAGCAGGTTGGCGAGATTGAGGCAAACCAGAAATTGGATGACGAGCACGGCGGCGAGAAGAAGCCAAAGCTGGTGCGCAACGCCGGCGGTGATTTGGTCGCGCAGAGGCACAAACGTGGTCAGCACCTGGGCATCGGCCTGGTGGGCGGTGGCGACCAATCTCGCGGTAATCAGATTGATTTCGGTCTGCGCACTGGCGGCGGTGACGCCCGGGCGGAGGCGGGCAATCACACCGAAATCAAAATTGCCGATAATTTCCTGCCCCGTCGGATCAAGGCCAAATGGCTGAAACAATTCCGGAGCGCCGCTGGCGGCGGCCACCGCGGTGAGCGGGCCAAAGTCGGCGCCGCGCGGAAAATGGAAGTCGCGAGGGAGAATGCCGATGATCTGGCAGAGCTGACCGTTCAAGTTGAGAGTGCGACCCAGGGCGGAGGGGCTGGCGCCGAACTCGCGACGCCAGAAAGCATCCGTAAGAATGACAACATGATTGCGCCCGGGCGCATCTTCGGAGGCAAAGAAATCGCGTCCGAGCCGGGGTTTGATCCCCAAAAGGGCGAAAAGATTGGCACTGACCTGATCGGCGACGACAGGTTGAGGCTCGCTCGCGACTGTGAGGTCGAGTGTGGTTGGGTGGATCAGCGCCAAGCCTTGCAAGGAATGCGACTCGGCGCGCCAAGCGAGAAAGGAACGGTCGTTGACCGGCAATGTGGGATAGAGATGGCTAACCTGGGGAATAACCTCGCGGATGGCGTACAGTTCCTGGGGCGCGGCATACCCGAGCGGACGCAGAAGGACCGAGTCGACGATGGAAAAAATGGTCATGTTGGCACCGAGACCAATGCCCAGCGTCAGAACAGCCAGCAAGGTAAATGTGGGGGTTCGGCGCAGGCTGCGCCAAGCTTCGCGGGCCAGACCCATAAAGGGATCATAGCCGAAGCATCTGCCCCGCCAGATGGTTGACTGAGAACCAGCAGTAGTGTCTAATTGCAGTTTGTACTCACCAGAGGGAGAACAGCGTGGCACTCAAACTCACCACTCGTAATGTTGATGGCGTCACCGTCGTGGAAGCGAACGGGCGCATTATTCTGGGCCAGGAAACCAACGATTTGCGCGAGAGCATTAAGGGGCTGCTCGCCAACGGCACGACGAAAATCGTCATCAATTTGGCGAACGTCGATTTCATCGATTCCAGCGGCTTGGGCGCCATGGTCGGGCTCTACAGCACCGCCAGCGCGCGGGGCGCGAAAATCAAGCTGGCCGCCATCACCAAGCGCTTTCATGAGCTGTTGATGATCACCAAGCTGTTGACCGTCTTCGATGTCTACGACAACGAAGAGGCTGCCGTCGCCAGCTTCCGGTAACTCAAGTTCGCTCAGCCTTACGAGGGAGCCGCGACGTTTGCACCGCGGGGCAAAATAGGCGCGGAAGGCAGCGAACCGGGCCCCCAGCGGCAGTCGGACGCTCCCGGCAAGAAATGCGGCGCGACGCCGGATTGGGGCTCAGGGGTCCCCATTCCGGCGTCGCACCTAAGCGGGTCGCGCGGCGATAGCCGCGCGGAGCCCCGCGCCAATAAATGAGACGCCGGATTGGGGCTCAGGGGTCCCCATTCCGGGGTCGCGCCTAAGCGGGTCGCGCGGCGATAGCCGCGCGGGGCCCCTGTACCTTTAAGGTGTGACCAGCGCTGTATGGCGGGTCATGCGGCCAGCTGACGGGAGTGCCGGTGGGCCCCAGCGTGCGAATGCAACGCCTGGCGCGGACATGCACCTCGTCGGCCGGCAGCACAATCAGAG
>DATNFK010000008.1:0-35882 GCA_035606395.1 Terriglobales bacterium | reverse complement strand
CTCCGCCACGCTTCGCCGCAGCCGTCGTGGCGCTCCCGCCGGTGCCGCTTCTACCGCCATTACAGCGCTGGCCACTTTCATCCTCCCAGTCTGGCGACCAAGGGCGTCTCAGTCCAGAAGGGCTGTCACCGTACGCTTACGCCTGCCGCAGCCCGTTGCTTCACTTTCCGGTACAGCCCATCGGGAATGTTCAACGTTGTCTTCATCTGCGTATGCTTAACCATATCATTGATATGGGAATACGTACGCAACGCGCAGATAAGTAGCCGGGGGCGCCGGCGACGCCCCCACTCCGGCGTTGCGCTTAAGCGGGTTCAGCCACCAACAGCTTGGCCGCGCCGGATGTGTCCAGATAGTTCAGTGCCATGCGTGCTAGCGCTCGTCTTCGTCGCGCATTTCCTGAAGGATGCTGCTAAGCGGACGCCAACGTTCGGGAGGCTTGATTGGAACCAAATCGAGAAGGTCCCCTGTGGGGCAGGTCGCTCGCCCTTCCGCGATCCACTCTTCCAGGATGTTTGCCTGCTTCGGCATCGGCACTAACAGTGCCACCGCGCGTCCGTGCTCGGTGACTTCCAACCGTTCTCCGCGTTTCACCCGCGCCAGATGCACGCTCCTCCCAGCGGAATAACGCGCCGGCAATTTATTCCGCGAGTAGTGTCTGCACCACCGGCTCTGGATCGTCGTCGAAGATGTAGTCACTCGTCGGCCTCCTGCGCCGGTGCCATTCTGAACCGGCCAGGGCGGCTAGCGCGGCGGACAAAGCCACGCCAAGCCGCCATGGATCCGCGAGCAGCCATTGTGCCCAACCGGCAATGAAGAATGCTGTGATCGTGAAAACCAACCCAATGATCGGACGAAAGTAGTTCAGATTCGTACCGCCGGGCTGGTAAGAACAGGTGAACGGAATCTTGTGTAGGTTCCAGGTCAGAGCCTGAATCCACAGGGCCCCGGCCGCAGCCAGAAGCGCTACCTGCGCGAGCGCCGCGGTCGCCGAACCATACCAGAGGCCAAATGTACCCGCGAGCAACAGCAGCACGGCTAGATACTCCCCCATGAGTCGCCGCGCGGAAGCGTTCAAGTCGCCCTCGCCGCCAATGCAAAGCCGAAATACCCAATTGGCGCGCAACTCGACCGGAATCAAAAAGCTGTTACGCAATCCGGCCAGTACGAAGAACGCCAATACTAGAGGAACGGAAATGAACACCTGCACGGTTTCATCGAAAGTGGGCGCGTGATTCCCGTGCCTCCGCACGACCAGGCTGAAACCAGCCGCCATAACCACTCCGGCGCCGAGCGCGAACCACGCGCCTACAACCATCCGCTGCCGGCGACAGCGCGTCAGAGTAAGCGCGGCAAAGCGCGACACCGCGGCTCGCGGACCCGACCGTCGCCACCTTGCTGGCGATCGCGATCCCTGCCGGCGACGGCGAAGGTTCGTATTCTGCCGGAACGCCCGGCGGGCGGTAAACAGGAACGAGACAACGGCGGCGATGGCGATGCCGGTCGCCCAAGGCGCCAACACAAACGGCGATTTATAGAACCGCAGCCCGCGCCCCGGCACCGGATCGGAAAGCCCGGTCAGCAGCAGTAGCCCCGAAATGACCGCCACCAACCCGGTCAACTGCATCACTTCGCCGCATCGCCTCAGCCCCGGCACGCCGGCGCAGCTCTGGGCCAGCGACCGCAGCACGATTACGGAGCCAAATCCCAGCGTCGCCGTAATTAATACCGCCGCCGCCTGATGCGCCGCCCCGGCCAGCGGCGAAGCTCCGGTCCAATCGATTACCGGCATCATTGCCACGCTCGAGGCATTGACGATCAGGGTAAGTACGGCCAGAAGCGCCCCGAGAGCCGCCCCATGCGCCGCCAGCAAGCGTCGTGGCGGAACCGGAAGCGGACCCAGCACCGCGCCGTCGGTCGCATCGGGCAGCAGCGCATCCCATTCCAGCAGAGCGGCCAACGCGACGAGTAGCCCCGAGCAAAGCACGAGGTCGTTTAATACCGGTCGCGCGTCAATCATTTTGAGTTTGTTACCGATCACAATCGGGAATGAGAGAAAGATCGCCAGAAATGCTCCCGGCGTGCCCAGGGCGATCGCCGCCAGCACCAGCGCCGTGCGCGGGTCGGAGTTGCGCGCCAAGCCGTCCATCCGACTGAAGCGCCGCCAGGCGTTGCCGAACAGCAGGCGGAACTGGCTCAAGCTCCCCCCGCCAGCAGTGCGGCGATACCATTGGCGCGGCGCTTTACATCGCGCTGTTCGGTTAACTCCGTAAAAATTGCTTCCAGTGTCGGCAGCGCCATGATCTGGCGCAGGTTGGCGACTAGATCGTCGGCGACGAGGTTCCCATGATGCACGATCATCACCCGCTCGCAGAGCTTTTCCATGATTTCCAGCTCGTGCGCGGTGAGCAAAATAATCCGCCCCCGTGCGGCGAGAGACGCAAACAACTCACGCACCAGCAAGACGGTTGCGACATCGAGTCCTGAAAACGGCTCGTCGAGAATCAGTATCTCGGGATCGTGCAGCAGCGCCGCCGCAAGCAGAATCTTCTGACGCATGCCTTTGGAATATTCCTCAAGCGGCACGTCGGCGTCGCTCGCCAGTCCAAAAGCCTCGAGCAGGCCTGCGATGCGCTCCCGCAGTGTCGCGGCCTGGATGCCGCGCAGCCCGCCGACTAACTCGAGGTACTCGATCCCGCTGAGGTGCCGGTACACCCGCGCCTCTTCCGGAACGAATCCTAGCCGCCGCTTGAATCCGTCGAGATCGTCTAGAATCGGACGCCCATCCAGCAATACCTCTCCGCGGCTTGGCTTTAGCAATCCTGCAAGAATATGCACCGTCGTACTCTTGCCCGACCCATTCGCGCCCAGATACCCGCAAATCTCCCCTCGGCGCAGTACGAAGCTGGTCTCGTGCAGCACCTCCAACCGCCCGTACGACTTGGCAATCCCCCTCACTTCCAGCACGGAACCGTCGCGCCCGCCGTTCGCCAAGTTGGGAGCCCTCCCGCTGCCAGTCTACTCCTAACTCGCGTCCGCAATGGTCCGCGCACGCCATGACACCATGTTCGATTTTAAGCACCACACCTTTCTTGGCGACCTCCGGGAAGAAAACGGGTATGACCCGGCGGTCGATGTGGCGATTGACTAAAAAATGTCAACTTGCGACATTCTTTGGGTAATGCAATAAACTTTCGCGCGCCCTACGATTCTTCACCAATTCTGCTAGCAATGCGCCCACAATAGGCGCTATGGGCATTTTTCTGATCAACCCAAGCGACAGTTCGTTTGGCACGGCTGTCATTACGCCCCGTTGGCTCTTCGTGCTGGCCGCGGCCACGCCCCGTTCCATGGGCGATCCGATCCTGATCGACGAATGCCTCGAGCAGATGGACCCCGAGACGATTAAGGCGGGCGACGTCGTTGGGATCAGCGTCCATACCGGCAATGCGCTGCGCGGCTATGCCGTCGGTCGCATCGCGCACGAGCGCGGCGCGACTGTGGTCTACGGCGGCATCCATGCCACCCTTTATCCCGAGGAGCCGTTTGAGCGCGGCGCCGCCGACATCGTCATCAAAGGCGACGGCGATCGAGCCTGGGGCATGGCGCTCACCGATCTCGCCGCCGGACGTGCCCAGCGCATGTACGATGGTGGCCGCATCGAAGGCGGCGAATTCATCGCCGCGCGCTGGGATTTAATGCAGGCCGACAAATACATGTGGGCCTCCGTGCAGACCATCCGCGGCTGCCCCAAACACTGCTCGTTCTGCTCCGTCTGGCGCACCGATGGACAGCGTCCGCGCCAGCGCGCCTTCGAGTCCGTGATCGAAGAAATCATTGACCTCCGCCGCAAGGGCTTCCGCTTCATCGCGCTGGCCGACGACAATTTCTACCCCGTGACGTTGACCGACCTGCGCCTCGCCGAGGCACAGGGCAATACCGAGAAGCTGGAATCACTCCGCCAGATTCGCGCCGAGCGCTTCGCCCTGATGGCCGAGCTCGCCCAACTCCCCAAGGATATGGTCTTCTTCACCCAGATCACCATGGAAAGCGCCGAAGATCCAACCTACCTCGAGGCCATGCGCAAGGCCAACATCAAAGGCGCGCTGGTCGGGGTCGAGGCGGTCACGCCCGAGGGGCTGAAGGCCGTTTACAAAGATTTCAACTACTCCGGGGACCGGTTGGTCCAACAGTTGCAGGCCTTCCGCGAACATGGCGTGCACGTGCTCGGCTCCTTTATTTTCGGCCTGCCCACCGACCGCCCCGCCACCTTCGACGCCACCGTGGCGCTCGCGATGCAGGCCGGCGTGACCTTTGCGCAGTTCGTCATGATGACGCCTTTCCCCGGCACGGTCGATTTCGCCCGTTGGGAAAAGGAGCATGGCGAGCATCCGCCGGCCGTCGAAGGCACGCCCATCACCCGCTACTGGATGATTCCAGCGGCGATTCGCCCCAAGATGTTCACCCCGCACCCGACCATGACGTCCGATGAAATTCGCGACCGTACCCAAGCCGTGTGGGATCGCTTCTACAAGCTCAGCGCCGTCTGGAAGCGTTCCGCCTGTACTCCGACCCTGCGATCGCGCGTGGCGTTCGTGCTGCTTTCGAAGCTGTATCGCCAAATGTACGCGTCGACCGGCATTTCGACCGACAGCGCGCGCCGCAAGAAGGCCAACACTTGGGCTCGCTGGATCGCCGCACAGACACGCAAGGTGTTTCAGGCGAAACCCATGCCCGAGTTGGCCTATCCGGAGTGGCCGGCTCGTCCCGGCTCGAACTACGGCTTGACACAGCTCAAGCCGCAAAACGAAATGGCGACCGCCGCGCGCTAGGCGCGTCAGGCCCAGGCGGCAATGGCTTCCGCCACTCCGGCGCCACTCGTTCCGTCAAGCATGAACGACTCCGTCGGCGACAACCCCTCCACTGGGAAGCGCGCGGTACTACGCTTTTCGAAACGAGGGCCGGGGACAGGTGAAATCGTTCGCGATAAGGATCTGGCGCAGGAGCGCTTCCAGCGGGTTCGAGTGGCCGATGCAATTCTGAGTAATCCGGCAGCACCGCGCTTCCGAGCGCGCCAAGTTGCTCTCGAGATCCTTATACATGTGCGGAGTGGAAGCGGGCTGCCCCGGAAACAAAGGCGCGAAGTTGCCATCCACATCCGAGTTCAGCGATCCAGGGATGAGCAACAGCGCCTGACGCGGCTCCGGCGGCGTAGTGAACGCCGCCGGAATCTCGACGCCATCAATTAACAAGGAGAACCGTTGGTCGGCAACTAAAGGGGCCACGCCAACAGTGTCGACCCTGACGTAAGGTCAGAGGCAAGTGAATTTAAGCCGCGTTACGATTGCGCACGTCCTCGCGCTCGCGCTTTTCTTCCTCGTGAGCCGCGTGTTTCATCTTGCCCGCGGCCTTTTGCGCTTTCCCGGCCAACTGATCGGCTGCGCCCTTCACTTGCGTGGAGGGATTGCCAGTCCATTCGCCGGCTTGTCGTTCAACGCGACCTTTTATGTCCTTCGCTTCGCCTTTTATTTCGTCCTTTTTGCCATGGTCCATAGAGCACCTCCTAGCTTATTGGATGCCGGCTTCTGATGTCCCGCTGTCGCCCCCGCCGACGCTGTAAAATCGAACTGATGTCGAAAGGCCATCCGCGTCCACCCGCTGGAGATTATGGCCGCGCACTGGCCGCAATCTGGCTGGGCCTGATCGCCGGGTTTGTGGATGCCCTCGGCTACCTGCTGCTCACCCAGGTCTACACCTCGCACATGACCGGTAACACCGCATCGCTGGCGCGCGATGTCGCCGATCACCGCTGGTTCGGCGTGCTGCGCCACGGCTGGCCCATTGCGGCCTTCATGATCGGTCTCATGATCGGCGCTTGGTTGACCGAGATCGGCCGCCGCCGCCGCTGGCATTTTCGCCTGTCGCTGGTGCTGGGGCTGGAGCTGATCTTGCTGGCTGCGATGTTGGTGCTGCCTCCCGTCACGCCGGCAACGCTGGCGTGGCCGGTGGCCATACCGGCGCTGGCCATGGGGATGCAAACCGTCACGATCACTCGTGTCGGCGACGAGCGGGTCTACTCGACCTATGTCACCGGCACACTCTCGAAATTGGCCGAAGCGCTTACCGGATACCTGTTCTGGCTGCATGACAGACCGGCATCGCTTTCGCCGCGCGCCCGCTGGCGCGAAGCGGCTCGTCATCATCTGTTGTGGCAGGCCATTTTGACCGGGGGCCTGTGGCTGGCATTCCTGGTGGGCGCGGTGCTGGGCGCCTTTGGCGAGGCGCGTTTCGGTATCGACGCCGTTGTGGCTCCCCTCGCGGCGCTGGCCGCGTTAATCGCGGTCGATCTGCACCGCCCCATCACCCCCGCCACCTAGTACAATAAAGATTCCCACCCTGCTATGCAGATTTTCGGCGCCTACGCATTATTGTTGGCCTTCGTGCTGGCCGTTTACGGCATCCTGGCCGGCATCGTCGGCCTCGCCGTCGGCCACAAGCGCCTGCAAGCCAGCGCCCAGCGCGCCAGCCTGATGGTGTTTCCCGCTGTGGTTGCCGCGGTGATCTGTCTGCTGGGTCTCATCTTCCATAACGATTTCAGCGTCGCCTACATCGCTGAGCACAGCAACCGCGCGCTGCCGTTCTATTACAAGTTCGCTGTGCTATGGAGCGGGCAGGAAGGCTCACTGCTTTTCTGGAGCCTGCTGCTCAGCGGCTACGGCTACGTCGCGCTGCTGACCTCGGGCCGCCGCCATCCGCACCTGCGCGGATGGGTGGCGATCATCCTGAGTTCCCTCCAGGCGTTTTTCCTGCTCCTCAACAATTTCGTCGCCTCGCCTTTTTCCTCTCTGCCCGTGGGCACACCCGCCGATGGCAGCGGCCTCAACCCGCTGCTGCAGTACACGCAGATGGATATCCATCCGCCCATCCTGTACTTGGGCTACATCGGCTTCAGCATCCCCTTCGCCTTCGCCCTCGCGGCACTCATCAAGCGCGCCCCCGGCGACCGCTGGATACAAGTGACCCGGCTCTGGAGCATGATCGCCTGGGGTTTCCTCACCGTCGGCATCGTCCTCGGCGGCTATTGGGCCTACAAAGTGCTCGGATGGGGCGGCTACTGGGCCTGGGATCCGGTCGAGAACGCCGCGTTTCTCCCCTGGCTCACCGGCACCGCCTTCCTCCACTCGGTCATGATGCAGGAAAAGCGCGGCATGCTTAAGGTCTGGAACGTCTGGCTGATCTTCGCCACCTTCCTGTTGACCATCTTCGGTACGTTCCTCACCCGCAGCGGTATCGTCAGCTCGGTCCACGCCTTCGCGCAATCCTCCATTGGCAACTACTTTGTTGTATTTCTGGTATTGATCGTTGCGGTTTGTCTTTTCACGTTTATGCGCAACCGGCGCTCCCTGCGCAGCGCCAACCAGCTTGAAAGCACGGCCTCTCGCGAGAGCGGATTTTTGTTCAACAACTTCGTTCTCCTGGTCGCATGCTTCGCCATTCTCTGGGGCACGCTGTTCCCGGTATTGTCCGAGGCGATCCAAGGCGAAAAGATTTCAGTCGGCCGCGAATTTTTTGACCGCATCAATATTCCGCTGTTCCTGTTCCTGATTTTTCTGACCGGGGTGGGTCCGCTCCTTGCCTGGCGTCGCACTTCGCTCGGCAGCTTGCGGCGCAACTTTCAATGGCCGGCCCTGTTCGGCGTGGTCATTGTCGCGGTTCTCCTGGCGCTGGGCATCCGCGACCCCTACCCGCTCGTCTCCTTCGGCCTGTGCGGGTTCGTGGCCGCGACCATCACCGGCGAGTTCTGGCGCGGCGCCCGCGTGCTGCAAAGCCGGGGCCGGAACTTCCCGAGCGCGGTCATTCACCTGACCATGCGCAACACACGGCGCTACGGCGGCTACATTATTCATGTCGGCATTATTCTCATGGCGGTCGGCATTACCGGCTCGGCTTTTAACAAAGATGTCGAAGCACCCATGCCCTACGGCGCCAGCATGACGATTGGGCCCTACCAGTTGACCTCGCAATCGTACACGCAGGACGACAACGCCAATTTTTCCAGCGAGGCCGAAATCATTGAAGTGAAACGCGATGGCCGCGATGTCGCGACCATGTATCCTTCGCGGCGATTTTATAAGGCCTCCAACCAGGCCCAGTCCATGGTGGCGATCCGAACCCGTCCGCTGGAGGATTTGTACCTGGTCTATGCCGGCGACGACCCCACCTCGCAGCAGCCGATCTTGCACGCCTACCTCAATCCGCTCATCGTCTGGATCTGGATCGGCACTCTGGTCGTGGTATTCGGAATCTTTGTCGCGCTGTTGCCCAACCGCCGCGCCGATGCAACGCGCCCGCTATCTGTGGGTGAGACTCGCGAGGTCGTGCATGCGTAAGACTCTCGTGATGCTGGTTTTGGTGCTCGCAGCCGGCGCCGCCCTCCGCGGCGACGACGCGCGCACGCGCCGCATCGGCGAGCAACTCATCTGCACCTGTGGCTGCACGCAGAACGCCATGACCTGCAACCATGTCGGCTGCCCGGTCGTGACGCAGATGCAAGCCGAAATCCGGCAGCGCGCCGCCTCGACCGACTCCGACGAGTTGGTCTTGCAATCGTTCGTGCAGGAGTACGGCACCCAGGTCATTGCCAACCCCACTCACGTCGGCTTCAATCGCATCGCCTGGATCATGCCCTGGGTCGCGCTCGGCCTCGGCCTCGCGCTCGTCCTGTTCTTCGTCAAGCGCTGGCAGCACGAGCCCGCCGCTGCCGGGATGGCACCGCCGCCGACCGCCGTGCAAGCCCGTGTGCAGGCCGACATCGAAGCCGCCACCCGCGAATTCCTGGATTCATAATGTTTGTCACGATCACCGCTTGCGCCGTTCTGACCCTCGCCCTGGGCTGGTGGATCTTTACCCCCACCCTCGACCGCGACGGGCTGTCCGACGACGCCGTCCAGCGGCAAGCCCTGCGCGAGCGTAAGCAGGCGGTGTACGAAAATCTGAAGGATCTTCATTTCGAACACCTGGCTGGCAAGCTCACCGATGCCGATTTCGAGCGCACCCGCGAGATGCTCGAGCGCGAAGCCGCCACCGTCGTGGCCGCGCTCGAGGCCGCGCCCGATTCAAACCAACCCTGATCCAATGACGAAATCGAGTCCCTTTGTTTTAGCTCTTGCCTTGATGCTTCCCGCCGCCGCCTTGGCGCAAGCCGGACAAAACATCACCGGCCAGGTCATGAATGCCTCCATCGGCAAGCCGCTGGCCCATGCCGCCGTGACGCTGGTCCAGTTGCAGGGCGCAATGCAGCCCGTCGCGACGACGACCACCGACGACACAGGTCATTACCGCTTCAGCCAGAACGCCGCCGGCCCCTTCATGGTCGAAGCCGATTTCCAAAAGGTTCCGTACTTTGCCCAGGTCACTGCCGGACAAAGCGAGACCAACCTGATGGTCTTCAACGTCAACGACGACGCCTCGAAGGTCGGCGTTGACGCCGAAATCATGGTGTTGCAGCCCGACGCCGGCCAGCTCGCCGTCGTGAACGAGTACCGCATCGAGAACGGCCTCACGCCTCCCGCCACCTTGGCGAGGCCGGGGGGCATCTTCCGCTTCCGTGTCCCGCCGGGCGCGCACGTTGACATGGTTCGCGTGGTCGGGCCCAACGAAATGCCGCTCTCGCGCGACGCGACCCCCACCTCTCAACATGATGTCTACGGCGTTGATTCGCCGCTACGGCCCGGTGAGACGCGCATTCAGGTTTCCTATCGCGTTCCCTATGCCGGTCTGAAGGCGGCGCTGAGTGAAACACCGGTCGAGAAGCCGGCCCATTTCGAAGTCTATGTACCCGGACCGATGACATTCCAGGGCGCCGGCTTCACCCAGGTCGGCGCGCAGGATGGTTATAACGTGTACGGCGTCGCGAACGCGCCGATCGCCTCAACCCTGACGTTCAACGTCGCCGGCGATGCACCCATGCCCGCGCCGCCGTCGAATGACGGGACCGCGGCCGGCAATGGGGCCGCTGCCGGCCAAAGTTCAACCGCTGCCGCGCCTGCCGCCGCCGAACCGGCGGCCGCCGTTCCCGCTCGGACGCTGCTCGAGCGCAATCGCTGGGTCATCCTGGCGCTGCTGCTGCTGGCGGCCGCGGCGGGATTCGGGATTCTACTGGCTCGCCCCGGGGAAGCCGCGGCCGGCGCCCCCGCGCCCGTCTCGCTGCCGGTGCCGTCGGTGCCGGAGGCGCCGCCGGCTTCGGAAATGAGCCGTCTGAAAGACGACCTTTTCCTGCTGGAAGTCCAGCGCCACACCGGCCGCATCGCAGATGCTGAGTACAACCAGCAGCGCGCCGCTCTAAATCAACGGTTGGATCAACTGGCCGGGCGCCTTGCGGGGAGCGCCAAGTAGCATTGCCCGCGCTCGCGCTCTACTGGTTCCGGCTTGACGTTGACGCCCGGCCGGATGAGCGCGAGTGGCTCTCGCCCCAGGAGCGCGACCGCGCGGCGCGCTTTATTCTCCCCCAACACACCCGCCGCTTCGAGGCCGCTCACATCCAACTCCGCCGCCTGCTCGGTCGCGAGTTGGGCCAGCCGCCGGAAACGCTTGCGTTCGCCTTCGGCGCCAACGGCAAACCTGAATTGCCGCGTTCCAGCGGATTGCACTTCAACTTGTCCCACTCCGGCGATATAGGTCTCGTGGGCATCAGCCACGAGCGCGAGCTCGGGGTGGATGTCGAGGCCGAGCGCCGCCAGCTTGATGGCTTGGGCTTGGCCAACCGCTTCTTCACCCCGCGCGAAACCGCCTGGCTCGCCGCGCTATCTCCAGCCGCGCGCGTCCGCGGTTTCTGCCGCCTTTGGACCTGCAAGGAAGCCTGGATGAAATCCAGTGGCCAGGGTATGGCCCTGCCCCTCGATCGCGCCGAAGTGACTCTTGCGGCCAACACACCCGCTCGCCTCGAAGTCGCCGGCAAAGAGCTGTACGTGCGCGAGCTTGACCTGCTACCCGGCTACTGCGCCGCCGTGGTGATGGCCGAGGCGCCGGCCTCGCTTACGCTCGAGCCCGCAGCCAGCGCGCTTGCACCAGCACCACCAGCACCGTAACCCATAACGAAAGGCCCATGGCTAGCCCAACCAGCGGGTCGGCCGCCTGAAGATGGGCGCGCAACGACCATCCAATGACCACGCAGGCGGCGACCTCGAATCCGCCGGTCCAATAATAAAGCGTGTAACGAAACAATCGCGCCAGCGGCAGAAAATGCAGCCCGACCACTATACCCACCGCCGGTACAATCCAATCCTGCCGCCCGGTTGACGACAACCAGTTCGCGACCGCCGCAATCACGCCGAACTCGATCAGAAAAATCCAGCTGAACTGGCGTCCGATGATGCGCGCCCGCGCGCGGTCTTCGGGCGTCGCCTCGGGCTCGCGCGCCCGCACCTCGCGGCTGGAGAGAATCACGCCAATGGCGCGCAGCGCCAGCAGGGAAGTGGGCAGTAGCACGCAGGTGGCGACCCAGAGCAGGGTTTGGGCGTCGAGCGCGACCAGCATCCAGACGCCGCCGAAGAGCGAGAGAAACAGGCTGCCGATGCCCATGCCTTTAAGTTGGTCCGAAACTTTAATCATGCGACTTTTCCAGCATAGCCTCCAGCGCCTGCCAGACCGTTGCCACCTCGAGCCGGGTCATACAGCGGTGGTCGATGGGGCATTCACGCAGTTTGCATGGGCTGCACTCGACGCCGTCCACGCGCAGGAGCCGCAGCTTGCCCTCAGCCGCCAGCGGATATGTTTGGCGGTGGTTGGTCGAGCCGAACAGCGCCATCACCGGCGTGGACACGGCCGCGGCCAGGTGCATCGGCCCGGAATCGTTGGCCACCAGCGCCGAGCTGGCCGCCAGCAGCGCGACAAGTTCTGTCAGGCTGGTCTCGCCGGCCAAATTGATGCCCCCGCCCCGCACGCACACCTCTTCCGCCAACTCGCGTTCTCCCTTACTGCCGATAAACGCCACCTGCCAGCCGCGCGCAATGCACTGCGCTGCTAGTGCGGCGAAACGCTCGGGAAGCCAGCGCTTCGCGGTTCCAAAAGTTGCTCCCGCGTGCATGGCCACCAGCGGCGCTCCGCCAAACCTCTCCCGCCACCGGGCGACGCTCGCAGTCGGCGGATGGAGCATGACCGGCTGCTCGCTCTCCGGCAAACGCTCGATCAGCCCGGCGCGCCGCACCAGCTCGAGGTAGTAGTTTGACTCATGCGGTCTTAACTCGTTCGGCCCCGGCGTGGGCACCGCATGATGCAACAGCCAGCGGCGCCGGTCGCGCGCATAGCCGCTGCGGCGCCTGCCACGCATGGCCGCCGCGACCAGCGCGGAATAAAACGAATTGGGGAATATTGCCATGACATCGCCCGAGGCGCGCGGTACACGCAGCGAATGCGGCTCGGGTAGGAGCGTCACGCGCAATCCCAATTGAGTCATCTCGTATACCGGCGCCACCGCCCGCCGCGCATACACCTGCAACGCCGCATTCGGATGCGCCTCGCGCAGCGCCGCCAGCGCGGGCAGCGACATGACCGCATCGCCGAGCCAGTTGGGCGCGATGATGTCAATGTTCATAGCCGGCATGCCGCCAATATAAGGTCGAGTAACTGCTCCATGGCCGGCACCTCCATGGTGATTGAAACCACTGTCGGCGCTTCCAGCCCGGCGCCCGCGAGGTTGACCATGTCCTTGGCGGTGGTGATGAAGCCATCGGCGGAGGCCGCGGCAGCCAGCTTCCGCAGCCGGGCGATATCGCGCGCGCGGTAGCGATGGTGATCGCGGAACGCGAGTCGTCCGCTCGGCGTGATGCCCGATTCCTCGAGCGTGCGCCAGAACGATTCCGGCCGCCCCAGGCCGCAAAACGCAAACGGCCGGTGCGCTGTGCAAGACACCGGCAGCGCTCGCTTGCGGCCGGAGAAGACCGGTGCCGTGACGAACCGCCGCGCCGTTTCCGGCAAATCGCCCTCCCCCATCCACAGCACGGCGCTGGCGCGCGCCAGTGCGGACAGCGGCTCCCGCAGCCGTCCCGCGGGCAGCAGCCGGTCCTCGAGATCGCCGGGCGTGACGAGAACCAAATCAAAATTCCGGCCCAGTTGCCGGTGTTGAAAGCCGTCGTCCAGCAAATGCAGTCGCGGATGGAAGCGGTGCTCGGATTCCATCCCGGCGCGAAAGCGGTCGGCGTGAATCATCACCGGCGCCCGCAGCGCCAAAGCCATCAACTTGGGTTCGTCGCCCACTTCGGCTACATCTTCCTCCCCGGTTTGCGCGATCGCGAGGCCGCGCCGCCTGCGTCCGTAGCCGCGCGTGAGCACATCAAAGCTGAGCCCGCGCTGTTGCAACGCCTGCCCGAGCGCGATCACGGTCGGGGTCTTTCCGCTCCCGCCGACGTTGAGATTGCCGACGCTGATGACCGGCGCTCCCAGCCGCGCGACGCCCAGGCGCCCCGAGGCATAGCCGCGCTCCCGCGCCTTGACCAGTTGACCGAAAATGTGCGATGCCAGGGTGGCCATAAAGGCCGGTAGCTGCCGCGGGATTTTTACACGCGTACGTCGACCACCGGCGCGCTCTTCGCGCACAGCGGACAATCCTTCGCCTGCCAGTAATGCGGGTCGAGTGTGAGCAGCTTGAATAGCGGCAAATCGGTGAACTCGGCGCTATTCTCAAACGGCTGGTGCACGAGCACGGCCAGCGCCAGCACCTTGGCCCCCGAGGCCTCGACCAGCTTGCGCAGTTGGGTCAGCTTCTTGCCCGTGCGCAGGATGTCGTCCACGAGAATGACGCGCTCGCCGGAATGAATCTCGAGGAATTGCCGCAGCGCCAACTGCCCGTCATCGTCCTTCTCCGCCCAGTAGGTCTGTTTCGCCCGCAGCGCCTCGGCGACGCCGAAGGCGATCGGCAGCCCGCCGGTGGCCGGCACCACCACGCTGACATTGGGCACTGCCCGCCGCACGCCGTCGTCTTTGCGCAGCCGCCGGCTCAGCGCCACGCTCAGCATCTTCGACTCGGCGTAATGCCGCATGACCATCGGGATTTGCAGGTAAAGATCGGAGTGGGTTCCGCTCGGATGCCGGAAATGCCCGCGCCGCAGCGCTCCGGTTCGCTCCAAAACCTCCTGCACTTCACTCTCGTTAGGGATCAGGTCCATGAACCCGAAGTGTACCAAGGAAGCGGTGCGAAATGCGAATTTACTTCAGCACACCGGTGCGCTTCTTGACCTCGGCATCCAGCCAGCCCTGTGCCAGCCGCAAACGCAGGGCATCCCCATCCGCAAAGCCGGCCGGCGTGGTGGCGAGCCGACCCTGGGCATCATAGACCAGCGCATACCCGCGGCTCAGAATGCTCAGTGGATCGCGTTCCCGCAGCACGGCCTCCAGCGCCGCCAGACGGTGCCCCTGCGCGGTAACGCGGCTTCGCCAACCCGTGAGTATCGCCTGCTGCTGCGCCTCGAGCGCCGCGCGCACCCGCGCCAACCGCGTGCGGACGTCGTGCTGTTGCACCCGCTGCGCCGCTGTCGCCAGCCGACGCTCGATCTCCTCGAGCCGCACCCGTTCAACCGCCTGCATCCGCGCGTTCAGTTCATCCACCCGCTGGGCGCGCTGCATCAACCGATGCGTCAGTGCATGAAACGCCCGGTGCCGCGACCAATCGGCCAGCTTCTGCCGCCGGTGCAGCAAACCGAAACGTGCCGCCTGCTGCAAATGCCGCAGCCCCGCGGCGATCATCCCCGCGAACTCTTCCTTCGGGCGCACCACCAGTTCAGCCGCCGCGCTGGGCGTAGGCGCGCGCAGGTCGGCGACGAAATCGGCAATCGTGAAATCGGTCTCATGGCCAACCGCCGAAACCACCGGCATCGGCAGTCGCGTCAGCGCTCGCGCCACAGCCTCCTCGTTGAACGGCCACAAATCTTCGAGCGACCCGCCACCCCGGCCGACAATCAAAACGTCCACCCAATCGCGATCTCCAGCCTGCTGCCGCGCGAAATGCGCCAGGGCTTCGACAATTTCGCCGGCCGCCGCCTCGCCCTGCACCGCCACCGGATAGAGCAGTATTCCGATGTTCGGATACCGGCGCCGCAGAATCTGCATCATGTCCGCCACCGCCGCGCCACGCGCCGACGTGACCAGTCCCACCCGCCGCGGCAACACCGGCAGCGGACGCTTCCGCGCCGCCGCGAATAACCCCTCGGCCTCAAGCTTCTGCTTCAACTGCTCGAAGGCAATTTGCAGCGCTCCGTGGCCCAGCGGCTCAACGTGTTCGACGTAGCACTGCAACTCGCCGCGCGCTTCGTACACACTCACGCGCCCGCGAACCAGCACCTGCATGCCGTCGCGCAGCTTGAACTTGAGAAAACGCGCCTGAGTCGCAAACATCGCCGCGCGCATCTGCCCGGTGGCGTCCTTCAATGTAAAGTAGCAGTGCCGCGACGCCGCCTGGTGGAAGTTCGAGATTTCGCCTTCAATCCAGACTTCGAAAAATTCCCGGTCGAGGGTCTGTTTAAGCGAGGCGAGCAGGCCGGAGACGCTCCAAACTTTGCGCGCCGAGGGAGGAAACTCGAAGCTCGCCTGCAAGCTCACCCATACAGCTTACCGTACACAGGCAGGGCCGACCTCCCGGCTCCTGCCTGCGCAGGGACGGGACGCTGGCCCCCTCGCGTTGACGTGGCCGCGCCCCTCGCCATCTAGAAACCCGTCTCCGTGAAAAAGTTGCGTTGTCGCCTGGTGGCAATCTGGTTTCCAGGCCGCGCAGGGGGCCCGCGCCGATAAATTTTGCGATTATATCGAGGTGGCAATTTCGTTTCCGGGCCGCCTATACGATATGGGTACGCACAAGCTGCATGCTGCGCGCGCCGGCGCCGGCGCCACGCCCACGGTGGTTTTTGATGCGGCCCTGGGCGGATCCTCCCTGAGCTGGTGCCTGGTCGAACCCGCCGTCGCCGCGCTGGCGCCGACGTTCACCTACGACCGCGCCGGCATGGGCTGGAGCGAATTGGGCCCGCTCCCACGCAGCCTCGAGCGCCAGACGACCGAGTTGGAGAAATTGCTGGCGCTGGCCGCCGTGAATGCGCCTTACATTTTGGTCGGGCACTCCTATGGATCGTTGATCGCGCAATACTTCGCCGCGAACCACGCGGCGCACGTCTCCGGCCTGGTCCTCGTCGACCCTCCCGCCCTTGATACCTGGTCCGCACCCGACGCCGCTCACCAGGCGCAGCTTGCGCGCGGCATCAAGTTGGCCCGCCGCGGCGCCTGGGCTGCCCGCGTCGGCCTCGCGCATCTCGTGGCCGCTCTCGTCGCCAGCGGCGCTCTCCGCCCCGCGGCCGCACTCGCAACCATGGTCAGCGGGGGCAAACTCCGCACCCGCGGCGATTTCGATTTCGCTCCAGCCGCCCACATGCCTGCCGAGTGGAAGCCCGCCATGCGCCAATTCTGGACGCGCCCTGCCTTCTACGCCGCTCTCGCCAGCCAAATGGAATCACTTCCCGCCGACGCGG
Organism: Terriglobales bacterium; assembly: GCA_035606395.1. GTDB lineage: Bacteria > Acidobacteriota > Terriglobia > Terriglobales > SCQP01 > SCQP01. Next base: position 19,374 of record DATNFK010000008.1, on the reverse strand, counting down.
CGGCGGTGAGGGCGCTGCCCGCGCCCAGCCTGCCCACCATCGTCCTCTCCGCCGCCAACACCCCCGCCGCGCAGCTCGAAGAACACGCCCGCCTCGCCGCCTCCGCCCCGGGCGGCCGGCACTGGGTAGCCCGCTCCAGTGGACACTGGATACCGGTTGAAGATCCCGAGTTGGTGGTGCGCGCGGTCACTGCCGTGCTATTATCCAACTCATAGCAATGTCGACGAAGGTTATGAATCCGATGGCGTGTTGTTGCCCCATGATGTGCCGGGCAACCTGCACCGCCGCGGACCAACCTGCCTCGCTCTTGCGACCCTAGTTAACCGAAATTCACAGAGCACCAGGCCCCGAACGGCGAATCGCCTTCGGGGCCTTTTTATTTTTATGGCGGAAACGAAACTTCAAAAACACGAACGCATCAAGCGCGAACAGAATCCCTGGGAAGAGCTGCCCCGTCTGTTCTCCGCCATGCGCGGCGGCATCGGCGCCATCCCGCTGGCCGACCTGAACACCCGCCTGCGCTGGTGGGGACTCTATACGCAAGGCGACGGCGAGGGTGCCTTTGGCGGCGCGGCGCCCTACTTCATGTTGCGCGTCCGCATACCGAACGGGCTGCTGACCGCCCGCCAAGCCATGCAGATTGCGTCTCTGACACGAAAGTACGCCCGTGGCGTTGCTGATGTCACCGTTCGTCAGAACATTCAACTGCACTGGCTCGACGCCGAAACTCTTCCCGACGTTTTTCATCGTCTCTGGGATGTGGGGCTGACCTCGCAGGCCGCCTGCGGCGACGACCCCCGCAACGTCACCGGATGCCCGCTGGCCGGCATCGACCCTGAAGAATACGTGGACGCCAGCCGCCTGGCGCTTGAAGTCAACCAGGCGCTCATCGCCGGCGCCGACTTCTACAATCTGCCGCGCAAGTTCAAGGTTTGCGTCAGCGGATGCCGCCAGTGGTGCCCCAACCCCGAAATCAACGACGTTGCCTTCACCGCCTTTCCCCGCGATGGCGCGGCGACCGCACCGCCTGACTTCGGCCTCCGCGTCGGCGGCGGACTCTCAACCACGCCCATGCTGGCCATCCCGCTCCCCGTGCGCGTGGCCTGGGACGAAGTTGTGCCCGTGGCGCGCGCCATCGCCACTCTCTTCCGCGATGCCGACGAGTTGCGCCAGAACCGCGCCCAGGCGCGCCTGAAGTTCCTGTTTTTACGCCACGGTTGGACGGTCGACCGCTTCCGCGCTGAACTCGAACGCCGGCTCGGCTTCAGGCTGCGCGATTCCGAACCCGATGCCCCGCCTGAAGTCGGTTTTCGCGATCACGTCGGTGTCCATTCCGAGCGCCGGCGCGGTTACGTCTATGCCGGCCTCAGCCTCCTCCGCGGACGCATCTCCGCCGACCAACTCCAAGCCGTCGCCGCCGCCGCCGATCATTATGGAAACGGCGAGATTCGTGCCACCGCGATGCAGAACCTGGTCATCCCCCACGTCGCCGAGCGCCACCTCGCCGCCTTGGCCCGCGACCTCGAACTCAGCGACCTGCCGCTCGCCGGTTCCGGTTTCCGCCGCGGCGTGATGAGCTGCACCGGCAAGGAGTTCTGCAAACTGGCGGTGACTGAAACCAAGTCGTTCGCCGCCACCCTGGTCACCGAACTCGAGCGCCGCCTGCCCGGGTTCCCCGTCCCCCTGCGCATCAATCTGAACGGCTGCCCCAACTCTTGCGGTCAGCATTGGATAGCCGACGTCGGCCTGCAGGGCACCCGCGTCAAGACCCCCGCCGGCGCCGAGGATGGCTTCGACGTCTATCTGGGCGGCGGTCTCGGCGCCGGCGCTCAGTTGGCCCGCCGCACTCTGGGACGGGTGCGCGGCGTTGAGCTCGCCGCCCGCCTGGAATCGCTGTTCCGCCACTTTGTCGCGCGCCGCCAAGGTGACGAATCGTTCCGCGAGTACGTCGCACGCGAGGGAACAGCCGCGCTCGAGAAAGTGCTGGGCACGCTCCCGCAGGCCGAGGTTCTGATCCGCCTGCATGAGCCTGAGCCCCAGTTGGCGGTGGCCGAATGACAACCGTCTATCTTGTCGGCGCCGGCCCCGGCGACCCCGAACTCATCACGGTGAAAGGCCAGCGCCTGCTGGCCGAGGCCGACTCCATTCTGTACGACGAGCTCGCCAACCCGGCCCTTCTCGCCGTTGCCCCGGCGACCGCCGAACGTATCTACGTCGGCAAGCGCAGCGGCAGCCACGCCGCCACGCAAGACCAGATCGCGCACTGGATGATTCAGCGCGCCCGCCGCGGTCTTCGCGTCGTGCGCCTCAAGGGCGGCGATCCCTTCCTGTTCGGCCGCGGCGGCGAGGAGGTCGCCGCCCTGGCCGCCGCCGGCGTGCCGTGCGAGGTGGTCCCCGGTATTTCAGCGGCCAACGGTGCCACCGCCGCCGCCGGTATTCCCTTGACGCAGCGCGGCGTTGCCTCGTCGGTGCGCCTGCTCAGCGGCCACGGCGAGTCGCCGGCGCCCGCCTACAACAAGAGCGAAACCCTGGTCTACTTCATGGGCCTCGCCCGCGTCCCCGACATTGCGCGAGACTTGCGCGCCCAGGGATGGCCCGCCGCCACCCCGGCGGCAGTGATAGAACGCGGTACGCTCCCCGGTCAACGCGTGGTGGCAGGCAGCCTGAATAAAATCGCGCGCCAGGTGCGCAATGCCAGGATTACCTCTCCGGCGCTGTTGGTCGTCGGCGCGGTAGCCAGGGCACACAAGGTCCGTCCGCAATTGACCGTAGTGCCCCCGCCACCCTCGGGGCTCATTCTGATGGCCCACGGCTCGCCGCTCCCCGCCTGGCAGCGTGGCGTTCACAAGTTGGCGCGCGAACTCGGCGGCCGCGCCGCGTTCCTGCCGCCCGTCGCTCCCTCACTTGGCGACGCAATCGCCGAGGCCGTGGCGTGTGGCGACCGCCGCCTGATTGTAGTGCCCTATTTCCTCGCTCCCGGATTACACGTCACCCGCGACATCCCCGACTTAATTGAGGCCGAGCGCGCTCGTTTTCCCGAAGTTTCCATCACTCTGTCCGCCTGCCTCGAAGGCCACGCCGCTCTGCGCACGGCGGTGCTAGCCCGCCTCGCCGAAACCACCTCTAGCACGCCAATAAATGCTGTAAAATCGAAAGATGGTTCGCTTGGTTGCGGTGTTGTTGCTGGCGGGAGTCGCGTTCGCGCCCGCTCAGAAAGCGCAAGATAAAGACAAAAAAGCCGTCCAACCCACGGTCCGTGTGACCCTGATGGTGCAAGACCCAAAGGGTCGTCCCTTTCCCAACGCCAGCGTGGTCATGAAGCAGGTGACGGTGGATGTCGGCCGCATGCCTAAGCACGCCTTTACCGCCGAACTTCACACCGACGAAAAAGGACAAGCCGTTGTTCAGGGCTTTGACACCGGCGTCGTGCTGGTCCAGGTCATCGCCCACGGCTACCAAACCTACGGCCAAGAGTTTATTATGAAGGACGCCGATGAGACCGTCCACGTCAAGCTCTCTCCGCCCAAGTCCCAGGTCACCATCTATCACTGAGCCGTCCCCGGTAGTCGTCGGCGCGCTCCACGGCGACATTTATCTGCTGGCCCAGATCATCTCCGCCGAGAAGGCCCCCGCCCCGGTCCTCCGCCGCCTCCGCGCCTGGCGCCGCGACCCCTCTCCCACCACCGCCTCAGCGCTCCTCATCTCCGCCCGCGAAGCATACTTCGGCGTCACCATCTCCCGCGCGAGCCCGCTCCCCAATAATCATGCCGTGCGTAGTACGATAGGGTGAAACATCTATCGTCCATATAGCCTAGCCATGGAATCGTTCCACTGTCCGTTCTGCAAATCGGCCATTGCCGGCACCGGCCCCGCCGCCCGCGCCATCGTTTTCAACGTCGCCACGCGCCAGGTGGTCGAGAAAGCCAACGGCCTGCGCGCCGGCGATGTGCTGGTGATTGTTGATTCCACCATCCATCCCGAGGATCACGCCATCCACCGCTGTGACGATCCCCGCGGCCGCTTGGTCGTGAAGTGGTTCCAGCACCACGCAACCGAGGCATACTCCGCCATCAACAGTGCCATCCGCCGTTCCCTCGACGGCGCCGGCGCGAACAGCGCCGAAGTCTCCTCCGCCAAAGCCGATGGCAAGGCCGACCGCAAAGCGGAGGGATCCTCCCGCTCCCGCTGATCCGCAAGTTCCAACCCGCCCCGCCCGAAACCAAGCGTAAACCGGCGAGCAGCGACAAGCCGCAGATGACGCTTGACCGCGCCCTCTCGCGCGCCGGCATCGCCAGCCGCACCGTCGCCCGCGGCATCATTGCCTCCGGCCGCATTCAAGTCGAGGGCCGCCGCCTCACCGATCCCGACGCTTGGGTCGAGCCCGCGCGCCAGCGCATCACCCTCGATGGCAAGCCGCTGAGCCGCCCGCGCCCGCTTTACCTCGCGCTGCATAAGCCCACCGGCGTAATCACCAGCCATGGCGATCCGGATGGTCGCAAGACGATCTACGACCTCGTCGGCCCTCAGCCCTCCTGGTATTTCCCCATCGGCCGCCTCGACCAGGACACCAGCGGGCTGCTCCTGCTCACCAACGACAGCGTCTTTGCCGAGCGCATCGCCAACCCGGTTTCAAAGGTCACGAAAACCTACCGCGTATGCGTCGAGCCGCCGCCCACCGAATCCCAGATCGAGCGCCTCCGCCAGGGTCTCGACATCGGGCGCGGCGAGCACACCGCCCCCGCGCGCGTCCGGCCGGAACGCGCGGCAACGGCAGCCTCGCTTTGGCTGGAACTCGAGATTAAGGAAGGCAAGAACCGCCAGATTCGCCGCATGATGGAAGCGCTGGGGTTAAAGGTGGTCGCGCTCGAGAGGATTCGAATCGGCAAGCTCGCACTAGGCAACTTGGTGCCCGGCGCGGTCCGCCCCTTCAAACCTGAAACCGTGCTGTAACCAACCGGTCCGCGCGGCTGTGTAAAATATGCAGAGTTGACCCCCGCCTTTCTCAATCGTGAATTCAGTTGGCTGGCCTTTAACCGGAGGGTGCTCGAGGAAGCCCTCGATCCCGCCAATCCGCTGCTCGAGCGGGTGAAGTTTTTGGCCATCAGCGCCAACAACCTCGATGAGTTCCTCGAGATTCGCGTGGCGGGCATGCTGCAGCAAATCGAGGAGGGCGCGCCCGCCGCCCCCATTGAAGCCCTTGCCCCTGCGCTGCACAAGTTCGCCGACGATCAGTACCAATGCTGGAATCACGCGCTGATGCCCGAGCTGACGCGCCAGCGTATTGACCTGGTCGCCTACGATGCGCTGCGGCCGGCGGAAAAGAAGTTCGCCACCGCCTTTTACGCCCGCGAAGTCGATCCTCTGCTGACGCCGATCACTGTGGATCCGGCCCACCCGTTCCCGCGCGTGCTCAATAAGGCGTTGTGCTTCGCCTTCCTCTTGCGGCGCAAACGCCGGAAAAGCGAATTGCAGTTCGGTGTGCTCACCGTTCCGCGCGCGCTCCCGCGTCTCATCCGCCTGCCCGACGGCGGCTCCGGCGACCGCTTCTTGTTCCTCGCCGATCTGATCGCCGCCCAGGCCCCCGCGCTCTACCGTGGCTTCGCCATCGTCGCGTCCTCGGCCTTCAGGGTCACGCGCAATAGCAACTTGTATTTGCAGGAGGAGGAGGCGCGCAGCTTGCTCGAGACGGTTCGCGTCGAGCTGCACAACCGGCGCAAGGGAACCGCCGTGCGCCTCGAAATCGAAGGCTCCGCCTCCCCCGAGATCGTCGAGCGCCTGCGCGCCAATTTCGAGCTGGAACCGTGGCAGGTGTTTTCCGCGCCCGGTCCTGTGAATCTCTCGCGTTTGATTCGGCTCTACGAGATGGTGGCCCGTCCGGAGTTGAAGTACCCGGTGTTCAAACCCGCCGTGTCTCCGGCCCTGAAAGCTCCAGGCGGGATGTTCGCCGAACTGCGCCGCAACGACCGCCTGCTGCACCATCCCTACGATAGCTACGCCGGCGTGGTCAGGTTCCTGCAAGCGGCGGCAGCTGATCCGCGCGTGCTCTCCATCAAGCAAACGCTATATCGAACCAGCATTGATTCCCCCATTCTTCAGGCCCTTCTCGCCGCCGCTCCGCAAAAAGAGGTCGCCGTCGTGGTGGAGCTTCAGGCGCGCTTCGACGAGGTCGTCAATATCCGTTGGGCGCGCTTGCTCGAGGATGCCGGCGTGCAGGTCTCCTATGGCGCGGTGGGTCGTAAAACCCACGGCAAAATGGCGCTCGTCGTCCGGCACGATGAGGATGGCGCTCTGCGGCGCTACCTTCACCTCGGAACCGGCAACTACAACCACCGCACCGCGCGCACCTACACCGATTTCAGTCTGCTCACCGCCCGCGAGGATTTCGCCGCCGCCGCGCAGGCGGTGTTCACCTACCTCACCACCGATGCGGACGCGGCCCCGTCCGGCAACCAGTTCGCGCCCCTGCTCGTCGCCCCCACGGATCTCGCGGCCCAAATTCATCTCTTGATTGACCGCGAGGCCGAGCACGCCCGCCACGGCCGGCCGGCTCGCATCATCGCCAAGGTGAATGGCCTGCTCGACCAGAGCTTTATCGAATCGCTGTACGCCGCCTCCACCGCCGGCGTGGAAATCGATCTCCTCGTCCGCGGCATGTGCGCTTTGCGCCCCGGCTACCGCACTCTCAGCCGCCACATTCGCGTGCGCAGCCTGGTCGGCCGCTTCCTCGAGCACAGCCGCATCTACTATTTCGAAAATGGCGGCGCCGAGGAGGTCTACCTGGGCAGCGCCGACTGGATGCCGCGCAATCTATATGAACGCGTGGAGGTCGTATTTCCCATCGCGGATGCCGGGCTGCGCCATCGCGTGCGCCATGAGATATTGGCGGCCTACCTCGCCGATACCGCTAAAACCCGGTGGCTCACCTCCACCGGCAACTACCGCCGCCCGAAGCTGGCACGCCGCCGCTTCAATGCGCAGGAATATTTCATCGCCCGCTCCCTCGGCCAAGCCGGCTTGGCTGACATCCCACCCCCGGAGACCGCGCCATGACCATCTATTTCCTGCGCCACGCCAGCGCCGGTGAACGCCTCAGCGACCCCGCTAAAGACGGCAAGCGCCCGCTCGACTCCACCGGTTCCGCCGATGCTGTGCGCATGGGCGCACTGCTGGCCGCGCTCGAAGTGCGGCTCGACGCCATCTACTCGAGCCCGCTCAAGCGCGCCGCCCAGACCGCCAGCCTGGCGGCGAATGAAATGGGATTCGAGGAGAAAATTCAAATCGAGGCGGCGCTCGCCCCCGGCGGCGGCTACGCCGCCTTCGAGCGCTTGATTGACCGCGATCTCGGAGCCATCATGGTCGTCGGCCACAACCCAACCTTGAGTCAGTTTCTGGGCCGGATGTTGGGTGGCGTGCAAATCGATTTGCGCAAGGCTGGCCTGGCGCGGGTCGAACTCGGGCGCGGCGGCGCCTCGCTGGAGTGGGTGCTGACTCCTAAGCTGGCCCGCCTGCTGGCGTCTATGGCTTAACCGTGTCCTTCAGCTTGACCGCCAACATCCGCCCGAAAACCTGGGCGAAGTATGCGCTTTCCTTTTCCAGGGCCCACACCTCCAAGTCGCCTTGGCGCCGTGCCGCCGTCAGGCTCAGCGTCACCTCGGTGGCGCCCACCCGCGCCCTGACCGAATGCACCGCTCCCCGCCGCGATTGATCGAGCGCGCGCGCCAGCCGCAGCACCATCGCCGCCCGGATCAGGGAAGGCTCCTCCGCCCCGGCGCGCGGCCGGCCCTGGAAACGAACCAGCGCGGCAATTAATTGCCGTTGTTCCGGGGTATACCCGAAGATCTCTGAGTGGGCAATGATGTACGCGCTGTGCCGGCGCGCGCCGCTGCGGTTGATAAAATTGCCGATCTCGTGCAGCATGGCGGCCGCTCCGATCCATTCCGCGTACTCGCGCGGAAGCTGGTGCAGCCGCGACAAGCCGCGAAAGAGCTCGAAACCGAGGCGGCGCACCTGCGCCGCATGGTCGGCGTCCACGCCATAATGCCGGCCCATGGCCAGCAGCGCGTCCCAGCGTTCCGTGTCAATGATTCCCGGCTGCCCGCCCCGCCGCTCACGCTCCGCCGCCATGTGCGCCAGCAGCCCGTCGCGCAGGCCGAGCGGGGAATACCGGAAGCCGCGCAGTCCGAAGCGGGCATGCATTTCGGTGAACAACGCCGCCCCGGCCACAACGATTTCCGCCCGCCGCGGCCCCACCCCCGCCAGCTTCGCCCTTCCCGCCGCGCCCAGTTTTGCCAGTTGCCGGAACAACTGCTGAACCGCGGCGCGAGGCACCGCCCGGGCGCCGTGCAAAGTTGCCAGTGTCGCCGCTGTTCCCGAGGTGGCTACCGCCAGTTGTACGTGCGCCGCCTTGACGTCCCGCGCAATGCGCTCCAGTTGCTCGCCAATATAGCTGCGCAATCGCTCGATCTCCTTCTTCTTCGGCGGGTCGCGCGGCAGAAATTCCTCCGTCAGCCGCACCGCGCCCAGCGACAGGCTCCACATCTTCCGAATGTGCCCATTGACGGATATGGTGAATTCGCAGCTCCCGCCGCCCAGGTCGACCAACAGAACGCGCGTGCTGCGCAGCCGTCCGTAAGCCGTGACTCCCAGGTGAATGAGGCGCCCCTCTTCCAGACCGCTGATGACCTCCACCGTCCAGCCCGTGGAAAGGCGCACCCAGTCAATCAATTGCCGCGCATTGTGCGCGTCGCGCAGCGCACTCGTCGCCACCACGCGCACCTCGTCGGCCCCGAATTTTTCCGTCGCCCGCCGGAAGCGCCGCAACACCTTGATGGTGGCCGCCATCGCGTCCGGCGCCAGCGCGCCGGTTTGGAACACCGACGCTCCCAGCCGGATCACCTCGCGATCTTCATGAATCACCTTCCGGCGCCGCCCCTGGAATCGGGCAATGCTGAGCCGCACCGAGTTGGCGCCGATGTCAATCGCTGCCAGCGTGGCTGCGGCCCGCCGGGCCATCGCTTATGCCGATGCCCGCGCGGCGGCGTTGACCGGCACCGGTCCGGCGTGCCCCATGGGCGCCTTGCGCAGCCGCTCGGCGCTGTGCAGCGCCGCCGCGAAATGTGAGGTGACTGCGTTATCGATCGCCGCCTGCAAAGCCGCGCCCGCGACTTTACTGTCGCGCGCCCGCTGCTGCAACTCGCTGAAGTCGTGCCACGTGCCGATCGTGTCCTGTACCCGGTGCAGCGCTTCCGCCAGCACTGCTTGTTCGACCCCGGCTCCGTGCGCTTCCGCCAAATAGCGCAGTTGCTTGCAGGCTTTGCGGAAATCGTGAAGGTTCGCCCCGTTCAGGGCGGGGAAGCGCCGCCACAAGCCCGCCAGGCCTTCACTCTCGACACGCGACACCGCCGCCCGGCGCTTCGCCGCCGCGCGCACCCGCCGCATCAGGCTGCGCCGGTGGTCGGCGTCGAGCCGCTTGCGAAGTTTGCGCGCCTGTTGCTTGCGCTCTTCTTCCATGAGCGCCAGCAGTGCGCGGCGGCCTTGATCGCTTTCGAGATGGAGTTGGGTGAGTTGTTCCGTCTGTACGTCCAAGTCACGCACGCGTCCCGCCCGGCGCCGCAGTTGCCGCAGCTGGCGCTCCAGCTTTTCATCCTGTTGCAGGCGCCGGCCGAGCAGCACCTCGATCCGCCGCACTGACGTCCGCAGCCGGTGTACCTCGTGCGCTTCCGGCGATTTAGACGCCTGCCGCAGCCAACGCCCGAGACGATCGATCACAACCGGCAACTGGTCATTCATGCAGGTTTATAGGCTATCAAAAAAACAACATCCCAGTTTTCGGTATAATTACAGTTCCCGCAATCATGAAAATCCACGAATTTCAGGCTAAGGAACTCCTCCGAGGCTTTGGCGTCGCCGTTCCGCGCAGCCGAGTCATTGATCAGCCGGATGACGCTGCCGACATCGCCAGGGAGTTTGGCGGCCGCGCCGTCGTCAAGGCCCAAATCCACGCCGGCGGCCGCGGCCAGGGCGGCGGCGTCAAGCTGGCCGCCTCTCCCGAGGCCGCCAACCAACTGGCTCGCCAGATACTCGGTATGACCCTGGTCACTCACCAGACCGGCCCCGAGGGCCGCCTCGTGCGCCGCGTCCTGATCGAGGAAACCGCGACGATCGTCAAGGAGCTCTACCTCGGCATCGTTCTCGATCGCGCCAGCGGCATGCCCGTCTTCATGGCCTCCGCCGCCGGCGGCATGGAGATCGAGGAGGTCGCCGCCAAGGATCCTGACGCCATCCGCAAGGTCACGTTTGCCCCCGATACCGGCCTGCTGCCCTACCAGGCTCGCGAACTGGCCTTCGCGCTCGGCCTGCCCGCGGCGGCCCTGAACTCCGCCGTCAAGATCATGACCAGCCTCGCGCGCGCCTATACCGCGCTCGACTGCACGCTGGCGGAAATCAATCCCCTCATCCTCACCGCCGACAATCAGGTCATGGCGCTCGACGCCAAGATCACGCTCGACGACAACGCGCTCTATCGTCATCCGGAACTGAAAGCCCTCCGCGACCTCAACGAGGAGGACCCGCTCGAGGTCGAAGCCAGCCTCTATGGACTGAACTACATCAAGCTCGACGGCAACGTCGCATGCATGGTGAATGGCGCCGGCCTCGCCATGGCGACCATGGACATCATCAAGTACGCCGGCGGCTCTCCCGCCAACTTCCTCGATGTCGGCGGCGGCGCCAACAGTGAGCAGGTGCGCCACGCCTTCCAAATCCTCTTGAAAGATCCCTCCGTCAAGGCGGTCTTGATCAACATCTTCGGCGGCATCCTGCGTTGCGACACGCTCGCCACCGGCGTGGTCGAGGCCGCCCGCGCCGTCGATCTAAAGCTGCCGCTGGTGATCCGCATGGAAGGCACCAACGTCGAGCAGGGCCGCGCCATTCTCGCCGCCAGCGGCTTGGCCATCACCGTCGCCGGCGACATGCGCGACGCCGCCAAAAAGGTTGTCGCCGCCGCCGCGGGGAAAAAGTAAACAATGTCGATTCTCGTCAACTCCCGTACCCGACTCCTGGTCCAGGGCATCACTGGACGCGAAGGTAGTTTCCACGCCCGCATGTGCCGCGAGTACGGCACCAACGTCGTCGCCGGCGTCACGCCCGGCAAGGGCGGTACCACTCACGAAGGCACGCCTGTGTTCGACACCGTGCGCCAGGCGGTGAACGCCACCGGCGCCGACGTGTCGGTCATCTTCGTTCCTCCGCCCTTCGCCGCCGACGCCATCATGGAAGCCTGCGATGCCGAGCTCCCGCTCATCGTCTGCATCACCGAAGGCATCCCCACCCTCGATATGGTCCGCGCCTGGGACATGGTCCGTTACTCGTCATCACGTCTGATCGGCCCCAACTGCCCCGGCATCATCACTCCCGGCCAGTGCAAAATCGGCATCATGCCCGGCAACATCCATAAGCCCGGCCGCGTCGGCATCGTCAGCCGTAGCGGTACCCTCACCTACGAGGCCGTGCACCAGTTGACCCAGCTCGGCATCGGACAATCCACCGCCATCGGCATCGGCGGCGACCCGATCATCGGCACCACCCACCGCGACGCCATCGAGCTCTTCGAACTCGATCCCGACACCGACGCCATTGTGATGATCGGCGAGATCGGCGGCAGCGGCGAAGAGGAAGCCGCCGCCTACATCAAGGAGTTCGTCACCAAGCCGGTGGTCGGCTTCATCGCCGGCCAGACCGCGCCTCCAGGGCGCCGCATGGGCCACGCCGGCGCCATCATCAGCGGCGGCAAGGGTACCGCCGCCGAGAAGATGGCCGCCATGGCCGCCGCCAAAATTCACGTTTGCCAGAGTCCAGCGGAAATGGGAGAAACACTCAGGAAATATGTCTAAGGAACGTACGCTTACGATTGTGAAACCTGACGGCGTTGCCGCCAACCTCACCGGGGCGGTGCTCGCCCACCTCGAAAAAGCCGGCTTCAAGATCGTCGCCCTGCGGCGGCTGCATCTTTCCCGCGCCCAGGCCGAGGGCTTCTACGCCGTGCACCGCGAGCGCGGCTTTTACCAGGATTTGGTTCGCTTCATGACCGAGGGACCGGTCGTCGTCGCCGCGCTCGAACGCGACAACGCGGTGGCCGAATTGCGCCGCGTCATGGGGGCCACCGACCCGGCCAAGGCCGACGCCGGCACCTTGCGCAAGCTCTACGCCACCTCGATCGAGCGCAATGTCATTCATGGCTCCGATGCGGTCGAAACCGCGCGCCAGGAGATCGCTTATTTCTTCCCGCAATCGGATCTGCTCTAGCCTGGCCTTGGTCGTGGCCATGGCCGCGCCGATCGCCGCCCAGCAGACGGCGGCGCAGCTCCCGCTTTCCGGCCGTGCGCCGCTGGCCGGTACCGTGAACGCCGGCCAAAACTCCGCTCCCGGTTCCGGCATCAACACGCTCCAGCCCTCGGTTGTCGCCTCCGCCTCCTTCGCCGGCAGCACACCGTCGGCCTCGAAGGCGCCCTTTAACGGCTCGCTCAGCCTGTCTGACGCCATTGCCCGCGGACTCGATTACAACCTCGGCGCCACGCAATGGTCGAACACCGTGCGTCAGTCGCAGGGTGAAACCCGCGTCGCCCGTTCGGCCTTGATGCCCAACCTGAACGGATCGCTGACCGAGACCGAACAGCAGACCGATCTCAAAGCCATGGGCTTCCGGCTGAACCTGCCCGCCACCGGCATCGGGGCCGGCTTGAGCTTTCCTTCCGTCGTCGGGCCGTTCAATTACATGCAGTTGCAGGCCTCGCTTTCGCAGAGCCTGTTCAACTTCACCAGCCTTAACAACTACCGCGCCAGCCAACAGTCGCTGCGCGCCAACCAGCTTCAGTTGAAAGACGCGCGCGATCTCGTGGTGCTCGCCGTCGGCGGCGCCTACCTCGGCGTTATCGCCGCCCAAGCCCGGCTGACATCCTCGCAGGCGCAACTGGCGACTGCGAATGCGATTCTCAACCGTTCCCAGCAGCAGAAGAGCGTCGGCGCGCTGGCCCAGCTCACCGTGGATCAGAATCAAGTGCAGGCCGCGATCCAGCAGTTGCAACTGACCTCGCTCGAAAACGACCTCGCCAAGCAGAAAATTAACTTGGCCCGTATGATCGGCCTCCCGCCAACCGGTGACTTCACCATCGCCGATGCGGTTCCGTTCGCGCCGCCGCCTCCTGAAACGCTCGAAGCCGCTGTGCGTTTGGCGCTGGAACAGCGCGCCGATCTCCAGGCCGCCGACGCCCAGGCCGAAGCCGCCCGCTACGCTCTCGCCGCCGCCAAAGCCGAGCGCCTCCCGTCGGCCGCCGTCAACGGCAACTACGGCGTAATCGGGACTTCTCTCTGGAATAGCTCCCACGGCGTATTCACCGTCGTCGGCACCGTCAACATCCCGCTCTGGCAAGGCGGACGCGCCGCCGGTGACCGCGAACAGGCCGCCGCCACCCTCGCCCAGCGCCAGGCCGAGGCCGCCGATATGCGCAGTCAGATCGAGGCCCAGGTGCGTGTTGCCATGCTCGACCTCGACGCCGCCGCCAAGCAGGTGACGGTGGCCGATGCCAATCGCAAGACCGCCGCCGAAGCGCTCAGCATGACCCGCGACCGGTTCCAAGCCGGCGTGATCAACACCGTGGAACTGATCCAGGCCCAGCAGCAATCCGCCACCGCCGAACAGGACTACATCAACAGCGTCTACGCCCACAACGTAGCCAAGCTAACCCTCGCCCGCGCCCTCGGCAACGCCCCCGCCACCTGGCGCCAATACTTAGCCATCCGACCGTAAGGCGGCGTTCCGCGAGTACTGGGCGTTGTAGTGGGCTGCGCACTGACCTTTCTTTGGCTGAATCTCACTGCGGCGAACCTCTGATCTCGGACAGCTGCGCGGCTCCTGATAATCCACGCTTCCCAACCCCGTGACGGTGACCGCGCACCCGATCCGACCAGCAACCGTTGACTAGGACGCGTTTCTTCCCTGACTTCTCCGCGCCATTATACGGACAAGCTCCTCGTCTTAATTAACCCTCGCCGGCAGACAAAGTTGTCAACCTGTCGCAGTTGGCGCGCCTCGGTTCGCTCCAACCCGCCGCGACTCCGCGATGCTACGTCGCTGGCCCTCGCCTTCGGCGACGGCGGTGCGACGACTGACGAACTTCGCTCCAGGACAGCGGATCACCCTTCGGAATTTCGACGACCCCAGCGCCCAAAGCGGCGCCGGGGGGCCCGGTTCGCGCTCCTCGACCTCGATCTCCTCAGCGGAGGACTCGGTCGCTGTCTGCGTATGGTGCCATGGCCCAGTAGGATACGGTCGAGCCGGCGAACAAGTGCGCAAGCTCCCGACCCGCAAGAAATTTTCTCATTTCTGGCTACTTTGGCCAGAGTGCCAGCATCTCAATTTCATCGCGTGCAACGATTTTGCACTGACTGCGCCGCCAAACAATTGAACCCGACACTGTCGGTGAGGCTGCGTCAACCTCACAGGGCGAGTGCCTGAAAACGGAGCGTGTCATGCGTGTCGTCCGGAGTGTGTTCGGTGGCGTGGTGGTGGCGTTGGTAACGAGCTTGGCGGGCGGTTTGGCGGCGCAAACTCCAACGATGTATGGTACGCCGCAGACGGCTTATAACGCGCCTTACGGCAGCACGCTGACTCTGAACCTGCCGAATGGCGGGACGGCGGTTGGTGCCGACACAATCTATATCATAGAAGCGGCGATGCGTGGCGAGAACTCCGAATTTGCGACGCCCAGCGGCTGGAGCGACTACTGCTCGCTCCAGGCCGACGCGATGGACCAGGAGCAAATCTTTTACATTGTTTACCCCTCGGGCGCGACGCCGCCCAGTTCCCTTAATCTGACCACCAATGGGTCCACCTGGCTGGGTGCCCTTGCGGTCGCCTATCAGGGGATCAATGCCTCGACGCCGTTTGACGCACCGAACGGTTGGTGTTCCAGCAACTCCGCGCTGGGCACCGCTGATTACAACGGGCCGAACAGCAATCCGTCCTCGCTTGCCTCAGTTCCGGTAAGCAATTCAGTGGGAAACGATCTCGTATTGTTCTCCTACTTTGCCGATGGCGACGTTGGGACCAGCCAGCCGGCTGCTAGCGAAGGAACGCTGGAAGCCCAGGTGACCCGGCAGCAACTGGATGCCTACGGCTACCTCGGCTGGGTTGATATGCCGATGCCCGGTTCGGGATCAAGCGGCGCCAATACGCTGAGCTGGGTGCCGGGCGGGGGCTGGGGCGTAGGCGCCGACGGCGTCTTGACGATGGCGCTGGCGCCAGCCGGCAGCTCGCCCGCCCAGCCGCCACCTTTGCGGCCGTCAACGCAAGCGGTCAATTTCGGCGAGCAGAGCGTGGCGGCCCCGCCGAACCCGAGCCCCGCCAGTATCAGCGGCGGCGGCCACGAAATGGTTAGCCCCGAGAACGGGTCGCTCAACTTCACCTTCCAACTTCCGGTGCCTCCCGGGCGGCAGTTGGAGCCCGAACTTGCCATCGCCTATAGCAGTTCGGAGGCGCGTACGGTCACCTCTTTCGGCAACGAAGTGGTTGACTACATCACCGAAAAAGAGACGGTGGCCAGCGACGGCTGGAGCTACCCTGTTCCCTCGCTTGCCATCAGCACCTATGACGCCTCGCCCGATGGCGTGGAGAAGTGTACGGTTTCCACCGGCTATAGCATGCGCTCGTCGGGTGGCGACCGCATTCCGTTCAATCTATCGGTAACGGGGCGTTCACTGGGGCAGCCGCCGCTCGGCAATTATGACGACCCCTGCGACAAATGGTATCCGGAGGCGACCCAAGCCACCTCCGCCGGCTGGAGCGCGAAGACCACTGCGCTTGTGGATCGAAGCTGGAAGGAATTTCCTGTATTCGTCACCGACCCTGACGGGACCACGTACCAGTTCGCAACCCATGATGACAACAGAACCTTGGGCGCGCTTGCCGGCACCGTCACGGATCGCAACGGCAATACGATCACCTATGCATATTCCCCCACAGGATTGAACATCGTTGACACGCTGGGACGTACAATTTCGTTCTCCAGCATTGGTCAGGCCACGGACACGATTACCATTCCCGGGATGACGAACTCCTACCAGGTCCACTGGGCGACGGAGACGGCCAGCGCCGGCAACAATGCGGTCGGCGTGGGCTCCAACCCATGCGTCAACAAGACTGTGACCATGGGCCCCGGCACCGCGGTGACCTCGATTGCCACGCCCGAGGGCACCTACGTTTTTTCCTATGATCCGGTTTACGGAACGGTCAATAAAATAACCTACCCGAATGGCGGCTATGTACGCTACGTCTGGGGCATGGACCCGCAATCACTGGCGGACCGCTTAAGCATTTACCAGAACCAGAGTTTTGTAAGCTGCGACGCGCGGATTGACAACCCGGTGATCACCGACCGCTATGTGAGCCCGGATGGAGTTACGGAAACCGAGCACCAGAACTTTGCCTACACCACCGCGTGGAACGGCGGCGATCCAACTCTATGGGACAGCAAAACGACAACGGTTACTACGACCGACATACCCGATGGGACTCATTACACCACGGTCTATACCTATTCGCCTGGCCAAGTATTCCCTGCGCTCAATTCCACCAGCTACGTCGCGACCCAAATCCCGCTCGCGACCTCGATCACAAGCAACGACTTCAGCGGCAGTACGCTGGAGAGCGTTAATCAGCAGTGGGAGACCGGCTATCCGTTCAAACTCACACAGAAGAGCGCCAGCCTGAACGGCATCGCCACCAGCCTGACCAATCTGAGCTACGACGCCAACGCGCAGGTCACGGAGAAAGACGAGTGGGGTTATCCGCCGACCGGCGGCGCCGCCTCGCTGCTGCGCAAGACGTGTACTACCTATGCAACGTTCACAGTAAACCCAGGTATCGTAGACCGCCCGGCGAGTACCACGGTCTACGACGGCTCCGGCGGCGTTGGCTGCGGGGGATCGCCCGGCGGCAATTGGGTATCAGAAACCAATAATGGCTACGACGAAACAGCGGCCCAACCCACGAACCTGGTGGTGCAGCACCAGACCGGCTACGGTTACGTTGCAGGCAACCTAACCAGCACCCACAGTTTTGTGGCACCCGGCACCAGTTTGACGACTGTGTACACCAATGATGACACCGGTCAACGCCTTACCTCGACCGATGCCGCCAACCACACCACAACATACAGCTACACGGATAGTTTCGCCAGCGGTACACCGCCGGGCAACACCAATGCCTACCTTACTCAAGCGACGAACGGCCTGGGCAACGTCACCAAGTACACTTGGAATTACGACGGCGGGACGATGGCTTCGACCACGGACGCGAATAATCAAATCACGGACTTTGGCTTTGACGCATGGGACCGGCTTGACGATGTGCGGTATCCGGATGGCGGCGAGACGACCTACGGCTACACGTCGTCCACCATCGAGACCAAGCGCAAGATCGATGCGAACGGCGACTGGAGCGATGCACTGCAAACCTTCGACGGGCTCGAGCGGCCGACCGTCGTCGCCCACGAGACCTCGGCCGGCGTTTGGAGCCGGGTGGACACCTGCTACAACCCGCTCGGTCTCAAGGGCTTCGTCAGCTATCCCAATTCGTCGGCCTCGAACGGCGGCGCGCCAAACTGCGCCGCGGCGGGCGACACCTCTGCATTCGACGCGCTGGGCAGGGTGCTCACCACGACACATGCCGGCGGCGGGGTGATTACGTACTCTTACACCGGCAACGCGACCAAGGTTGCCGACGAGGGCAATGACGGCAACAACGTGACGCATGTGAGCCAGTCCGACGGGCTGGGCCGGCTGGTCTCGGTTTGCGAGGTCACAAGCGGCGTAAACGGGCCGGGCGGCACAGGCTCGCCCTGTTCGGACGCGATCGCGGCGACGGGCCTCGAAACCGATTACCGGTATAGCACGCTCGGTGACTTGACATCGGTCGTGCAAGGCGCTGAAACCCGCAGTTTCCAGTACGACGCGCTTTCGCGGCTCACCTCAGCCGCGAACCCCGAGACCGGGGCGTGGAGGTATGCATACGACTCCGACTCGAACTGCGCGGCGCCGAACTTCGCCGGCGATTTGGTAAGCCGCACCGACGCCCGCGGCGTGCGCACCTGCTATCAGTACGACGCCGACCACCATCTTCTCGCCAAGACTTACAGCGACGCGACCCCGGCGGTGACGTTTACATATGGCGGCACGGCCCAATTGGGCATCGGCAACCTCGCCAACACGGCCAACCGGCTGAGTTCGGAATCGACCGCCGACGATACCGGCTCGGTGTTTTCGTATGATCCCATGGGCCGCACGGCGATCGAGTATCAGATAACGCCCGACACCTGGAGCGCGCCGGCGACGTTCAACTTCAGCTCGGGATACGACCTGGCCGGGGATTTGACCAGCTCCAGCTACTCCAAAGGCGACACCGATACAACCACCTTCGACCTGGCGGGCGAGCCGCTCTCGGTCTCAAGCGGTGCCAACGGCAACCTGATCACCGGCGTGGCCTACAACGCCAACGGCCAGGAGGTCTCGGCCACCCTGGGCAACGGCCTGAACGAGGACCGCGGCTACGACGCGCGCCTGCGGCCGACGTCGATTGCGCTCATCGCGGGACAGACCCGAACCGGGGGGACGCCGGGCACGGGCACGATCAGCGTCGAAGGCAGCGAACAGGTCTACGAACCCGGCAACATCTGGGACACGGGCGCGGTTTACGGCCAGGTCGGCACCGTCCACGGCCAGGGCACCTATGGTTCACAAAGCACGGCGCAGACGCTGGCCAGCGCGCTCGCGGCGGATCTCAGCGGCAGCCTGGTCACGGCGGTGGCGAACGGAACCGACGTCGAGATCACCGCCAATAGCAGCGGGTCGAATACCAACTACCCGCTGAGCGCGTCGAGCCAAAGCGACAACCCGACCGACTTTCCCTATCCATCGTTCACCGCCAATGCCTCCGGCGCCACGCTCACCGGAGGCACCGACGGCCACTGGACCGGGGGCACCACGGTTTACAGCTTCTCCGTTGCCAGCTATGCCCCCGACAGCGCCGTGCTCGCCACCACGGATACGGTGAACGGAAACTTCACCTATACGATGGATTCGCTCAACCGCATCGCCACCGCAAGCTGCACCGCGGCACCCTGCTCCGGCGATTCCGCCACTTACAATATTGATCGCTACGGCAACCGCTGGTCGGAGACGGGCACGCTTCCCGGCGCGGCGCCGCCGGCGTTGAGCTTTACCGGCAACAACAACCGGGTGGACGGCTGGAGCTACGATGCCAACGGTAACTTGCTCAACGACCAGGTCCACCTCTACCAGTACGACGCCGAGAACCGGGTG
>DATNFK010000007.1:0-145110 GCA_035606395.1 Terriglobales bacterium | reverse complement strand
CGTCACCACCGACACCAGCGCCGTCGCCATCGCATTCGGGACCAACGCCGGTCCCGGCACCCTGAGCGGCACCGTGTCCGTCAACGCCGTCGCCGGCATTGCCACCTTCTCCGGCCTCTCGGTTGATAAGGTCGGCACTGGCTACACGCTCAAGACCACCGACGGTACACTCACCCCGGCCACCAGCAGCGCCTTTAACATCACCCCCGGTGCAGCCGCCAAACTCGTCATCACCACCCAGCCCAACTCGAGCTATCAAGCCGCCGCGCCGATAACCGTCGCCGCCTCGGTTGAAGATGCCGCCGGCAACGTCGTCACCACCGACACCAGTTCGGTGGCCATTGCCTTCGGGACCAACGCCGGTCCTGGCACTCTGAGCGGCACCGTATCCGTCAATGCCGTCGCCGGCGTTGCCACCTTCTCCGGGCTCTCGGTTGACAAGGTCGGCACTGGTTACACGCTCAAAACCACCGATGGCACGCTTACTCCGGCCACCACCAGCGCGTTTAACATCACCCCTGGTACGGCTTCCAAGCTCGTCATCACCACCCAACCCAACTCGAGCTATCAATCCGCCGCGCCGATCGCCGTCGCCGCCTCGGTTGAAGATGCCGCCGGCAACGTCGTCACCACCAACGCCAGCGCCGTCGCCATCGCCTTCGGGACCAACGCCGGTCCCGGCACGCTAAGCGGCACTGTGTCCGTCAACGCCATCGCCGGTGTTGCCACCTTCTCCGGGCTCTCGGTTGATAAGGTCGGTACGGGTTACACGCTCAAGACCACCGACGGCACGCTCACTCCGGCCACCAGCACCAGCTTCGCCATCACTGCGGGCAATCCGGCCGCGATTGTCGCCACTGGGGGCGCGCCGCAATCGACCGCCGTCCTTGCCGCGTTCTCGATCCCCTTGAAAGCCCAGGTCGTTGACGCCGCCCAGAACCCTGTGCCCGGCGTTACCGTCACCTTCGCCGCCGCCGTTAGCGGCGCCTCAGGCACGTTCGCCGGCAACGCCAACATCACCACCGTCACCGACTCGACCGGAACCGCCACCACCGCGACCCTGTCCGCCAATGCCACATCGGGCGCCTGGACGGCACTTGCCAGCGTCAGTGGCCTGCCCACGGCCGCCAGCTTCGCGCTGACCAACAACCCGCTAAATCAAGCCATCGTCGTTGGCCCGTTAACGGCGGTCACATACGGTACGTCGCCGCTCACGCTGTCCGCCACCGGCGGCGCATCCAACCTTCCCGTCACTTTCTCCATCGTCTCCGGCCCCGCCACCCTGAGTAGCAACGTGCTCACGGTCACCGGCGCCGGCTCAATCGTCATCGCCGCCAATCAGGCCGGCAACAGCACATACAACGCCGCGCCTGCGGTACAGCGGACGCTCACTGTTAACCCGGCTCTATTGACCGTTACCGCAAACTCCGTCACACGCGCCTTCGCAGCCGCCAACCCCCCGCTGACCGCGACCATTTCGGGTTTCGTTAACAACGAAACTCAAGCGGCAGTCGTTACCGGAAGCGCGAGCTTCGCCACCCCCGCCGTGGCTACAAGCGACCCCGGCACTTTCCCCATCACCGTGAGCGCCGGCACCCTGGCTGCCGCCAACTACACCTTTGCCTTTGCCAACGGAACCCTTACCGTCACACAGGCCTCCCAAACCATCACCTTCAACCCGCTCGCCAACCATAACTTTGGCGACGCTCCCTTCACGGTGGCCGCCAGCGCAACATCGGGTCTCCCTGTCACCTTCTCCATCGCCAGTGGGCCCGCAACCATCTCGGGCAACACCGTCACCATTACGGGAGGCGGTGTCGTAACGGTTAAAGCCACGCAACCCGGCAATACGGATTACTCAGCCGCCACCGCGGTCAGCCAGAGCTTCACCGTGAACGCGCAAGCGACACTCAGCTTCAGCGCCAATTCGCTGAACTTTGGCAGCGTGCCGCTGGGATCGACCTCGGGCGCACAATCGATCATCGCGACCAACTCAAGCCTAATCCCCGTTACGATCTCGAGTATCGCGGCGACGGGCGACTACAGCTTTAGAGGCGCGTGCACGACATTGGCGCCCGGTGCGAGCTGCACTCTATCGACGACTTTTGCCCCCACCGCGCTGGGCACACGCGCCGGCACGCTTACGTTCACCGACTCCGCCGCAGGGAGCCCGCAAACGGTCACGCTTACCGGCATCGGCGCCGCGCCCGGGGTCGTCGTCACTCCCGCCACTCTGGTGTTCGGCAGCCAGCTCGTAGCCTCGACCTCGACCGCCCAGAGCATCACCATTCAGAATACCGGCAACGCTACGCTACACGTTGCCGGAGTGGCCGCCACCGGCGACTTCGCGGCGGCCGGCAATTGCAGCGTCATTCCCGCCGGCAGCAATTGCAGCATTGAAGTCACCTTCACGCCGACGCAGACCGGCAACCGCACCGGAACGGTCACCATTACCGACGACGGCGGCTCCGGCACGCAGGCAGTCGCGGTCAGCGGCAACGGCAGCGCAGCCGGCGTGGCACTGTCGCCGGCCAGCCTCACCTTCCCTGCAACACTGATCGGATCCACCAGCTTCGGCCTCACCGCCAACCTCACCAATACCGGCACCGCCGGGCTTACCGGAATCGCGATTACCGGCCAGGGCGATTTCGCCGAAACCAACAATTGCGGCGCAACGCTGGCGGCGGGCGCAACCTGCACGTTGACAGTGACCTATTCTCCGTCACTCGTAGGCCCAGAGTCGGCGTTGATCGCGGTGGGCGACAATCTCGGGCAGCAAACGCTGGCCGTGGCCGGCGCCGGAGTGGCGCCGGGGGTGACGCTCGACACAACGCAATTGATCTTTGGAGGCCAACTGGTGGGCACCAATTCAAACGCGCAGACGGTAATCCTGACCAATTCGGGCAATAGCGCGCTCACCATAACCTCCATCACCGCCTCCACCAATTTTGGTGATTCGACCAATTGCGCGGGCACGCTCGCCGCGGGCGCGAGCTGCAGCGTCAACGTATTCTTTGCACCTGGGACCACGGGCCCGCTTTCGGGCACGGTGACACTCGTGGACTCGGCCGGGACTCAGATCGTGACGACGACAGGGCTCGGCCAGAACCAGGGTTTGCAGCTCACGCCCTCATTCGCCATTTTTGGGGGCCAGGTGGTGACCACGAGCAGCCTGGCGCAGACGCTGACGCTGACCAACACGGGGACCGCCACCGTCACACTGGCGCCGATCACAACCACCGGTGACTTCCAGGAAACCGACCTCTGCCCGGCGACGCTGGCACCGGGCGCATCCTGCAATCTGAGCGTTGTCTTCACGCCTACGGCGCTGGGCAACCGCGCCGGGTCACTCAGCGCGAGCGATACCAGCAATCTCACCAGCGCGCTGGCCACCTTCAACGGCCAGGGCACAATCCCGGGCCTGGTAGCATCGCCGTCAAATTTAAACTTCGGCACCATCGACATCGGTTCGACCAGTCTGACCCAAACCGTCACGCTGACCAACAGCGGCTCAGCTCCAGTATCGGTTGGCTCGATCACGGTCAGCGGCGACTTCGCCCAGACCAATACCTGCAATGCGGGACCGATTGCTCCAGGCGGTCTGTGCATCATCAGCGTCTCCATGTCGCCGACCACCACCGGCACTCGCACGGGCACGGTGCAGATCGTTGACAGCGCGGCCGGCGTTCATGATATTGCCCTAAGCGGCGCCGGCCAGGCGATCGGGTTAAACATTTTCCCCACCCAACTCGCCTTTGGCAGTCTTCCGATTCCCTTCCCCAACACCCAAATCGGATTGTCGGGCACACAGCTCAGCGTCACGCTCACCAACGTCGGCACGATTCCGATCACCTTCACCAGTTTTGTCACCCAGGGCGAATTCACCGAAAGCGACAACTGTGCGGCGACGCTGGCGCCAGCCGCCCGCTGCGTGCTTAGCATCAACTTCATTCCCCTGGCCGTCGGGCATCGCACAGGGACACTGACCATTTCCGACAACGTCGGCGGGCGCACGCAGGTGGTGTCGCTGGAGGGCGACGGTAGCCCGGGCGGACTGGTACTCACCCCACCGGTGCTGAATTTTGGCGTGCAGACAATTGGCGTAACCAGCCCCGCGCTGCCCGCAACGCTGACCAATAACACTGGCTTCAACATTTCCAACCTGGTGGTCTCTCCCAGCGGCGAGTACAACGAAACCAATTCGTGCGGCACGACGCTGGCGAATGGGGCCAACTGCCAGATCAATATCTCCATCACGCCGGTCCAGGTGGGCGCCATTACCGGCACCGTCAACGTCGCCGGCACGCTCGATGGTGGACAGCCGGTTACAACCAGACTGCCCGCAATGATTCGCCCACAGGCCACCCAATCAGCCAACTTCACCCTCGGCGTCGTGGCGCTCACCGCCACCGCCAACCCGCCGGGAGTGGGCTTGTCACTGCCCAACTTGAGTTTTGCCCTCACTGCCGTCGGCACGGCCTCGACCGGGCAGACGCTGACCCTGACCAACACCGGCACCGGCCTTCCGTTAACCGGGTTGATCTTTAACTCATCGCCAGAGTTCCCATTCACCACCGATTGCCCGACCACGCTGGTGAAGCAGGCAAGCTGCCATCTCTTCGTAACTTTCAAGCCACTGGGCGGTGGGCTGCGCACCGGCTTCCTTAATATTCTGGCCGACGGCGGTATCGACGTGCCAGTTCCGGAAAGCGGTCTGGCTCTGGGTCCGCAGCTGACCGTCGGCGCCAATACCCTGGTCTTCGCCGCCCGCCCGGTGGCGACGACCAGCTCGCCCCAGAACATCGTGCTTCAGAACACCGGCGCACAGACGGTGATTATTTCCTCGATCACTGTTTCCAGTCCCGAATTCTCCTTCGTCGCCAGCGGCTGCGGTTCGCTCGTGGTCAAGGCCACCTGCGGCGTCAGCGTGCGCTTCACGCCCGGTAAACCCGGATTGCGTTTCGGCGTCCTGACCATCGTGTCGAACTCGCCCAACAGCCCCACCATCATTAATCTTCAAGGCGCCGGCACCACCGGCGGTCTGACCTTCTCCACCCAAAACCTTGCGTTCGGAACGCAGGGTGTCGGCGTGGCGAGCGCGGCCAAGGCGATTACGATCACCAATGCCAGCGGCGCCGCACTGCCCCTCACGTCGGTCGTGATCACACCCACCGGCAACTACACCCAAACCAATAATTGCGGCGCGAATATCGCCGCCAATGCCAGCTGTACCATGTCGGTCGTCTTTACTCCAACCGCGCTCGGCGAGCAGGACGCGTCGTTGCAACTGACCACCAGCGCCGGCACGCAAGCGATTGCGCTCACCGGCGCGGGGTCGGATTTCTCAATCACCTACTCCGGCAATCTACCCGCGGCCAGCACCCGCAACGGCGCCAGAACCACTTACACCCTGGGTCTGATTTCGACCGGGGGCGACAGTCAAACCGTGGCGCTCACCTGCGCCGCCGGCTCGGGCTTTAGCTGCTCGGTGGCGCCGGCGTCGGTTGCGATCGGAGCTCAGGCGGGCACGTTCACCCTGGTACTGACTGCCAACGGTTCCTCCGCCGGCGCGCCGCCCGCGGTGCCTAACCGCTGGCCGCCGCTGCCGTGGCTGGCGCTCGGGTTGTCGCTCTTTCTGGCCGCTTTCCAATTCCGCCGCCGCAAGGCGGGCCTGACGCTCGCCGGCGCGACGTTGTTGCTGGTCTTCAGCGCCGCCTGCGCGGCGCCCCAGCCGCCGCAGGTGCCTTCGGTGAACAATGTCACTGTCACCGCGGTGTCCTCCACTGGTGCGACCCACAGCAAGACGCTCAATCTGGTGATTGAGTAGAACTTAATTCAGCTCGAACGCGACCGTGATAACCAGCGTCGCCGGCACATAGCCCGGCGGCAGCGGAAACCTTTCCGCTGCCGCCATTTGCTGCACGGTCTGAAACGCCATCGAGTTCACCGCCACCGAAGCGGCGCGGCTGATGTAGCGAATACTGTTGATCGTCCCGTCCTGATGCACGGTCAGCGTGACGCTGACGCGCTGGCCGGCGGGCGTACTGGGGTCGCGCGGCTGCTGATTCCAGTAAAACTGCAAGCGGTCGCGCAGGTGGTTCACCCAATCGGCATACTTGCTGCCGAAGTTGGCGTCGCCGAATGACATGCCGCCCCCGCCGCCGGCGCCCTGTTGACCTACAGTCGAGCTGAATGAAACTCGGCCCCCGGCGCCGCTGGGCACCCGCTGATCGTGTGTCGGAGTTACCTCGGCGCGGGCCAGGTTGCGCAAGTCGGCGAGCGCCTGCTTACGGGCCAAATCTTCCGGCTTGTACGACGGCAACGCCACCGAATTGCGTGCCGCTTTGGGATGCGCAACGCTCCGCGCGATCGCGGCGTCGGGGCTGTCGTTCATTAACCTGTTCTTGGTCGGCGCTACCACTGGCGACGGTATGGGCACCGCCCCGCCCGGCACTGAATTTACCAACTGCACTTTCATCGATCCCGGCGCGGCGCTGCCCGGATGAGCACCGCCCAGCGGCAGGTATTTTCCGATCCAGCCGCCGTAGACGATTAGGCCCGCCAGCGACCCATGCAACGTGAGCGATAGCACCGCTCCCAGGCGATCCGCCATCAGGGCACCCCGGCGGTGTTGGTATAGGGCTGGGTCACCATGTTGGCGTCGCTGAGCCCGCCGCTGCGAATCGTATCCATCACCCGCGCCAGCGTTCCCCACGATACATGCTCATCGGCGCGAACGTAAATTTTCTTTTGCGCTGGATCCGGCATCTTCGCTTTCAGATCGCGGACGATCGTCCGCAGACTGGTGATCTGATCGCCGATATAGACATTCCCGCTGCGATCAACCGTGACGACCAGCAGATTGTCGGTCAACTGCGCCGTATTATGCGTTTGCGGCAGGCTCACCTGAATGCCCGATTGCATGGCCGGAACGGTAATCATGAAGATCACGAGCAGCACCAACATCACATCCACCAGCGGCGTAACGTTGATCTCCGCCAGTGACGAACCAGAACCGGAATGCAATGAACTGGCCATGGTTTCCTACCGCGTGGCGTAACCGGCGGGTTCGGGCGCGCTCGAAATCACCTCTTCGGCGCGGCTGGTAAATTCCAGCGCGCACTCCTCGGTGGCGGTCGAGAGTTCGCGAATCTGGTGCACAAACTGGTTGTATGCGATCAGTGCGGGAATGGCGGCAAACAATCCGGCGGCGGTGGTGATGAGGGCTTCTGAAACCCCCGGCGCAACCGCGCGCAGCGTGGCTGTGCCCGCATTGCCGAGATCGAGAAACGCGTCCATGATGCCCCAAACCGTGCCGAATAATCCGATGAAAGGGCTGGCCGAAGCGATTGTCGCCAGCCAACTCATGCGCGCTTCGAGCAGCCCGGTCTGGTCGCCGGTCTCGGCGCGCATGGCGCGCTCCACGCTGGCCAGGTTACGCCCGGCGCCGGGCCGCATTTGTCGCTCGAGTTCCTCAAAACCGGCCTCAAATACGGCAACCGCCGGGGAGGGCAGGTACGATTCCGACGCCGCATGCACCTCGCTCAACTTGCCCGATTTATAAAGGACGCGCAGAAAACGCCGCGTCTGCCGTTTGCGTGTCCGCAGCGCTCCCCATTTGGCGAAAATGATCGTCCAGGAGAAGAGCGAAAACAGCAGCAGGATGGCGAGCACCACCTTTGCCACATTGCCGGTATTCGTTAAAATTCCGGATATCGCGTCCGCGGTGCCTACCATGGCCAGAAGGGCGTTAGAGCTCACTACATTGAGCATTGTTTAGAAGTAGCATAACAGAGACGATGCTCACCCGGCTGCATATTGAAAACTACGCGTTGATCGAAAAGGCAACCATTGAGTTCGGTTCCGGGTTCAACGTCCTCACCGGCGAAACCGGCTCCGGAAAGTCCATCATCGTCGACGCGTTGGGCTTAATCCTGGGAGAACGGGCGGAATCGGGCGTGGTGCGCAGCGGCGCCAAAATCGCCACCGTCACCGGCGAATTCCCTTCCCCTTTCGCGACCCCTGCG
This sequence comes from Terriglobales bacterium, assembly GCA_035606395.1. GTDB lineage: Bacteria > Acidobacteriota > Terriglobia > Terriglobales > SCQP01 > SCQP01. Next base: position 137,083 of record DATNFK010000007.1, on the reverse strand, counting down.
GCGGCGGCGGCGTGGGCGGAGACAAACGGACTTTCCGAGCTGGATTCGGACTTGCACCTGCGCCGCGAACTGGCCGCTAATGGGCGCAGCCGGGCCTTTCTCGACCAGCAAATGGTCACGCTCGCGGTGCTACGCCAACTTGCCCGCAGGCTAGGCGAGATTCATTCCCAACATGAATCGCTGGTATCGTTCACCCCTGCGGCGCAACTTCAATTGCTCGATCGCTTCGCCTCCTGCGCGCGCGAGTCGGCGGCGACCGCCGCCGCCTATGCGGAATGGTCGGCCTGCGACACGCGCGCCCGTGCCCTGCAAACGGAGGAACGATTGCGCTTGCAGCAAGCCGATCTCTGGCGCTTTCAAGCTGACGAAATTGATGCCGTGCGCCCTCTCCCGGGCGAGGACTCACAGCTTGCTCCCGAGCGCCTCCGCTTGGCCCACGCCGAAAAAATCGCCGCCGCCGCGAGTCTTGCCTATGATGCGCTTTATGACTCGCCGCAAGCCGCCTTGGCGCAATTGAAGCTGGCCGCCCGGCAGGCGCAGGAACTCGCCCGCTTCGACCAAGCCGCGACTCCTCTCCTGCAGCGCCTCGAAGGTCTGCGGGTCGAGACCGCCGATATTGCCGATCAGATCCGCTCCCTGGCCGATCGCACCGAATCCGGTCCCGCACGCCTGGCCCAAATTGAGGAGCGGCTAGCGGCGCTCGAACGCCTCTGCCGCAAATACGGACCGACCCTGGACGACGTGCTGCGCCACCGTCAGCAATTGGCCGCGAAGCTCGACCAGGTTGAAAACGCTGAGCGTTACCAGACCGAGGCCACGATCGCCACCGCCGCGGCTGCGGACAAGTTTCGCCGTGCCGCCACTGCCCTGGGCGAGAAGCGCCGCGCAGCCGCCGCCCGCCTGCGAAAAAAACTCGAAGCCGAAGTCGCCGATCTCGCCATGACGCTGCGCTTCGAGGCGGAGTTCGAGTCAGGCGATGTCGCTTGGTCGCCCACCGGCACAGACCATATTCGTTTTCTGGCCTCGACCAATCCCGGCGAACCAATGGCCCCCGTGGCCGAGATCGCCTCGGGCGGCGAACTTTCGCGCCTGCTCCTCGCCCTCCACATTGTCGCCCCCGCCGAGCCGGGCGCAGAGAAAACTTTGGTGCTCGACGAAGTGGACGCCGGCATCGGCGGCCACGCCGCCGCCGCTGTGGGCCGCAAATTACAACGCCTGGGAGAGCACTATCAAGTGCTGGCCGTGACTCACCTGCCGCAAATCGCCAGCTTTGCCTCGCACCATTTACAGGTGGAGAAATCGCAGTCAGGCGCCCGAACCGTCACCCAAGTGCGCACCCTAAGCCCATCCGAACGCGTCGCCGAGATCGCCCGCATGTTGGCCGGCAACAAAACCGATGCCACCTCGCTCCGCCACGCCAGGGAACTCCTCGCTGCCCACGCCGCCACTCCCGCATAGCGACGCACCGTTCCGTGCTGCCGCGTCGCGCGGGTGAACCGTTCTTGCTTTACATCTTGGGCGGGTGCCGCGGCATCCATCTAATCAGCAGCTCAGGAGGCGATCATGCCGCGTCAGTCAGTGCGCGGGGTAGACCGTTCTGCGGCTTGGCGATGGCTTCCTGTCGTCGGCTGGCTGCTCTTCACGGCACTTCTCTCGTGGTATTTTTCAGCTCACGCCAATCTGCAGCCGCAGATAGATCAAGGCTTCTTCTTCTCCGCCCATGACCCGGCCTTAAAAGTTGACAACCAGATTGACGCGATTTTTCCCGATCCGTCGCAAATCGCTCTGGTCGCGACCGGCGACCTGCGTTCCGCCGACTATCTCGAGCGGCTGCGAGAGCTGACCGACGCGCTGCTCCAAGTCCCCGGCGTGGTCGATGTGACGTCGCTGACGCGCGGCCCGAAGAGCCCGGAAGAGGCCATGAAGAGCGAGCTCTGGCAGCACGTGCTGATCGCCAATCACGAGCAATCCAGTTTTGTCATGGTTACGTTGAGTAACCGCGCCGGCCCGGCGGCCATCCACGGCGCCGAGGCATTGCAGGCGCGCTATGATCGGCCCGGCTTTCGCCTGGTGATTTCCGGTATGCCATACGTAACCGATATGTTCGGCCGCGATCTCGAGCGCGATCTTCGCACCTTCAGCTTGGCGGCGATCTGCATCTTTGGCGCGGTGTTGCTCTTGATTTTCCGTTCTCTATGGGTGCTGCTGGGAGCCTTTGTTGCCTGCGCCGATTCCGGCGCCGCAACCCTGCTCGGTGCGCAATGGCTTCATATCCCAATCGGGCCTTTGACCGCGAATCTGGCCACCATGGTTTTCGTGATGACCCTCTCGCCCATGGTGTATCTAACATTCAATTGGAAGCGGGCCGCGCAACGCGACGAGGAACGGCCCACTCGGCACGCGGTGCGCGAGACCATAACCCCTTCGGTATGGAGCAGCGTTTGCATGCTCATTGGCTTTCTGAGCCTCTTGCTCGTGCCCTCCACGCCCATGCGGCATCTGGGAACCGCGGGCGCACTGGGCGCCGCGCTCTCCTTCGCCGGCGCCTATGGCATTTACCCCTGGTTCCTGCGCTTGGCCCATGCCGCACGCTCCACGCATCGCGGCAAAGCGGTCGCCGCCGGCGTCAGCGGATTCTTCGCCCGGCCGCATGCGATCATTGTCGCCGTCATTGTCGCGGCTGGAGTGATCGGCGCCCTGGGTTTGCCGCGACTCAATGTAGACCCCCCGCTGAACAGCTATTTCAAGCCAGGCGGCGCAATCCGTAAGGGGCTGGATTTTGTGGATCGCATCGGCGGCAGCAGTCCCTTAAAGCTGGTGGTCGAAGATACCAACGGCCAAAAGCTCGATGGCGGCGACGAATACCAGCACATGACCCGCCTGCAGCGCGCCTTGGAGCGCGATCCTGATGTCGCCAACGTCTTTTCGCTGCCCGTGGTGTTGAGCGAGGCAAAGCGCCCCTGGTACTCGTTTCTGATTCCTACCCACAAGGAAGTGCATGCGCTGGAAAGTCCCAAGTACGACGAGGTTGCGCGCCAGCTCATCTCGCCCGACCATCGCCGCGCCCTGGTTGTGCTCTGGATGCGGGAGAGCGTGCGCCATGAACCGCGGGCCCAACTCATCGCTGATGCACAGAAAACCGTCACCGAGCAGGGCTTCCGCACCGTCATGACCGGCGGAGGGTTTAATCTTCTGGAGCAAATGCGCCGGCTGGTGACGTCGAGCATCATCTCCGGGATTCTGATTCTGATCGGGATCTTCACCGCCATGGGACTCGTTTTCTCGCGCTCGGTGCGAGTGGCCGCGGCGATGCTGGCCTGCCTGGCGCTGATTGCCGTGGCGGTACGCGGATGGATCGCATGGGCCGGCATGCCGCTCGATTTCATGACCGCGACAGCCGCCAACCTCGACCTCGGCCTCGGCGTCGACGCCATGATCTACCTTACGTTGTTCGCACGCCGCGAGGGCGGGCCGCTGAACAGCTGGAAACCGTGGGCCGGCGCCTGCGGACACCTCTGGCGCCCCATCGCATCGTCCTTGCTGATCCTGACCTGCGGCTTTGGAATTTTTCTAGTCTCGAACTTTCCGCCAACGCAACGCTTTGGCTTGTTCGTAATCGTCGGGTCGGCCATGGCCGCTGCGGCCGCCTTGTTCCTGTTCCCATGGCTTGCAAGCCACCTCGGCGGCAGCCGGCGCGCCGCGCGCGCATAACGCGGTCGTATACAGTAGAGACAAGAAATATGAAAAAGGAACATACACCCGGCGTCAATCCCAATATTCAGCCGAGCGGCGATGGCTGCGTGGAGTGCCTCGCCTCCGGCGGTTGGTGGCTGCATCTGCGCCGCTGCGCGGAATGTGGGCACGTGGGATGCTGCGATAGTTCGCCAAGCCAGCATACTACGCGGCACGCCGCGGAAATGCATCATCCCGTCGCAACGAGCTTTGAACCGGGCGAGGATTGGGCTTACAACTACGAGACCAGGACCATGCTGCCCGGCCTGCACTTGGCGCCGCCGCGATGGCATCCGGAAGACCAGCCCGTTCCGGGGCCCGCCGGCCGGGTGCCGCGGCATTGGCAATCGCTACTGCATTAAAGCGTTACAGCCCCCCGCCGCCTACGGATATTGGCGCGAGATTGGCCTGCCGCAGTTGACGGTTCAGCTCCTCCAAATCCGTGGTCTTGAGCTGGTTCCACTTGGCCAACTCCGCCGCGGCCATTACTCTGGCTTTGGCGAAACCGGCTTGAACCGAAGCGTCCGGCGCTTCCGATCCGTTCTGCGCCGCGCCGGCGAGCTGGCCGAGGATGCCGGTCAGGCCGGTCAAGCTGGTCGGCGCCGCAACCGCGTCGCCCTCGCCGGATGCATCCGGATTGGGCGGCTCGGCGGCAAAGCCCACGAGCGCGTGTACCTGGTCGCTAAATTTGGAGATCGAAGCCGCCACGCTGCCGCTCGCCTGCGGCTCTATCGAGTTGAGCTTGGTCCACAGTTGGGCGGCCTGGCTTCGGGCACTTGCGACCTGTGCCTGAAGAGCCTGGATGGGCGCCGCGGTCTGTTCCTGTTGCAGTATTGCCGCGGCCGAATAGGTCGCGCCCGGTGCGAGCGTGACGGTAAGAGGCTGCGTGTATTGCTGCCCATTCACCGTAAGCCGGACGGTATAAGTTCCGGGGCCGGCTGCCAGTCCGCCGCCGCCACCACGGCCGCCGCGACCGCCGGTGCTCGCGCCCGGCTTGACCTCGCGCAGATCCCAGATCCACTCGTGCGACCCGGCGGCCGCACTCAGGATCGGCGGCGTTTGTGCAAAGACGGCGGCGACCGTCATCGTCTTCGGGTTTTGCCGCGGAGCGCGTTGCGTGCTGCTGTACTGCCGCACAACGTGACCGGTGCTGTCGAGAATATCGAGTGAAACCGGGCCGCTATCGGCTTTTAAGTAATAGTAAATGACTGCGCCCGACGGCGGCGCGGCGGCGGAAATGACCAACATCGGATCCAACTGCGCCGCCTCTTTGGCGGGATCATCGCCGCCGTAGTTGCGTGCGGTGCCGGCAGGAATCGCCGCCGGTTCCGGCTTAAACAGCACCGCCGCGGCGTTGCTCATGGAAGCATTCACCTGGCGCAGCGGGCTGATGTCATCCATCACCCAGAATGAGCGCCCGAAGGTCGCGATCACGAGTGCCTTGCCGTGAAATGCAAAGTCGCGAATCTCGACCGGCGGCATATTCAGCCGCAAGGACTGCCAGTCATTCCCGTTGTCAAACGAAACATAGACGCCCAGGTTGGTGCCGCAGTAGAGCAGGCCCTTGCGCACCGGGTCCTCAATGAAGGACTCGAGGTATTCGTTTTCCGGAATGCCTTTAACGATATTGGTCCAGCTCTTGCCTCCATCCGTGGTGCGATAAATGTAAGGGCGGTTGTCATTCAAGCGATGCCTGTCAACCGCGGCGAACGCCTGCTGCGGGTCATAGGCGGAGCCCTTAATCTTGATGACTTTGCTCCAGGCCGTCAGCTCCGGCGTGGTGACGTTCTGCCAGGTCTGGCCGTCGTTGCGCGTCACCTGAATGTAGCCGTCGTCCGTGCCCACCCAAATTTCGTGCGGCAGTATCGGCGAGGGTCCGATGGAATAGATCACGCCCCAGCGCGGACCGTAGGTGCGTTCGCCGTAGGTCGTATCATTGGCGGTCGCGGGATCGAGGTTCGCGGGGATGCCCGGGTTCTCGCGGGTCAGGTCGGGGCTAATCTTGCGCCACGAACTGCCGCCATTGTCGGTTTCGAACAGGAACTGGTTGGAGAAGAAAAGCTCGTGCTTGTCGGCCATCGAGAACGCCAACGGCAGGGTCCAGGTCTTGCGGAAGTACTCGCCCGGATATGCAGTGAGCGGTGAGACACTCTGCCGCTTGCCGGTGGAGGGAGTGCACTTGTCCACCGTGCCGCCAAAAATTTCTTCCTTCGCCAGCGGGTTCGCCGCAATGCCGCCGCTTTCGCCGGCCGCGCAGCCTCCCATCCATCCCGTGCCAAAGGTCGCGCGTGAACCATTCGGTCCCGAGCTGGCGGCGGCGCCGCCGTTGTTGTTACTGTCTTGCTGAGCGCCGTAAATCCAGTACGGCGTGCGGTTGTCGGTGGTGACGTCGTAGAACTGGGCGGTGGGCTGGTTGTTCCACGAGCTCCAGGTTTTACCGCCGTTAACGGTGACAATCGTGCCTTGATCGCTGGCCAGAACCATGCGGCCGGGATCATTTGGGTTGATCCACAGTTGATGGTAATCATCCCCGCCGGGCGCGCCCCGGAAAGCGTCGAAGCTGGCGCCTCCGTCGGTGGACTTGTAGACAGTCGTATTGATCGCATACAACGTGTCGGGATTTTTCGTGTCCACCGTGACGGATTCGAAGTACCAGCCGCGGTTCCAAATGCGGGCTTCGTTATCCATCAGCTTCCAGGTCGCGCCAGCGTCGTCGGAGCGGTACAGGCCGCCCTCCTTGGCGCTCGCATCGACCATTGCGTACACACGGTTCGGCTCCGTTGGCGCCACGGCGACTCCAATGCGGCCCGGATCGGCCGGGAGCCCATTGGTCAAATGCGTCCAGGTGCCGCCGCCGTCCGTCGACTTGTAGAGCCCGCTACCGGGCTCATGCGACGACGGATAGACCGTCCACGGAGGACGCCGCGTCGCCCACAGGGCCGCGTAGATAACTTGCGCATTACCGGAATCAAACGATAGATCGATCGCGCCCGTGTTGTCGTCGGTAAACAACGTCTTTTGCCAGGTTTGCCCGCCATCGGTCGAGCGATACACGCCCCGATCCGGCGTCGCCGCGTATGCGTTCCCAAGCGCGGCGACAAAGACGCGGTTGGGATCGTGTGGATCAACCACGATGCGTCCGATCTGCTTCGTCTTTTCCAGGCCAATGCGCGTCCATGTCTCACCGCCGTCGGTGGACTTGAACATGCCGTCGCCCTCGGAGAACTGACTGCGCACATCGGCCTCGCCCGTACCGACATAGATCACGTCCGGATTCGACGGCGCCACCGCGATGGCCCCTATCGAGGGCACCGGCTCGTGGTCGAAGATGGGCTGCCATGTCGTGCCGTCGTTAATCGTCTTCCAAACGCCGCCATCCACCGCGCCCATGTAGTAGGTGTCGAGTTGACGGGCGTTGCCGGCAACTGACGCCGTGCGTCCGGCTCGGAACGTGCCGGCCATCCGCCAATTCATGCCGGAATACATCGCCGGATTAATTGTTTGCGCCGCCAAAGCCACCGTGGCGACCGCCAGAATTCCAAAAACGCGCCGAATCATCATGTGCTCTCCTCAAAAAGTCGAAAAGGTGAGCATACACCGTTCAAGCCACTCATGGAACAACGCGATGCAATGTTCCGGCTATGATAAGGACCATGCGCCGCCAGTTCATTCTTTGCGTCGTGGTCATGTTGGCTTTGGTGGCTGGAGCGCAAGCGCCTGGTGCGAAGCTACCTGACGGCATCTATGCCGAGGTCCATACTGCGAAGGGCATCATCGTTTTCCAACTCCGTCCCGATGCCGCGCCCATGGCCGTGGCCAGCTTTGTCGGGCTCGCCGAGGGCACCGTTGCCAATAAGGCGCTCGATCCCGGCCAGCCGTATTTCGACCACACAACGTTCCACCGGGTTGTCGCCGGTCACGTCATCCAAACAGGAATTCCCCACTCGACCCGCGCTCGCGGACCGGGCTACACGTTTCCCAATGAAATTGACGCGCGCCTCAGCCACAATCATGCCGGTGCGGTGAACATGGCCAATGGCGGACCCGGCACCAACGCCTCGCAATGGTGTATTACACTTGGCGACCGCTCGTACCTTGATGGCGATTTCACCCTCTTTGGCGAGGTCGTGCAAGGCCTCGATGTGGTGATGCGGATCCGGCAGGGAGACGCGCTCGATTCGGTGCGCATCCTCCGCATCGGCAAGCGTGCGGCCGCCTACCATCCGACGACGGCATCGTTTCAGGCTCTGGTGGCGGCTGCCCAACAGCGCGCCGCGCGCGAGGCCATGCGCAAGCAGAAGGCCGAGGCCGCCTGGCTGCGCAAGAATTACCCCAGGGCCGCGGGGCCGGCGGGGGGAGTTTTGGTACAGACCCTCGCCCAAGCGCCTGACGGCGCTAATGAAGCGGCTACTGCCGGACGCACGCTGCATGTTCGGTATCACGGCCAGGTGGTTCGCTATACCGGCGACTGGACGCATTACTCGGGCCCGCCCATCCGCGTTACTGAATTTGTGAGCGGGCCTCATGGTATACCGGGCATTGGCGACGCCACGGAGTTCGATTACACCGTCGGCACGTCGAAACTCAATCCCGGGCTGGACGCGCTGCTCGCTACGCTGCGAGCCGGCGATCGGCGCATCGTGGTGGTGCCGGCCACGCTCGGCTACGGCAAGAATGGTCTCTACCCGCCCGAGACTCCTGGTCACTCCCGGTTCATCATCAATCCCAATGTGCTGCTGGTGTATAACCTCGAAATTGTGCCGTAGCACCGGGGCAGTATTAGTCTGGACCAGGGTGCTCAATCCGGGTCACTTTTAGAACTCTGTAAGGGGCTGTGGTCTTGACCAGCTTGAGGCCAAGCTCCTCGGCCATGGCGTCTTGCATGGACTCCATGTGCCCGACCTTAATACCGCGCCCATCGGGCAGCGGCTGAACGTCATCCATCGTTTGCCAAATCCCAAATGGGTAGCTGCCCGTCAGCTCGGTATGATCCACCGTAGGCAAATCCAACTGATGGAGTGCATGGCGCGTGTTGAGCCCTCGGATTAGTTCGGACGTTGTGCACGCGTTACCCGAGGTGTAGTTTTGTAGCCCAGCAGTCTCGCGCTTGATCCGTGCCTGGTTGGCATCGGTGCACGACTCGCCGTCCTTCAGTGGCTTGACCTTCAGACCGGTTGGAGCAATTACAAGCGCGTACGCTGGCTGTAACGTCGTGGTGTCGTCAAACTGAAGTTGAAACCGGTCCTGCAGCAAACGACGCAGCATGAGACGCATTTGGTCTGGCGTGGCCGGAGCGTTCGTCGTTCCCACAACCGTGAAAAAGTTCCTTACCCAGTAAGCCCAGTCCGGCAGCCCCGCAATCTGATCGGCCCCGACGCCGTATGCTTCCTCGATGAGTTCCATCGGGCTCATGCCCTCAATCGTGAGCCGCTGCGGATCATAGCGCGCAGCCCGGTGCCAGGGACCATGCGGCACAAAAGGACGAACACTCGTGACGTCAAAGGCCGGCAAGGCCGGTGACTGAGTCTGCGTCAATGCCAGACAACAGGCCAGCAGCACGGAGGCGAGAACAAGCGCGGGCCGCAAGGACTATCCCCTTTCACTTACCCGCCCACTGTACATTACATTGCGCTCCACGGCTAGCTATTGGTCGCGGTGGACACTGTTGGGGCTGAAGGCGGGAAGGCAGACGGCGACGTAGCTCGCGCCCTCGGGGGTCGAGTACCGCACCCATTCCCCGGCGGAGGTAATCACCGCCTGGCCGGCGGCGACCGTGATGGCGCCCCCGCGGTGCTCGACCTGCAACGCGCCTTCGAGAACCAGAGTGTATTCGTCAAACTCCGGAGTCTGGCCGGGCTCGACCCATCCGGCGGGGCTGCGCATGCGCGCGATGCTGCAGGCGCCTGTCGCGCTGTTCACCCGGCCAATGAACTCATCGATGATCTTGGGTTTGTTTCCGGCGGCTTCAATACGTGTCGGCGCGGCAATCAATTTCGGCATAGGGCATTATAGACGTCTGTGAAACCAGTCTGGACCAGGTTGATTGACGCCCCAACCATTGCCCAGCGCGTACGAACCACGGCGGAGCGCATGCGCTCCGACTATGGCGACGAGGAGCTGGCACTGATCGGGCTGTTGCAAGGCGGCCTGTTCTTTCTCGCCGATCTTGCGCGCGCTCTCGGCGGCGCCGTGCGATTGGCCACCCTCACTGCGCACAGCTACCGCGGTTTGCAATCGTCGGGACGGGTCGAGTTGGGCGGCCTCGACGCCTTCAACGTCCGCGATCGCCACGTCGTTGTGGTTGACGACATCTACGATTCCGGTCGCACCCTGCATGCGGTTGGAGAGGCTCTGCGCAGTCTTGAACCCCGTTCGCTCGCCTTCGCCTGCCTGCTGGTCAAAGAGGTCGAGCGCGTCAACCCGGTCGAGGTCAGATACGGGCTTTTTCCAGTCGCCGACCGATTCGTCGTCGGTTACGGACTCGATCTTGATGGCCTGGGCCGCAATCTCGACGCGATTTGGGCGCTGGAGCCCGGAGCTTCAGAGCAAGTGGCGCGCGAGCAACTCCTGGCGCAATTGCTCGGCCGAGGTAAATAGCACGCAGTCCATGCCCAACTCGCGCGCGGGCTCAAGGTTCTCGGAGCGGTCGTCCACGAACAGCGACTGGCTCGGCAACGCCTGCATAATTCCCATGGCGCGCCGGTAAATCTCAGGATCGGGCTTGCGCGCGCCCAAATAACACGAGCTGCAAAATGCGTGGATATGCCGCGCCAACCCGAAGCGGGCTATGCGGTACTCATTCAGCGCCACGCCTTCGTTGTTCAAGGCCGCGAGCCGCGCGTGAATTTGCGGGAGCAGCTCGAGCGAGTCATCGAACGGTTCCGAGCGGCTCTTCATGAAGGCGATGAACTCGGCCGGCGTGAACGGTCGCGGGCGGTCGAAGACGGCTTGCCCCAAATAGTCGTGGAGCGAAAGCGTTCCGCACTCCATCTCCGGCCCCAGCCGCGCATGCGCCGCGTCGAAGTCGGCCGCGTCCAGCGCGAAGCGCTCCACGGCTTGGCGCCGTTGCGCATGGTCCCAGGCATTGGTCAGTAGCACCCCGCCGACATCGAAGAAAACGGTTTTGATTTGCGCGTTCATAGTCGTGGTCGTCCTGTAATCAGCCGCGCCGCCTGCTGTGGGGATAGGTAATCCCAGGCCCACTCCATCGAGACCAGCAGGCGGTTGCGGAAGCCAATCAGATACAGAATGTGAACGAAAATCCAAACCAGCCAGGCCAGTAAGCCCGAGATCTGCAGGCCGCGAATGTCCGCCACCGCGCTGGCGCGCCCGATGGTGGCCAGATTGCCCTTGTCCAAATAATGAAAGCTGCGCCGCTGCTGGCCGGCCAACGTGCGCACAATATTCGCGGCGGCGGCCCTTCCCTGCTGCAGCGCCACCGGCGCGAGTCCGGGCAGGTGATCGAGCCGGGCCAGGTCGCCGATGACGAATACATTGGGATAGCCCGCCAGGCTCAGGTCGGGCTCGACTGGAACCCGCCCGCTGGCGTCGAGCGGCACCCCGAGCGAGCGCGCCAACGGCGATGCCGCGACGCCGGCCGCCCACAGCGCGGTGCGAGCCGGAATGAACTCTCCGCCCACCTCGACCCCGGCCTGCGTGATGTTGGTGACGCGCGCATCGGTGCGCACTTCCACTCCCATTCCGGCCAGCGCTCCCGCCGCCTTCATCGACAGACGTGGCGGAAACGCCGGCAAAATTCGCCCGCCGCCCTCCAGCAGAACGATTCTGGTCTCGCGCGGATCAATCGAACGAAAGTCCTCACGCAGCACGCGGCGTGCAATATCGGCAATGGCGCCGGCCAGTTCGACTCCGGTGGGGCCGCCGCCCACAATGGCAAACGTCAAAAGCGCCGCGCGCTGCGTAAGGTCGGTTTCGCGCTCAGCATGCTCGAAGGCCAGCAATATTCGGCTTCGGATCTCGAGCGCATCTTCGAGAGCCTTCAACCCCGGCGCCAGCGGCTCCCATTCCGGATGGCCAAAGTAGGAGTGGGTCGCCCCCGGCGCCACGATTAAAAAATCGTACCCCAGAGCGCTCGCCGCCTCCTCGCCCAGCACCTGGGTCAGATGAACTTCTTGCCGCCCGAGGTCAATGCCGCTCGCCTCGGCCAGCAGCACGTGCGAATTTTTTTGACGGCGCAGCACGCCGCGAATCGGATACGCGATTTCGCCGGGCGATAATCCCCCGGTCGCAACCTGGTAAAGCAGCGGCTGAAACAAATGGAAATTGCGGCGATCCAGCACCGTCACCTCGACAGCAGCGCGGCGCAGCGCGCGGGCCGCGGCCAAACCGCCGAATCCCGCGCCGATGATGAGCACGCGTTTCAGGTGGGTCCCGCTTTCAGGCCGAAGGTGAGTGCAGGCCGGATACGGTGACCAGGTGATCGACCCACGTGTCCATGGTCGCTTCATTGCACAGCAGATCGCGCAGGCTGGTGCGATCCAGCACCTGGTCAAGAACTAACTGTAGCGAGCGCCACAGCGAACGCAGTGAACAGTCCACCGAATGGGTGCACACCCGCTCCTCACCTGAGTGCTCGGCGCAGAACTGCGGCTCATACAACCGGCCGCCCAGCACCGCCATGGCCTCGCCCACCGGAATCGCTTCCGGCGGCCGCGACAGCCGGTATCCGCCCGCCTGCCCGCGCACACTGGTCACCAAGCCGGCAGTGCGCAGCACCCGCATCAACTTGCCGACATAGGCGGGTGAAATGCCCTCGAGACGGCTGATTTCGGGGATGGTCAGGCTGCCTTCGCCGTGCTGCTTACCCAGTCGCAGCAGGCAACGCAATCCAAATTCTTCCTGGCTGGTGAATTTCATGGTGTGCTACCAATCGATACCAAGTTGCAGGCGGGCGGCGGCGGACATTTTGTTCTGATCCCAGGGCGGCTCCCAAACCAGATTCAGCTTGACGTCGCTCACTCCCGGAACCGAACGCACCTTCTGCTCCACCTCGCCCGGTAAAATGCCCGCCGCCGGACACCCCGGCGCGGTTAGCGTCATATCCACTTCGATCTTGCCTTCCGGCGCAATGCCGATTTTATAGATGAGGCCAAGGTCGTAAACGTTCACAGGGATTTCGGGGTCGTAGCAACTCTTGATGACGTCCACGATGTACTCGCGGAGAATGGCGTCTTCCGGTGATTCAATGATCTCTTCCGGGGCGGCGGCGGCCGCGGCCGGTTCCGGCTTGGGCTTCTGCCGCAGTTCCCACTCTTTGCGCAACTCGGCGGCGGCGGCGCGCTGGCGCGCGGCTTCGGCCAGCACCGCCGGTTCCGAGAGCTTCTCCAGTTCGGCGGCCACCGTCTCTTTATGCTCTGCTTCGCGCAATAAGAAATCGTCCATGGTCCTACTCCGTGCTCACCGGCTCTGGCTCCGTCGCCTCGGCAGTCAGCGCCGAATGCAGCGTGTGCCAGGCAAGACTGGCGCACTTTACCCGCGCCGGGTACTCGCTTACCCCGGCGAAGACCCCTAACTTGCCGAAGTCTATTCCAGGCGTCGGCGCCCCGGTAACCAGGTTGTGAAAATTCTCAAATAACGTTTCCGCTTCGGCACGCGTCTTGCCTTTGACCGCGCCCGTCAGCAGCGACGCGGAGGCGGTGGAAATGGCGCAGCCGGAACCCTCGAAGCGCACATCCTTCACGATGTCGCCTTCGAGCTCGACATAGATGGTCACTTTGTCGCCGCACATCCGGTTGAAGCCCTCCGCCATGCGATTCGCTCCAGCGAGCCGGCCGAAGTTGCGCGGCCGCTTGCTGTGGTCGAGGATCAACTCCTGGTATAAATCGCCCAATTGCGACATTAGCGGAACATCTCCTCAACCCGCCGCAATCCAGCCGCCAGGCGGTCAAGCTCGGCCCGCGTGTTGTAGAGCCCCAGCGAAGCGCGCGTCGTTGCGGGTATCTCGAAGCGGTCCATGACCGGCTGGGCGCAATGATGGCCGGCGCGCACCGCCACGCCGAGCGAGTCCAGCACCGTGCCAACGTCATGAGGGTGAACGCCATTCATGGTGAACGACAGCACGCCCGCCTTCTCCGCCGCCGTGCCCACCATGCGCAGGCCCGGTACGGCAGCCAGCAGTTCAGTGCCGTAGGCAAGCAGCGTATGTTCGTAACGAGCGATGCGGTCGCGGCCTAGCGCTTGCAGGTAATCACACGCGGCTCCCAGGCCAATCGTGCCGGCGATGTTGGGCGTACCCGCCTCGAACTTGTACGGCAACTCGTTGTACGTCGTCTTCTCAAATGTCACCGAGCGGATCATATCCCCGCCGCCCTGCCAGGGCGGCAGCCGCTCGAGCCACTCTTGTTTGCCGTACAGCGCGCCAATGCCGGTGGGACCGTACATTTTATGTCCTGAGATGGCGTAAAACTCGCAATCGAGCGCGCGCACATCGAGCGCCAGATGCGGCGCCGCCTGGGCGCCATCCACCAGCACCGGTACCCCCTGGGCGTGCGCGGCGCGGATCATCTCCGCGATCGGATTCACCGTGCCCAGCGCGTTCGAAATGTGAGCGAAGGCGGTGATCCTGGTTCGCGGGTTAAGCAGCCGGCGGTAGGCGTCGAGATCCACCTCGCCCCGCTCGTTGAGGGGTGCGACTTTAAGCTTGGCGCCCGTCGCCTCACAGGCAAGCTGCCAGGGGACGATGTTCGAGTGGTGCTCGAGCCCGGTGATCAACACCTCGTCGCCCGCCGCAAGCAGCGAACGAAACGACTGCGCAACGAGATTGATGGCTTCCGTCGTGCCGCGAACGAAAACGATCTCCCGTTCGCTCGCCGCGTTCAAGAACTTCCGTACCTTGCCGCGCGCCGCCTCATACTGCTCGGTCGCGCGCTCACCAAGCCGGTGTACGGAACGGTGAATGTTCGAGCAATCCTCGGTGTAGAAACGCATGAGCGCGTCAATCACCGGCTGCGGCTTCTGCGTCGTGGCCGCGTTATCGAGGTACGCCAGCGGCTGGCCGTCAATCGTCTGCCGCAGCAGCGGGAAATCCTCTCGCACCCGCTCCACGTCGTAGGCGGCGGTTTCGATATCCGCGGTTCCGATTTCGGATGATGCGATCGCCATGATGTTCCCCAGCTATTCGGCCCACTTCTGCCAGAGCACGCCTTCGAGCGCCTCGCGCAGACCAGGCACTTGCACTCTCCCGAGCACGTCGGCGGCAAAGGCGTAGATCAAGAGCTTCCGGCTCTCATCCAGCCCCAGGCCGCGCGAGCGCAGGTAAAACAACGCTTCCGCGTCCAACTGCCCGACCGTGGCGCCGTGGGTGCAGCGCACGTCATCGGCGTAAATCTCAAGTTGCGGCTGGCTGCTGATGGTCGCGGCCGAGCCTGACAGCAGCAGGTTCTTGTTGCTCTGTATGGCGTCGGTGTGCTGCGCATCCTGACGCACGATGATGCGACCGTTGAAAACGCCCACCGATTGGCCGTCGAGCACACCCTTGTAGTATTCGCGGCTGGTGCACAGCGGCTGGGCGTGGTCGAGGATGGTCGAGTTGTCCACGTGCTGCTTGGCGTCGAGCGCATACAGCCCGTTGAGGGTGCATTCGGCGCCCTCGCCGTCAAGAATCGAGTGCACGTTGTTCCTGACCAGCCCGCCGCCCAGAGCAATGTTGTGCGCGACGACGTGGCTGTTGCGTCCCTGGCGGGTGCGCAATTTCGAGACGTGGAAGGCGGCCTGGCTGTCCTGCTGCAGGCGAACGTACTCGACTCGCGCGTCGTCGCCGGCGTCAATTGACGTCACCGAGTTCGACAAATACACATCCCCCGCGAATCCAGCCACCGTCTCTACCACGCTCACTGCGCTGGCGCGCCCGGCGAGAATGATCGTCCGAGGATGGGAAATTCCTTTTTCCTCTTTCGATCCGGTGGTCAAATACAAAATCGAAATCGGCGCTGTCAACTCAACCCCGTCGGGGATCTCGATCAGCGCGCCGTCGGCGAGGAAGGCCGTGTTGAGAGCGACAAATGCTTGTTCGCGCTCATCGGCGTATTCGGCGTGGGCAACGACCGCGGCATCCTCGGAGGCAAGAAGCGGCGCGAGCGGCGAAATGCGGCATCCTGGCGGAAGATCCAGCGCTGATAACCCGGGCGCAAATGAGCCATTTATAAAAACCAGCCGCAGCGCCGTTGGGCTCCAGTCCACTCCCGGTAAATCCATCGAACGCAGGCGCGGCACCAACTGCGCCGGAGGAGGCGCGCTGCGCGGCTCGAACACGCTCTGCGCGATCGCGGTAATGTTGGTCTGCCGCCACCCCTCTTGCTTGTGGTGGGGAAAGCCCATCTCCGAGAAGCGGTCAAAGGACTGCTGCCGCAGTGCGTGCAGCCATGCATTGCGCGGATCGAGGCCGCTGAAGCGGGCCATGTAGCTGGCGAAGACGCCGGTGGTTGAGTCCTTCAGCGCTAACATACCGCCGCCTGATCAGCTTCCAACCACTGGTAGCCCTTGCTCTCGAGTTCCAGCGCCAACTCCTTGCCCCCCGACTTGACGATTCGTCCCTGGGCGAGAACATGCACGCGGTCGGGAACGATATAGGTCAGCAGCCGCTGGTAGTGGGTGACGAGCAGGATGGCTCTGTCGGGCGAGCGCAGCGCGTTCACGCCGGCGGCGACCGTCTTCAGCGCGTCAATGTCGAGTCCGCTATCGGTCTCATCGAGGATCGCGAGTTTCGGCTCGAGCACCGCCATCTGAAAAATCTCGTTGCGCTTCTTCTCGCCGCCCGAGAAGCCCTCGTTGACGGCTCGCTTCATCAGCGCGTCGTCCATATGCAGCAACTTCATCTTCTTCTGCACCAGGGCCAGGAAGTCCACGGCGTCGAGCTCCTCCTGCCCCTGGTACTTCCGAATCGCATTCAGTGAGGCGCGGAGAAAATAGTTGTTGCTCACCCCCGGAATCTCGACCGGATACTGGAAGGCGAGAAACACGCCGGCCCGCGCCCGGTCCTCCGGCGAGAGCGGCAGCAAGTCCTCGCCCTGATACAGCACCGTTCCGCCAGTGACGCCGTAGGTGTCGCGGCCGGCGAGCACCTGCGCCAGCGTGCTCTTGCCCGACCCATTGGGGCCCATGATGGCGTGCACTTCGCCCGCCCGCAGTTTCAAATCAAGGCCGCGCAGAATCTCCCGCCCGCCCACTTCGGCATGCAAATCGCGAATCTCAAGCATATTGGTAGACATTTCCCTTAACCTACGCTGCCTTCAAGACTTATACCCAAAAGCTTTTGCGCCTCGACGGCGAATTCCATGGGCAATTCCCGAAACACTTCCTTACAGAAACCATTGACGATCATGGACACCGCGTCTTCGGTCGAAATGCCGCGCTGGCGGCAATAAAAGAGCTGATCCTCGCCAATGCGCGAGGTCGACGCCTCGTGCTCGACCTGGGCCGAGGGGTTCTTGACCTCGAGAATCGGAAACGTATGCGCACCGCACTGATCGCCGATCAGCAGCGAGTCGCATTGCGAGTAGTTGCGCGCGCCCTCGGCGCCCGCCAGCATGCGCACCGCGCCGCGGTAGGTGTTCTGGCCGTGGCCGGCGGAAATGCCCTTCGACACAATGGTGCTGCGCGTGCGCTTGCCCAAATGAATCATCTTGGTCCCGGTGTCGGCCTGCTGCCGGTTCTTGGTCAGCGCCACCGAATAAAACTCGCCCACCGAATCGTCGCCCTGCAGAATGCAGCTCGGATATTTCCAGGTGATCGAGGAGCCGGTCTCGACCTGGGTCCAGGAAATCTTCGAGTGATGCCCCAGGCACTTGCCCCGCTTGGTCACGAAGTTGTAAATACCGCCCCGGCCTTCCTTGTCGCCGGGATACCAGTTCTGCACCGTCGAATACTTGATCGTCGCCCGATCGAGCGCGACCAGCTCGACCACCGCCGCGTGCAACTGGTTCTTGTCCCGCTTGGGCGCGGTGCAGCCCTCGAGATAGCTGACCGAGGCGCCCTCTTCGGCGATGATCAGCGTGCGCTCGAACTGACCGCTGTCGTTGCTGTTAATACGGAAGTAGCTCGACAGCTCCATCGGGCAGCGAACGCCCTTGGGGATGTAACAGAACGAGCCGTCACTGAACACCGCAGAGTTTAAGGTGGCGAAGAAGTTGTCGGTGTAAGGGACGACCGAGCCCAAATACTTTTCCACCAACTCGGGGTGGTTGTGCACCGCCTCGGAGAAGGAGCAGAAAATTACCCCCTCTTCCGCCAGCTTGGCGCGGAACGTTGTGGCGACCGATACGCTGTCGAAGATGGCGTCCACCGCAACGCCTGCCAGAATGCCGCGTTCCTGGAGCGGCACCCCGAGCTTCTCGTACACGGCAAGCAATTCGGGGTCAACTTCATCGAGACTCTTGGGGCCATCCGAGGAGGTCCGCGGCGCCGAATAATAAATGATGTCCTGGTAATCGATCGCCGGATAATGCACGTTCTGCCACTTCGGCTCGGCCATTTTGAGCCATTGCCGGTACGCCTTCAGGCGCCACTCGAGCATGAATTCGGGCTCCGCCTTCTTGGCCGAAATCATGCGCACAATGTCTTCATTGAGCCCGCGCGGAATGGTATCGGCGTCGATGGCGCTGACGAAGCCGTACTGGTAGTCCTGGTTGGCGAGAGCTTCTAATTCCTGGGCTTGGGTGCTCATGGTTTCCCCTAACCTTTAGCCTGACAAATCTGTACTAAAAAGTCAAGATTCATGGCGCGCTCGACGCGCAGCGCTCAAGTCGCCAGGGAAGCTGGGTTCGGGGGCAGGTTAATGGTAGAGCAATACGGCTTGGCGGAGGGCCTCGAAGGCGGCATTTTGCTCAGGCCAATCAGCCGCAATGCGCCGCGGGTCTTCGCCTGAACGGATGCTGTCCACCAGGGCGCGGGAGCCGCCCAAGGGGTGCACATCACTTGAGTCCCACGCCTGCGGATAAAGCTGCGCCAGCGCGCTTGCCAGTTCAACGCCCAATTCCGGCGAGTCCAATTGGTCGCGATTGGTAACGATCATGTTCACACCCTGGCAGAGTTGCCCGTGATATTTATCAGCGGTCGGGGTGAAACGAATTGGCACGAAGCGCACGCCTGGCAGCCGGCGCGCGTTCAGATAGCCGGCGAACTGCGTTGCGTTGATCCAAGGCGCGCCCATCACTTCAAACGGCGTATCCGTACCGCGGCCCACACTCACATTTGTATATTCGATCATGCCGACGCCAGGATAGAGCTCGGCTTCCACAAGATCGCGCAGGTTGGGTGAGGGCGCAACCCAGGGCAGGCCGGTCTCGTCGAAGTAATCGCCGCGTGACCATCCGCTCATCGGCACCACGACCAAGTTGGCGCCGATCGACTGGTTGAAAAGCCGCGCCAATTCCCCCACCGTCATGCCATTGCGAATCGGCATGCCGGGAAAATAGCCGACAAAACTTTTTTCCTCCGCGGCCAACGGCGGCCCACTGACGTTAATCCCGTCAATCGGGTCGGGCCGGTCGAGCACTATCACCGGCAGGTGCCGCGCCGCGGCCGCTTGCAAGGTGTAGGCGAGCGTCGTCTCGTAGGTGTAAAAGCGTACGCCCGCATCTTGAATGTCGTACACCAGCGTGTCCACCAGAGCGAGACCCGCCGCCGGCAGCGCATTGGCCGCCGTGGAGCCGCCGTAGGCGCTGAAAATTGGCACCCCGGTCTTCTCGTCGCGGCCATTGCCGGTTGCGGTATCCACAGCGCCCAGCCAGCCGTGCTCGGGGCTGAATCCGGCTGTCACATGAATGCCGTCGGCTATCATGTCGTCGATGTTTCGATTTCCCTCGCGGTCCACGCCGGTTGGGTTGGTAATAAGCCCCACGCGCTTGCCCTGCAATAAATCGAAGTGGCGCCCGGCGAGAACGTCGAGCCCGGTCTCCACTTCCCCGTTGCGATAGATGGTGCGATGGGCGCCGGCGGACGCGTCGGCGTAGCCGGTAATGCGCTCGAGGCCCGTCTCCACCTGTCCCCACTCATTGCCGTTGTTGAGACTGAGAATCGAGGCGACCGCCGTGGCAATATCCGAACGCAGCGCCAAAATCGAGTGTAGCGGCGGCTTCTGCATGGGGTGGATGGCGTTCGACATGATGATGATGTAGGTCGCCGACGCGGGATCAATCCACATTGATGTACCGGTGAATCCGGTGTGCCCGAACGAGCCCAGGGGCAGATATTCGCCGCGGTTACTTGAAAACGGAGTATCCAGATCCCAACCCAATCCCCGCACCTCTGGCACGTTGTAGGGCGAGGCTGGGGTCGACATCTTGGCCACGCTGAGGCCGGTCAGGATGCGGGCGCCGTTGTCGCCCTTGCCGCCGTTCAATAGCGCCTGCGCGTACTTGGCCAAGTCGTCTGCGGTTGAAAACGCGCCCGCATCGCCGGTCACACCGCCCATCGACTCCGCCGTGGGGTCGTTCACCACGCCGCGCTCAAAATGGCCGCGGTCGTCTTTTTCCGTCGGAGCGATCTTGGGCCGCCACGATGCCGGGGGGAGATAGCGGGTGTGGCTCATGCCCAGCGGCTCCCACACGTGCGTGAGCGCGTACTGGTCAATCCTTTCGCCGGTTAACTTGCGTACCAGTTCGGCCAACACCACAAAATTAATATCGCTGTACTCGAAATGCGAGCCTGGCGGATAGGCAAGCACGGTCGAGTATGCCTTCTCAATGCCGGTATCATAGCCAAACCATGAAGGCCTCTGCGGAATGTCCGGCGGCAGTCCGGAGTAATGCGTCAGCAACTCTCGGATCGTCACTTGGTCCTTGCCGTTGCGCGCGAACTGGGGCAGGTACTTGGCCACCGGGTCGTTGAGCCGGAAGCGCCCCTGCTCAAGCAACTGCATGATCGACGGCGTGACCGCCACCACTTTGGTCAGCGAAGCACAGTCGAAAATAGTGTCGAGCGTCATCTTCTCCGGGTGCGGCAACAGAGCCCGGTCGCCGAACGCTTTGCGGTAAACCACCTTGTCCTCATGACCGACGACGACTACGGCACCCGGCATCTCGCCCGCGGCGAGTGAATGCAATACGATCGCGTCGAGCCGCGACCAGTTGAGTGCTGGCGCCGCGGTTTTCGCGGGTGGTGTCCGAGACCGGGCGCCAATTGCCCAGGCGGAAATTCCCAATAGGAGGGCCAAAAGTGCAAAACGGCGGAATTGCATGTTGTAGTTGCTAGTTGTAGACGGAACTGGCTAGAGTGTCAAACATGCAAGGCCTTCGCCTTAATTTGCTCGATCGTCTCGACACCGAGCAGGTGAACCCGCGCACGGTGGGTCTCGACCGTCTGCCGACTCCGGCCATGATCCGCCGCCTGCAGCGCGAGGACGCCGCCGTGGCCAAAGCCGTGGCCCGCACCGTCCCGGCCATCGCGCGCGCCGTTGACGCCATGGCCGCGCGCTTCCAACAGGGAGGTCGCATTATTTACATCGGCGCCGGCACCAGTGGACGTCTGGGGGTGCTCGACGCCTCCGAATGCCCGCCCACGTTCGGTGTTGCACCCGGTCGCATTGTCGGCGTGATTGCCGGCGGCAAACCCGCCCTGACGCGCTCGTCGGAAGGCATCGAAGACTCGGCCTCGGCCGGGCGCACGGACCTCGCCAAGCTCCGCCTCACGTCCCGCGATTGCGTCGTCGGCATCGCCGCCAGCGGCCGCACACCCTACACCGTGGCCGCCGTCGCGTGGGCGCGGCGCCAGGGTTGTTTCACCGTGGCCATCGTGTCGAATCGCAACTCGCCCCTGGCCCGCGCCGCGGAACTCGCCATCGAACCGCTAACCGGCGCCGAGTCCATCGCCGGCTCAACCCGGATGAAAGCCGGCACCGCCCAAAAAATGGTGCTCAACCTCCTGTCCACGGGCGTGATGGTGCGGGTCGGGCGAACGCGGGGCAATCTGATGGCCCACATGCATTCCACCAACCTCAAGCTGCGGCGCCGTGCCGCACGCATCCGGCAGGCGGGCGAGCAGTGATCGAGGCTCTCGTTGCCGCAACCGCGCTGCTGCCCGATGGCCCGGCCTCGCCCGGCGTGATTCTCGTTGAGGATGGCATGGTCGTCGCGGCCGGCGCACGCGGTGCAGTCACCATTCCAACCGGTGCCAGTGTGCGCGATTTTGGCGACACGATCATGGCGCCAGGCATGATCGATCTTCATGTCCACGGTGGCGCCGGTCACGACTTTATGTCGGCTGATTCCGCCGCCCTCGCCGCGGTGCGGCGGCACCTCGCCCGCCATGGCGTAACCAGATTTTTAGCCACTACCGTATCGGCGCCCTGGGACGCCACGCTAGCCGCCGTCGAGCGACTCAGCAGCGCCGGGTTATCTCTGCATCTTGAGGGGCCGTTTCTCAGCCCCGCCCGTCGCGGCGTGCACCCGGTGACGGATCTTCTCCTCCCAACACTCGAAAAATTGGACCAGCTCTGGGAAGCCTCGGCCGGACACATCGCTCTGATCACCGTCGCGCCCGAACTCGCCGGCGCTCCTGAGTTCATCGCCGCCGCCAGCGCTCGCGGCATCGCCCTCAGCATGGGCCACAGTGACGCCGATTGGCGTGCCTCCGAAGCTGGTCAGGCCGCTGGCGCGCGCAGCATCACCCACACCTTCAACGCCATGCCTCCGCTTGACCACCGTTCCCCCGGTTTATTGGGTTTTGCGCTAAGCCGGCGCGATCTGTACGCCGAGATCATCGCCGATGGCATTCACGTCGCGCCCGAGATGGTGGACGTGTTCCTGCGCGCCAAGGGCCGTGACCGCGCCCTTTTGGTCAGCGATGGCATCAGCGCCACCGGATGCGGTGACGGGCGCTTTCGTCTGGGGCCAATCGAGGTGGACGTCGCCGGCGACGCGTGCCGCTCAGACGGGCGCCTGGCCGGCAGTGTGCTCACACTCGATCAGGCGGTGCGCAATGTAATGCGCTTTGCCGGATGGCCGCTGGCCGACGCCTTGCAACTCGCTACCGCAAACCCGGCTCGGCTCCTCGGCTCCGCCCACCATGGCCGGCTCGCACCCGGCGCTGCAGCCGATTGCGTAGTACTGACCAGCGAAGCCAACATTGTTGCGACGCTGATCGCCGGACGGCAGGTAGACTAATTTCAATGGATAAGCTCGTCATTCTCGGCCAACGCCCCCTCAATGGAACCATACGTATCAGCGGCGCCAAGAACGCCGCCCTGCCCGCCATGGCCGCTTGCCTGCTCACCGCCGAACAGGTGGTGCTGAAAAACATCCCCGACGTTCGCGACATTCAGACCACGCGCAAGCTGCTCGAAGCCATGGGCGTCGAGACCGAAGGATCGGGCAGCCATCACAAAATCGGGCTGCGCGCGCGAACCTTGACCCATCCGGAGGCCGACTATGAGTTGGTTAAGACCATGCGCGCCTCAACTCTCGTTTTGGGACCGCTTTTGGCCCGCACCGGCACCGCACGCGTGTCGCTGCCGGGCGGCTGTGCCATCGGCGCCCGGCCCATCGATTTACATCTGAAAGGTCTGGAAAAGCTCGGCGCTAATTTGCGCCAGGAGCATGGCTACGTCATTGCCGAAGCCAGCCGGCTCATCGGCTGCCATTACACGTTCGACCGCATCACCGTCACCGGGACCGAGGACGTACTCATGGCGGCCGTGCTGGCCCAGGGCGAAACCGTGCTCAACAACTGTGCCCGCGAGCCGGAAGTGGTGGACTTGGCCGTGCTGCTGAACAAAATGGGCGCACGCATCGAAGGCGCCGGCACCGCCACCATTCGAGTCCAGGGCGTGAAGCAACTCGGCGGCGCCACCCACAGCATCATCGCCGATCGAATCGAGACCGGCACCTTCCTGATCGGCGCTCTCATCAGCCGCGGCGCGGTCACGCTGACCAATTGCCAACCCGAACATTTGGTTGCGCTCATCGATCGCTTGCAGGAAGCCGGCGCCTCCATCACCGCCGAGGGCGGCCAGCTGCGGGTGGCACAACTCAACTCCCCCCTGCGCTCGGTCGACGTCTCAACCGCCGAACATCCCGGATTCCCCACCGACCTGCAAGCGCAATATATGGCGCTTATGACCCAGGCCGAAGGCGCCTCGGTTGTCACCGAAACCATTTTCGAAAATCGCTTTATGCACGCGCTCGAGCTCAACCGCATGGGCGCCAGCATCCGCATCGAGGGTAACCGCGCCATCGTGCGCGGCCCGGCGCCTCTAGCGGGGGCTGCCGTGTTGGCCAGCGATCTGCGCGCCAGTGCCTCCCTGGTTCTCGCGGCGCTCGCTGCTGAGGGCGAAACTATTATCGATCGTATCTACCACCTTGACCGCGGCTACGAAAAACTGGAGGACAAGCTGCGCGGCGCCGGCGCCGCCGTCCGCCGCATCGGCCGTTTAATTCCGCGGGCATCCTGAGTGGAAAGAAGCTCATCCCAGCGGGAATGTCGAACTCGGTTTGCGCCTTGCCGCCGAATACAGCGGATAGAATTGATCTAGACCCCATGTTTCCGCGGTTTCTAAAAGCGTGGCTGCCGGTGGCGGCCATGTGCGTCGTTATCTTCATGTTTTCCCAGGACGCGCACTCCGGCGAACACAGCAATTGGTTGCTGCGCAGCGTGCTCGCGATTTTCGGCTTGGCCACGCCACACTATCTCCACCTCCTGGCCGAGCCCTTCCGTAAATTTGCCCATGTGTGCGTTTATTTTCTATTGGGCGCGCTGACCTACCGTGGCTTCGCCATGGGGCGCACTTGGTTTAGCTCGCCCGCGGCACTCCGGGCGTGGATCTTTTGCACCGCCTATGCCGCCAGCGACGAGTACCACCAATCCTTCATTGCGACCCGCGGGCCTTCGGTCCGGGATGCGGCCCTCGACAGCGCCGCGGCAGCTCTGGCACTCCTGGTAATCTGGCTCTGGCGCCGCTCCCGTTCGCAGGGCGAAAGCGGGGTTGCTGCCCGCGCGGCGTGATAGAATCGGGGCAGTAGCAACTCCGCGCCGCGCCTCGATTGGATGATGACAAACCCCGTGCATTCCGCCCCCCGCCTGGCCGTCATTTTCGCCCTGGGCTTGGCCTTTGCCAGTTCCGGCTGTTTCTTGCAGCACCATGCCAGCACCAACCCCCTGGCGGCGGTCAAATCCAACCAGCCGGATAAGGCCCTCTTTGACGCCGCCATGGCCGACATGGACAAGGGCAAGTTCACGGTGGCTCGCCTGAGTCTCGAGACGCTTCTCAATGCCTATCCCGATAGTGAATATCTAGCTCGCGCGAAAATGGGAATCGCCGATTCCTGGTACCGCGAGGGTGGCATCGAGGGCATGGCCCAGGCGGAGGCGCAGTACAAAGACTTCATCACCTTCTTCCCGCAAATGAAGGAAGCTTCTGAAGCGCAGTTGAAGGTTGCAACCATTCACTACCGCGATTTGCAAAAACCAGACCGCGACCCCACCGAGGCCAACCGCGCCCAAGCCGAGTTGCGCACGTTTCTTATAAACTACGGCGATAGCCCGCTGCGTAATCAAGCGGTACAAATGCTTCGCGACACCCAGGAAGTGCTCGCCGAGCGCGAGTTCCGTATCGGCCAGTTTTATATGGACCGTGCCGCCGGGGGCGAATATCCGGACTACCGTCCAGGCCAGAGCCGGATAGAGGAGATGCTGGAAAAGTACCCTCTCTACAGCCAGGGCGACGTCGCACTCGACGAATTGGCGAATTCCTACCTGCTTACCTCGCGCCGTTATGCCGACGCCTCCAAGCTCGAGGCCAGTCCGCAGAGCCAAAAGTTATATCTCGCCAATGCCGATGCCGATCGCGCCAAGGCGGTCGCGGATTTCACCAAGCTGATCGAGCGCTACCCGGTGAGCCCCGAGGCCAAAGACGCGCAACGCCAACTGACCGCTCTCAAAGCCCCGGTTCCCACCCCCACCGAAGCGGCGATCGCCTTCAATCGCCAGGAAATCGCCGGGCGCACCGCGGCGGCAGCCAAAAAATCCACCGGCATGGTCAGCGGCCTCGCCGATCGGCTCGACCTGACCGGGCTCGTCAGCACCCATCCCGAGCAGGAGATCGCCCGCGCCGACAAGGTCGGAGACCCCTCGCTGAGCGAGCCGCAACTGGCCGAGGATCTTCCGCCCCCTGGCCTGGATGCTCTTATCCACGAAACCATGGTGGCCACCGGTGCGATTCCCGCCCAACCTAACGCCTCCGTGGGTGCGACGATTATCAGCGGCCCGCCGCCCGTGTCCGCCGCGCCCAAGCCGACGCCACCCACGCAAGCCCTTGCCTTCACGAACGTGCCCGACAAGCCGCAGGGTGCGGATACTCCGGCGAGCCCGACCCCGCAATCCGTCAGCGGCTCGAACGAGAACGACCCCAACGCCCGCCACGCGAGTTCGGGTGACAATCCAAACCTAATCCTCACACCCAATGAGATTGACCTCGAGAATCGCGAGCAGATACTCGCCGCTGAAGTGCATCGCGATGTGCCGGCACCGAGTTCGGAATTGAAGCGCAATCTGGAACGCAGTGCCAAGTTGCAAGCCGCCGCGGCGGCCAAGCTCAAACAGCAGCAGAAAGGCAAGCCGGCGGCCGACACCAAGAACGATGCCAATCAGCCGACCGCCGCCCAGGCGACGGCGACGTCGAACGATACCGCCGCCGCGGCAGCCGCCAGCGCCGCCCCCAAGAAGGGCTTTTTTCACCGCATCTGGCCCTAGCCCGACCCATTCCCCTCTAACATGCCCGCCGAACTTCGCATTGGCTCCGGATGGGACTCCCATGCCTTCGTTCCCGGTCGCCCCCTGCGCCTGGGTGGCATTGAGATCGCCCACCCCAGCGGTCTAGCCGGCCACAGCGACGGCGACGTGCTCTTGCACGCCGTCTGCGACGCCCTGCTCGGCGCCATCGGCGCCGGCGATATCGGCAGCCACTTTCCGTCGACCGACGAACGATTTCGCGGTGCCGACAGCAGCACCTTCGTCCGCCACGCGCTCCACTTAGTCGAAGCTGCCGGTTGGGAGATTCTCAATCTGGACGCAACGGTCATTCTCCAAACGCCCCGTTTGGGCCCCTACGCAGCCCGCTTGCGCGAAAGCATTGCCGCTCTGTTGGCCATCTCTGGGTCGCGCGTGTCCATTAAGGCCAAGACTCCGGAAGGCCTGGGATTGCCCGAAACTGCCATGGCACAGGTAGTAATTCTGCTGCGCGAGAAACAACCCTGAAGCCTCGCCGTGTCATCCCACCGGACATGGCTAAAAATCTTTCCGTGCTCATTGGCGTTAGCGCCCTGGCTTTGGCGGTCGCTACACCGTTGCTCAGTGCCAGCAGCAATAAAGATGACGATATCGCCCGCCTGAACAGCGCGGCGCTCGTCTTCCGCCAAGTGATGGGCACGCCCGACAAAGCCATCCCGGCGGAGATCCTGGAGCATGCCCAGTGCATCGCCATTATCCCGGGCGAGAAGAAAGCCGCCTTTGGCGTCGGCGGCAATTACGGCAAGGGTGTTGCCATGTGCCGCGATGGCGGTTCCTGGGGTGCCCCTCTGTTTATTACCATTGGCGGCGGTAGCTGGGGATTGCAAATCGGTGCCCAGTCCAGTGATGTCATCATGGTGTTCGGCAACCGCAGCCAGCTCGACAGCTTGCTGAGCAGCAAATTCCGTATTGGCGCTGAGGCCTCCGCCGCCGCCGGCCCCGTCGGCCGCCACGTCTCCGCCGCTACTGACGTCAAACTCAATAGCGAGATCCTTACCTACGGCCGCAGCAAGGGTGCCTTCGCCGGCATCAGCCTTTCCGGTGCCGTGGTCCAACCCGACACCGACGGCAATGCAGCCATGTATGGCGCTAACACCACGCCTACCAATATCCTCACCGGTACCCACGGTGTGACAGTCCCGGCGGCGGCGCGATCGTTGGCCCACGAGCTCGACCGCAGTACTGCCGCGGCTCCGGCAAAACCGTAGCAAGCAAGCTAAACACTCTCGAAGCGTCGCGGGAGGAACGGGTTCAGGTCCAATGCCTGAGTCAACCGTCCCTCCCGCAGCGCGTTGGTGATGATCTTGGCCGTCAGCGGCGCTAGCAAAATTCCGTCGCGAAAGTGCGCCGTCGTCACCCAATAGCCGGCGACCGAGGTCGGTCCAATAATCGGCAACTCATCGGGCGAGCAGGGTCGCAGCCCCGACCAGCACTCCTCCATTTCGGCCTCCGCCAAACCCGGCACGAGTGCTTCGGCGCGCCGGCGCAATCCGGCGATCGCCTCCGCCTCCACCCCGCGATCGAAGCCCACGTCCTCCACTGTCGCGCCCACCAGCAGGCGTCCGCCCGCGCGCGGCACCAAATAAATACCGGGCGCCTCGACCACCCGTTCCAATTGTAGCGAGCTTCGTAAACGCAGCATCTGCCCCTTGCGCGGGCGCACCGGCACGGCAAAGGGCGCCGGCAATGTGCCCGCCCAGGCCCCCGCCGCATTGATAACCACCGGCGCAGTGATACGCTCCCCTGCCACTATTACATTGGCCCCCGCCTCTCCTGCCACCCCAGCTTCGATGGCAGCCACCGGCGTGTGTTCCCGTAGATGTATGCCGCGGGCGCGCACCGATGCGACCAGTGCTCGTACCACCGCCCGATTATCAACGCTGTGGTCATCGCGCAACAACCACGCCGCCGCGCCCGGCGGTGTTCGTACTTCGGGTTCAAGCGCCTGCGCATCAATTGGCTCCCAGTCCGATTGCGGGGTTCCGCCAATGATGATCGTGCCGCTGCGGCGATAGCCGACGCTCAAATAGGTCTCACGCTCCAGCTCGGCGGCCCACAACGGATACAACTTGGCCCCCGCCAGCGCCAGCGGGCGCAGCGAAGCATTGGACGTGAGCATTCCGGCCAGCATTCCCGCCCCTGCCCATGAAGCCTCCCGTCCGGCCTCGCCGCGATCGAATACCATCACCCGAAACCCGCGCTGGTGCAGCTCGCGCGCCAGCGTCAAGCCAATCAGGCCGGCGCCCACAATAATAACGTCCGCTGTTGCACTCGGCGGGGACACGCCCTCAAGAATACTAGAAGCCCGGCGGAGTCGCGGCCACAGCCTGCACGATCAACCGGTCAGGCGCCGGCCCGATCCAGTACGTCGGATAGCAGGTCACCAGCGTCACCTCGGCATGGCCGTTGGAATCCAGCACCGATGTTTCGGTGGGCTTCACAATGCGCCGTGAAGTCACGCGGTAATCATAGGTGCGGCCTCCGCTCCGTAGCACGATCTCCGCGCCGGTATGCAAGTCGCTTACATGGCGAAAGAAAGTATCCCGGTGGCCTGCAATCACGGTATTGCCATTGCCGCCGGGCAGCGGCGCGCCCTCAAGCAGGCCGGGGGCAACCAGCAAGTCTTCATAGGTCGTGCCATGCACCACGGCATCGTCAAGCTGGATGCTCGGAATGATCAATCGCAGCCCGGCGTCCCTCGATGGCGCTCCGGCCCCTTCGGGCCGGTTCAGGACCGACCATTGCTGCTGCCGCAATTGATGCTGCCGCAGCGCCATAAAACCGTACTGCATCAGGCTGCCAACCAGAAGCGCAACGCCCGCTACAAAAACCCATAGCGCCACGCGCGAGCGAAAGTAGTGCCGCCAACCCTTCACTCCAATTTAGATGGAGCGCAATGCTACGATGGTTTACCGCCATGGAAGCCGCTAACACCACTCCGTCAATTCAGGCGACCGGACGCCGCGTTTTGGCAGTGGAAGCCGCCGCCGTTAGAGCGCTGGAATCCCGCGTCGGCGACACCTTCGAGCGGGCTGCGCGCCTGATACTCGACTGCGCCGGGCGAGTCGTCCTGCTAGGCATGGGCAAGAGCGGCATTGTGGCGCGCAAAATCGCGGCCACGCTCAGTTCGACCGGGACGCCGGCACTATTCCTTCACCCAGCCGAAGCCTTGCACGGCGATCTGGGCATGCTCGTGCGCGGCGATGTCGTGGTGGCACTCTCGCAGAGCGGCGAAACCAAGGAACTACTTGACTTGCTAGGGCCGATCAAACGCCTGGGCATTGCCATGATTGCCTTTACCGGCGACGAGACTTCGGTGCTGGCGCGCGCCGCCGACGTGCATCTTAATGTCGGCGTCTCCGCCGAAGCTTGCCCGCTCGGGCTTGCGCCGACCGCTTCAACCACCGCCGCGCTGGCCATGGGGGATGCGCTGGCGCTGGCGGTCGCTGAGCAGCGCGGCTTCAGTTTGCGCGACTTCGCCGACCTCCACCCCGGCGGCACGCTGGGCAAGCGCCTCACGCCGATCGGCGAGATCATGCACACTGGCGAAGCGCTTCCGATGGTCGCGCCCGATGCCCCTCTCGCCGACGTCATGTACGAAATGAGCCGCAAGGGCTTCGGCATGACCGCCGTCGTTGGACCCAACGGCGTCATCGCCGGCGTGGTCTCCGACGGCGACCTCCGCCGCCTGTTTCAGGCACGCGGCTCGCAAGCCATGCAGATACCACTGGCTGATTACATGACCCGCTCGCCGGCCACCATCGGTCCCGATGAGCTGGCCCCCGCGGCCCTGAATTTGATGGAAGCGCGCAAGATCACATCCCTTCTGGTAAGCGACGGATCCCGGCGCCTGCTCGGCCTGGTGCACCTACACGATTTATGGACGACGCAACTGTTTTGAAACACCTGACAACGCCCGACGCCGTAGCCCGCGCACGCGCTATTGAATTGGTGCTGTTCGACGTTGACGGCGTGCTCACGGACGGGCGGCTCTGGTATTTTCCCACCAGCGAGTCCGGCCTTGTTGAGGTCAAGGGCTTCAGCGCTCACGATGGAATCGGCATTGGCCTGGCGCGCCGCGCCGGATTACAGACCGGCATCGTCACCAAGCGCCGCTCGCTCTCGGTCGAGCGCCGCGCCCGCGACTTGCGCCTTAATTTCGTGCACCAGGGCGTCGACCGTAAATACGATGCGCTGCAGGCCATCTGGAAGGAAAGCGGCTTGGGTCCGCGCCAAACCTGTGCCATGGGCGACGATATCGTGGATCTACCCATGCTTGAACACTCTGGCCTCGCCGCCGCTCCCGCCAACGCGCGGCCCGAGATCCGCGCCGCCGCCCATTTTGTTTCCGCCCATTCCGGCGGCGAGGGCGCGGCCCGCGACTTGATCGAATTCATCCTCGTTGCCAAGGGAATTTGGGAGAAAACGTTGCAACAGTATTTGACCGCGCCCGAATCCGACTACGCCGGAACCGCCGCCGCCGAGGCGGCGCGATGACCGCCGCCGCGAACGCCGCCGCTTGGAGTGAGACCCGGGTACGGGTCCGCTACGCCGAGACCGACCAGATGGGAGTGGTCTACTACGCCAACTATTTCATCTGGTTTGAAGTAGGGCGCGTCGAGCATCTGCGCGCCCGCGGCATCTCCTATCGCGACATGGAAAAAAACGACGATTGCAAAATCGCCGTCGTCGACGCCCGCTGCCGCTATAAGGCGCCCGCGCGCTACGATGACGTCATCACGATCCGAACCCGCGTTTCACGCCAGCGCGGCAGCATTGTGCACTTCGCCTACGAGGCCGTCCGCGCCCAGGATGGTTTATTGCTGGCCGAAGGTGAAACCGTCCACGTGTGCATCGATCGCAATTTCGAGGCCTGCCCGCTGCCCGAGAAATACCAATCCCAACTGGGAGTCGAAACGGCATGAACACTGTCGTAATCAAGGGTTCGGGGCTGTCATTGGAAAAGGTCGAGACCGTCGCCCACGGCAACGCCAGGGTCCGCCTCGCTCCCAGTTCCCTGCCCCGGCTCCGCGCCTCGCGCCACGTGGTCGAGCGCGCGCTTGCCCTTGACGCTCCCGCCTACGGTATCAATACCGGCCTCGGACGCCTCAGCGATGTACGCATTCCGCCTGGCAGTATCCGCGCATTGCAGGTGAACTTGGTCCGTAGCCATGCCTGCGGCGTGGGCGCGCCACTCGCGACTCCGGTGGTGCGCGCCATGCTGCTTCTGCGCGCCAACTCCCTCGCCAAGGGATATTCCGGTGTGCGACCGAAAGTCGTTGAGGCGCTGTGCGCGCTGCTCAATCGCGGTGTGCATCCCATCGTGCCCAGTCAGGGCTCGGTCGGCGCCAGCGGCGATTTGGCCCCGCTCGCGCATTTGGCGCTGGTGTTGATCGGAGAGGGCGAAGCCGAGGTCGGCGGCAAGCGCATGCCGGGTGCAGTCGCGCTGCGCCAAACCGGACTGCGCCCGCTTCTGCTCGAGGCCAAGGAAGGCCTTTCGCTTCTCAACGGCACCCAAGCCATGCTCGCCGCCGGCATCTTAAGCCTGCTTGCCGCCGAGCGCCTGGTCGAGTCGGCCGAAGTGGTGGGAGCAATGTCGCTGGAAGCGCTGCGCGGCACCCCGGTCGCCTTCGACGCGCGATTGCAGGATGTTCGCGGCCAGCAGGGCCAAAAGATTTCCGCCGCCCGGCTGCGCTCGCTCATTGCCGGCAGCCAGATTCGGCGCTCCCACCTGCACTGCGGTCGCGTTCAAGATGCTTACTCTCTGCGCTGCATGCCCCAGGTCCACGGCGCCGTGCGCGACACCTTGGCATTCGTTCGCGCAACCTTCGAGGCTGAAGCCAATGCCGCCGTTGACAATCCGCTGGTATTCGCCACGCCCAACGGCGGCGAGGTACTGAGCGGGGGCAACTTCCACGGCGAGCCATTGGCGTTTGCTCTTGATTACGTAGCCATTGTGTTGGCCTCGCTCGCCGGCATCAGCGAACGGCGCGTCGAACGGCTGGTCAACCCCGCGCTCAGCGAGTCACTCCCGGCGTTTCTTGCGCCCGACCCCGGCTTGCACTCCGGCCTCATGATGGCGCAAGTAACGGCCGCGGCATTAGTGGCGGAGAATCGCGTGCTCGCCCACCCCGCATCGGTTGACTCAGTGCCCACCTCGGCCAACAAGGAAGACTACGTTTCTATGGGCATGGGTGCCGCGCTTAAATTGCAACAGGTGGTCGCCAACACCGCGCATGTGCTCGGTATTGAATTGATCGCCGCTATCCATGCCCTCGCGCATTTGGTGCCCCTGCGCCCCGGCCGCCGTTTGCAATTGGCGCTGGCACGCGCCCAGGCTGAGATTGCCCCGTTACTGGCCGACCGCGTCCAATCCGGCGATATGGCGCGCGCCCAAAGCCTGGTGCTCAGCGGCGCGCTCAATGCTGCCTTCGCTCCTAAGAAGCGGTAATCTGCCGAATGAGGCGCTGCACTTTCGGCTTGAGATTCCAGGACTCGAGCGCCGCGCCCGCACTGGCCGACAGCCAACGACTCCCACGCTGAGCGTTGCGCACCGCCCAGGGATACAGCCCCGGGCTAAAGAAGAAAGCACTGCGGGCATCGTATTGGTCGTTGCCGAAGTACTGCTTTTGGGGGCCGTGGGTGCCAAGGTCGAATAGCTCCGGCGTGTCGCGATTAAAAAGATCCTGCAACACCATTAACTGCAATACCGAGCCTACCGAAAATTTGGCAAATTCAGGAGCATAGCCGACCTTGGTGTAGCAGTAGCAGCCCTCGTACTGGTACCCCAGCATGAACGAGCAGGCAACGTGGTTAACCAGCAGTAGATACGAGCGCAGCCAGCCCTGGATGGCGGCTACCTCGAGCCGGCGGCGGAGCTGTGCCGGGGCTCGCAGCCCCACACCCAGCAGGCGGTGCTGATAGGAGCTGCGCGAAATGCCATTGGCCAATTCCAGAAATGAGTCGATCTCTTCCAGCCGGCTTACACATCTCAGCTCGACCGTGCCTTGCTCTTCCAGGTGTTTGACCTCACGCAGCCGATTCTTGCGGGTCTTGGAGGTGAACTTGGATAGATACTCAGTCATGGTTTTGGGCATGCGGATCAAATGGTGGGGCGTCGGCGGCTCGGGCTCATATCTGCGCAATCCGAGCCGCGCAAACGCCGCCGATGCCAAGGCAGGCCACAGAGGTGAAGCGACGCTGTCGGATATGCGCAACACGTCGAACTCGCCGCGATATTGATCAAGCGCCCGGCAAAACGCACGAAACGCCGCCTCCCCAGGCGGCAGCGCCAACGTTGCCCCGGCGGGCAGCAGCACGCGCGGCCGAAACCGCAGCACACGCAACTCACCAAGTTGACAATCCATCTCGGTGCGGCGCAGCAGCATCGGGATGGCCGCCACAATGCTGCCGCCGTCGCGCAGCACAATCAGCCGCACCGCTCCCGGGTAAACTTCATTAAGCGCCAGGCACCACTCCGGGTTTGCCTGTAAATCACCTCCGCACCAGCGCAGGTGCGATTCCCGCCACGCGGGCACGTAATCTCGCAGATGCGCAGCCGCTACCCACTCCCCGTGCAGCCGGCAAGGTTCGGGTGCCAGCGCGGGTGCAAACGCCGCGGCGAACTCTCGGAGGGAAGCGGGAGCAGCGTGAATCATATCAGCACTCTGACGTAAACACGCCGCACTTCGTTGGCCGTCCGGCTCATTGGTCTTCAACGGCGCACTCCCAATTGAGGCTTATCTGCCAGACTAAAGGCAGTTCCCTATGCGAAACCACGAAGCCAATCGGTTGATCAACGAGGCCAGCCCCTACCTGCGCTTGCACGCCTTCAACCCCGTGGATTGGTATCCCTGGGGTGAAGCCGCGTTTGCCCGCGCAGTGGCTGAAGATAAGCCCATTTTTCTTTCGATCGGCTATTACACCTGCCACTGGTGTCACGTCATGGAACGCGAGTCGTTCGCCGATGCCATCCTGGCCGAGCGGCTGAATCAGGATTTTGTTTCGATCAAGGTTGACCGCGAGGAGCGTCCCGACGTGGACCGTGTCTACATGGCCTACGTCCAGGCCACGACCGGTTCCGGCGGCTGGCCGCTCACCGCCTTTCTCACGCCCGCCCTGCTGCCGTTCTATGGCGGGACATATTTTCCGCCCCGTGACGCCCACGGCGTTCCCAGCTTTGCCAGGCTTCTGGCGGCGATTAGTCAGGCGTGGAAAAATGACCGCGCCCGCCTGCTCGCGACCGCCAACGATGTCAGCAGCCAACTGACTCACATGCTCAGCCCGCGCCCAGGTTCCGGCGCCTCGCCTGCGCTTCCGAGTCTCGCCGCCGTTTGGGACAAGCTGGCGGCCCAACTGGGGGCCAGCTATGATGCCGAGCATGGCGGCTTTGGAGGAGCCCCCAAGTTTCCCCGCCCCGTGAGCCTGGGCTTCTTGCTCCGGTATGCCCAGCTTCACCGCGATTCCGAAGTCGGCCTGCACGCCAGCGCCATGGTCGTCAACAGCCTGCGCGCCATGGCCGCCGGTGGCGTGCACGACCAGATCGGCGGCGGGTTTCACCGCTACGCTACCGACGCCGGTTGGCGCGTACCCCACTTCGAAAAAATGCTCTACGACCAAGCGCAACTTGCCGTCTCCTTTCTGGAAGCCTGGCAACTCACGCATGCCGACGACTTAGCCGACACCGCGCGCACAACTCTAGACTTTGTACTTACCGAGATGACAAGTCCGGAGGGCGGGTTTTACTCTGCCCTCGACGCCGATAGCCCCATTCCAACCGAACACCAAAGCGCGGCCGGGCCGCGCGAAGGCGAGGGCGCTTTTTACCTCTGGGTCGACGACGACCTCGCTCGCGAACTGCCGCCTCAGGCGGCCGATGTCATCCGCAAAACGCTGGGCATCGAACCGGCGGGTAACGTCCCCTCCTACCTTGACCCGCACGGTGAGTTCACTGGCAAAAATATTCTCTTTCGCGCAGCCGAGCCGGCGCCGGACGAACTCGCGCCGTTCCATGCCGCGCGCGCGCAACTGTATAACATTCGCCGGCGCCGTCCCCATCCGCCGCTCGATGACAAGATCCTCACCGCCTGGAACGGCCTTATGATTTCCGCCCTGGCGCTGGGCGCCGCCGCGCTCAACGTGCCGGTGTGGCTCGCGGCCGCCCAGCGGGCCGCGCACCTGCTGCGCTCCCAGCACTGGCATGCGGCAACACAGACGTTGTATCGCCGTGACCGTCAACCCGGAGCCGATGGCGTCGAAGCCTTCAGCGAAGATTATGCATTCCTGATCCACGGCCTGCTCGATCTGCATCAGGCCGACTTCGACCCCGTTTGGATGGAATGGGCACGCCAACTCCAACACCGCCAGGACGCCTTGTTCGCCGCGCCAGGCGGCGGCTACTACGCCAGCCAAGCCGATTCGCGCATCTTTCTGCGTTTGCGCGAAGAGTACGACGGTGCCGAGCCTTCCGCCAGCTCTGTTTCGGTCTCCAACCTGCTGCGCTTGGCCATCTGGTTTGAGGACGACGGATTTCGAACGCGCGCCGAGGCCACTCTGTCTAGCTTCGCCTCCCGCCTGGAACAGATCCCGGAAGCGGTGCCACTTTTGGCCTCGACCCTCGAGGTCGCTTCCGCTCCCCCGCGCCGGTTAATGCTCGCCGGCAAACTGGACGCGCCCGACACCGCGCTGCTTCTAGCCCAATTACGGCTGCGCTTTTTGCCCGGCTACTCGGTCATGCGAGCGCCGGAGGAACTCTCCACGCGAGCCGCTGTATTTCTCTGTGAGGATTACACCTGTCAGCTTCCCATTCACGATCCGGAGGAACTCGCAGCAGCTCTGGACCGGCGTTAAAATGGACTCATGTCGGCGATGGTGGGTGAGGTCGCTTCGGAATTCAATCTGCCGGACACCGATGCGCGAATGCGCTGGCTGAGTGAATTCCATCGCCTGGGCCCGTCCGTCTTAATCTTCGTACCCAGCGTGTACGGCCTCCGTCCCCGCTGGCAGTTGTGGAGCCTGCTCCGGCATTACGACCACTTCGTTGAACAAACGACGGAAATCGTGGTGGTTGCCAATGATCCTCTCCCCGAGTTGCGCATCTTCCAAATCCAGCGCGGTTTTCCTTTCGTTTTTCTGTGCGATCAGGGAGGCGCGGTCGGTAAGGTTTACGAAATCCCGTCCGGCGGCGCCGGCGCGATGGTACTTACCACCGGGGGCGTCATCCGATACCGCCAGGTCGCCGGCGTCGGTCGCCGCAGTTCGGCTCCGCGCCTGCTGCGCTCGCTGCGTGCCCTCACAGCCGAGGAGCGCGCGCCCCGCCGGGTGTCGTCAATCTAATCAAGCTTCCAGCCGGCCAACCGCCGCAGCGCCTTGCGCGTCAGCCCGGTAAGTGGCGCGGCCGCAGCCTGCGCTTCGGTGAACCATGCGCCATCGCC
Source organism: Terriglobales bacterium (assembly GCA_035606395.1). Classification (GTDB taxonomy): domain Bacteria; phylum Acidobacteriota; class Terriglobia; order Terriglobales; family SCQP01; genus SCQP01. The sequence continues at coordinate 100,181 of DATNFK010000007.1, read as the reverse complement.
GCTCGGTGAGCCGGCGTAAATATTGGCTTGAATTTTCTGGTTGGTGATGCTGTGCCGGATCGTTGCCAGCACCGTGCTACCGCCGCGCGCGGCGGGCAGTTCCCACATCTCCGCCAATTGCCGCGCCCCCGCCGGGCGCTGACGCAGCCAGACGCGAAGCTCGCCTTGCCTGCGCCGGAAGCTCAGGCGATAGTCGTACTCAACCGCGACGGCTTTGCGCTTGCCACTCGCCGGCAATGAACCGCGAGTGCGGCAGTAACGGCGCAGCGGGCACCGCCCGCAATCGGGACTTTGTGGCGTGCAAACAGTCGCCCCCAGGTCCATAAGCGCTTGGTTGAAATCGCCCGGATGCCGGAGCGAAAACCACGTCGCAATTTCCTTCTCGGCATCGCGGATGCTCAGCCCGCGTCCACTGAGTCGCGAGGCGATGCGCACCGCGTTGCCGTCTACCGCCGTCAGCGGCTCGCCAAAGGCGATGCTAAGGATGGCGCCGGCGGTATACGCGCCAATGCCCGGCAGCGCCAGCAGCGCGGCCCGCTCCCGTGGCAGCCTGCCACCGTGTTCGGCGACGACCATTTGCGCCGCGCGGTGCAGCCGGCGCGCCCGCTGGTAGTAGCCCAAACCGCTCCAGGCCGCGAGCACCGTTTCGGCGGGCGCGGTTGCGAGCTGAGTGACGGAGGGAAATCGCCCGACAAAATTGCGAAAATACCGCTCGGCCACGGCGGCTCGCGTCTGTTGCAAAATAATCTCCGAGACCCAAACCCGATACGGATCCACCCTCTCGCCCGGCTGCGCCCTCCAGGCCAGGCGCCGCCCATGGCGAACGTACCATCGCAACAGCGCGGCTCGGCGCTTTCCTGCATCCAGCATCGTGGGCATAGTACCACCGGCCCGCCGGCCAAAGAATGCTAAACTGAGTTTTCCTCTGTAGGCGCGTAGCTCAGTTGGTTAGAGCGCTACCTTGACACGGTAGAGGTCAGGAGTTCGAGTCTCCTCGTGCCTACCATTCCTTCCCGTGTCGCGTCGGCCCGCTGAAGTGCCGCGCCAATACGAGCGCCCGCGAAGGCGTAGAACGCCATCCCCCCCACACGCCGCGCTGCCGATTCCGTCATAGCGCCGGCGCCCATTTTGTCGACGTTAATGGTCGCGATAGACTAGAAGGATACAGACTAGAATGCAAGCAGCACTGGCGGCCGCTGTAGCGCCCCACCTGTCTAGATTGCAGATTATGGATAAACTTCCCGCGAAATTGTTCCCGCTGTGCGCCACGGCTGGCGCGCTTCTGGCTGCCCTGGCGCTGGCTGGATGCAAACAGGCGCCGCCCAAGCCCACGGAGCTGGCGCCGGTGCCGGTCACGGTGGCGCGCGTCACCACCGCCAACGTCCCCACCCGATTGCAGGCCATCGGCTCCGTCCAGGCGGTGGCAACCGTCTCGGTGAAATCGCTCGTCGGCGGCCAACTGCAGAGCGTCGGCTTCTCCCAGGGTGAAGACGTCCACAAAGGTCAAGTGCTTTTCACCATTGATCCGCAGCCTTACAAGGCGGCGCTGGCCCAGGCCGACGCCAACCTGGCGCGCGATCTCGCCAACGACAATCAGGCACAAACCGAGGCCAAGCGCTACGCCGACCTCGCCCGCCAGGGCATCGTCAGCGCCGAGCAGAGCGAGCAGTTGCAATCAACCGCCGCCGCCGACGACTCAGTCGTCACCGCCGATCGCGCCGCGGTCGAAACCGCGAAGCTCAACCTTAGCTACTGCACGATCACGTCGCCGATTGACGGACGCACCGGCAGTCTCCTCGTCCAGGCAGGCAACGTGATCCAGCCCAACGCCACTGTCATGGTGACGATCAACCAAATCTCGCCCATCTACGTCTCCTTCTCCGTGCCCGAGCAGTACCTGCTCGAGCTCAAGCGTTTCAACGGCGAGCACCCCCTCACCGTCGTGGCCTCCGCGCAGGGTGACGCGTCCAGCGAAACCGGCTCGCTTTCATTCATCAATAATTCGATCGACAGTTCCACCGGCACCATTCAGCTCATGGGCACCTTCCCCAACTCCGGGCAGCGGCTGTGGCCGGGCGAATACGTGAATACCGAGGTTACGCTTTCCGTCACTAACAACGCGGTTGTGGTGCCGACCACGGCCGTTCTCACCGGCCAAAACGATATGTATGTCTACGTGCTCAACGGCGACGGCGCGGTCGAGAGCCGGCCGGTGACGACCAGCACAGCGCTCAATGGCATGACGGTTGTCTCAAAGGGGCTTTCCCCGGGCGAGACGGTGGTCACCGACGGACAGTTGGCGCTGTTCAATGGCGCCAAGGTCCTGATCCGCGATAACAAGCCGCCCGCCGCCGGCGGCGGAGTCCAGGCGCAATGAATCTCGCCGGCATATTCATCAAGCGCCCCATCGCCACCGCGTTGCTGATGTCGGCCTTGCTGCTGTTTGGCATTGCCGCCTACCGTTCGCTGCCGGTGAGCGATCTGCCCAATGTTGATTTTCCGACCATTCAGGTGAATGCCGGCCTGCCTGGCGCCAGCGCCCAGACCATGGCCTCGTCGGTGGCCACGCCGCTGGAGAAACAATTCGCCGCCATCCCGGGCCTCGACGAAATGAGCTCCAGCAGCTCGCAGGGCTCAACCTCCATCTCGCTTCAGTTCGCTCTCGATCGCAACATCGACGGCGCCGCCGGCGATGTGCAGACGGCGATCTCCGCCGCCGGCGGGCAGCTCCCGCCCGGCATGCCGACCCCGCCCACGTTCAAGAAGGTCAACCCGGCCGACAGTTCGATCATCAACATCGCCCTCACCAGCGACACCCAGCCCGCCTCCACCGTCGATCACTACGCCGAGGACGTAGTCGGCCAGCAGATTTCAATGGTCGCCGGCGTCGCCCAGGTCAACGTCATGGGCGCGCAGAAGTATGCCGTGCGGATCAAGCTCAATCCCTCCGCCATGGCGGCCCGCGGCGTCGGCATTGACGCGGTGCAGACCGCGATTCAAAACGGCAACGTGAACCTTCCCGCCGGCGTGCTCTGGGGCGCCAACAAGGCCTATACCGTGCAGGCCACCGGACAGTTGACCAGCGCCGCCGGCTACCGCTCGCTGATCGTCGCCTACAACAATGGCGCGCCGGTGCGGCTGCAAGACGTGGCCGAAGTGGTGGATAGCGTCCAGATAGACAAGAATCAGAGTTGGGTCAACGGCTCGCCCGCCGTGCTGCTCACCATCATGAAGCAGCCCGGCACCAACACCATCGAGGTCGTGAACCGGATCCTGGCGCTCATGCCGCAATTTAAGCGCTCGATCCCACCCTCCATCAAAATCCAGGTCGAGTACGACAAGTCCATCCCCATTCGCGCCTCGGTCAACGACGTCAAATTCACCCTGTTGTTGACCATGTGCCTGGTGGTGCTGGTCATCTTTCTGTTTCTGAAGAACTTCTCCGCCACCGCCATCCCCAGTCTGGCGTTGCCCTTCACCATCGTGGGCACGTTCGCGGTGATGTACCTGCTGAATTACAGCCTCGACAACCTCTCCTTGCTGGCCCTCACCCTATCGGTCGGCTTCGTCGTGGACGACGCCATCGTCATGCTGGAGAATATCGTCCGCCACATGGAAATGGGCAAGAGCGCCATGGCGGCCGCCCTCGATGGTTCCAAGGAAATCAGTTTCACCATTTTGTCGATGACGCTGTCGCTGACGGCGGTCTTCATTCCATTCCTCTTCATGGGCGGCGTGCTCGGCCGCCTGCTGCACGAGTTCGCCGTCACCATCGGCGCCGCGATTCTGGTTTCCGGTTTTGTGTCGCTGACGCTGACCCCCATGCTGTGCAGCCGCTTCCTCAAGCCGCACACGCACGAGGAAAAGCACGGGGTTATGTACAACACCCTGGAGAACGGCTTCCAGTTGATGTACCGCTTCTACGACCGCACGCTGAGGATCGTACTCCACCACCCGGTGCTCACCATGCTGGCGGCCGCGATCGTGCTGGCCACCACGGTCGAGCTCTTTCTCATCTCCCCGACCGGCTTTCTCCCCAATGAAGACATGGATGAAGTCGTAGCCCAGGTGCAGGCGGCGCAGGGTATCTCCTGGCAGGCAATGAAGCAGCACGAGCTCGAAGTCATCAAGGTATTCGACGATCTTCCCGAAAGCAACGCCGTGATGGCGTTCGCCGGCGGCGGCGCCGGCAACAGCGGTTCCGTCTACGACCACCTCAAACAGCGCAAGGATCGCAAGCGCAGTGCCGACGAAATCATTGCCGCCGTCCGCCCCGAGCTGGCCAAAATACCCGGCGTGCAGGTGTTTCTGCAAAACCCGCCCCCGATTCGCATGGGCGCGCACGGCACCAAGAGCCTCTATCAAGTTGCGCTCCAGGGCACCGATCCCGCCGAGCTCTATCACTACGCGCCCCTGCTCGCGCAAAAGCTCAGCCAGTACGCCATGCTGAAGGACGTCAACACCGACATCCAACTGCAAAATCCGCAGGTGAACGTCGTCATCGATCGTGATAAAGCCTCCAGCCTCGGCGTCACCGCCGAGCAGATCGAACAGGCGCTCTACACCGCCTACGGACAGCGCCAACTCTCGCTCATCTACGCCCCTGACGACGAGTACTACGTCATCACCGAACTCGAGCCCCAATACCAGCTTAGCCCCGCGACGCTGCAGTATCTCTACGTTCACTCGACCACCGGCGCGCTGGTGCCGCTTAGCGCGGTCACCAACTTTACCCAGGACCTTGGCCCGCTCACTGTAAATCACATCGGGCAATTCCCCGCCGTGACAATTTCCTTCGACTTGCAGCTCGGCGCCGCCCTCGGTCCGGCCGTGGCTCTAATCCAGCAAACCGCGCAGCAGATGCTGCCGCCCACGATTACTACTGTGTTCCAGGGCAGCGCCCAGATTTTCCAGCAGTCCATGCAAGGCATGGGCTTGCTGCTGATCATGGCGCTGCTGGTGATTTACATCGTTCTCGGCATCTTGTACGAGAGCTTCATCCACCCGCTGACGATTCTCTCCGGCTTACCCGCCGCTGGTTTTGGCGCCCTGTTGACGTTGTGGTACTTCAAAATCGATCTGAACATCTACTCCATCGTGGGGATCATCATGTTGGTCGGCATCGTCAAAAAGAACGCCATCATGATGATTGACTTCGCCATGGAAACCGAACGCAGCCATGGCACCGGCCCCCGCGAGGCCATTTATCAAGGCGCGCTGGTGCGCTTCCGGCCCATCATGATGACCACCTTCTGCGCACTGGTTGGCACGCTGCCCATCGCGCTCGGTACCGGCGCCGGCGCCGAAACCCGCCGTCCCCTGGGCTTGGCCGTGGTCGGTGGCCTGCTCTTCTCGCAGTTTCTGACCCTCTACATCACCCCAGTCGTCTACGTTTACATGGATCGCTTCCAGCACTGGATCGGCCACAAGGACAAACTGCCCGTCGCGCGGCCGCACGAAGTCGTCAATGCTTAGCCACCGGAACGCTCCCGCTCGGCTTGCCGAAGTTAGCGGTTAGATAGTCCACGATCTTCGTCTCATCGTCGGTGGAAACGTCCGCCCCGCGCGAGATCATGTCGTCGACCGTCCCGAGCCATCCTTCCCGCGACATGCGTCGGCTGACAATGCGGTCGATCGCGTGGCAGCCCGTGCACGTGTCCAATACCAATGACTTGGCAGGTCCCGGTGGCAGCGGGTCCACCGCCGTTTTCGGCGCCGATGTGGTGCCAGTCGGCGTGGTCGGCGCTGGCGCCGCGGCCGGGGCTGGAGACCCCTTCGGGGGATGTGCGGGCACTGGGGCTTGCCCCGCCGCCAACGTCAACATGGCGAAGGTTGAAATTAAAATGCAACGCATAAAAAATGTTTGCCGGCGCTTGAAAGTCAACTATAGCGTGGGTGTATGATCAGGACAATGACCCGGGAGGAATTCGAAGCGACCGCGCTCTTCCGCTTACAGCGCCTTTTTCCCCAGGCGCGTTTTCTCAAGGCGGGCCAGCTTGAGATTGCCATCCTTCGCAGCCCGTCTGGCAACCCCACCGCCCACCGCCTGCGGCTTTCACGCGCTTGGGCCGCCTTCTGCCAAAATGGCGAGCGCTTCGATATGGACACCTACTTGTCCCGCGTGGTCGGAACCATCGAGTACCAAGTCCCCGCCGATTGGAAAACCGCCCGCTCTACCATTTACCCCAAACTTTTGACCTCCGGTTTGGTCAAACGCAATCGCCGCCCGCTCTTTTATCCTTTGGCCGGCGAATTGGGATACGTGCTCACCAGCGGCGACGCCGACAACTGGATTACCGAACAAGATATCGAAACTTGGTCCATCGGCGAGGAGTGCGTTCTCGCCGCCGCGATGGAAAATCTCGACCGCCTCTGGAACGAAGCCACCGTCGTCGCATGGACCATTCAGGACAACATCCGCGCCTTCCATGTCGAGGTCACCCACGGCCACAAAGCCGCCTTCATCCTCGCCCCCCAGTTCGAAGAGCGCGCCATGGCCCTGCTCAACACCGACGACTTTTCCGTCGCTATCCCTAACCGCAATTTCCTGGTTACCTTCAGCGCCCACGACGATGAATTCATGCAGATCCTCCAGCCTGTGGTGAAGAAGGAAATTGCTGCCGGTTTTCCGCTCAGCCGGCTGCTGATTCGCATCAACCCTGAAGGTTATAGCCTCGACACCCTGCCGCTGGATTAGCTGGCGAAATATAGACCAGTTTGCTACTCTTGTGCTCTCAGGAGGAGAATCATGCGCACCCATCTGCTCGTCGCCGTCGCCCTTTTAGGCCTCGGTCTGTCCGCCCAAAAGCCGGCGCCCAAACCAGCCGCCAAACCCGCTGCCGCTCCGCAGGCCATGGGGCCTGGGACCTACGCCACGTTTGACACCAGCAAGGGAAAGTTCGTTGTGCAGCTCTTCCCCAAGGACGCCCCCAAATCGGTCGCCAATTTCGTCGCCCTGGCTCAAGGGAAAAAGGCCTACAGCGATCCCGCCACCGGTGGCATCTCCATGGCGCCGCTCTACACCAACCTGCTCTTCTTCCGCAGCGTTCCCGGCTACATGGTACAAACCGGCGATCCCCTCAACAACGGCACCGGCAAGTTGGGCTACTCGCTGCCCGTCGAACACAACAATCTCCACTTCGATCAGCCCGGACGCATGGCCCTGGCGCAAGTACAGGGCGACCCAAGCTCGCGCGGCTCGCAGGTCTTCTTTACCCTTAAGGCGGTGCCTGAGCTCGACAAGGAGGGCTTCCTCGTAATCGGTCAGGTCGTGCAGGGGTTGGATGTGGTCCAGGCTCTCTCCGAAGGCCCCCGCAAGGCGGGACAAACCGACGTGCCCGCCTATCCCAACATCCTTAACAAAGTGACGATCACCCAGAAGTAACGGGCATCTCTACAGCAGCGAGCGCGTGGCTTCGAGCGCGCGCTCGTAGTTCGGCGGATTGCCGATCTCCGGCACGTACTCCACATAACGAATCGTCCCGCCCTGATCGACCACGAAAATTGCGCGCGACTCCAACCGCAATTCCTTGATCAGCGTTCCCATCGCCGCGCCGAACGATCCCGTCTGGTAATCCGACAGCGTCTGCACATGGCTCGCTCCGGCGGCGCCGCACCAGCGCTTCTGCGCAAACGGCAGGTCCATGCTTACCGTCAGAACCTTGACCTTGTCGCCCAGCTTGCCCGCTTCCTCGTTGAAGCGCCGCGTCTGAGTATCGCAAACCGGAGTGTCCAGTGACGGCACGACACTAAAAATCCGCACCGCACCCGCCGTGTCGGCCGCGGTCACCGGCTTCAGACTATTGTCGACCAGCGTGAATTCCGGCAGCTTGTCGCCCGGTTTGAGCGCCGGTCCGACCAAAGTGAGCGGGTTGCCCCGCATGGTAGTGGCATTGGGACGTTCGATGGGGTTCATATATTTAGACTCCGATCACCTGCACCAATTGGCGAACCGACTCCGCCGATTTCTGCAACGCCGCCTGCTCATCGGCGTTCAGCCGTACTTGAATTACATCTTCGATGCCGCGCGCCCCCAGTTTGCAGGGTACTCCGACAAATAAACCGTTGATGCCGTACTCGCCCTCCAGATACGCCGCGCAGGGCAGAATCTGCTTCTTGTCTTTCAGAATCGCCTCCGCCATCTGTACCGCCGCGCCCGACGGCGCGTAATAGGCGCTGCCGGTCTTGAGGAACGCCACGATCTCCGCCCCGCCATCGCGGGTGCGCTTAACCAGCCGCTCGATCGTCGCCGCGTCCATCAATTCGGTGATTGGAATGCCGGCGACCGTCGTATAGCGCGGCAGCGGCACCATGGTATCGCCGTGGCCGCCCAGCACGAACGCATTGACATTCTCAACCGATACATTCAACTCCATCGCGATGAAGGTGGCAAAGCGCGCCGAATCCAGCACGCCCGCCATGCCGATCACCCGGTTGCGGCTGAATTTGCTCAGCTTGTAGGCCGCCTGGGCCATGGCGTCAAGCGGGTTGGTGACCAGTATCAGAATGCTGTTCGGCGAGTGTTTCACCACCTGGGTGACACACGATTCCATCACTTCGTAGTTCTTTTTCAGCAGGTCGTCGCGACTCATGCCCGGCTTGCGCGCCAAACCCGCGGTGATGATCACGATGTCGGAGTTGGCCGTTTCCTCATAGCCGTTGCTGCCGGTGAGCGCCACATCCTTGCCGATGATCGGCGTGGATTGGCGCAAATCGAGCGCCTTGCCCTGCGGAACGCCCTCGGCGATGTCAACCAGAACAACGTCGGCCAGCTCGCGCGTGGCGAGCCAATGTGCGGTGGTGGCGCCCACATTGCCGGCGCCTACGACGGTGACTTTGCTTCTCATGATGGTGTCTATTGTCCCTTCTTCATGTTCTCGATGATCGCAGCCGAGAACTCGCTGGTTTTCAACTTGGTCGCGCCCGGCAGCAGCCGGGCCAGATCGTAGGTCACTCGCTTTTGCTGAATGGTCGCGCCCACGCCGTGCTCGACCATTTTCGCGGCTTCTTTCCAGCCCAGCGCATTCAGCATCATCACCCCCGACAAAATCAGCGAACCGGGGTTGATCACGTCCTGATCCGCGTACTTGGGCGCGGTGCCGTGGGTGGCTTCAAAGAAGGCGTACTCCTCGGAAATATTCGCTCCCGGCGCCAGGCCGAGCCCGCCCACCTGCGCCGCGCAGGCGTCGGAAAGGTAGTCGCCGTTGAGGTTGGTGGTGCAAATCACCTGGTAGTCACGCGGACGCAGCAGTATCTGCTGGAACATCGAATCGGCGATCCGGTCGTTGATCAGAATTTTTCCCGCCGGCAGCTTACCCTCGTACGGCGCGCGCCACAGTTCTTCTTCCGTAACGCATTGATCGCGGAATTCCTGCGTCGCCACCTCGTAGCCCCAGTCGCGAAACGCCCCCTCGGTGAATTTCTGGATGTTGCCTTTATGCACCAGTGTGACCGTGGTGAGTCCGTGCGAGATGGCGTGTCGCAGCGCCTGCCGCACCAGCCTCTTCGAGCCGGTGATCGAGATGGGCTTGATGCCGACACCGGAATCGGTGCGCACCGACTTGCCAAACTCCTGCTTCAGGAATTGAATCAGCTTCGCCGCCTCCGGCGTTCCCTGCTGGAATTCAATGCCGGCATAAACGTCCTCGGTGTTCTCCCGGAAAATGATCACATCCACCGCTTCCGGCTCTTTCACCGGTGACGGCACGCCGGGGTAGTATTTTACTGGTCGTACGCAGGCGTACAAATCCATCTTCTGTCGAATGCTGACGTTTAGGCTTCGAATGCCGCCGCCCACGGGCGTGGTCAGCGGTCCTTTGATGGCAAAGCGAAAATCGCGCGCCGCCTGCACCGTGTCCTCGGGCAGCCATTCACCGAACTTCTGAAACGCCTTTTCCCCGGCAAACACCTCGAACCACGCAATGCGCCGTTTTCCGCCGTAGCAGGCCTCGACCGCCGCGTCCCACACCGGCCGGCTGGCTTTCCAGATGTCGCGCCCCGTGCCGTCGCCTTCGATGAAGGGAATAATCGGATGTTCCGGAACAATAAAGCGCCCGTCGCGGGCCTGGATTACGTCGCCGGCGGGAACCGCCATGCCATTGTAGGTTCGCATTTATCTCCTTGGATATTTCCTCGCCTGATGTCGCGTCGCCACCCGCGCCAGAATCAACACGGCAACTCCCACCAGCGCCAGCGCCGAGCCCAGGTGCGGCCAGGTCGTCCAGTACCGAAGGGCGATGCCGGTCAGCGCGACCAGCAACCCAAACCAATATAGTAACGGAAAAACCGCGTTCCCTCGCATCCAACTATTATGTGGCTACAGCCATTGCGTATATATTTCCCGAATACGAGCGCGGGTTTTCTCCACCGTCTCGGTCAGGTCCTGCGCTAACGTCCCGGGCCAGATGCCGCGCAGCCAGCCCTCCGCCCGCGCAACCGCCGCTCCCGCCGCCGGGATGGCGCCGCCCGCCTTCCCCGTCGCCACGCGCAGCGCATGATCGCAGGCGCGCAACAACTCGACCGCTTCCCCCAACTCCGTTGCCACTTCGGCCGGCAGGTCCTCCAAGCACCGCGCCTGTGCCCCCAGCGATGTGACGGCCAAGCCCACTGTGGCGCCCTCGCCCGCCGCCAATCTATGTCGCGACACGATGAAATCAACATCATAGTAGCCGCCCGGAGCGGTCTTGAGGCCCCAGCGCCCCGGGTGCCCCTCGCGTTCAATCCGGTTCCGTAGCGCCTGCAGCGCCTCGCGCGCGATTTGTTCTCCTGAGAAGCGCTCGGCCAACGCCTGGCCCACTCTTCCCAGCGCCGCGCCGGCTGTCGCCGTAGCGCCGGCGACATGGCGCGCTTTGAGATAGCTGCATGCCTCCCACTCCGAGGCGCGCGTCGTGAAATGGCGCCCCAGACTGGCCGGCGTTTGCACCAACTCGCCCTCGCCCCCGGCCGGACGCAATCGCGTATCCACCGCGTACAAGCTGCCCTCGCGGGTATAGGCGGTGACCGCCTCGATGAAGCGGGCGGCCAGCTTGGTCGCCGCTTCGAGTTCACCCTCCTCGGCGACAAAAACCAGATCGAGGTCGCTAAGCAAATCCAATTCGTCCAAGCCAAGCCGCCCCAGCGCCAGCACCGCGAATGACGGCGCGTCTGCCGTGGTCTGGGCTCCGGCCAGAGCCTCCGCCAATGCGACCTCGGCCGCGTGCGAGTGCGCCGCCAGGGTTCGCGCGATTGGCCAGCGTTGCTGCCACTCTTCATCCAGCAACCGCAACAGGCGCAGCAAGTGCCGCAAGCGCAGACTGGCGCCCGGCTCAAGTTCCTCCTCCCGCGCCCACACGGCAGCCAGCTCCGGCCGGCGAATCAGAGTTTCGGCCATCCAGTCGCTGGTGCCCAGCGCCCACGCGAGCCGCGGCAAGAGCGCTTGCGGCAGCGAGCGCAACGCCCGATCGGCCTCGGGCAGCGTGGCCGCCGAACGCAGGAGCCGTTGCCATTGGCGCTGCAGGTGCAAGCCGTCGTCCTCATTGGCGCTCGCGGGTTTCGTCAGTACAATGGGCGCCGCCGGCGCAGGCTGCGGTGCGGGCGCTTCTCGCCCCAGGAAAGAGTCATACAACGCGCGCACCTGCCGCATACGCTGGCGCAGCGTTTCAAGCCACCGATCGGCATCGTCGGCGTCGAAGCCGCGCGCCAGTGCCTGCAATCGCGCCGCGTCGTCGGGTAGCGTATGCGTCTGTTGTCCGCGACGCATTTGCAGACGGTGTTCAATCTGCCGCAGCACGACGTACGCCGATGAGAGCAGTTGAAAATCAGCGCTCGATAGCCGCCGCTTATCATGCAGGCGCTGCATCGCGAGCAGCGTATTCGACTGCCGCACCCACCGGTCGCCGCCGCCATGCAGACGCTGCAGGAACTGTACCAGGAACTCGATGTCGCGAATTCCTCCCGCATCCAGTTTGACGTTGATGGCGCTGGTCCTTCGTCCCAGCGCGCGGTGGCGCTCCAGCTGCGCGGCGATGCCTTCACGGCTGGTGCGGACGCCGGCGGCCACGAGCGCCTCGTCGGGCGCCGGCGGGTACACCTTGTCGCTGACCACCTCGAGAAACTGCTGCCCCAACTCCAGCGAGCCCGCGCAGGCTCGCGCCCGAATTAGCATCTGCCACTCCCAATCCCGCGCCTGTTGGTAATAGTCCTCCGCCTGGCGCAGCGACAGCGCCAAATCGCCTTCGCGTCCACCCGGACGCAGCCGCAAATCAATGCGGTACGCATCCGCCACCTGCGCCACCACCGACTGCGCCAGCCGAATGAAGAACTCCTTGTTACTGATCGTCTCCGCTCCGCCCGCGGTCTCGCCGTCGACGCTGTAGACGAACATAAGGTCCAAATCCGAACTGTAATTAACCTCGTTGCCCCCCAGCTTTCCCAGGCCTACGATGACCATCTCCGCGCTCGCGCCGTGTTCCCCGCGCGGCGTACCGTAGCGCGCCGCAAGATCATTCCAATTCCACGCATACGCTTGCGCGAGAATGGCATCCGCCAGCGCCGACAAATCGCCCACCGTTTCCGCGAGCGGCGCCACGCCGCGCAGATCGCGCCACACAATGCGCAGATATTCGCGGCGCTGAAAAACCGTCAGCCGCCGCGCGCGATCACCCTGAGGCTCGGCATTCAGAAAACTCGCCAGCTCCGACGCCCAATCCTCCCGCGCCCTGCCGCTGCTCGTGCGCATCCGATCGAGCCACAGCAGCCACTCCGGTGATTGCACCAGCGCTTCGGTTAGGTAATCGCTATTCTCAAGAATCACTCGCAGCGCATCGCGCAGCGAGGGATCGCGTTCCAGCGCCTTCCGCGCCGCCGGCGGCGCTACTTCCCAATAGCGTTCATAGCGTTCGCTGTTCACCGTCTTCCAGTATGCCCGCGCGTCACCAAAGTCGCCCATAATTAGGCATGGCTGCCGCTGGCTACATCGTTGCCTCGGTTCGCACACCGGTGACGCGCGCCGGCAAGGGCGGGCTCCGCGCCACCCGGCCCGACGATCTCGGCGCCTTTGCCCTCAGCGCCGCGCTCGAGCGCGCCGGCGTCGAAGCCTCCGCCGTCGAGGACGTGATCCTCGGCTGCGCCATGCCCGAAGCCGAGCAGGGCCTCAATGTGGCGCGCATGGCCGCGCTGCGCGCCGGGATTCCGGTCGAGGCCTCGGCCGTCACCGTGAACCGCTTTTGCGCCTCCGGCCTCGAAGCTATCGTCATGGCCAGCGAGCGCATCTCCTCCGGAGCCGATGTCATCCTGGCGGGAGGCGCCGAAAGTATGAGCATGGTCCCCATCGTCGGCAACAAGCCCAGCGTCAATCCCTGGCTGATGGAACATCGCCCCGACAGTTATCTGAGCATGGGCCTTACGGCAGAACGTGTGGCGGCCAAATTCCAAATCACCCGCGAGGCCGCCGATGCCTACTCGCTGGCCAGCCACCATAAGGCCATCGCGGCGCAGCAAGCCGGACTCTTTAATGATGAAATCGTCCCCGTCGAGACGCGCCTTCCCGACGGCGCCGGATGGCAGCCGGTTCGCATCACCGCCGACGACGGCCCCCGCCGTGAGACTTCGCTCGAAGCGCTGGCTGCCCTGTGCGCCGCCTTTCATGCCCATGGTGTCGTGACCGCCGGCAACTCTTCCCAAACCAGCGATGGCGCCGCCGCCTCGCTCCTCGTCAGCGAAAGCTTTCTCACCACCCATGGCCTCCGCCCCCTGGCGCGCATCGCCGGCTACGCCACCGCCGGCGTCGAGCCCGGTTTAATGGGTATGGGCCCGGTGGCCGCCATCCCACGCGCCCTGCAACGCGCCGGCGTCCAACTCGGCGACCTCGCCGTCATCGAACTCAATGAAGCATTCGCGGCCCAGTCACTGGCCGTGATCGCCGCTGCCTCGCTCGACCCGGCTCGCGTCAACGTCAATGGCGGCGCCATTGCTCTGGGTCATCCGCTGGGCTGCACCGGCGCCAAGCTAATGGCCAGTCTGCTCGCCGAATTGCGGCGGCGCAAAGCTCGCTGGGGCATGATCACGCTCTGCGTCGGCGGCGGCCAGGGCGTCGCCGCCGTCATCGAGAACCTGGCATGACCACCGGCGACTTCCTGCTGGCACCGCCCCCGCCGGCCGCGGCTGAAACCTTTCCCGAGAGCTTTAGCGGCCAGCGCCAACTCATCGCTCAAACCGCCGAGCGTTTCGCTCAGGATGAAATCGCTCCCGCCGCCGACCGCATCGAATCGCAGGACTTCGCCTTCATCCGCGGCCTGCTCAAGCGCGCCGGCGAGCTCGGCCTCACTGCCGTTGACGTTCCCGAAGAGTACGGCGGCCTCGGGCTCGACAGTGCCACCTCCGCCCTGGTCGCCGATCACATGGCGGTACAGGGCTCCTTCTCCGTAGCCTTCGGCGCCCACGTTGGCATCGCGACCCTTCCCCTCGTCTACTTCGGCACTGACGACCAGAAACGGCGCTACCTGCCCCGCCTCGCTTCGGCGCAGTGGATTGGCGCCTATGCGCTCAGTGAATCCGGCTCCGGCTCCGACGCCTTGGCGCTGCGCTCGCAAGCCGCGCCCACGCCCGACGGCGGCGCCTACATTCTCAATGGCGAAAAAATGTGGATCAGCAATGCCGGCTTCGCCGACCTGTTCACCGTATTCGCCAAGGTCGGCGATCGCGTCTCCGCCTTTCTAGTGGAGGCGGCCACGCCCGGCGTCTCAACCGGAGCCGAAGAGCACAAAATGGGGATCCTCGGCTCCTCTACCCGTCCGCTGCTGCTGCGCGACGCTCGCATACCCGCTTCCAACTTGCTCGGCCAAGTGGGCGAGGGTGCGCACATCGCCTTTCAGATCCTCAACGTGGGGCGATTCAAGCTGGGCGCCGCATGCATCGGCGGCGCCCGCAATCTACTGCGCCAGACTGTCGCCTACGCCCGCGAACGGCGCGCCTTCGGTAAAGAAATCGCGCAATTCGGCCTGGTGCGCCAAATGATCGTCGATACCGCCCTCGGCCTGTACGCCAGCGAGAGCATGGTCTACCGCACCGCCGCCGCTCCCAGTGCCACCGCCGATGCGGTCGAATGCGCCATCGTCAAAGTCGACGCCAGCGAGATGCTCGATCGCGCCGTCGACCGCGCTGTGCAAATTCATGGCGGCAACGGTTTCATTCGCGGCAATGTTGCCGAACGCGCCTACCGCGACGCCCGCGTCAACCGCATCTTTGAGGGCACCAACGAAATCAACCGCCTGCTCATCCCCGCCACCCTGCTCCGCAACGCCCAGCGCGGCACCTTGGCTCTCTTGCCCGCCATTGAAGCGGTCACCTCCGAGCTCTTGAGCCCGCCCGCTGAAAGTTCGCCCAGTGAAATGGCGCGCAAGACGACTCTGCTGGTCGCCGGCATCTCTTTCCGCAAGCATGGCGCGGCGCTGGCCGAACAGCAGGAAGTCCTCGCAGCCATCGCCGATCTTTCCATCGCGACCTACCGCCTGCAATCCATCGCCCAGCGCGGCGCCGGCGACGATCAAATGATCATGAATCGCGTGATCAACGAAGAAACCCTCGACCAGGTCGAGCTCACCGCCCGCCGCGCGCTCTGCTGGCTCAGCACGGGTGACGATCTCCGAACCCAGCTCGCCTGGCTCCGCCGCCTGCTCAAGCGACCTCCGGAAGATACCCTCGCCCTGCGCCGCCAGATCGCGTTGCGTATACTGTCGGCATGACAGAGGCAGCGCTGCCGGTTTGGGTACAAGCCGTTTATGTTTCGTGGGCGGTCGTGGGCGCCTATTTTATTATCGCGGCGCTCGCAGCGCGCCGTATTAAGATTCGCGAGGCGCGCTCCAAGCGCACCCTTGACATCCTATTGATTTGGGGCGGATATGCCCTGCTCTTCGCCTACATCAGCCCATCCGCCTCAATTTGGAACGCAGCCTTCGTCCCCCCCGAGTTCGCCGCGCCGATCGGGTTTGCGGGCGCCGCCATCGCCGTGGCAGGCCTCGCCATGGCGCTGGGCTCGCGCATCGTGCTCGGTCGCTGGTGGAGCGGCACGGTGGCGCTCAAGGCCGACCATCAACTGGTTCGCACCGGGCCCTACCGTGTCGTACGCCACCCGCTCTACACCGGCCTGATGGCGGCTACCCTCGGCGCCGCATTGGCATTCGGATTCTGGCGTTCGCTCGCCGGCGCTGCCCTGCTCTGGATCGCCTTCCTTTGGCGCGCCCGGCGTGAGGACACGCTGCTGGCCGGCCAATTCGGACCTCAGTTCCTCGACTACCGCCGCTCCACCGGTCGCCTTCTGCCCCGCCGCAATAACGCCCCTCTCTTTTCCGGCAGCGCCCTATATGCGGCCGGCGTGTTCGGCCTGGGCGTCATACTCCTCTTCTCCAACAGGTTTGGCGGCCCGGTGCCTACCTGGCCGGAGTTGACGTTGGCCCTGGCCCTTGCCTCGGGATTGGCCATGGTCGTCGCCAGCGCCAGCCTTTTCGCCCACGGCGCCGAGCGTTGGGCGGCGAACGTCTTGCTCTGGAATTTCCTCGGCTGGTGTCTGCTCCTTCGCCTTCCCGCCATAATCGCCGACCCGTTGACGCTGGGCTCCTGGGCCAACCTTGGCGAACCGCTCGTCCTCCTGGTCGCGGCCTGGCTGTTGCTGCGCCCCATCGCGCCCCGCCCCCGGGTAATTCCTCGCGTGTTGTTCGGTGTGTTTGTAATCCTTACCGGTGCGGAACATTTCGCTTATGCCACCTACACCGTCGGCCTGGTTCCAGGTTGGCTGCCGGCGCCTATGATTTGGACCTACGCCACCGGCGTTTGTCACATCGCCGCTGGCATCGCCATCGCAACTGGCGTGTACGGACAACTCGCCGCGCGCCTGTGGGCGCTGATGATTACAATTTTCACAGTGCTTGTCTGGGTGCCGCGTGTGTGGGCAACGCCCGCCCAACGCCCGATGTGGACTGAGTTACTCATGTCGGCCGCCATGGCTGGCGCCGGTTGGGTGCTGGCGGCTTCCTACCGCGCCTCAGCCGAGGCGGCGCGCGAACTCCGCACTCACGCTTAGCCCCAACGTTTCCTGCGCTAGCTCCATCGCTCTTTGCGCGTACGCCAGATTCTGGGTCGCCTCGATTCCGGTGATTTCATCGAAGAACCATCCGCAGCTGGTAAACATCAACATGGCAAAGCGCTGCAGCTCGAGCAGACGCCATACTCGGTCGGCGTCCGCCACGTCTAGCGGATGAAGCTGATGGCGATTTAAAAACGCGGCCCGCGAAGCGGGCGACCCGTCGAGCAGCACGTCAATATAGTCATTGCGCGCCGCCCAGGCGTCCCGCACCAGCCGCTCGGCGGCCTCGGCATACGCCGGTGCGATTTGATCCCGCAGCCAGTTGAGCGAATCCCGCATCGGCGCCCGCCATGCCTGGTTCACGTTGGGCGCGCCGCCCGAGTTGCAGCCGCAATCCGAGCGCCAGCGCTCGATGCCGTGTTCGCAACTCCAGGACGAATTTTCAATGATCTCGACCTCGTGCGCCGGTGGATGCGTCGCCAGAAAGGCGCGATAGTTGGTGATGTGAATGTCCCCACGCGCCTCGAGGAAGCGTAACGCCGAGGCCAGCGCCATTTCGCCGAACTTGTGGTGATGTCCATAGCTCTCGCCGTCGGTCGCCACACTCACCAGTTGGCTCCCCGCGGACGACTCGTCAAAACCGTTGGCCAGCCGCTCCGCCAGCCGGTGGCCGTCCCGTAGCAACCCTTCAAACGCCACCGCCTGTGCCAGCCCGGCGTCGTAAAAAAATACGGCGATGCGGCGCTCTGAGGGCAGCCGCACTTCGTAGACGTGCCGCGTGTCAATTCTTGCGCCCGTCACGTCCTGCCAGCGATGGCCGCCAAACGCGCGTACGCGTTTTGCCTGTCTCGGCGCCAGGATGGTGAAGCGTATGCCCGCCGCCGCCAGCGCGTCGAGCGCGGCCATATCCACAGCCGTTTCCGGTAGCCACATGCCTTCCGGTTCCCTGCCAAATCTGGAGCGAAAATCCTGGCTGCCCCAATGCACCTGCGTCTGCCGGTCTCGCGCGTTGGCCAGCGGAAGAATCATGTGGCTGTAGGCTTGCGCCACCGCTCCATGCGCCACCCGGTCGGCAGCGAGCACGGCGCCGTAAATATCGGGCGCGTTGGCTTCCATCCACGAAAGCAGCGTCGGACCAAAATCAAAACTAATCCGCTCAAAATTATTGCGCTCTGCCAGCAGTTTGCCGGCCTCGTCCAGAATGCGGGCCGCGGCATTCGGGCCATAGCACTCCGCCGCCACCCGTGCGTTCCAGTCGTGAAACGGCGCCGCGCTCGGTTGCGCCGCAATTACTCCGGTCCAGGGATCCTCGCGCGGCGGCTGGTAGAAGTGGCCGTGAATACAGACCGACTTTTCGGCCGGCTGGGGCTTAGGGTTCATGGCGGAAGAACACGCACCCTAGCGGCGGCAAATTAATGGTGATGGCGCCGTCGTCGCTCCACACCCCGCCTAGGTTGCCTTGGCCGCTGCCGCAGTAGTCCACGGCGTCGCTGTTCAGAATCTCGCGCCAGTGCCCGGCGCGCGGGACCCCAAGCTGAAAGTCCAGCCGCCCCACCGGTGTGAAGTTGCAAACGATCAGTACACAGTCCCCCTCGCTCCCCCACCGCAGCCAGCTCAGCGTGCTCTGCTCCGTGTCATTGCAATCCACCCACTGAAAACCACGCGACTCGAAATCGAGCTGGTGCAGCGCCGGCGTGTTGCGGTAGGCCGTATTTAAGTCCCTGACCCACTGGAGCAGGCCGGCGTGTACCGGATACTGCAACAAGTGCCACTCAATGCTCGAATCATGGTTCCACTCGTTGCCCTGCCCGAACTCGTCGCCCATGAAGAGCAGTTTCTTGCCGCTCTGCCCGTACTGCAATCCGTAGAGCAGTCTCAGGTTGGCAAAACGCTGCCACTCATCACCCGGCATTTTGGCCAGCAGCGACGCTTTGCCGTGCACCACTTCATCGTGGGAGAGCGGCAGCACAAAATTTTCCTGCCAGGCGTAAAGTTGCCGGAACGTCAGTTGGCTATGGTGATATTTGCGGTGAATCGGGTCGTGGGCAAAAAAGGCCAGCGTATCGTGCATCCACCCCATGTCCCATTTCATCCCGAACCCAAGTCCGCCCAGGTACGTGGGGCGCGACACCATCGGCCAGGCGGTTGACTCTTCGGCAACCGTTTGAATGCCGGGGAAGTTGCCGTACACGTCTTCGTTCAACTGCCGCAGCAGCGAAATGGCCTCGAGGTTCTCCCGGCCACCGAATTGGTTCGGTATCCACTCCCCCGGCTGGCGCGAGTAATCCAGGTAGAGCATCGAAGCCACTGCGTCCACCCGCAGTCCGTCGGCGTGAAAACGATCCAGCCAGAACATGGCGTTGCTGAGCAGGAAGCTGCGCACTTCGTGCCTGCCATAGTTGAAAATACAAGAGTGCCAGTCGGGATGAAATCCCTGCCGCGGATCGGCGTGCTCATAAAGATGCGATCCGTCAAACTCCGCCAGCCCGTGGGCATCGTTGGGAAAATGCGACGGCACCCAATCAAGCAGCACGCCGAATCCATGCCGGTGGAGCTGGTCGATCAAATACATTAGGTCGTGGGCCGAGCCGTAACGTGATGAGGGAGCAAAGTAGCCGGTGACCTGGTAGCCCCACGAACCAAAAAACGGATGTTCCATCACCGGCAGAAACTCGACGTGCGTGAACCCGCTGCGCTGCAAATGCGCGATGAGCCGCGGCGCCAATTCACGGTAGGTGAGCGAGCGGTTCCCTTCTTCCGGCACGCGCATGAATGAGCCCAGATGCAGCTCGTAAATGGAGATGGGCGCGTCGGCCGAATTCGGCCCGTGCGCCTGCGCCCGCTTCTCCATCCATTCCTGATCCGACCATGAGTAGGGTTCGGGGGCGGCCACAACCGAGCCGGTGCGCGGCGGCACTTCAGTCGCTTGCGCGAACGGATCGCCTTTTTCCAGAATCGTCGCGCTGCCACGCGGCTGCAGGGCGTACTTGTAAATCGCGCCTGCCTGCACCTCGGGCAGCAAGCCCGCCCAGATGCCGCTGTCGCCCTGCGGCGCCAGCCGGTGGGACCCCGCCTGCCATTGATTAAAGTCGCCAATCACACTCACCGCTTCGGCATTTGGCGCCCACACCGAGAATTGGACCCCGCCCGGTGTGCAGTGCGCCCCTAGCTTGTCATACAGCCGCAGGTGCCGCCCCTGGTGGAACCAGTAATAGTCATCGCCGCTGAGCCAGCCCGTCAACGGCTTCGGGATCGCCTCCGCCGGCGCGGTGAGGGGCGCGGCCTCAGCCGCTTTCGACGACCGGCGGCGGGTGGGTGTTTTGGCCGGCGCCGATGGGTTGGGTTTACGCGGCATGCCTCTTTAAACGTTAGCACTGCGCGCCCGGGCGCGCCCATCTACTCGCGACTATACTGGGCTATGCCCATCGCCACCGTGATCGTTGATGACGAGAAGCTGGCGCGTGAAGAACTGCATTTCCTGCTCAAAGCCTTCCCCGATGTCGAAGTGGTCGCCACCGGACAGAACGGCCTCGAGGCGGTTAAGCTGGTCAAACAGCACCACCCCGACCTCCTGTTCTTGGATGCGCAAATGCCCGGACTCGACGGCTTCGGTACCGTCCGCATGTTGGCAGCCAAGCATATTGCCATCCCTTATCTGGTTTTCGCCACCGCCCACGATCAGTACGCCCTGGAAGCCTTCAACGTCAACGCCGTTGACTACCTGCTCAAGCCCTTCGACGCCCTTCGCCTGGCCCAAACCATCGAAAAGATTAAACGCCATATCATCGCCGGCGAATCGGTGGCCGGCAAAATCGACCGCGTTCTGCAAATGCTCGACGAGCGCATGGCCGAGCGCAAATCGCCCGCCCCGACCCGCATCATGATCAAGGTGGGCGGCCGCCAGCTTCTGCTCGACCCCCAGGAAGTCGTTTTTGCACGGGTGGAGAGCGGCGTCATCACCATCGCCACCCGCCAGATCGAGGGGCAGGCCACCTGCCGCACCATCGAGGAGCTCCAAGCCGCCCTGGACGGAACCGACTTCTTTCGCGCCCACCGCGCCTACTTGGTCAACTTGAAACACGTGCGCGAAATCGTCCCCTGGTTCAACAGCAGCTTCCAACTCCGCATGGACGACAAAAAGCAAACCGAAGTCCCCGTCAGCCGCACCCAAAGCCGCCAGTTGCGCGAACTCTATAAGCTGTAGACGCTCGGACCCGCGCCTATAAAAGCCCCAGTCAGCCGCACCCAAAGCCGCCAACTCCGCGAACTCTACAAGCACCGACTCTCGCGCCTCACTTCCTACCGTTCGGTTTGTTGACCTGTGGGGCGAATCGCTTCGATAATGAATTGGTTATGCCGAAAGCTGCCCCCGTCACCTCTGTCGTTGATCAGCCCGGTATTGCGCCCGAGCGCGTGCTCGAACTTTACCGCGTCATGCAGCTTTCCCGCCGGCTGGATGACCGCGAGCTAGTGCTGAAGCGGCAGCAGAAGATTTATTTCCAAATCAGCGGTGCCGGGCATGAAGCTATCACCGCCGTCGCCGGCGATCTGCTGCGCCCCGGCTACGACTGGGTCTATCCCTACTACCGCGACCGCGCTCTATGCCTTCGCCTGGGTGTCACCCCCACCGAAATGCTGCTCGAAGCGGTCGGATCGTCCGACGATCCTGCCTCCGGCGGTCGCCAAATGCCCTCGCACTGGGGCCACGCCAAGTACAACATCGTCAGCAGCTCCAGCCCCACCGGCACCCAATACCTGCAAGCCGTGGGCTGCGCCGAGGCCGGCCGCTATCTAAATCGCCACGCCAACGTCGCCGAATGGCTGGAGAAAAATCCCCATCCCCAAACCGTCAGCCGCCACGCCGATGAAGTCGTACTGGTTAGCTCGGGCGAAGGCGCCACCAGCGAGGGTGAATTTTGGGAAGCCTTGAACGGCGCCTGCCGGGAAAAGCTGCCGGTTATTTTCCTCATCGAAGACAACGGTTACGCCATCTCTGTACCCTGCGAAGTACAGGGCGCCGGAGTCAGCCTTTCCCGGTTGGTTGAGAATTTCCCCAATTTAAGCGTTCTGCGCTGCGATGGCTGCGATATATTCTCCAGCCACGAAGCGATGTCGCAAGCGCTCAAGCACTGCCGCTCCGGCAACGGCCCGGCACTGGTGCACGCCCAGGTGGTGCGCCCTTACTCGCATTCGCAATCTGATGACGAGCGCAGCTACAGGCCCGAATCCGAGCGCGCCGAAGATGCCGCCCGCGATCCGATCCTCCGCCTGCGCAAGCACATTGTTGAGAACAAGCTTGCCACCGCCAAGGCCGTTGAAGCACTCGACGCCGAGGTTGAAGCCGAAGTCGTGGCCGCCGCCGACGCCGCCCTGGCCGCCCCCATCCCTGGGCCGGAGACCATCTACAACTTCGTTTACTCGCCCGACGTCGATCCCGCCTCCGACCGCTTCGCCAGCCAGCCCGCAACCGCCGCCGACGACGCCAAGCCGCTCACCATGGTCGATGCGATCAATACTGTCCTGCACGAAGAGATGGAACGCGATCCGCGCATCCTGATCTTCGGCGAGGACGTGGCCGACTGCACCCGCGAAGCCAACCTGGGCCAAGTCAAAGGCAAGGGCGGCGTATTCACCGTCACCAAGGGCCTGCAGCGCGCCTTCGGTGCCGATCGAGTCTACAACTCGCCGTTGGCCGAAGCATCGATTGTGGGCCGGGCAATTGGCATTGCCACGCGCGGTCTCAAACCCGTTCCCGAGGTGCAGTTTTTTGACTACATCTGGCCCGCGATGATGCAGATCCGAGACGAGCTCTCGACCATGCGCTGGCGCTCGAACGGCGCCTTCGCGTCACCCGTCGTCTTGCGCGTCGCCATTGGCGGCTATCTCACCGGAGGCGCGATTTACCATAGCCAGTGCGGAGAATCGATTTTTACCCACATGCCGGGTCTGCGGGTGCTGATGCCCTCGACCGCGGTGGATGCCTGCGGTCTGCTCCGCACCGCGCTGCGCAGCGAGGATCCAGTGCTGTTTTTGGAACACAAGCGCCTCTACCGCGAACCCTTCAACCGCGGCCCCCATCCCGGCCGCGACTTCTGCATCCCCTTCGGCAAGGCGCGGGTTGCCCGCCCCGGCACCGACCTGACCGTCGTCACTTATGGCGCCGTGGTACAGCGCGCGGTCCAGGCGGCGGAGAAGTTGGCGCATGAACAAGGCGCCAACGTCGAGGTGCTCGATCTGCGCAGCCTCGCCCCCTACGACTGGGAAGCGGTGGCCGAATCGGTGAAGAAAACCTCGCGCGTCATCGTTGCCCATGAGGACGTGCTGAGCTTCGGCTATGGCGCCGAAATCGCCGCCCGAATTGCCGACGAACTGTTCGAATCACTCGATGCCCCCGTCCGCCGCGTTGCCGCCAAAGACGTTTATTGCGGCTACCAACCCGTCCTCGAGGACGCGACACTGCCACAAGCCTCCGATCTCTACGACGCCATCGCCGCCCTGCTTCGCTTTTAGAAGGTACTCGAGCTAAAGTCCCCGGAGGTCGGATGCGCGGCTACTGCGCCGCACGCTGCCGCAGCCGATAAGCCCGGCGTGTTGCCGCCGCCTCAAACCGCCGCTGCTCGTCAGCCGTCTCCGGCACCACCGGCGGCACTGGCACCCGCTGCCCGTGATCGTCGAGCGCAACAAAGGTCAAATACGCGGTGGAGGTGTGCCGGCGCTCCCCGGAGAGCATGTTTTCGCTGTAAACCTTGACGCCCACCTCCATCGAGGTCTTGAACGCCCGGTTGACGCTCGCCTTCAACACCACCAATTCGCCGACCAAGATGGGATAGCGGAAATCCATATGGTCCACGGAAGCCGTCACCGCAACCGTCCCGGAGTGGCGGCAGGCCGCAATGGCGCCGCAGAGATCCACCAAATGCATGACCTTGCCGCCCAGGATGTTGCCCAGCATATTGGCGTCGTTGGGCAGCACCAACTCGGTCATTTCCGCCTGCGACAAGCGCACCGGCTTGGCGGTATGCGTGCTCACGACGAGGGATGGCCGGGCCGGACGGGCGTTTCCTTACGCTTCAGGTACGACGTCAAGTAGCATTCCGCCTGCTTCTGGAGCCGCTCGTCGGTGTGCGACTTCAGCCAGCGCCCGTGCTGATGGTCGTACTGCAACGTGCCATGCTCGCCCGGAGTATGGTCCACTTCGAAGACGTAGTAGATGAGGATGATGTCTTCCTTGTCGCGCGCGATACTGAAGCTGATCTTGTCCGCCCGGCGCTGCGCCGGTATCCACGGACACTTGCGGGCATACCCGAAGTTGCACCACTCCTTGAGCATATCGGCCGCCGGTGCTTGGCCCTCGTGCCCAGGCGCGGTGCAGGTGCCCTTCCAGGCGTCGCCCAGCGGCAATCGCGGGCGCGCGTGCCACGCCCACTCGGTGAATTCTTCAGTCGGCAGAAAAAAAGGACAGGCCATAGGATTTGCTATCGCGAATGCCCATGGTAACAGGAATCGCGAGCCTGCGCGAGACCGCCGGCATTCAGCCTGAACGTGTGCCCGAATGCATGCGGCGAAGCGCCTGGGCCATAATGGTTTGACCTGATGTCGAGCCGACTTGAAACTCTGACAGCATTCGTGGCCCAGGCGCCCGAGAACGCCTTTGCCCGCTACGGCCTGGCCATGGAGTTGAAACAGCAGGGGTCCACCGACGCCGCGCTGGAGCAGTTTCAGCTTCTCGCTGAATACCACCCTGACTATGCCGCCGGCTTTCAACAGGCCGGTCAGTTGTTGCTGAGTCTGGGACGCGTGGAAGAAGCGCGCCAGCGGTTGCTCGCCGGCATCGCCGCCGCCGAACGCACCGGCGACACCCACGCCGCCGCGGAAATGCGGGGCTTGCTTGAAGAGAGCGCTGGCTAGCGCAGCACTTCTTCGACTTCCGCAATCCAATCGGGGCGCTTCAGCAGTTCGCGTGGCTTGGGACCGTCGGCTGGGCCCACAATGCCATCGTTGTACATGAGATCAATCAAGTGCGCGGCGCGTCCATAGCCAATGCGCAAGCGACGCTGCAATAGTGACGTGCTCGCCTTGCCGTACTCGACTACAACCCGCACCGCGTCCTCGAACATGGGGTCGTTGTCGTCGCCTGAGGAGAGCGGCTCGCCATCCGCTTCGTCCAGTTCGCCCCCCGCGCCCGCTTCCTTTTCCGGCGGCGGTTTCAGGAAGCTGTTGTCGAACCTCGGTTCGCCCTGCTTCGACCAGGCATCCACGACCGCCCCAATCTCACCCTCGGTGACAAATGCGCCGTGCACGCGGTGGAAGCGCGAGGTGCCCGGCGGCAGGAACAGCATGTCCCCCTTGCCCAGCAGCAGCTCCGCCCCCTGCGAATCAAGAATGGTGCGCGAGTCAACCCGCGTCGCCACCCGGAACGACATGCGCGCCGGGAAGTTGGCCTTGATCAATCCCGTGATGACGTCAACCGATGGCCGCTGTGTGGCCAGGATCAGATGTATCCCCACCGCGCGCGCCATTTGCGCAAGGCGCGTGATCGACTCCTCGACGTTGCTGGCGTCCACAATCATCAGGTCGGCCAACTCGTCAATGATGATCACAATGTAGGGCAGCGGGCGGTTCTCGTCGTTCTCGGCCAAATTGTCAAACAGGCTCGGCGTCTGATCCTCGAATAGTCGGTTGAACTGGGCGATATTGCGAACCCCCTTGCTGGCCAGCAGCTTCAGCCGGCGTTCCATTTCCCTGGTGGCGTTACGAAGCGCGTTGGCGGCGAGTTTCGGTTCCGTAATGATCGGCGTGTACAGGTGCGGAATGCCGTCGTAAAGCCCGAGTTCCAACCGCTTCGGGTCGACCAGAATGAACCGCAACTGGTCGGGCGTCGCTTTGTAGAGAAGCGACACGATCATGCTGTTGAGAGCCACGCTCTTCCCCGAGCCGGTCGAGCCGGCAATCAGAAGATGCGGCATCGCCGCCAGGTCGCTGACCACGATTTCGCCGTTGGCATCCTTGCCAAGGGCCATCGTCAGCGGCGACTTCGACTTCTGGAAGGCTTCGCTGGCGATAATCTCGCGCAGGAAGATCGTCTCCCGCCGCTGGTTCGGAACTTCAATGCCGACCGTGCTCTTGCCCGGAATGCGCTCGATATAAATCGATTCCGCCGCCAACGCCAGGCAGAGATCGTCGTTGAGCGCCGTGATGCGGTTGTATTTGACTCCCGCCTGCGGCTTGAATTCGTAGGTGGTCACCACCGGGCCGGGGTTGATTTGAGTAACCTGGCCGCCCACCGAAAACTCCTCGCACTTGGCGGTGAGCCGCTGCGCCATGTCGCGCAACTCCGATTCCTCGATCTTGTTGCCCGCGCTGGGCTCTTGTAATAACCCCAGCGCTGGCGTCTTGAATTGGCCTAGGCTGAGTCGCACTGCTTTGGGTTCGGGTTTGCGCTCGACGGGCGGCGCCACGATGATATTCGTCGAGACCTCGCGCTTGCTCGCTGCCTCGGGCGTAGCCAGCGCGCGGCGGGCCAATTCGGCGGCGCTCTCCGCCTCGACGACCACCGCCGCGGCGCGGCTCTTGGCCGGAATAAAGCTGGAGCGAACCTCGGGCGCCGCGCTCGGCGCCGTTTGCCGTTTTGGCTCCGGCGCGGTGCGGCGGCGGCGGAAGAAAGTCAGGAACGCGCTTAACGGGCGCCTGACCGCCATCATGAAGCTGGCGAAGCGGTCGGCCATCGATTCGGCCCACCATTCCTGCATGTTGGTAAACGAGAATTTAGTCGCCAGAAACAGGCCGACGATCAATAATGTGGCTGAAACCAGATAGGCGCCGATCGGGTTGAAGCCATCAATTAAGGTTGCCGCCGCCATCGTGCCCGCCGCACCCTCTAACGGTGCAATCGCGCGCCAGTGCGCGTGCCACGGCAGTTCGGCAATCAGTGTCGCTACCGCCAGCATTGTCAGCAGCAAGCCAATGAAATGGCTCATCCGCGTTGGCGGCGCTTTGGGCGCGCGAAACCAGCGCAGCGCCAACGCGACCAAACCCAGCACCAACAGCAAGCTGGCGATCCCCAGGCTTTGGAACAACAAATCCGCCGTGAAGGCGCCCACCGGGCCCACCCAGTTGGCCGGCCGTGCCGCCGCGTTCATAGCCGCCGTATCCAGCGATCCGTCGGCGGGATGGTAGCTGGCCAGCGCCAAGAAAAGCAGCGCCGCAACCACTAGAATGAGCAGGCCAATCAGCTCATTGAAGCGCCGATTCGATGTCGGGCGGAGCGGGTTCACCCCCTCATCATAGTGTCCCGCCAGCCCGCTTGAAAGGTATCGAATTAGATACGCCCTACTCGCCGCGCAGGGCGATCATCGGGTCGACCCGCGTCGCCCGCCGCGCCGGCAAGTAACAGGCCACGGCGGCCACCGCGAGCAGCGTCGCTGGCACCGCCATCAGTACCACAGGGTCTGCGGCGCCCACCCCGTACAGAAATGACGCGCCAAATCGGCCTGCGGCCAATGCAATCGCCAAACCGGCGAGAGCGCCGGCGCCGGCGAGCCGCAATCCGTGCCCCATCACCTGGCCCAGCACCCTGCCGTGGCCTGCGCCGAGCGCCATGCGAATTCCAATCTCATGCACCCGCTGCGCCACCGCGTAGCTCAGCACGCCATAGATTCCGATCGCGGCCAGTACGAGCGCCAGCCCGGCAAACCCCACCATGAGCCACAACGTCAACCGGCGTTGTGCCAGCGAGAGCGCCACCCGCTGATCCATGGTCAACATGTCGTACAACGGCTGGTCGGCGTCGCCCGCCTGCACTGCGGCGGTCACGCCGGCGCGCAGATCAAGCGGCGAAGCGAGCCCGGTGCGCACCACAAAGTAGGCGCCGGTTTGGTCGAACCCCACCTGGTTGAGAGGTACAAATAACTCCGGGAGGCGGTCCATCTCCGTGGTGCCTTCCAGCCCGTACTCCAAAACACGGGCCACTACTCCAACCACCGTCATGTTCAGTTTGCCCATGTGAATCTGCTGCCCTAAAGCGTTTGCGAGCGGATCGGCGCCGGGCCAGTAACGTTTGGCAAACACCGGGTCGATAATCGCCACAGGAGTACTCGTCGGTGTGTCGCCATCATTGAACTGGCGCCCCCGCAAGAGGCGCATGCCCATCGCGTTGAAGTAATCGCCCGCAATCATTTCGTAATTGGCGGAAGGCTCATTGCCCGGCGCGGGCGCGGGGCGCCCGACAATCGAGAAGCTGTTTTCCCAGTCGCTGCCGCCAAACGGCAGCGGATTCACCATGCCCACGGCCGAGACGCTGGGCAGATTGACCATACGCTGCCGCGCCTGCCGGAAAAACTCCATGCTCTTTTCCGGAGTTGAATATTTCGCCTGCGGCAAATCAACGCTGAAGGTGAGCGTATGATGCGGATCGAAACCTGGATTCACCTGTTGCAGCCGCAACAAGCTTCGAATCAGCAGCCCGGCCCCCACCAGCAGCACCAACGCCAGAGCCATCTCGACCGCGACCAGCGTGTTGCGCAGCCGGTGCGCCGCCGCCCCCGATGCCGCATCCCGGCCGCCTTGCTTGAGAATTTCAGAGATTCCGGCCCGGCTCGCCTGCCACGCCGGCGCCAATCCGAAGATAATGCTGGTGGCCAGCGCCAGCGCGATCGTGAATGACATCACGCGCCAATCCAGCCCCAATTGATCTGTCCTGGTCATGCCCAGGCCCGGCGGAATCAGCAGTGGCGTGGCGCGCATCGCCAACGTCGCCAACCCCAGGCCGACCACGCTCCCGGCCACGCCCAGGCAGAGGCTCTCGATCAAGTGCTCGCGGATGAGCCGCGCCCGCGACGCACCCATGGCGGCGCGAATGGCGTTTGGCTTTTGGCGCGTGGCGGCGCGCGCCAACAAAAGGTTGGCGACGTTGGCGCAGGCAATCAACAGCACCAGACCCACGGCGGCCAGCAACACCCAAAGCGCGCTGGGGCCGTCGTTGCGGACCACCCGATCGAGATAGCTCGTCACCGTCACGCCCTCGCCCGTATTTGACTTTGGATACTGTTGCGACAGCGCCCGTGCGACGCTCTGCAAGTCGGCGCGCGCCGCGGCGAGCGTGACCCCCGGCTTGGTCCGCCCCAGTACGTCGAGCCCAGGGTGACTGCCGCGATTCATCAAGCCTGAATCCTTGGTGGCTGCCGCTCCCAGCGGCACCCAATACTGCGCCGCATCCTTGCCCGCCGCCAAGCCAGGAAAACCGCGGGGCATTACGCCGATAATTGTGCGCGGCCGCGCATCGAGGTCCATGGTCGTGCCCAACACCGCCGGGTTCGTGCCGAAGCGTTCGCGCCAAAGGCTGTCGGCGATCACCACCACATCTGGCGCTCCGACCTTGTCTTCGGCGGGGGTGAAGGTACGGCCCAGTTCCGGCTTGATGCCGAGCACATCGAAATACTGCGCCGTCGCCTCCTGCCCCGAGATGATGGCCGGCGCTCCGGCGTGGGTCAGCACGCCACCCGTGCCGCGATAGGCCGCCAGCGCGGTAAAGCTGTGAGTGTCCGCCGCCCAGTCAAGATAGTCGGGATAGGAATCCGATTTCGAAGGGAAATTTCGATCGTTCTCCCGAACCGAAATCAGCCTGTCCGGCTGCGGAAACGGCAATGGTCGCAACAGCACCGCATCCACCATGCTAAAGATCGCCGTATTGGCCCCAATACCCAGGCCGAGCGTCAAAATCGCAATGGCGGCAAACGCCGGCGCCTGGCGCAGCGACCGCAGGCCATACCTCAGTTCTCGCACTAGTTGGCTCATATCGTTAGCAACTGCCCGCCCTGGAAATGGTTACACTGGCAAGGCAGCTTCAACTATTGTATGGACGAATCCATTGATAGCTGGTTAGCCAGTGCCCGCCGTTCCATTGAGAAAGCCCTGCATCATGCTTTGCCCGGCGAGGATCTGGAACCACGACATCTCCACGCCGCCATGCGCTACAGCGCGCTCGGCGGCGGCAAACGCCTGCGCCCGCTCCTCTGTCTTGCCGCCAGGCACGCGGTTGGCGGTGGTCATTCCGCACTCGGCCCGGCTTGTGCCGTTGAAATGGTGCATGCCTACTCGCTGATTCACGACGACCTGCCCGCCCTCGACAACGACGACTTGCGCCGCGGCCGACCCACTTGCCATAAAGCGTTCGGCGAAGCCATGGCAATTCTGGCGGGCGACGCGCTCCTGACGCTGGCCTTCGCGCAACTGGAGCAACCCGGCATGGCGCGCGTGCTGGCACTAGCCGCCGGCACCCCCTCGGGGATGGTCGCCGGCCAGGTGGCCGATCTCGAAGCCAGCCGCGCCTCCGCCGATCCCGCGACCGTCCGCCGCATTCACCTCGCCAAGACCGCCGCGCTCATCCGCGCCAGCGTCGAGCTCGGTGCCATGGCTGGCCAGGCGACCACCCTGCAACTCAGCCAACTGCGCCAATATGGCGAGGCCATTGGGCTTGCGTTCCAGATCACCGATGATCTGCTCGACCGCAGCGCCTCGACCGCCGATCTCGGCAAGACCGCCGGCAAGGACGACTCGCAGTCCAAGGCCACCTACCCGGCCGCCCTCGGCACCGCCGCCGCCACCGCCGAAGCCGAGCGGCTGCTGCACGCCGCCCTGGCTGCGCTCGACGGCTGGCCGGCCTCGGCCGATCCGCTCCGCGCCCTGGCCGCGCAGATGGTGAGTCGTTCCAGATAAAGGTCTTACATAGTAATATGTTCGGGTGCCGAAAAAGCTTAAACCCAGCCCCCGCGGCCCTCGTTTTAATCGCTTTCAAACCGCCACCTCGGGCGTGACCTTCGTCCACACTGCTGTGGACGCGCACTTCGATCCCTACGCCGAAAAGCCGGCTCAGATCAATTTGAGCGAGCCGCAAATGGAACAGGTAGCGCGGGTCGAAGTTCCCGAGCGCTAGGCGCCCGCCATGGTGAGCACATGGTGAGCGCATGGTGAGCGTTAGTGTGCTGCTTCCGGTCATGGACGAGACCGAAGCGTTGCGGCAAACCGTCGCCCAGTTGTTGGCTGAAAATCGTGACGCGATTGCCGAAATCCTGATCATCTACAGCCCGCGCACCACCGCCGCCGCCCTCGCCGTCGCCCACAAACTCGAACACGACCACGCCGGGTTGGTACTCGCCCGCTGCCAGCAGCGTCCCTTTCTCGGCGGAGCGCTGCGCGATGGCTTTGCCTGGGCCCGTGGCAGCCATGTTTTGATGATGGCCAGTGATCTCGAGACCGATCCCGCCGACGTGAAGCACCTCATCGCCGCCAGCCTTACCGGCGCCGATATCGTTACCGCCACCCGCTGGGCGCGCGGTGGCGGCTTTCAAGGTTACAGTCCGCTCAAGAAGGAGCTCAACTGGGTTTTCCAGATGTTTTTCAAGCTCCTGTACGGCACGCGCCTGACCGACTTGACTTATGGATTCAGGCTGTTTAAGTCGGAATGGACCAAGCGCGTCGAGTGGCAGGAACTGCGCCATCCCTTCTTGCTGGAGACGCTTCTGAAACCCCTCCGCCTCGGCGCCGTCGTGGTCGAGGTTCCGTCTCGCTGGCGGGCGCGAAACGAAGGCGAAAGCCATAATACTTTTCTTCAGAACTTCGCCTATGCCCGCATGGCGCTCCAAATCCGTTGGCGGCGGCGGCAATCATTGTGGGCGGCGGCCGCGTGAGCGACCCCAGCTTCACCAGCTTGGTCACCGGCGGTTGCGGCTTCGTTGGCCGCCACTTGGTCCATCGCCTGCTCGAACGCGGCGATGCGGTCTGGATTGTGGATGACCTCAGCACCGGCTTGCCCGCGGCTCAGTGGCTCACTGCGTCGCAAGCTGCGCGCGTGCGATTGATTGAAGAGGATTTGTCGGTGACGCTGCTCCGCCAGTTGGGGAAAATTCCAGGATTGCCGCCGCGCGAGCTGCCCCATTTCGACTACGTCTGCGCCCTCGCCTCGGTCGTCGGCGGCCGCGCGCTGATTGATGGTGATCCATTGGCGGTCGGCGTGGATCTCGCCCTCGATGCGCTGTTTTTTCTCTGGCTTTCGCGCCACCCCGCGGGCATTGGCCGTGTGCTTTACGCCAGTTCCAGCGCCGCCTACCCCACCGACTTACAAACGACCGCCGGCGCCGTGGCGCTCCGCGAGGACATGATTGAATTCGCGCTCGATGCGGGCGCAACCCATGCCGCGCGTCTCGGCCAGCCCGACATGACCTATGGATGGAGCAAGCTGACCGGGGAATATCTGGCTCGCCTGGCCGCCCTGAGATATGGGCTAAAGGTCGCCTGCGTACGCCCCTTCTCGGGCTTCGGCGGTGATCAGGACCTGACCTATCCCGTACCTGCCATCGCCTACCGGGTGGCGCGCGGCGATGATCCGGTCACCGTTTGGGGCACCGGCGAACAAGGACGCGATTTTGTCCATATCGAAGATTGCATCACCGCCATGCTGCGCGCCGTGGACCTCATCGCTGACGGCGGCGCGGTGAACATCGGCACCGGGCAACTTACAACGTTCCTGGAGGTGGCTGCGCTGCTGGTTGCGCTCGATGGACGTAATGCCGGCGTTCGCCCCCTCATCGGCAAACCGGTGGGCGTCCAGTCACGCTATTGCGACCCAACGCGCTCCCGAGCCATACTCAATTGGCGCCCGGAATTGACATTAGAGCAAGGCATGGCCGAGGTGCTCGCTGCCGCGCACCAGCGCGTTCAACGCCTGGGTACGAAGGCTATTGACTGAGCCTATGAAAACCACCCTGCTCACCACCACCATTCACG
This sequence comes from Terriglobales bacterium, assembly GCA_035606395.1. GTDB lineage: Bacteria > Acidobacteriota > Terriglobia > Terriglobales > SCQP01 > SCQP01. The sequence continues at coordinate 67,345 of DATNFK010000007.1, read as the reverse complement.
TTCCCGAGCTTCTCACCGCCTACGCCCAAAACGCCCGCGCTCACGGACACGCCGGCGCCCCTGACCAACTCGATTTCGTGGTCGTCGGCGACCGCAAGACGCCGGCCGCCGCCGCCGATTTCTGCCGCCGCCTGGCCGATGAACATCCCTTCGCCTGTACCTACTTGGACATTCCCGCACAGCAGGAATACTTAAGCCGTTTCCCGCGGCTCTGGCAGCACCTTCGCTTCGATTCCATCCAGCGGCGGAATATCGGTTTGCTTTGGGCCTATGAACACGGCGCCGAGGTGGCGATCACCATCGACGACGACAACTTCGCCCTCGGTGGCGATTTCATTGGCCTTCACCGGCAAGTGGGATCGTTTGGCCCGCTGCCCGCGTTCGCCACCAGCAGCGGATGGTTCAACGTTTGCGGGACACTCGCCGCCGACGACGGTGTGGCTTTCTATCACCGCGGCTACCCGTGGGACCTGCGGTGGCGTGAGGCCGAGGAGTTTCAATCGGAATCCGTTTCTAACCGCCGCATCGTTGTCAACGCCGGGCTCTGGCTTGACGATCCCGATATTGACGCCTTGGCGCGCATGGCACGCCAACCGGTGGTACGCGGACGCAAGCCGGGCACGCCGCCCTCGTTCTGCCTCGAGCCCGGCACCTGGTCGCCGTTCAACTCCCAGAACACTTCCCTTCTTCGCGCCGTGCTTCCAGCCTATTTCCTGTCCCCCTACAACGGACGCTATGACGATATTTGGGCCAGTTACATCATTGCCCGCATTGCCGAACACCTGGGTGACGTCATCGCTTTTGGCGAACCCTGGGTGCGGCAGAAACGCAACCCGCACGATCTCTGGCGCGACCTCGATCAGGAACGCGACGGCATGATCCTAACTCCCGGATTCTGCCACGCCCTGCGGAATATCGCGCTGCGCGGCGCCAGCTACCATCAATGTTTTGGCGAACTGGCTGACGGTTTGGCCGCCGCTTGGAGCGAATCCGGTCGCTGGACCGAAACCCAACGCGAATGGCGGCAGCGACTGCTCGAAGGCATGGCCATTTGGCATGCCACATTCGATTCCATCGCTGCTGCGCCTCTCTCCGGCCAAGTCTCAGCCCAAACCGCCGGCGCCTGCTGATCGCTCCGTCTACGCCGATGCCTCCATCGAGTGCAACGTTTTTTGCACCGATGATTGCGCCAGTCGCGCCAACAGCCGTAGCGTGGGCAGGTCGAATTGGCAGAATCCTCCCTGGGCTGGATCCGAGGCCAACAAAAGGCTGACACGATGGGTGGGCGCGCACATCACCCCTATCACCTCGCCCACAACGCCCACCGACGCCATTTGCCGTGCCTCCGAGCTTTCGCGCTCGTGTTCCTCCATGCGCGCATGGCCGCGCTCCAGCACGCGGTGCAGAAACTTGCCGATACGCAGCGTGCTCATCGACTGCTCAGAAATCAAATGTTGGTCAGCGCCATTGCGCACCAGGCGCCAGTAGCTGACCCGTTGCGCCCTGCTGCAGCGCAGAATCGACTGCGTCAGCTGGGTCAGCGTCTCGTCCGGGCCGGTTCGGCCCTCCAGCGCCATTGCCGCTTGCAAAAGCTGGCTCAGTTCCATGGTTCCCACGCTCACCGGTGGCAGCGGTGTTGCTGGTGGTCCCATCTTTACCATCAGCTCGCGCGCTGAATGCACGCTGCTCTTCCGGTAAATGGTCTTGATGTAGTCCTTAACGGTATTAACGCTCAACTGCAGATCAGCGGCTATGTCCTTAACTGATTTCGCCTGGAATAGACCGTTCACGATCTGTTGTTCGCGCTGAGAAAATACATGGGTTGCACCTACTACGTTCATTTCTTTCCCCCTTAATATTCGACCGCGAGACGAAGTTAATGAGGTCAGTATGGCAACCAGCACGGGGGGGCAAAAGCAGAATTGCGGAAGAATTGGGTACCGCATGCAACATGTCTTCACGGGGCATTGATTGCCCCCCCCCCGCGCGACTGAAGCCGCGCGCACCGCGCTTAGGCGCTGCGCCAGACAGGGGCCTCGCCAATCCGGGGCTGCGCCAATCCGGACGAGGCGTGCACTCTGGAACGCCGTGATAGAAATTTGTGGCCAAACCCGAATTCGAGGTGTATCCTAGGCTCGTCAGATTGACCAAGGAGTGGCGCGCCACCATGTTTTCACCCAGACTGAAATCGGTTCTTCTGTTTTCTTGCTTTTCACTGGCCGCCAGCGCTGGCCTGGCGGCGCAGGCGACATCCCCCACCTCAGCGGTTCGGCTCACCAGCGCCCTGCGCTGGCGCAGCGTCGGCCCCTACACCGGCGGTCGCATTACCACGGTCGCGGGCGTTGCCACTGAACCAAACCGCTTTTATATGGGTACGGCCGGCGGCGGCGTCTGGGAGAGCGATACCTATGGCCAGACTTGGAGGAACATCTCCGACAAGGACTTCAAGACTGGCAGTATTGGCGCCATGGCGATTGCCCCTTCGAACTCCAAGGTCATCTACGTGGGCACCGGCGATTCCGCTCCCCGCAACACCGTCCTGACCGGCGCGGGCATGTACAAGTCTACCGACGCGGGCCAAACGTGGACGCACATCGGGCTCGACGATACCCACATCATTACCTGGATTGCCATCGATCCCAATAACCCGGATGTCGTTTACGTCGCCGCTCTTGGCCATTTGTTCGCCCCCAACCCGGAGCGCGGCATCTACAAAACCACCGATGGCGGCCAATCCTGGAAGAAAGTGCTATTCGTCAACCCGGACACCGGGGCCATCGCCATGGCCATGGATCCAACCAATCCCAATGTGGTTTATGCCGCGATGTGGCAAATGTTCCGCAGCCATTGGACCTTCTCCAGCGGCGGCCCCGGCAGCGGCATCTACAAGACCACCGATGGCGGCGCCAATTGGACCAACATTTCCCACCGCCCCGGACTTCCGACCGGAATCTTCGGCAGAATCGGCATTGCCGTCGCGCCGACCGATCCCAAGGTCGTGTACGCGCTCATCCAAGCCGATTACAAAGGCCAAGCCGGCGGGTTGTTTCGTTCCGACGATGGCGGCGAGAACTGGAGCCTGATCAACAACAGCATGGATATAACCCAGCGCGCGTTCTACTACATGAACGTGTTCGTGGATCCCAAGGATGCCAATACGATCTACCTGCCCAACGTGGGCGTCTACATCTCCCATGACCAGGGCAAAACCCTGACCGCGCTGCGTCCGCCGCATGGCGACAATCATGTGTTCTGGGTTAACCCCAACAACCCGCAAATCTTCATCGAAGGCAACGACGGCGGCGCGACCGTCACCGTGGATGGCGGCAAGACCTTCAGTTCCGAAGACAACCAGCCCACCGGCCAGTTCTACCACGCCAATCTCGATAACCAGTTCCCCTTCCATATCTATGGCGCGCAACAGGATCGCAGCTCGAATGAGGGCCCGAGCGCGACCGCGGCGGGAAGCATCCCGCCGGTATGGACCACCGTGCAGGGCGGCGAAATGAGTTTCGTCGTGCCCACGCCCGACAAACCCTGGATCACCTACGGCAGCGGCTACTACAGCATGGAGTGGCGCGAGGATCGCCGCACCGGGTTGGTCACCAACGTCAGCCCCTGGCCCGACTACAAATTCGGCCTCGGCGGCGACAAGGAACTTTACCGCTACGGCTGGAATCATCACCCCGTGACCTTTGCCCCGCATAACACCCACGAGCTGCTGATGGGCGCCAACGTGCTCTTCGAAACCACCGATGAAGGCACCAACTGGAAGATCATTAGCCCCGACCTCACCCGCAACGATAAGAGTAAGCAGGAGCGGCCGGGCGGCCCGATTAGCGCCGATGTGACCGGCGAGGAGATGTTCGACACCATCTCCTCGATTGCGGTTTCGCCCATGACCGACAATCTCATCTGGGTCGGCACCGACGACGGCCTGGTTCAGTTGACCACCGACGGCGGCGGCCACTGGAGCCAGGTGCGCCCGCCGGCGCTGCCGACCTGGTCCACCGTCACCTGCATTGAGCCTTCCGCCACCAATGAGGGCACGGTGTACGTGTCGGCCAGCCGGTTTGATTGGGACGACTTCCACCCCTACGTCTTCAAGTCCACCGACTACGGCAAGACCTGGACCCAGCTCACCACCGGACTTCCCGATAATGAGTACGTCGAGAGCGTGCGCCAGGATCCAAACGATCCCCGGCTCATGTTCGCCGGCACCAGCGAATCCGCTTATTTCAGTGTTGACGGTGGCGCACAATGGCAGCCGCTGAAACTCAACCTGCCGGCGGTGCGGGTCAGCGATGTCGAGATTCAACCCGCGCAACACGCCGTTGTGCTGGCCACATTCGGCCGCGGCTTCTGGGTGCTCGACAACCTGCAATTTATGGAGCAGTTGGCAAACGCGCCCGTCGCGGCCAACAAGCCCTACCTGTTCAAGCCCCAACAGTCGTGGCTGGTCACGCGCCGTGGCGGCTTTGGCGGTGGTGGCGGCGCCGCCGGTGGCGAAAACCTGCCGGCCGGAGTCACCGTATTTTTCAACCTGCCCTCTGATTACACCCCGAGCACGCCGGTAAAGTTGTCGTTCACCGGCGCCAACGGCAACGAGATCCGTAACTTCACCCTGCCCGAGCGGCCAGTTGCGGCGGCGGGCGGCGGCAGAGGCGGACCAGCCCGGCGTCCGGAGCGGCTGCACCCGGGGATGAATAGTTTCCAATGGGATCTGCGCTATCCGAACGCGGTTGACGTAAAGGGCATTTACAATTCCGGCTTCGCCGCCGGCGTGCCGGTCGGCCCCGAGGTTGTGCCCGGTACCTACACGGTCACGCTAAGCTACGGCGGCACCACTGAGAAACAGCCATTGGTGGTCAAGCTCGACCCCAACTTAACCACCACCCAGGCGGAACTGCAGCAACGTTTCGACTTACTGATGCGGCTTTACGACGCGGTCGGCCAACTCGACACCAACCTCAACCGCGCCATTGACGCCCGCGACGCGCTCGAAAAGTCAGCCGGCAACCAAGCCGCGGTGGACCGCCTGAACCGCGATATTGACGAATATGTGGATCTCAAGATCCAGTCGAGCGAAGGCGGATTGGTCTACCCGGGCCGCCTGCGCGCCTGGTTGACCGCCATCGCCGGCGAGGTGGACATGGCGTTTGTACCCCCCACCCCCGCCATGATCAAAGTCGCCAACGACTACCTAAGCCAGGAGGCCGCCGCCGTTGCCCGTCTGCAAGCCGACGTAGCCGCCGTCAAGCACTGATTGGCGCCGGCTCCTGCGCGGCTACCGCCGCGCAGCGGCCCGAGGTTGATTCAGCGCACCGGAGTTCAAGCGTTACTCATCACGGCGTTAAAACAAGCGGGCGAAAATCGGCCCCTACACGGCCCGTTTGCGCCTCGACCGCCACCACCCGCAGCTGATAAGTTCCGGGCGGGTCCGCGACCGGAACGCTCACCACGATGCCGTCTTGAGGGCGCATGAATCGCCGCAGCGTCTCGTCGCGGAGGTTGATGTCAACTGTTGTATCGGACCCGGTTAAGAAGGTACCCGCGCGGTCGAATACTTCTGTGACGATCTCGACCCGATCCCGATTCCGGCCGTCCGCCCGCAGTAGCGGCAACCGGCGTGGGTCGAGCGTCAGCGAAAGCCGGGCCGTTCCTTGTGGATAGCGACCGATCCCCAAGGTAAATACAATTCCACTTTGCGGCTCGCGCGACGCGGCTTCGCGGCGTAACGTCTCTGTTAAGGCGGCATCGTCAGCGCTGATCTTATCGGGCGCCATGTATCCGTGACGAGCCTGTATCCGATAATGCCCTGCGACACTGATCTTGAGGGTGTGGGTGCTGCCGTCGGGCTTGAGAACGGTCGGCACGAAACCCAGCAGGTACGCCACTTTGGGCGGTGCCATCAATTCACGGACTCCGCTGCGGAGATCGTTCGAGCCGTGAAAAAAATCACCCCCGGTGCTCCACGCCAGATCCGACAACCCTTGAGCCTGATCGAACTGCTCCAGGATTTCCTCCTTCGTGGCCACTGCCCCTCCTTCCCGCCCGCTCAAACCCTTGTTAGGGCTGGCGACATCGAAGGCCGCTTCGGTGGCGACGCCCTTGGCGTCGAGCGAGTCGACAACGATCCCGTCTCGGAGAGCTTCGTTGATCAGCTTGTCCATCGCCGGTCGAAGATCGAAATCGAGAAAAAAGCCATCGGAAGCGAACACGATGACGCGCTTTCCCGGCCGTTGCGCCAAATCCGCAAGAAGTTTCGCGAAAGCGTCCAGTGTCCGCCGGGACTGCTCCGCCGCAAGCCGATAGACCATCTGCGCCTCGTTCTGAACCTTCCCCGTGCAGCTTCTGGCATCTCTGCAGCCGCATTCCATTTGCACGGCCTCGTTCGCCTTCGCAGTGAGCAGTTCGTAATCGGATTGGTTCACGATGCGCTCGGCTTCAAAACCGGAGAGCGGCGGGCAGCCGCCGGCAACGAGAGGGTGGGCCGAGACCGCCTTGAGGGCGGCGTCCACGTCGTCCGCGCTTCGTGTGAATTCGATGGAACCGTACGACGACTCGGTAGCGATCGCAACCTGTTCGTCGGCCGGCAGCTTGGACCCGACGAACGAACGCACGCCCTCGCGGGCATGGACCAGATCAGCGATCGAGGTATTGGCGTCGTCGAGGAAAAACCCGATGTAGGTGGCGGAACTGGGTGGCGTCGATACAAACGCGGGAGTGCCCGGCCGTGGCAGGGTGACCTGGACCGCGCCTGCGACCGCCTGCTGTCGGATCACCGAGAATTGCGAAATGGTTTGCAATTTGCCGTTGTCGCGGACCGCGAAATCCTGCGCCGTCAACTTGTCCACCGCTTCTCCGTTCGATCGGCGCACAACCGCTTCGATCTCGACGAGGTCTGCGCTGGAATGAAACGTGAGCCCTGGTCGATACGGGCGCGTGGCAATGGTAACCTCGGCGTCTTGCCGAAATTGATATCGCGCGAACGAAACAGACGGCAATATCAATGCCGCTGCGACCGTGAGAATCCAGTGTTCGCGCCGCAATAGGTAAGGCGGGAATCCGGATTTAATGCGATCCCACACATCATCATGGTACCGCCGTCTGCATTTATTGGCGCGCCTGCCCCGCGGCCATCGCCGCGTGCCTTAAAGGAAACATGCATAAACAAAGGCGGCAATGAAACGTGGCGGAGAGATGGGGATTCGAACCCCAGATACCCTTTCGGATATACACGCTTTCCAAGCGTGCGCCTTCAACCGCTCGGCCATCTCTCCGCAGGTGGGCCTTTCCATTGTAGCAACCCCGGTTGCGGCAGCCGTCTTCAGTGGCGCTTAAGCGACCGCCCCTTATGATTGTCTGGTGGTTTCGGTCAACACAGTGGCCATGCTGCGGGTCGTTTATCGGGAAGCGACGCGCGCGCTGGGCCGCAACAAGCTGCGCAGCGGTCTGAGCGTACTCGGCATCGCGGTCGGCATTGCCGCCGTGATCTGTGTGGTGGCGATTGGCGAAGCCGGTTCGGCGCAGCTACAGCAACAACTTCGTAACCTCGGCGACAACATGGTCTGGGTCGAGGCCGGAGCTGCCCGTGTCGCCGGCGTCTCGCGCGGCTCGGGCAGCACCAAATCGTTGGTCGTCTCCGATGCGGACGCGATTTTGCGCCAGGTTCCCGAGTTCACGATGATCTCGCCCAATGCTGATCACCCGGTGCAGGTCATCTATGGGAATCAGAACTGGGGGACCTCTATGCATGGTGTCGCACCGGAGTATTTCCCGATCCGAAATTTTAGCTTTGACCAGGGAGCCTCCTTCACCAACGACAACGTCGCCCATGCCGACAATGTTTGCGTACTCGGGAATACCGTGCGCACCCAATTGTTTGCCGGCGAGGATCCGATCGGCCGCGAAATCCGCATCAACAATTTGCCATTTACCGTAATCGGCGACCTCATCCCCAAGGGGCAGTCGGGGTCGGGGCAGGATCAGGACGACCTTGTCTTGATCCCCTACACAACCGCCATGAAAAAAATCATGGGTGTGACCTGGCTCGACGATATCTTCGGTTCGGTTCGCTCCAGCGATGTCATTCCGCTCGCCGAGCAGCAAGCCACCGACCTCCTGCACGAACGCCACCGCATCCGCGCAGGTCAGCCCGACGACTTCAAGATCCGCCATCCCGAGGACGTGGTCCAAACCGAAATGGCGGCCAACCAGAGCCTGTCGATTTTTCTCGTCTCGCTGGGCGCCATTTCGCTTCTGGTCGGCGGCATCGGCATCCTCAACGTCATGCTGGCGTCGGTCGTCGAACGCACCCGCGAAATTGGCGTTCGCATGGCGGTTGGCGCCACCGAAAGAGAGGTAAAGGCGCAGTTTCTCGGTGAAGCCGTGCTCCTCAGTCTTGTCGGCGCCGCGGTTGGTATCGCGCTCGGAATCGCCACCGCGCTCACGCTCGGCGCAACTATGCAGTGGAACATGACCATTCCGCTGTCTGGCATCCTGCTTGCGGTGGCATTCGCGGTCACAATTGGCGTGACCTTCGGCTACTATCCCGCCCGTCTCGCCGCCCGGCTCGACCCGATCGAAGCCCTTCGCTTCGAATAGCTTCGTAGAATAGACCATGCGAGTGATTGGTGGCGAGCTTCGGAGACGAACGTTGGTCGCACCTCACGGTAGTGCCACCCGCCCCAGTTCGGACCGGCTCCGGGAAACGCTCTTCAACATACTGGGCGACCGGGTGCGCTCGCGCGGATTCCTCGACCTTTACGCCGGCACCGGCGCGGTCGGCATAGAGGCCTGGAGCCGTGGAGCGCGTCCTGTTGCATGGGTTGAAAGTGATGCCGCGGCGTTGGGCGTGCTGCGTCGCAACTTGAACGCGCTCGGAATTGCGGGCACGTCAGTGCATGCGGCTTTGGTCCCGCGAGCGCTAGCCAAAGTCGGTGCGGGGTGGGATTTTATTTTTCTTGACCCGCCCTATGATGATATCCGCGCCTACGCCGGGTTCTGGAGTGCCATGGCGCAGCATCCGGAACTGGTCAGCGCCGATGCCACCGTTATCATCGAAACCCGGCGTGGCGCGCAACTGGGCGAGATTAGCTCAGGCTGGCGGTTGGCGCGCCAACACCGCGTCGGCGATACCTGGCTCAATTTTTTTGGGCGCTCTCTTTAAACCCACATTTCCCGGCTGTCAAGCGCCTGCCGCGCGAGATGCTCGCGGCGCGCGCCCGAGACGTTGTAATGGGGCGGCACTTCGGTGTATTCAAGATAAAGCATGGCTGTAGAACTCACCCCGGAACCGCGTCCGCTCCTCACCCGAGCTCCGGCCGGCATGTTCGAAGCGCCCGAACAAGAGGCCGCCTTTTTCTATGGGCTATACCTGCGTGGCTATAGCTACCAGGAGTTGCGCCAGGACATCGCCGTGCCCCCGGCGGTGGAGAACGAATGGCGGCGTACTGCCGCGCGCGATCCGAACTTTCGAGCTCTCGCCGACCAAATGTTGGCCTACCGGCGTAGGGTGCTCGGCATCTTCCAGGCCCTCGTGGCCAATTCGGTAGCTGAACCGCAAGCGGTTCAATAAACGCCACGCAAGCGGTTCAATAGCTGCCCGCAAGCGGTTCGGTAGCTGCCCCCCAAGCCGTTGAATCGTCAGTTTCGGCGGCGTTTACGACTGCGCCTGTTCTGTCGCCTGGACAAAATCCCAGCCGCCGCGGCCGCACTTGTTGCGGCACTCGGGTAAGGGCTGACCCTGCTGAAATTGTCCGGGCAGTTTGCAAACGCTGCACCAGTAAATGCCGGTTTGGGGAGCGGTGACGCCGGGCTTAAATGCCATGGGTGGTTAGATCCTCGACCTTTAGTTTGCCATCAACGTGGCGATTGAGCAGCCATTCGGTGAGCTCGGCGAAGCTGTCGCAACTCCGGTCAGGTCGCTCCGCCGCCAGTGTTTGCGGCATAAAGCCGTAGGTCACACCCGCCGTGAGCGTACCCGCGTTGCGTCCGCAGCGAATGTCAATCGCCGAGTCGCCAATCATTACCGCTTCCCCCGCCGCTGTCCCCGACTCCGCCAAAATCGCGTGAATGCCGCACGGATCGGGCTTTTTCTGCGCAAAGCTGTTGCCGCCGTAGACGGCAAAAAAGTGCCGGGCGACGCCCAGGTGGTCCACAATTTCACGGCTCGGTCGAACCGGCTTGTTGGTCAGTACTGCCATCCGGTATCCGGCTTGGTCGAGGCGATCCAGACCCTCAGCCACATCCGGATAGAGTGTGGTGCGATCGAGCTTGTGGTCAGCGTAATAGGCCAAAAAGTACTCGAGCCCTGTGGCTTCTTCTTCGGGCGTGCTGTCAGCCCCCAGCGAACGCCGCACCAGCATGGCGGCGCCATCGCCCACGTGCGCCGCCACCACTTCGTCCGGCAGCGTGGGCCGTCCAAGGTGGCTCAGCATGGCGTTGACGCTTTGCACCAGGTCGGCGCGACTGTCAATCAGGGTGCCGTCGAGATCGAAGATCAAGAGCTGGGGGGGCAAGACTTGAATATAGCAGGCTGCGGTGCAGTATACTGTGAGAAGCCGCGCACCCGTTGCGCTGGAGGTGTTCCGTGTTTGACGGCCTCTTTCAACCTACCCATCTCATCATCATCTTGATCATCTGCCTGCTGGTTTTTGGGCCAAAGAAGCTGCCGGAATTGGGTAAGGGCCTGGGCGAGAGCATCCGCGAGTTCAAAAAATCCATGGCCGAAGCTCGCGCCGAAGGCACCGTGGACGCCGCCAAACCCGCCGAAGATCTCTCGAAAAAATAGCCTCTTCCCGCCTTCGTACCTTCACCCCGCAACAAAACCCCCTTCATGGGGATTGACTTGCCATTGCAGATTGAGGTACGCTTAGCACTCGTATCCGAAGAGTGCTAACCATCGTTTTTCGGTACGCAGAGGGAAACCCCTACAAATTAATTGAAGGAGATACACTCATGGCAAAAGTGAGACCGTTGCACGACCGCTTGCTGGTCAAGCGCGTCGAAGAGGGCGAAACCATTCGGGGCGGCATTATTATTCCCGACTCCGCCAAAGAGAAACCGCAAGAAGGCAAAGTCGTTGCCGTCGGCAAAGGCAAGGTGACCGACGAAGGCAAGGTGTTGCCGATGGATGTCAAGGAAGGCGACCACATCCTGTTTGGCAAGTACTCGGGCAGCGAGATCAAGCTCGACGGCGAAGACCTGCTCATTCTGCGCGAAGAGGAAGTGCTGGGCGTGCTCAGCAAGTAATCAACCCCCAAGAAATCAAAAGGAGATTCATCAATGGCAAAACGAATTGTACATGGAGAGAATTCCCGCCAGGCGATCCTGCGCGGGGTGAACACCCTGGCCGACGCGGTCAAGATCACGCTCGGACCCAAGGGCCGCAACGTTGTGATCGAGAAGAAGTTCGGCTCACCCAGCATCACCAAGGATGGGGTCACGGTGGCCAAGGAGATCGAGCTCCAGGATCCGCTCGAGAATATGGGCGCGCAGATGGTGCGTGAAGTGGCGTCCAAGACCAGTGACGTGGCGGGCGACGGCACTACGACGGCGACCGTTTTGGCCCAGGCTATCTTCCGCGAAGGCGTGAAGACGGTGGCGGCCGGCGCCAACCCGATGGCGCTCAAGCGCGGCATCGACAAGGCGGTGACGGCGGCGGTTGATGCGGTGAAGAAGATGTCCAAGCCGGTTCAGGGCGACATGATTACCCAGGTCGGCACCATTTCGGCCAACAATGATTCGACCATCGGCGCCATCATCGCCGAGGCGATGAAGAAGGTTGGCAAGGACGGCGTGATCACGGTCGAGGAATCGCGCACCATGGAGACCCTGCTCGAGGCGGTGGACGGCATGCAGTTCGATCGCGGCTATCTCTCGCCCTATTTCGTGACCGATCCGGATCGCATGGAAGTCGTGCTCGAGGATCCCTACATTCTGATCCACGAGAAAAAGATCAGCTCGATGAAGGACCTTCTGCCCCTTCTGGAACAGATTGCCCGAGCCGGCAAGCCGCTGTTGCTGATCGCCGAGGATATCGAAGGCGAAGCTTTGGCGACGCTCGTGGTCAACAAGCTGCGCGGCACCTTGCACGCGGCCGCGGTCAAGGCTCCCGGCTTCGGCGACCGCCGCAAGGCGATGTTGCAGGATATCGCGGTGCTCACCGGCGGCGAATTCATCTCCGAGGAACTCGGGGTGAAGTTGGAGTCGGTGCAGTTGAGCCAGTTGGGACGGGTCAAGAAGGCGGTCATCGACAAGGACAACACCACCCTGGTTGACGGCGGCGGCAAGACCGCTGAAATCGAGGGCCGGGTCAAGCAACTGCGCACCCAGATCAACGACACCACCTCCGAGTACGACAAGGAGAAACTGCAGGAGCGGCTGGCGAAGCTGGTCGGCGGCGTTGCCGTGATCAAGGTCGGCGCCGCGACCGAGACCGAAATGAAGGAGAAGAAGGCTCGTGTCGAGGATGCCATGCATGCCACCCGCGCCGCGGTCGAGGAAGGCATCGTGCCGGGCGGCGGTGTGGCTCTGGTGCGAGCGGAAAAGGCGGTCGCCGCGCTCAAGCCGGAATCGGCCGACGAGAAGATCGGTATCGAAATCGTGCGCCGCGCACTCGAAGAACCGCTTCGCCAGATTGCCCAGAACGCCGGCCTGGAAGGCGCCATCGTCGTGGGCAAGGTGCGGGAGAACGCCGATACTAACTTCGGCTTCAACGCCCAGACCGAAGTGTACGAGGACCTGGTCAAGGCCGGGGTGATCGACCCCGCCAAGGTGACCCGCTTCGCGCTCCAGAACGCGGGCTCGATCAGCGGACTCATGCTCACAACCGAAGCCCTGGTCGCCGAGATCCCGGAAGAGAAGAAGGACGCCGGCGGCGCCGGCGGACACGGCGGGATGGGGGGCATGGGTGGCATGGGCGGCGGGATGTACTAAAGCCGCAAACAGCAAGTCGCACTTTGCACGAACCCGGCGCGATACTCGCGCCGGGTTTTTTTTGGCATCCGATGCTTGCATAGGGGGTTTTATGAAAGCAACTTTCTTGGCCCTGACGACGGTGCTGGCAACAATCATCGCAATGCCACTCGGGTGCGGGGCGCAGCACCTGGTCATGGCACCCTCGAACGTCATTCCCGCCGCGCAGATTAAATTGGATTTGGGCAAGGACGCGAACGGCAACACCACCGTCGACCTCAAGGCACAGCACCTCGCCCAGCCCGCCAACCTGAATCCGCCCAAGAGCGTTTACGTCGTCTGGGTGCAGTCGGACGACCAGACACCGGAACGCAAGGGCCAACTGACCGTGAACAAGGATCTCAACGGCGAGCTGAAATTCGTCACTCCTGACCAGCACTTCCAGCTCTTTATCACCGCTGAAGATAACGCCAATACCGTTTCCCCGGCTGGGACCGAGGTCATCCGCGGCTCAGTCGCCCGCGGCCGGTAGGCGGTACTTGACCCCGCTATCGACCTGGCGCCAAAAACGCACAAAGTAGCTGTAGGCCGAAAGCAGCGCCACCACCACCACCAGCCATAGCGCCACCTTACCCAACAGGCGTACGTCCACCGGCCAGCCGAACAACGGGATGTGGCCGTACTTGTGCGCCACGATGATGATGCAAACCGCCACCACCTGACTTACCATCTTGGCCTTGCCCCATTCATTGGCGGCGATGGCAAAGCCCTGCGTGGCGGCGATCGAACGCAGGCCGGAGACGGCAAACTCGCGTCCTATGATAACAACCACCATCCAGGCCGGCACTAGCGCCGGGTCGAGTTGGACCAGCGAGATAAAGGCCGCCGAGATCAGCAGTTTGTCCGCAATCGGGTCGAGCAATATTCCCAGGGTGGTGATTTGTCGTCGGCGCCGGGCGAGATAGCCATCCAACAGATCGGTAATGGCCGCCGCCAGGAAAATGGCGGTGCCGTAGATCTCCTTGTTAGGCAGGCGGGTGCTGAACAGCACCGCTATCAGCAGCGGGACCAAAAATATGCGCAGCAGCGTGAGTCCGTTCGGCAGGTTCACTGGGGCACCACGGTTCGCACCTTTTGATACTACGCTGATTGCCGCCCTGCTGCTGCTCCCCATGCTGGTTTTCGGGTTGGCGGTTTTCGCGCCGGCGCCACCTCCGGTGCGGGTGGCGTTCTTCTATAAGCCGCCCGCCGACGGCACTCCGGTCCAGTTCCTGGCCGATCACTTTAAGCTCATCATCCTCACCCACGGCGACGAGTCCTATTTGGCCGAATTGCGCCGGGCCGGCTATGGCGGGCCCGTGCTGCAATACATCGCCGCCAATGAAGCCGAAGGCCCAGGACCTTATGCCGATGCGACTGCGCCCTGTGATGCCCATTACCCGACCTATCAACGCACCGTGGTGGACCGAGAGGGTGTCTTTTGTCGCGAGGTGCACCCGCACGAGAGTTGGTTCCTCCACGACGGCCATGGCCGTCGGCTGCAATCGCGCTATCAGTCCGCAAACGGAGTTTGGCGCTCGACGTATTTGATGAATCCCGCGAGCGCTGGCTGGCGCGCGTTCTTGATTCGCCGCCTGCGAGATTATCGCCATCTGGATTTTGACGGGTTCTTTTTGGACAACGTCGATCTCACCCGCGCCGGCATGAGCGGCGTGGCCGAATATGCCGACGATGCCCAGCTTCAAGCGGCGCAGGTGACCTACTTAGCCGATTTGAGGCGTGCTTTTCCGCACCTGCCAATCTGGGCCAACTTAACCCATGACCCCAATGCGGCGGGCGCGTGGTCGCGCTATTTGCCCTTCCTGGACGGGGTAATGATCGAGGATTTCTCCCAAGGTTGGCGCACCGGCCGACTCAGTCCCCAGCAGCACGAAATGCAATTGTCGAATGCGCGCGCGGCCATCGCCCAAGGCAAGGGAGTCCTCGCCGTCGAACAAGGCGGCCCCGGCGACGTTGCGCGGCTAGCGCTCGGTTTAGCCGATCTTCAACGTCTGGGCGTGGCCCCGCCCCGAAATTCCCTGGCCAATCCTCGCCAACCGAGCGGCTTGTACTTTCGTTACGGCGATGCTTTCCACCAGGACTACCGCACCGTGGACTGGTATGCCGCCTACGACAGCCGGTAGCACCGTCTACAACCCGTGGCGCTCGACATAGAGCGCGGCCTGGACACGGTCGGTCAAATTGAGCTTGTGGTAGGCACGATTGAGATGGCTTTTTACCGTCGTCTCAGTAATGGCCAGGCGGGCGGCGATCTCCTTATTGCGCAGGCCCTGGGCCAGCGAGGCGAGAACGATTTGCTCCCGCCCGGTCAACTGCGCGCTGTGATCGGCGTGCGCGCCGCGCAACAGACCCATCGTCACTTTGCGCTCAGCCCATATCTCGCCGGCATGCACACCGCGGATCGCCTTGACCAGCGTCACCAGCGAGCTTTCCCAATCGAGGAAACCGGAGGCGCCGAGGCGCAGGGAACGCGCCGCCAACGCCGGGCGATTTTCTCCCAGTAGCAATACCCGGACAGAGGGACGCGAGCACCAGTTCTGGAGCCGCTGCCAGGCCTCGTGCGCCGACGGTACGCCGGTTACCAGTACACCAGTGTCACTGGGCGCCAGCAAGTCGGGTGCGAGCACCGAACTGGCCCCACCCGTAGCACATAGACCAGGTACAAGATTGAGCGAATCCACCAGCAGTTGATTCCAAAGTGAAGAGGCTAACGCGATGCCGACGCGAATGCCAGAACTGGTGGTCGAACTCACCGTGGCCTGCTGCGAGGGATGAGACATGGAAGTGTTGGATGCAGTTCCGGCGGCGCCGCCCTCCAACCAATGGTGGATTTGCAACTGCAACTTCGTTGTCGCAGTTCTCCAACTTGCGTGCAATTGTTCTCTGCTTTACGCCTGCCTAGACTCAAACATGGCCTCCCAATGAGGCCGAGGAGGCTGAATGCGATTCATTGTAACGAGGCGGTGGGCGAATGGTTGGTGGCGCGAGTTCGCGCTGCTGGCACTGGCAATCATCATGGGCTGGGTGGCGGGCGGCCAAGCCTGGGCGCAGGGTCTGCCCGAAATGGCTGCGGCACCGGCAACTGCGGCCGCGTTGCCGGCCTCCGGTATCGTTCAGATGTACGGGGCCGGCGCGGCGGCCGACCCGGTGGGCCCCGGCGACCTTCTCGACGTGCGCGTCTTCGGACAGCCACAACTTTCAGGCAATTTGCGGGTCGCGCCCGACGGATCCATCGCCCCGGCCTTTGTTGCCGGCCTGCAGGTGGCGGGTAAGACACCCACCGAGATCGAACACACCTTGGCCCTGGCCTACGGCGGCATGCTGGTGCATCCGATGGTGAGCGTGCGGGTCCAGGAGAACAACAGCCGCCGGGTGGCGGTGAACGGCGAAGTTCCGCGCCCCGGGGTATATGGGTTTAGCGGCGCAATGACTTTAATGCAGGCGTTGGGCATGGCCGGCGGCGTCGATCCGGTCAAGGCGAGCCAGAAGATCTTTCTGTTACACCAACCGCCGGCCACACGCCGCATCGGTGCCCATGGCACGCCCACCTACACCGTCAATACGGCTCTGGAGACGATTGACCTTAGCCAGTTGCCGCAACATCCGGAGTTGAATCGCGAGCTCGAGCCCGGCGATGTGATTGACGTGCCCGAAGCCCACCAGGTCTATATCGCCGGCGACGTGATGCACCCCGGCGCCGAAGCCCTCTTGCCGGGCTTGACCCTGACCCAACTGGTGAGCGAGGCCGGTGGCTTCCTGCCGCAAGCCGACGTCAGTCATGTGCGCGTGCTGCGCCTGGTCACGGCCCCGGGCAGCGGTGTCTCCACCGGGCGCCAGGAGTTAATCGTCGATGTCGCCCGGGCGCAGCGCAATCGCGGTCCCGACCTGACGCTCGAGGCCGATGATATCGTCCAGGTTCCCGGCGCGCTGCTGCGCATGGCCGGACTCGAATTGCTCGACTTCTTCAGTGGAACCGAACGCTGGCGCGTGCAGCAGTCGGTCGCCAACAAGGTTCCCTGACTCTGCTCTCTGAAACAGACCTCTGGCAGCCCTCATCAGAAACCCATAACGCGCATTTAAGGAGGATTCATGTCGTACATTTCGGTGCCGCCGGGCAATCCGGCGCTCCCCCCCTGGTTTGAGCTGGAAGCGCCCGCGCCGCGTGCGGCGCGCGGCCAATTGCAAAATGCACTGTATCGCAATCGCTGGCTGGGACTGGCGCTGGTCGTCACCTGCGTGGCGCTGGCCGCCTTCGCCACCTGGTGGGTCAAGCCCTACTATCTGGCCGACGGCTCCATTATCATCGAGCATCCATCGCTGCACAATGCCGAGCTCACGCCGCGGGAGTATCCGCCTCCGGTCGATGCCGACCGCGAACTGGAAACGGAGCTGACGGTCATGGCCAGCCGTACCGTTTCCGAGCCGGTCATTGCGCGATTGAATCTGGAGCGGCGCGATCCGGAAATCCACCGTGCCCTCGATAATTTGGGTGTGACGCTGGCCAAGCGGCGCCTCACGGCGAGCGCGACCCTCAAGTCCGCCATCGCGGTCGGCGTGTTCAGCTCCAAGCTCAAACTGTTGCCCGACAAACTCAGCAGCACCGTGCACGTCGAGTACGGCTCGGGCGACCCCGTCCTGGCGGCCCAGGTGGTCAACGCCGTGACGGCGCAGTATGTCACCGCCGAACTGGCGCAACGCGCCGAGTCCGGTCAGGGCGCCTCGCGCTGGATGCGCGGCCAACTGGCGGCGGCGCAAGCCGAGCTGGCGCGCGACGACGACGCGGTGGCTCAGTTCCAGCAGGCGCACGCCTTTCTGCCCCTGCCCGAGAGCGGTGGAATGTCCAGTGCGTTGCTGGCCCGCCTGGCCGACGCCAATCATGCCTGGTCCACCGCCGAAGGCGAACGGATTGCCGATGAGGCGCAGGTGCGCAGCTATGGCAATGGAAGTTCGGGCGTGGTGGCGGCGCTGCCGGCCGACCTGCGCAACCCCGCCATCGACCAGGCGAGCGCCAACCTCGGCAGCGCCGAACAGCAGTTGGCGGCGCTCGAAACGACCTACCGCTCCGACTTTCCGCTGGTGGTTGAAGCCCAGGCGCAGGTGCGCGGTGCCCAGCAGCGGCTGGCCGGGTTGCGTTCCCAGGTGGCTGCCGGGTTGGCCCAGCGTTTGGCCGCCAGCCAACAACGCGAGCAGGAACTGGCGGCGCGCGTCACCACGCTGAGCCATGAGGCGGCCCTGGCAAGTGGCGTCGAAATGCAGTTTGGCGTGGTCAAGGCGAAAGCGGATGGACAACGCGCGCTGGTGACGACGCTGGCCGAAAAGCTGAACGAGGTCGAGTTGGAGGCCAGCCTGCCGCCCGCCAACATCCATATCCTCGACGCGGCGCTGACTCCACTGACCCCGGCCTATCCCAAGGTGCCGCTCGATTTAGGGTTGGGTTTGGGCGTGGGTGTGATCGTTGCGCTCGGCGTGGCACTGGGGCGGGAGCGCTGGCAAAAGGCTTTGACGCAGCCCCACCTGGTGAAGCTGGGTTTGGGCGAAGCCCTGGCGCCGCTCGGCATGATTGCCGACCAACCGCGGCTGCCGCGCGCCACGCGCGGCCTCCTGCCCGCCGCGGCCGGCGCCGGGCGGCCCGATTACGCCAAGGTGGCCGCCAACCTGGTGGCCCGGGCCGGACCGCCGCCGCGCGCGCTTTTGGTTACCAGCGCCAACGCCGGTGATGGCAAAACGACCATGGTGTGCCAATTGGGTCTGGCGCTGGCGCAAGCGGGTTGGCGCACGCTGGTTGTGGATGCGGACACGCGCAATCCCCGCTGCCATACCTTCTTCGGCATGCCCTCGCCGGGACCGGAGAACGCTGCAAGCGCGCGCATGGAGGCGCCCGCCTCCGGCTCGAACTCGAGCGGAGCTGCAATCGGTGCCCCCGCCGGACTGCGCGCCGCCGAACAGGGCCGCAAGGTGCCGCCGGTTGCGGTGGCGCTGCATCTCGATCTCATGCCGTGCGAAGCCGGCGGGCCGCCCTTGCAGGCGCGCACGATGGCGGCGCTCCTGGAACAGTGGCGTCAGCACTATGACTACATCCTGGTCGATTCTCCCCCCGGCAACATGACCGGAGAAGCCGTCCTGTTGTCGTCGCTGGTCGAGGGCGTGCTGGTGGTCTTGCGTTGGGGCCACACCCGCCTGCCCGAGGCGCAGCAGTTGTGCGAGGAGTTGGCCCGGGCGCGGGCGCCCTTGCTGGGCACCGTCTTGAACCGCGCCGACCCGGGCGCGCCCGCCTTTCGTCCCTATCGCGCCCGGCCGGTCGAGGCACACGCCTAGGCACCCGCACTTCCCCTTCCCCTCTCAACCTCTAGCGTCGGAGAACTACACAGGAGAAAGTTCATGGCTTGGCTCGGTCGATCGCTCCCCCTTGCGCCTGCTCTCCGCCGCCCGCGGGCGGCAGGTGCGCTGGCCCCACCCAGCGGCATTCTCGCCAGCCGCGACCAGGCGCATCCGGCGCTGTTGCGCATGTTCGGCCGCGCCCGCCGGCGGCAAGCGCCGTTAACGCTGGTGCGGATGGCGCCCGACGGCGCCCCCCCCACTGCGACAGCCGAGGCCGGGTGCGCGCGTTGGCTGGCCGAGTTGGCTGCGGAAATGCGCATCAATGACTTAGCCTGGCATGAACCCGGCGGCGTGGTCATGCTGTTGCTCGAGGACGCCACCGCGACGATCGGCAACGGCACGCCCAGCGGCTTGCCGGCCGGGCTGGAACGCCTGCGCGAACGCGCCCGCCAGCACGGCGTGGCGGTGAATTGGCGGAGCGCCCAATTTCCCCAGCAGGGGCTGACCCTCCAGGCGCTGCTTGAGGAGGTGGCATGGCGAGTTGCCTGAAGTCCGATGAATTGGCCTCGGCGCCGACCGCGTCAGTCCGCGCCGCCGGAATCGGGCACCTATCGAAGCCGGTGCGATCCTACCCCGCCTGGTGCGAACCCGGGCACTTGCGCCGGCGGCAGCAGACGCGGGGTTGGCGCTGTGAGCTGAGCCCCGCCCAGCGGCGCTCGAAGAGAAGGCTCGACCTGGCGCTTTCGCTGCTGCTGGCGCTGCCGGCGGCGCTCCTGGTCGCTCTGGCGGCGGTGGCGATTTGGCTCGAGTCGCCGGGTAATCCGTTTTTCTTTCAGACCCGGGTGGGCGAGCACGGGCGCAACTTCCGCATGTGGAAGCTGCGCACCATGGTTGCCAACGCGGAAGCGCTTGAGCGCTCCTTGCAACATCTGAACGAATTGCCCTGGCCGGATTTCAAGATCACTCGCGATCCGCGCATTACCCGCGTGGGCAGGCTGCTGCGTCGCACCTCGCTCGATGAGCTGCCGCAGATCTGGAATGTGATTCGAGGCGAGATGTCGCTGGTCGGCCCCCGCCCCACCAACTTCGGACTCAAGGATTATCAGTTGTGGCACACCGAACGGCTCGCCACCCCGCCCGGCATCACCGGGCTGTGGCAAATTCTCGAACGCGCGCAGTGCGATTTCGATCGGCGCTTGCGGTTGGATCTCGCCTACATACGCGCCTGGCGCCTGTCGCTCGATTGTGCGATTCTCGCCGCCACGGTGCGGGCGGTGGTCGGCGGCCGGGGAGCGAAGTAGACGCAAGGAACCTTCTATGATCCAAACATTGAGTTGGAAAAATCGGACGGCGGCGAGTGGCTGCGGCGGCGATTCCAGAAGCGGTTGGGCGTGGTGGCTGCTGGGCATCGCGGCTCTGGTGCCGCTGCTCGAAGCGATCGCCCGTTATCCGGTCCACCCCGTGCTGATCGTCTCCGGCGGCCTGGCGCTGGCGGGACTGGCCGCGCTGGTGCTCGATTGCCCGGCATGGGGTGCATGCGCTCTCATCCTGGTGGTCTACTGGAACGTCTCCGACGTGCTAACCGAAAGCTGGGGTTTCAGTTGGCTCTTGCGGCTGGCGCTCGGGGGAGTCTTGGCCGCGGCCGGACTGCGCTGGCTGGCGCGCGCGGAAACTGCCGAGCGGTTGCGCTGGCCGGTGGCGGCGGCGATGTTGGCCTACGGGGCGAGCCTGGCGATGGCTGCGGTGGGGGCCATTGACCCCGCCTCCGCGATGGCCGCATTGATGGAGTTCGTCAAGGGTGCCGTCATCTTTTATCTGGTCGTCAATTTGCTATCGCGGCCGCGCTATTGGCGCTGGGGCGTGGGGGCCTTGCTGGCAGGAGCCACGCTCCTGGCGCTGCCGGTTGTCTACCAGGGAGTCAGCGGAAGCCGGAACCAATTGTGGGGTTTTGGCACCATGGTGTACGCCGAGATTGTTCCCGGCAATAAGGGATGGCGCCTGGGCGGCGCCATCGGCGATCCCAATTTTCTGGCGCTGGTATTGATCTCGGCCCTGCCGATCGCCCTGGTCGGGGCGCTCGATCGCGGCGCCCACTGGGGGTGGCGCGCGGCCAACACGGTGGCGGCAGTGCTGCTGCTGGGGGCGACGGTGTTTACCTATTCGCGCGCCAGTTTGCTGGGCATCGCGCTGGTGCTGGCGGCGGTGATCTACAAATACCGGCGCCGGCGCTGGCTGTGGGCCGTCGCCGCCGTGGCGATGGTGGCGGCGGTGCCGCTCTTGCCGCAGGGTTTCCGGGCGCGTATCCTCACTTTAGACGAGGCCTCGCTCACCGGTCAGCAGCAGCAGATCGGCGATATGAGCTTCCGCATCCGCCGCAATGCCTACTTGACCGGAGCGCTCATGTTTGAGCGCCACTGGCTGCTGGGCGTGGGCCCGGGCAATTACGAGGCCAACTACCTGACCTACTCGGCCCAGGTGGGCTTGAGCGGCGAGGCCGGGGTGCGCGATCCCCACAGTCTGCCCATCCAGGTCGCGGCGGAAACGGGCGTGGTGGGCATTGCTTGCTTCGCCATCCTGCTCGGCCTGGGGTTCCACGAAATGGAGCGGGCACGGCGCCGGCTGCGGCAGCTGCGCGCCGTGCGCTTCGCCGATCAGATTTGGGGTCTGGAACTGGCGCTCGCGGCTTACTTGGTGCTCAGCATTTTTCTGCACGGCGCCTTTTTTCGCCACTTTCTCTTGATTCTGGCTCTGGGCACCGGCGGCGCTGGATTGGTGCGAATCGGCCGCTCCCGGCCCGACTTGGCCGTCTCGGATTCGAGCACGGGCACCGCACCGGCGGCCGGGTTCTAGCGCGGTGAGTACGGATCTCGAAATGACTGAGAAGGCTGAAACCGGCGGACAATCCCGCCAAGCGGCGAAGGATGATCCGGTCGCGGTCTGGGTGATTGATTCGCTCAAGCTGGGCGGAGCCGAACGGCTGGCCATGGCCATGGCGCTCGCGCCCCCGCCGGGCTGGCGGGTGGAATTGATCGCACTGCAGCCGCCCGGCAACGGTGTCACGTTGGAAGAGATCTGGGGCGAGCGTACCCTGGAGTTGCTCGGCGCGCGCTTGCACCAGTTGCACATGCGATCGCTCACCGACTGGCGCGAGTATCGCACCTTCATGAACCGTTTGCGAGCCCTGCGCCCGCGCCTGGTGCACTCCCATCTTGATTACGCCACGCTGTGGAGCGAGCGGGCGGCGCGCCAGCTCGGCGTGCCCCACGTCTCAACCCGGCACACCATGGCGACGGCGGCCATGGCGGGCGTGCGAGCCCGGGTGGTCGAAGCTCTGGTGGCGCGCGCCCGGCGCCGCGTCACGCTGGACGTTTTTGTAAGCGCCGCACAGCGGCGCGCGACAATCGAGGCGGAAGCGGCGCGGCCCGCGGCCGCTACGCCCGTCGTTATCGCCAATGGAGTCGAGGCGGCTCCCGGCTGGAGCGCCAGCGAACGCCAGCGTTGGCGTCGAGGACGCGGCTGGCAGACACAGGACATAGTGCTACTCACGGTGGCGGTGGCGCGCGACGCCAAAGGCTGGCGCGATTGGCTGCTGGCGGCGGAAATCATTGTCGCCGCGCGCCCGACGGCCCGCCTGGTGTGGGTCGGAGGCGGTCCCGATTTCGCCCGTTTCCGCGCCGCCGCTGAAGCTAGCCCCGCTTGGCCGCGCCTCTTCCTTGCCGGCGCCCGCCCCGATGTCGCCGACTGGCTGCGGGCGGCCGATCTGTTTCTTTTCCCCAGTCACGGCGAAGCTTTACCCACAGCGGTCATCGAGGCGATGGCCCAGCAGTTGCCGGTCATTGCCACCGATTTGGAAGCCACCCGCGAGGTGTTAGGCGACTGCGGCGCGTATGTTCCGGCCGGCGATGGCCGAGCTTTGGCTCAGGCGGCGCTTTCCTGGATGGACGGTCTTGAGGTGAGCGCGACCGCGTGTCACGGCGCGCGCCGTGGCTGCGAACGCTGGCTCCAGTCCTATGCGCCCGCTGAATGGCGCGCCCGGCTCGCCTCGGCCTATAGGTCGACCATCCCCGCAAATCGAACCTCGATTCTGATGGTCGAATTCTTTTCCCGAGGCGGACTGTTTCATTACAGCCACCAGTTGGCGGTGGGACTGAGCCGCAAGGGAGCACACGTACGCCTATTGACCGGCCACCGGCTCGAGGTCGCAGCCAAGCCGGCCCGCGGCCTCGAGATTCTGCCCTGGCTTTGGACATGGAATCCACACTATCGCCCCCGCCTCATTCCAAAGCGCGCCCTACGCGCGGTGCGGGCGGTGCGTTATATTGCCGCCTGGGAACAGGTCGCCAGAGCGGTGAAGCGTCTGCGGCCGGAGGTGGTTATGCTGGGCGACTTCGAGCATCGTTGCGACGCGTGGTATGTTCGGCGCTTGGCGCGTTTGCGGGCGCGGCAAGGATTCCGGCTGGCGGACATTTGGCATAACGTCGAAGCCTTCGACCGTAGCCGCGCCGGGCGCGTCCTCGCGCACCAAAGTTGGCGGGCGCCGCTGGCCCAGGCTTTCGATCACATTTTCGTGCACGCGCACGCGCTGGCCGAGAACTTCGAACGCCGCACCGGCGTGCGCCCGGCGGTGATCGCGCACGGAAACCAGGACTGGATCGCTGTGCAGGCGGGGCCGGATCCCGGTCTCGACCGGCGTTTTGCGCTGCCGCCGCAGCGCCCCCTGGCACTGCTGTTCGGGACGCTCACCGCCTATAAGGGCGTAGACGTACTCATCGAGGCGCTGGCTCAGGTGCCGGCGGCCAAGCGCCCCTTGGCGTTGATAGCCGGCATGCCCAGCGCCAATGTCAAACCGGCAGCGTGGCGGGCTCGGGCCCGGCGTCTCGAACTCGATCCCTGGTTGCGCTGGGATGAGCGCTATGTGCCGACGCCGGAGACGGCCTGGTACTTTCGTCGCGCCGACTTCATCGTGCTTCCCTACCGCGCCGCCTCGCAGAGCGGCGTGGCCCACTTGGCTTTGACCTTCGGTAAACCGTTGATTGTCACCGCGACCGGCGGATTGCCGGAATTAATCGACGGCAACGGCCTGGTGGTGGAACCAGGCGATGCGGCGGGGCTCGCCGAGGCCATGGAGCGACTTGCGACTGACGTGCGGCTGCGTCGCAAGCTGGGCCGGCGCTCGATTGAGATAGCGGCCGAGCGCCATGACTGGGACGTAATCGCCGGCTGCGTGCTGTCGGAGTTCGGAGCGGAATCGCGCCCCAGCGCGGACGAGTCGCCGGCTTCGAGCCTTGCGGCATAGCCGGCCTTACGCACAATTCTAGTCGCGCGGAATCGGCCATTCGGAGCATGCCGAAATGCGAAGCGCCGCGCATCTAGCCAGACATGCGCGCCTACCCAGTCGGAAATCGCCTGCTGCGACTAACAAGACAGGCGCACCACGACACCGGCGCGCGGCCCTACAAGCGAACGCTTGATTGGGCCCTGTGCCTCGCAAGCGGGCTGCCGGTGCTGGTGCTGGTGGCCGTCGCAGCGGCGGCGGTGAAGCTCGACACGCGCGGACCGGCACTTTTCTCGCAGACCCGGGTGGGATTGCACGGGCGCATTTTCCGAATGTGGAAGTTGCGGACGATGGTCGTCAACGCGGGTGAGTTGGAGCCGCAGTTGCAGCACTTGAACCAACTGCCGTGGCCTGACTTTAAAATTACCCGCGATCCACGGGTCACCCGGGTGGGACGCTGGCTGCGGCGCACCAGCATTGACGAACTGCCGCAGATCTGGAACGTCGCCCGCGGCGAAATGTCATGGGTGGGACCCCGGCCCACGCCATTTGGCTTGGAGCGCTACCGCGCTTGGCATGGCGAGCGGCTGGAGGCGCTCCCCGGTATTACCGGACTTTGGCAGGTGGTCGCGCGCGCCGCGTGCAACTTTGACGACCGCGTCAGGATGGACATCGCCTACGTTCGCAACGCCAGCTTGGCGCTCGATTTGAGGCTGTTGCTGGCCACAGTTGATGCGGTTTGGTCGGGACGGGGGGCCGTGTGAGCGGGAGCGCGATTCTGGTCACCGGCGGCGCCGGCTACGTCGGCAGCCATGTCGTTCTCGGCTTGCTGGGGCGCCATCCTGTCGTCGTGCTCGACAACCTCAGTGAAGGCCACCGCGAGTTGGTGCCACAGGGGGTGGCGTTTGAAGCCGGCGACGTGTTGGACCGAAATGCGCTCAACGCCGTTTTTCAGCGCTACTCGATCAGCGCCGTCGTACACCTGGCCGCCCGCGCCTATGTCGGCGAATCGGCACGCGAGCCGGCGCGATATTTCGAAAACAACCTGGTGGGCACGTTTCAACTTCTGGAGGCCATGCGCGCCCACAGCGTGCGGGAATTCGTCTTCAGCTCGACCTGCGCGGTGTATGGCGCGCCCAGCCGGCTGCCGATTGGCGAGGACGCCCCGCTCGCCCCCATCAATGCCTACGGCGAATCCAAGTTGGCGATCGAACGCATGTTGCATTGGTACGGCGCCGCCTACGGCATACGCGCGGTGGCGCTGCGGTACTTCAACGCGGCCGGCGCCGACGCGGCGGGACGCAGCGGCGAGTGGCACGAGCCCGAGCCGCATTTAATTCCGCAGATACTTTCGGCCGCCGCTGGCGGTGAAGCGCTCACGCTGCACGGCGACGACTACGCAACGCCTGATGGCACCGGAGTGCGGGATTTTATCCACGTCAGCGATCTGGCGCGAGCCCATGGCCAGGCGCTCCAGTATCTGGCCGCCGGCGAGCCTTCCACTTGCCTCAACCTCGGTACCGGGCGCGGACTTTCGGTGGGGGAATTGATCGCGGTCGCGGGACGCATCACTGGAAGCAAGGTGGCGGTTCGGATAGGTCCGCGGCGAGTGGGGGATCCGTCGGCGCTCGTCGCCGATCCCAGCCGGGCGGCGAAGGTGCTCGGCTGGCAACCGCTCGAGTCCGGTGCGGACAGGCTGCTCGGCACTGCCTGGGCGTGGCGGCAGAGCCGCACCACCGGAACTGCCCAGGCAGCGGCAATTTAACGTTGAATTCCCCAAATGATACATGCCGGACCTGACTCCTGCGGATTCGCTTTGGGCCTCTTCCGGAAACGGAGCCGTCACTCCGGGCGATGCCACGCAGATCTGCGGCATCACAGCCGGAGTTACCGATCGGCGCGCTCCCGGCCGCCCAGCGAAATAACAATTCTATGAATATCGGCTATGTTCTGTCCCGTTATCCGCTGCTGAGCGAGACCTTCATCCTGCGCGAGATGTGGGAACGCGAGCGGGCTGGGCACAAGGTATTTGTGTATCCCTTACGGCGAGTGTCGACGGGCCCACAGCATGAGCGGGCGCGGGCCCTGCGGGCGCCGGTATGGGTAGCGCCTTGGCTGAACTGGGCATGCCACCTGCGGCGCCTGGCTCGACATCCGCGCAGCTATCTCGCGACGCTGGCGGCGGTGATTGCCGGCAATTTGGGGGACTGGAATTTGCTGGCAGGCGCCGTCGCATATTGGAATAAAGCGGTAGCCATCGCCGAGTGCATGCAGCGTGATGGAATCGAGCTTGTTCACGCGCACTACGCCACCCATCCGGCGATGGTGGCATATGTGGTCGAGCGGCTGACTGGTATCGGCTACGGTTTCACCGCCCACGCCCATGACTTGTATTGCCATCGGGCGATGCTGGGAGAGAAATTGGCGCGGGCGCGGAGCGCGATAACAATTAGCGAGTTCAACCGCGCCTATCTCGAGCGAGCGCGCGCCGGCCGGCCGCCAACCCGCCTTACGCCGATCCACGTTGTGCATTGCGGGGTGGAGTGGTCGAGCTATGAGCCCATGGCACGGGAGCGATGGCGGCGATGGCGGGAGACAAGTGCGGGCACGCGGTTGCGACTTTTGGCGGTCGGGTCCTTGCAGCCCTACAAGGGGCACCGTCATCTACTGAACGCCTGCGCCAAGTTGCGGGCGCGCGGATTGCGTTTCGAATGCCGTCTGATCGGCGAGGGGCGTCTGCGCCACCAACTGGAGCGTCAGATCGCGGATCTCGATCTGGCCGGCGAAGTGCGCTTGCTGGGCGCGCGCACCGAAAGCGAGGTTTGGGACTGGCTGCGCTGGGCCGACGTATTTGCCATGCCCAGCGTGGTCGACGAAAGGACGCAACAAATGGAAGGCATACCCGTGGCATTAATGGAGGCGATGGCCGCCGGCCTGGGAGTTGTTGCGACACGACTGTCGGGCATTCCGGAGTTGGTGCGCAGCGAACACAACGGATTGTTGGTATCGGCGGGCGCATCGATTGCGGATGAGTTAGCGGCCGGAATTTGGCGTTTGCGCGACGCCGGATTGCGGGAGCGGCTAGGGCGGGCGGCGCGGCAGACGGAGGGCTTCGATCTCGAGACGAACGTCCGGCGCCTGGAATCCGTGCTTGATGCCGGCATACGGGTGGCGGCATGAGCCCCATGCACTGGTTATGGCAGGCCGCCAGTTGGCTGTTGGTTTCAAGCGTGGCGATCTTGGCGCTTGTGTGGCTGTTGTACCCGGCGGCGGTGGCGGTTTGGGCGTGGTGCGCGCCTTATCGCCCAAAGCAGGAGGCGAAGGCCGCGGGCGGGCCGCTCGTAAGCGTGATTGTCTCGGCCTACAACGAGGGCGACCACATTGAAGCCCGGGTGCGGAACCTCTGGGCACAGGATTACCCGCGCCTGGAAATATTAGTGAGTGAGGATGGTTCGACCGACGGCACGCGGGCACAGGTTGAGCGCTTAATCGCCGAGGGCGGCCCCTGCCCCTTGCGCCTGTTGAGTGGGCGCCGCCGCCTGGGCAAGGCCCAGGCAATGAACCGGGCGGTGGAAGCGGCATGGGGCGACATCGTGGTGTTTTCCGATGCCAACAACCAGGACACACCGGAGACGGTCCGGCGCCTGGTGGCGCCGTTTGCCGACCCAAGCGTCGGCGCGGTCACCGGGCTCAAGGCGGTCGCGCCACAGCTCGGCATGGGCGGAGGGGAGAGCGTTTACTTTCGCTACGAAGGCTGGCTCGTGGCCAACGAATCAACCACCGGAGGTACGGTGGCGGCGTTTGGCGAAGCGCTGGCGGTGCGCCGGAGTTGCTATCGAGCTCTGCCGATTAGCTTCATGGTGAATGACGATTTATACCTGGCGTTGCGGGTCTTGGCCCAAGGCAAGCGCGTACTGGCGGCGCCCCAGGCGCGCTCGTTCGAAAACGGCTCGGCCGGCGAGGGCGCGGAGTGGGAGCGGCGCAAACGTATGGCGGTGGGGCGTTGGGCGGCGTTGGGCTGCTTGCGCGGGCGCTGGCGCGGACTGGGCTGGGGCAACTGCACCAAGGTGCTATTTCACGAAATCTTGCGGCCCCTCTCGGCCCTATGGCTGGGGCTGGCGCTCCTAAGCAGCCTGGCCCTGGTGTTCGTTCCGGCGGCGGAAAGCATGGCGCAGGCGGTGCGCTGGCTTGCCTGGACGCAGACCCTGGGGTTGGTCATGGTCGGCGGCGTCGGGCTGGGGCGCTGGCGGGGATTGAAGTTGGGCCGATGGGAGGCGCCCTATTTCTTTGTGCTGGCGCTGGCGGCGGCGTTGGCGGGTGGCTGGCGTTACCTGCGCGGCGGCCAGTCGCCGCAGTGGCGGCGCGCCTTGCGGGCTGTGCCGCAGCGCGCGCAGTTGAAAAACCACGGCGACGAGGATGGAGGCATGAACAACGGCCGCATCTTACATGGATTGTTTTGGGCCTCGAGTTCGTTTGTGTTGGGCAAGGTGCTGGTGTTTGGCTCAATCGTGGTGCTGACCCGCTTGTTGGCTCCGCAGCAATTTGGGGTGGTGGCGCTGGCCACCTCGGCGCTAATGGTGTTGGAGATATTCGGTACGCTGGGGCTGACCAGCGCGCTCATTTTCGAAGAAAAAGATACCCTCGCGGCAGCCGACATCTGCTTTTGGACAACCGTGGCCGCCTCCCTGGTGGAGGCGGTTGTGGGCTGGGCGTGCGCGCCGGCGCTGGGGCGCTTCTTCCACGAACCGGCGCTGGCGCCAATGCTGCGCGCCTTACTGGTGTCGCTGTTGTTGACCGCGCTCGGCAATACACACGACACGTTATTGCGGCGGCGGCTTTCATTTCGAGCCAAGCTTTTGCCCGACCTCGGCATGGCGGGAGCGAAGGGCGGCTTGGGAATAACGCTGGCGCTGTTGGGGTGGGGCGCGTGGAGCTTAATTTGGGGGCAGGTGGCGGGTACGGCGATCAGCACCGCGCTCCTCTGGTGGATCACGCCCGGCGTGACCCACTGGCAGGTGGGCTGGCCCGTGGCCCGAAGGCGATGGAATGCGGCGGTGGCGCGCCGCTTATACGCCTACGCCAAGCATATCTATCTGCTCGACGGCAGCAGTGTGCTTCTAACCAACTTCGACTCGCTCACGATCGGCCGCATGTTGAGTGACTATTGGTTGGGCTTTTACACGCTCGCATTTCGAATTCCTGAAGTATTGCTTTTGAGCGTACTGAATGTGGTCACGCGTGTGGTGTTTCCCGCCCTGAGCCGCTTGCAGTCGGAACGTGGCGTGTTGCGCTCGACACTGCTGGACACGGCGCGCTACACGGCGCTACTGACGGTACCGGTAGCGGCGGGCATGGGTTTGCTGGCGGGCCCAATTGTGCTCGGGCTTTACGGGCGGCATTGGGGGCCGGCGGTGGGTGTGTTGCGGGTGCTGGCGTTGTACGCCGGAATTCGATGCCTGAGCCACCATTTTGGCGACGCGTATAAAGCCATCGGGCGTCCCGACATCTTGACGCGTACAACACTTGCCTGGTGGCTGCTCCTGCCTCCCGACCTTATCCTGGGAGCTCATTTCGGCGGCATTGTCGGCGTAGCCTGGGGGCAGGTGGCGACCCGCGCGGCGATCACCGCGCTCCACGTTTACCTGGTGGCGCGTTTCCTCGACATTCAGCCGGGCGATTTGTGGCGCTGTTACGCCCCGGCCCTCGAGTGCACCGCATGGATGAGCGGCGGATTGCTCTTGGCGTTGCCATGGGTGCGGCATTGGGAGGCGCGCCAGGAGCTCTTGGCCATGATTCCGCTGGGCGCTTCGGTCTATGCCATGGCGCTGATGGTGCGTTATCCGGCGCTGGTGGCGTCGGTGTGGAGAAAGCTTGCGCGGCGCGGTGCGGGAGTGGAGCCGAACCCCATGGCGATCGATGAGAGCGGGCTTGCGACCGAGCTGAGGTATACGGCATGAGCGCACACGCGGCGGTGGGAACAGCCGGGAAGCGCTTCCTTTTGATCATCGAGAATCGGCGGCAGGCACGTGCGATTGAGCGTGACTGGAAGCGCTTGTACCGCGAATGCGGATCGCCGAATCCATTCTTAAGCTGGGAGTGGCAACAGGCCTGGCTGGAAAGCGAGCCGCCCGGGGTGCAGCCGTTGATTGTGGCCGAAGCCGGTGCGGACGGGAGTTTGGCGGGACTGCTGGCGTTACAGAGGGTGCGTCCGCCATCGGCGGCGGGAAAATTGGGCCTCCGGCAGCTCGAGTTTCTGGGCCGCGCGGCCGACCCTGACGAGATGGATTGCCTCGCGCATCCGGCAACTGACGACGGCTTGGCGGAGCGCCTGATGACCGCGGCCTTGACGCGCGGCGGCTGGGAGTTGCTGCGGCTGGAGGCGGCGCGAAGTGACGGTTCGCTGGCGCGGCTTTGGGCTCGGTTGTCGCACGGGTTCCCGGCGTGGGGCGGCTCGGCGCGCGTGGAGGCGGGCGATTGGCTGCCCTATCTGCCGCTGCCGGAAAGTTTCGAGGCAATGCTCGGCGAGCACAGCGCCAACTTTCGCTCCGAGGTCCGGCGGCGGCGGCGGGCGTTCGCGCGCGCCCTCCCGGAAGCGAGGTTGGAGTGCGCCGATACGCCGGGCCCCATCGCTGGAGCGCTCGACCACCTCTACCGGCTGCACAATCTACGGCGAACCCAGAAAAATACTCGCGGCATTTTCGAAGTGGATTGGGTGCGGACTTTTCACCATGAGTTGGGGCGCGGGTTGGCGGCGCGCGGGGAGGCGAGGGTCTATCTGTTACGCACCCGGACAGAGGTGATTGCCGGGCTGTACGGATTTGAGGTAGGTGGTCACGGCGGTCGGTTTCTTTATTACCAAAGCGGTTTTGACCAGGCCTTTGCCGGCCACAGCCCCGGGACGGTGCTGCTCAGCGGGGTGATGGAAGACTGCATCCGGCGCGGGCTGCGGCAATTCGAATTCCTGCGCGGCGAAGAGGGGTACAAGGCGCGATGGACGCAACTGCGCCGCCCGACCGTCAACCTAATGGCTAGCCGCGGCGTCGGGCGGGGCTGGATGCAACTGCGGGCGGCGCATGCCCGATGGCGGCGGCCGGCATGAGACCGCAACAGCTTCTGCATAAAATCCCCAACCGATTGTGGCACGGCGTCGATCGCTGCCTCGGTCCCGGCCGCGGAGCTTGGCCCTACTGCGTGGTCGCGTTCCATCGCATTGGCGATTACGGCGATGAGCTGGCCTATCCAGCGGGTGGCTTCGCCGAGCTGTGCCGCTACTGGCGGGATCACTACGAAATCATCAGCCTCGATCAACTCTTGGCCCGGCTGGCCCACGGCGATGGGGCGTCTGCTCCCACGCTCAGCATCACGTTTGATGACGGCTACCGCGATAACCACGATGTGGCCGCGCCGATCTTGGATCGCTTGGAGTTGAGCGCAACCTTCTTTATTACAGCCGGAGCAATCGGCACCGAGCGGCGCTTCGATTGGGACGCCGGCTTGGCCCAGCGGCCGGCACTCATGCACTGGGACGAGGTGCGGGCGCTGCATGCGGCGGGCTTCGGCATTGGTTCGCATACGCTCAGCCACGCCCGGGTCTCGACGGTCCACGGCAGCGAGCTCGATCGTGAGTTGACGGGTTCGCGGCGGTTGATAGAAGCCGAATTGCATCAACCCGTGGAAGACTTCGCTTACCCTTACGGACTGCCCGGCGACTGCGGCATCGAAGCCCGGCAAGCGGCGCGGGACGCCGGCTATCGCACCTGCCTTTCCTGCCATGGCGGATGGATTGACGCCTGGTCTTCGCCCTTCGAGCTGCAGCGGGTTTGCATAAGCCCGCGCTACCATGCCCGAGCGCGCGATTGGGCTCGCCAGTATAGCCGCATGCTTTGGCGGCGGCGCTATCCCACGACCGAGCGAACAGCCGCGTAGTGGATTTGCATCTCAGCCTTTATGGCTGGGGTGTGGTCCGGGTACTTGACGTTTGGGCTGGTAACGATGCCGGTGCGGCTGTTTTCCGGCGCTCGCGGCGAGCGGGTCAGCTTCCATCAGTTACACGACAAAGACAAGGTGCGGCTGAAACAGCAGATGGTCTGCCCTGCGGACGGCCAGGTGGTTAGCCGCGATCACATCATTAAAGGCTACGAGTATGCCAAGGGCGAGTACGTCGTGATCTCCGCCGAGGACATCAAAGCCGCGGCGCCGCACACCGAACGCCAACTCGAAATTATCGAATTCTGCAAGGCCGGCGAAATTGATCCGATCTGGTTTGAGTCCTCCTACTACCTGATGCCAGACGCGGCCGGGCTTCGTCCTTATACCCTGTTAATGAAGACAATGCGGGAGACGGAGAATGTGGCGGTGGCGCAGCTCAGCATGCATAACCGCGAATATCTGAGCGTGATCCGCCCGTCGTCATTAGCCGGCGTTCCGGGGCAGTCGGGCGAGGGACTGCTCTTGCACACGCTCTATTACCTCGACGAGATGCGAGTGGCCGACGGCTTCGGCGCGACCGCCGGCAAGGCGCCGGCGGCGGCGGAGGTAAAGCTGGCCAAACAACTGGTTGAGAATTTGGCAACGAAGTTTGATCCGAAACGTTTTGAAGATCATTACCGGAAGAATCTGGAAGCCCTGGTTGCTGCGGCGCTCGAAGGGAAGCCGGCGCCCGGGCGGGAGCCGCGTCCTCACCTGGTGCCTGTCACCGATTTAATGGCGACGCTGAAGGCCAGCTTGCAGGGCAACAAGGCCGCCGCGGGCGCGAAGCGCAAGCCTCCCGCGCGTACGACGCATGCGCGGCGGGCGAAGCGCGCGGCCTAGCCTAAAATGGATGAATGTCCTTGCGCGCCAGCTTGCTTTCTTTAATCACTCGCACTGCGACCGATTTGCCGCCGGATGTGCGCGCCGCGATGACGCGGGCAACCGGGCGCGAACTGCCCGCCTCGCAGGCTGGGCGTGCCTTGTCCATCATTGGCTCCAATATTGACTTGGCGGCGCGCGACGAAGGGCCGCTCTGCCAGGACACCGGGATGCCAACCTTCTTCGTTCATGCGCCGGTCGGCTACAACCAGATTATATTGCGCCGCGAGATCGAGGCCGCCGTCGCGGAGGCCACGCGCATGGGCAAGCTGCGTCCGAACAGCGTCGACTCGCTGACCGGCGCCAACAGCGGGAACAATTTGGGGCCGGGAACGCCGGTGGTCCATTGCGAGCAGTGGGAGAGCGACGAGGTCGAGGTTAAATTGTTGCTCAAGGGCGGAGGCTGTGAAAACAAGAATATCCAGTACTCTCTCCCCTGCGAGTTGGAACATCTGGGGCGCGCCGGTCGTGACCTGGAAGGTGTGCGCAAATGTATCTTGCACGCCGTTTGGCAGGCGCAAGGGCAAGGCTGCGCTCCCGGCGCGGTGGGTGTCGCCGTGGGCGGCGACCGGACTTCGGGTTACGAAGCCGCCAAAGAGCAACTCCTGCGCACCCTTGACGACGTAAACCCCGACCCGCGACTGGCGGAACTCGAGACCTACATTCTTGACCGGGCGAACACGCTCGGCATTGGCACAATGGGATTCGGCGGAGCGGTATCGCTGATTGGCTGCAAGGTCACGGCGCTCAATCGTCTGCCCGCTAGTTTCTTCGTTTCAGTCGCATACGACTGCTGGGCCTATAGGCGTCGTGGCGTGGTTCTCGACGCGCGGACCGGCGCGATACGCCGCTGGCTGTACGGCGACTTACTGGAAACGCCGGCGGCAACAGCCGCCGCCGCCCCGCCCGAAGGTATTCGCATGCGGGCGCCGATCTCCGAAGCCGAGGTCCGGCGGCTGAAAGTTGGGGACATGGTTCTGATTTCAGGAACGATCTACACCGGGCGGGACGCGGTCCACGCGCATCTGATGCATCACGATGCGCCCGTGGATTTGCGCGGCGCGGTGCTGTACCACTGCGGACCGGTGGCGACTCGTGACGCTGAGGGCGGCTGGCACATCGGCGCCGCGGGGCCGACGACCAGCATTCGCGAGGAACCCTACCAGGCGGACCTGCTGCGGCGCCTGGGGATTCGCATGGTTATGGGCAAGGGCGGTATGGGCAAGCGCACCCTGGCGGCGCTCGCGGAGTGTGGCGCGGTCTATCTGAACGCGGTGGGCGGCGCCGCGCAATACTATTCACGGGCGGTGAAGAAGGTGCGCGGCGTGCATTTTCTGGAGTTCGGCACGCCGGAGGCGATGTGGGAATTGGAAGTCGAGGACTTCCCTGCCGTGGTCACGATGGATAGCCACGGAAACAGCCTCCATGCGCAGGTCGAGCAAGATTCGGGTCAGGCGTTAAAAACCCTTGCGGCCGACGAAACTCTGGCGGCGAAATAGCACACTCGTCTAGAATTAACGCTTATGCCGTTTCAAGTTGCGATCCTGGCGGAGACCCGCGCGGGCGAAAAGCGCTCGGCGATGGTGCCCTCGGTTCAGGCGCAGATGGAGAAGTTGGGCGCCGTGTTCACGCCCGACCTTGCCGCCGCCGACCTGGTGCTCGGAGTGCAGGCGCCGCCGGCCGCAACCGTGGCCGGAATGAAACCGGGGGCGGTGCTGATCGCTTTCATCCAGGCCCAGCAGGAGCCGGAGCTCGTGGCTGCATTGCAACAGCGCCAAATCACCTGCTTTGCCATGGAGCTGGTTCCGCGCATCTCGCGGGCGCAGGCGATGGATGCGCTTTCGAGCCAGGCGGCGCTGGCAGGCTATTACGCGGCGCTGCTCGCGGCAACGAATTCTCCCCGGGTCGTGCCGCGCATGACGACGGCGGCCGGAGTGGTGCGGCCGGCGGCGGCGCTGGTAATGGGTCTGGGGGTTGCCGGCTTGCAGGCGATTGCCACACTGCGCCGCCTGGGCGCTGTGATTGAGGCCTATGACGTGCGGCCGGAGACAAAGGAGGAGGCCGAGTCACTGGGGGCGAAATTTGTTGCTACCGGCGTGGATGCCCGTGGCGAGGGCGGCTACGCCCGCGAGCTGACTGCCGCCGAGCGCGAGACAATTAGCGCCGCACTGACCAAGCACATTCAGAAAGCCGATTTGGTCATCACCGCCGCCGCCGTGCCGGGGCGGCGGGCGCCGCGCCTCATCAGCGCCGCGCAAGTGGCGGGCATGAAGGCCGGAGCGGTGATCGTCGATTTGGGCGCGGAGGGCGGTGGCAACTGCGAACTGTCGCGCCCGGGAGAGTTGACACGGTCCGCGGGCGCCGCCGGCGAGGTGGTCATTGTCGCTCCGCTGAACGTCACCTCCGAGCTGGCCGAACACGCCAGCGAGTTGTACGCGAAGAATTTGCTCAACCTGATTAAGCTGATGGTCGTTGACGGCCAGCTCAAACTCGACTGGTCGGATGAAATCATCGCCCGCACCGCTCTAACCCACGGCGGCCAATTGGCGGCGGGCCACTGACCCCAAAGTCGGCACCAACACCATGGAAACCACACTCGTCGGCTTCATTGCCCTATACATCGTGATGCTGGCTACGTTCACCGGCATCGAAATCATCGGCCGGGTGCCTGCCATCTTGCACACGCCGCTGATGTCGGGCTCGAACTTCGTCCACGGCATCGTGGTCGTCGGCGCGCTGTACGCGCTGCTCAACGCAACCAATCCGGCCCAACAAGTGATCGGATTTGTGGGCGTGCTGCTGGGCGCCGGCAATGCCGCCGGCGGCTACGTGGTGACCAAACGGATGCTGGAGATGTTCAAGGCGAGCCACCGATGAATCCGCAATTCATTATTGAAGCCACCGACTTTGCCGCGGCGCTGCTGTTCATTCTGGGACTAAAGCGCATGTCGTCGCCGGTTACGGCGCGCTCGGGGATTGTGGTTGCCGGCTGGGGCGTGCTGGTGGCGACGCTGGCGAGCTTTCTCTATGTGTTCGGGATTGCCCCGGCGGCGCAGCCGCGCCTCGGCGTGAACCTGGGCCTGGGCATCGCGGCGTTGGCGATTGGCTGCGGCTGGGCGTGGTGGAGCGGCCAGCGGGTGGCGATGACGGCGATGCCGCAAATGGTGGCGCTGTACAACGGCATGGGCGGCGGCGCCGCCGCCTGCATCGCCGCGGTGGAGCTCTGTAGCGGCGAGGCCCACGCGGCGTCGCGCCTGGTGATTACCCTGCTGGGCGCGCTTATTGGATCGGTATCGCTCTCGGGCTCGCTGATTGCCTGGGCGAAGCTGGATGGAAAAATCAATAAGACCCTTCACCTGGCTGGACAGCAGGCGATCAACACCGCGGTGCTGGCGGCGACCGTCGCCGTGGGCGTTTATATCGTGGCCGCCACCGGCGGAGAAAGCAGCGCCGCGCTGACGATTGTGTTTTTTGTGGGCGCGCTGGCCTTCGGAATTTTGATGACGCTGCCGATCGGCGGCGCCGATATGCCGGTGGTGATTTCGCTCTATAACGCATTCACCGGACTGGCCGTCGGCATGGAGGGCTACGTACTGCAAAAACCGGTGCTGATGATTGCCGGCGTGGTGGTGGGCGCGGCGGGAACGCTGCTGACCCTGGTCATGGCGCGCGCGATGAACCGGTCTGTGTCCAACGTTTTGTTCAGCCGCTTCGGAGTCACGGAGAGCGGCGGCGGTGAAATCAAGGGCAGCATGAAGCCGGTGGAAGCGTCCGACGCGGCGGTGGCCATGCGTTACGCGCGCAAGGTGCTGATCATTCCCGGCTATGGCTTGGCCGTGGCGCAGGCGCAGTACAAGCTCTATGAATTCGTCAAGCTGTTGCAGGCGGCCGGGGTGGAGGTGAAATTCGCGGTCCATCCGGTGGCCGGCAGAATGCCGGGACACATGGACGTGCTGCTGGCCGAGGCCGGTGTGCCCTACGACATGATGCATGAGCTCGAGGAGATCAATGAGGAGTTCCAAAACGCCGACGTGGCGCTGGTCATCGGCGCCAACGACGTGGTGAATCCCGCCGCCCGCAGCGACAAGAGTTCGCCGATTTACGGCATGCCCATACTCAACGCCGACCAGGCGCAGCAGGTCTACGTCATCAAACGCGGACAGGGCAAGGGATATTCAGGGGTGGAGAACGAACTGTTCTTCGCCGATAACACCAGCATGGTCTACGGCGATGCGCAACAGGTGCTGGCGAAATTCATCGCGGCCGTCAAGGAATTAGGCTAGCGCACGCCGAGATGCTGGAGTAGCGCTGCGGCGCCGCCGCGCTGAAGAAGAAGGCGCATCTGGTCGAGTTCGAGCGACGCGCCCAGCCGCATCGCCGGAATGCGGGCGCCGGAATGCGTGCTGTCAGGTCCCCAGTGAGTGCCGTCCTGATACAAGACATAGTCGAGGCGCAGCTCGGAGCGCGTGGGCGGGGCTTGCCGTTTGCCGCGCCCGACAACGTAAGTCTGGGTCACCGCGACGTTCTTAACGCCACCCGGCGCCAGCGGCGGATCGGAGTTAACCAACGACATGGCGGTGATTTCCGCGGGGCCGGCCTGGCGGGCGCCGTCCCCGTCATAAAACGTGATCGCCACCACCGCCCCCAGAATTGGCTTCTGGCTGCGATTCGTCAGCGTGTACCGGAACGGGCGGCCCGGCAGCGCTGGCTGGTTGATGACTATTTCCATCGGCGCGGAAGGGCCAACCACGGTGACTGTGGGCGGAGGTGGGGCGCCCATCAGAAGCGCCGCCAGGAGTAGGACCATCATTCCGACAGCATATCTTGAAGCATGCTCTGGCAGATAGCCACTGCCTCGGCGGCTTCAGGCAATCCGGAGGGAAGGGCGCGCTCCAGCCAGGGCAGCGCCTCAGCCGGGCGCTCAAACGCCTGTAGAAGCAGAAGGCCCTTGTTGAGGATGAGCAGGTGGTTTTCAGGATCGGCGGCGAGGGCTTGATCGAGGCTGTTTAACGCCTCCGGGAATCGTCCGGCGCGCATCAGCAGCCCGGCTTGGTTGGACCAGGCCGGCACGTGCGCGGGATCATGGGCGAGGAGACCCGCATACGCCGCGAGCGCTTGGTCAATGCGATCCAACTCTTCGAGCAGCAGCGCCTTGCGCATCCACGCCGAGGCCAGGGCCGGATCCAGATCGAGGGCGCGATCAAAGGCGGCCAGGGCGCTGGTGTTGCGTTCGAGGCGGGCGAGGAGACGTCCCTTTTCCGACCAACCCGCGGCGTCGCTGGGAGAGTCCAGCGCGGCGAGCGCGGCGTCGATTTTTTGCAATTCAGCGGGCAGCATGGGAAGCCGGAGCCAGGTCGTGGAGGATTTTCTGCAGGCGGCTGGCGGCGACCACGATGGTCTGGTCGCGCTCGGGGCCGGTCGAAATCATGCCAATATCGAGCTCGATTTTCTCCGCCAAAAACTCGAGATAATCGCGCGCGCGGGGCGGGAGCTGATTGTAATCGGTAATGCCCGCGGTGGAACTGAGCCAGCCGGGGCGCTCCTGATAAACCGGCGTTCCGTCAGGGTGGAGATCCACACAAACCGGAATCGTGGGCAGCTCGTCGAGCACGTCGAGCTTGGTGAGGATTAGCGAATCGAGGCCGTTCAGCATGGCCGCATAGCGGATGAGCGGCACGTCGAACCAGCCGACCCGGCGCGGTCGCCCGGTGACGCTGCCAAACTCATTGCCGCGTTGGCGCAGGGCGTCGGCCAGTGGGCCTTCGATTTCGGTGGGAAACGGGCCGCCGCCGACACGAGTGCAGTAGGCCTTGCTGACCCCGATCGCGGCGCGGATACGGGTGGGGGCGAGGCCGGTGCCGGTGCACGCGCCGCCGGCCGTGGTTGAGGACGATGTGACGAACGGATAGGTGCCGTGGTCAATGTCAAGGAGCGCCCCCTGGGCGCCCTCGAGCAGGATGGCCTCGCCGCGCGCGGCGGCCTGATTGAGCAGTAGTGAAGTGTCGGTGACGTAGGGTCGGATTTTTTCCCCAAGAGCGAGATAATCCGCGTAAATCGCGTCGGCGTTGAACTCGCGCGCGGCGTTGGGTTCGGACTGGTAGAGAGCGCGGGCGATGGCGTTTTTTTCGGCCACTGCGTTCTGGATGTGGGAGCGGAGCGCGGGCGAGTCGTACAGGTCCTGCACGCGGAGACCGCGCCGCCCCATCTTATCTTCGTATGCCGGGCCGATCCCGCGCGACGTTGTGCCGATTTTGACGCGGCCGGGAGCGTTCTCGGCGGCGGTCTCAATGAGGCGATGATAGGGCAAAATCACGTGGGCGCGGGCGGACACGAAAAGGCGCCCGGCGACGCTGACGCCGGCGTTCTCCAGCGTGGCGACTTCCTTTGTCAGGGCAAGCGGGTCAATGACCACGCCATTGCCAATCACCGCCCTAGCGCTGGGACGCAGGATGCCGCAGGGAATAAGCTGGAGCACGAAGCGGTGGTCGCCAATGACGACCGTGTGCCCCGCATTGTGGCCCCCCTGATAGCGGGCGATCCACTGGAAGTGGCTGGCCAGCAGGTCCACAACTTTGCCTTTGCCCTCGTCGCCCCATTGGGCGCCGACGACGATTACGCAGGATTGTTGCATGCCAATTAAAGCGGTCTAGAGGTGCTTGTCAAGCGAGCGGCGCAGCGCGTCCTTGCTGACATAGCCGACGATTTGTTCGACCACTTTGCCGCTCTTGAACAAGAGCAACGTCGGAATGCCCTGGACGTGGTAATTGTTGGCGGTGGTATTGGTGTCCACGTCCAGCTTGCCGACTTTCAACTTCCCGGCAAGCTCGCCGGCGACGGCCTCGACGTGCGGGGCAATCTGGCGGCAGGGTCCGCACCAGGTGGCCCAGAAGTCGACTAGAACCGGCATATCCGACTTCAGGACTTCGGCTTCGAAGCTGGCATCGGTGAAGGTAGCGACATTGGCTGACATCGAAAGAGTCTCCTGATCTGCAATCTCCAACTACTATTGTATCGGAGTCCAGTGAAAGCACCGCGGGGGCAAAATTTTCTGTATCAACCGGCCTGGGTCGAGCGCGTCGCCGAGGCGGTCGAGCGCTGCCCGAAACTGCTCGAGATTGGCGGAGGCCCAGGGGCGCTAACCGAGCGCCTGCAGGGGCGCGCGCGGGAATTTTGGGTGGTGGAGAGCGACCGCCGGCTGGCGGAGGGCCTGCGCCAACGCTTTGGCGATAAGGTGATTGAAGCCGATATCCTGCGGCTTGACTTGAATCAATTCGGCGAGGGGCTGAGCGTTGCCGGCAATTTGCCATACTACATCACCAGCCCGATTCTGCTGCACTTGTTCCGGCACGTGGCAACAGTTACGACCGCGGTGATCATGGTGCAACGCGAGGTGGCGGATCGCATACTCGCCGCCCCCGGCGGGCGGGACTTTGGGCTGTTGTCGGCGACAACTCAGTATTATGCGCGCCCGGAGCGGATCTTCGACTTGCCGCCAAGCGCGTTCCGGCCGGCTCCAAGAGTGCACTCGACGTTACTCCGGCTCACCATGGCGCCGCAGGCTGAAGCGCTGGGGGTGGACAGCGAGGGATTTATGCGATTCCTTCGGACGGCGTTCGCGCAGAAGCGAAAACAACTTGGCAAGCGGTTTGGCATAGCGCTCGAGGCGCGGGCTGAGCAGCTGACTTTGCCCCAGTTGGCGGCGGTCTATCGCTCGCTGATAGTATGAAGTGTGGCAAAAGCATTGCAACTGATCCCGCTGGGTGGCTTGGGCGAATTCGGCCTGAACATGATGGCGATTCGCTACGGCGAAGAGATGGTGGTGGTGGACTGCGGACTGATGTTTCCCGAGCCCGAACTGCTGGGCATCGACATCGTGGTCCCCGATGTGAGCTTCCTCGTCGAACATCGCTCGCAATTGAAGGCCATTCTGTTCACCCACGCGCACGAGGATCACATCGGCGCGCTGCCCTTTGTAATTGAGGATCTGAACGTGCCGATCTACGGCACGGAGTTCACGCTCGCCGTGGTGGAGTCGAAACTGGCCGAGCACCGGCTGCTCGACACAACCAAACGGCACGTGGTCAAACCGCTGGAACCGTTTCACATCGGCTCCTTCAAGATCGAATACATCCACGTGACCCACAGCATTGTGGGCGCGTGCGCGATTGCGATCACGACGCCCGCGGGGGTGGTGATCCATACCGGCGATTTCAAGATCGACCCGACGCCCACGGACCACCGCCCGTTCGATTTGCACACCTTCGCCGAGTATGGCAAGCGCGGCGTGCTGGCGCTGATGAGTGACTCGACCAATGTCGACCGGCGCGGGTACACGCCCAGCGAGTTGGCGGTGCGCGATCGCTTTGACGACGTTTTCGCCAACGGCGGGTCGGGGCGCATCTTCATTTGCTGCTTTACCAGTTCGATTCACCGCATTCAGCTTGCGGTCGAGATGGCGGCCGAGTACGGGCGCAAGGTGTGCTTCCTGGGCCGCAGCATGGATAACAACACCTCCATCGCGCACCGGCTGGATTTCCTGCACCTGCCGGATGGAATCCTGATTCGTCCCCAGGACCTGCGGGCGTTCCCCCGCGACCGCGTCGCGGTGGTGATATCCGGCAGCCAGGCGGAGCCGATGTCGGCGCTGGCGCGCGCATCCGTGAACAGCCACAAGTTCGCCGAGGTTTCCGAGGGCGACACCGTCGTGCTCTCCAGCCGCATTATTCCCGGCAACGAGAAGGCGATTTTTAGGATGATCAACCACCTTTTCAAGCGCGGCGCGCAGGTCGTATACGAGACCGACAGCTACCCGCCGGTGCATGTGTCCGGACACGCATCCCAGGAGGAATTGAAGCTGCTGATCAACCTGGTGCGGCCGCGGCATTTCATTCCGGTGCACGGCGAGTTCCGGCAGCTTTCCCAGCACGCCAAGATTGCGCGCAGCCTGCGCATCCCCGGGCTCGAGGCGCATGTCGCCGAGGACGGCGAGATCCTGGAGATGGATGGCAAGGGAATGACTCGGGTGGCGATCGCGCCGACAGGGCGGGTGTTTATCGACAGCGGCAGTCAGGACGAAGTCGCTGAGGATTTGATTGTCCGCGACCGCCGCCACTTGGCTGAGGATGGCATCGTCCTGCCGATTCTCGCCATCAACAAAGCCACCGGCAGGATTCAGAATGAGCCCGAGATTGTGACCTCGGGGTTTGTAAGCCCCATCATGGCCGATGGATTGCTAACTAAGGCGCGGCAGGTGGTGGCGGATTCGGTCCGCAACGCGGGCCAGGAAGAGTCGGGCGATTGGTCGTTGATCAAGGAGCGGATTCGGCGCGATTTGCGGAAGTATTTGCAGGCGCAGACCAATAAGCGCCCCCTGGTGCTTCCGGTTATCTTAGAGGTATGAAGCTGCGCGCACTGATTTTGGCGGCCCTGCTCGCCGGGGTCGTGAGCGGACAGGCGGTGCCTCTGCAAAAGGCGGTGGCCCTCGCGCCCGCCACCATGTATTTGAATCCCGACAAGACCAGCGCCCAAGTTGGTTCGGTGCGGCCCGGGATGGAGATCGGCGAGCAGTCAGCCAGCGGCGCCTTCGTTCAGGTTTTTGCGAACGGCGTCTCCGGCTGGATTCAAAATCAGGATTTGGCGGCGTACGGCGATCCGGAGTCGCCGGAATTGATTTTCGGCGCGGCGGCCGACCTTGAACATGAGGCCGAGAACTCTGGCGGCGAACGACAAGCGGCCATGGATGCGGCCCGGCTGTACTACACCATCTACAGCGATTTCCCTGCTTCGGCGCGCGCCGCGGAGGCATTGTACCGTGCGGCGGACGTGGTGTGGCAAGTGAAATTGGGCGAGGAGCCCAAGCGCCGCACGCCCAACGAGCGGCAATTTCCCGACGACGCCGAGTTGCGCCGGGTCGTGGGCAAGTTTCCCGGGACGCCGTGGGCGGCGCGGGCAGCCTACGATTTGCTGATCGAGCACTTCACCTGCGGCGATTGGAACGACAAACCCGAATGCGCGCTCAAGGAAGCTGGCACCTATCAGGATTACGTGAAGAAATACCCGCGCGGCCCGATGGCGGCCGAAGCGGCGTATGACGCGGTCTACCGCGAAGGGATTGCCTGGACTCTCTACAAGCCCAGGGACGCGGGCAAGGCAAGCGAGTTGGAGCGGGCGGTGGCGCGCGATGCGGCGGCGTTAAGGGCCAACTATTCGGGCACGGACTGGGCGGCGGAAGCCGCGCTGGTGGCCTACCATGTGGCGCACGGCGTGGCGCTGACAGTGCCGACCGTCACGCCGCTGGGCGGCCCCTAGAAACACCCTCAGTAAGCGAGTACGTGGGCCGATTTTAAGGCAGCCAACTCGGATTGGGTGGCGGGAGTCAGGTTGGTGGCGTTCTTGTAGTAATCAAGCAGCGACTGGCGCAGCGCGGCGTCGGTGGAAGAGAATTTTCCGGCTGCCAGAGCCTCCAGCCAGCGCGCATGGGTTTGGTCCGCCAATGGGTATTCGCCCGCCACACTGGCTTTGCCGTCATCGAGATTGTCGTTCGGAAGCCGGATGGCGCCGGCGCGCACCTCGTTGAGATCGCCGCGGTAATGTTCGTAACTTGAATTGATGCTCGCCATGTAGAGATCTTCAGTCCGGGTGGTGGGAGCCTTGAAATTCAACACCCGCAGCGGACCTACGTGGGGCAGCAAGCGAACAATAAAAGCCAGGAGACGGCTGCGCCAGCCCGGCCGCGTGTAGTCGCTGCCCCACTGTTTCTGGTAATCGGCCCGCGAGACGCGGTACAGGAATTTCTGGCGTGAAAAACTTGGATTCTCGCGCGCCATTTCGCGGCCGTGGAGCGCCAGCGCCACCCGCGTCATTTCAGGTATGGCCTGGCTCACGCTCCAGCGGAACGTTCCAATCGCGAGATCTTCGTTGGGCATCACCTGCTTTAAAGGCATACCGTAAACGACCGGGAAAACGCGTTCGAGCAGCGGCTTGGCGACCTGGAAGCCGATGTAGTTGTGATATTGCTCTGAAACGTAACGGTGGCGGGCGACTTGCTCCATGTCGAATCCGAATTCGATCTTGAGGTGATCAATTTTGTTTTCGTCGTAGGTGATGGAGTTGCCATAACGGGCGCGAAGCTTGGGGTATTCGATGGCTACCGCCTGATTGACCGAGCCGGGATGGCCAATCGTGTCGCCGATGTAGTGGGAGAGGGCGCCGAGCGCGAAGGCGTATTCGTCCGCGTTTTCACTCTCGCGAATCAGTTCGGAG
This sequence comes from Terriglobales bacterium, assembly GCA_035606395.1. Taxonomy (GTDB): domain Bacteria; phylum Acidobacteriota; class Terriglobia; order Terriglobales; family SCQP01; genus SCQP01. The sequence continues at coordinate 22,659 of DATNFK010000007.1, read as the reverse complement.
ACGAAGTCGCCGCTGCGCGCATAGTGCGCCAGGTTACTGAAGAAGGCATTCCCGAACGGGTAATAGCCGATGTCCTGAATTACCGCGCCGCCGTAGGCGTAGGCGTGGGCTTCGTCGAGCGCTTTTTGGTCGAGCGACGGATAGCGGGCCAGGAGCAATGGCTTGAAGTGGGAATCCCAAACCAAGTCAACTAACTGCTCATGAGTGAGGACCGAATACCCGAACGCGGAGCTGCCGGAGAGCGCGAGGACGAGCAGCAGGATGAAACAGCGTCTGGGCATGTGGGCTCGCGCTGGCGGCGCTTTCCACCCCAGCGATACTGACACTCGTAACTCTATAGACGCTGCCGGGCCGCCAATCGGCGTCATGGAAAACAGGTGTGGGCAGTGGCGCTGGGTTCAGCTTCAGCCACGCGTCGCTATCTGCGATGCGGCGGTAAACGTTGTAACCCGCGAGATTGCGCGCGGCGACCGCGTCCCAGGAGAGGTCGGCGCCGCTGGCGCCCGTAACAACTTCGAGCCCGGCCGGAACCGGCGGCGGAAATACGTCGGCGGTCGAAACGGTCACATGATTGGAATCCGCGCTCTCGACCGCTAGCCGGCCCTGTCCGGCCACGCTGCGCATCCAATACTCAACTTGGCTGTTCCACGGCATCGCGGTGTCAATGTACTCTCCAGACACGGCGCTCAGGCGGGATACCAGCGCCGGTCCGGCGGCGTTGGCGGGCAGCCGGTACAGATTGACTTCGTTCGCCGCGGCGGGCCAATGCAGCACAACACCATCGGCGGTGAGGACCGCGGTCAGCGGCTGCGGGGGCGGCGCGACCGGCTGCAGCGGCACCACCACCGGATTGGACCACCCTGCCGATTGGCCGTGGGAATTGTTGGCGGCCAGAGCCAGCGTCGCGCTGGACTCTCTCGGTATCGCGATATCGGCCAGGTTTACCGCGGGCCCCGTCAGCAGCAGGCGATGATCGCAGAGCGCCGGCAGCGGTGCCGGGATATCGCCGGGCCACGCGCACAGAGAATAGGTGGGAATCCCATGCAGGCGAACACCATCGCTGGTGATTTGGGGCGCGGTCCAGGCAAGCGCGATGGTCGGCCCGGACCGGACGGCGCGGAAATCGGTGATCGGACGCGGCAGTTGCCGGCTCGGAGGCAGCACCGGGCCCACCTGGGCGCAACCGATCAAAAGCGCGGTCAAGACCAGTAAAAGCGCCCGCCTGGCGGAAGATTGCATTGCCCTCACAGGATATAGCGGGACAGGTCCTGATCCTTGACTATGCTTTCAAGCTGTTGCTGGACGTAGGCCGCGTCAATGGTGATGTTCTTTTCGCTGGCCTCGCCGCCGACAAATGAAATTTCATCGAGCACCCGTTCCATGATCGTGTGCAGGCGGCGGGCGCCGATATTTTCCGTAGCCTCGTTGACCCGGGCCGAAAGGCTGGCGATCTCGTGCAGGGCTTCATCGGTGAACGTCAGATGAATCCCTTCCGTGGCTAGCAGGGCGGTGTACTGCTTGATCAGAGCGCTCTTGGGTTCGCGCAGAATGCGGACGAAATCGTCCAGGGTCAGCGAATCGAGTTCGACACGGATCGGAAAGCGGCCCTGCAGTTCGGGAATGAGGTCGCTGGGCTTGGAAACGTGGAAGGCGCCCGCGGCGATGAACAGGATGTGGTCCGTGCGCACCATGCCGTAGCGGGTGTTGACGGTGGTGCCTTCGACAATCGGCAGGATGTCGCGCTGCACGCCTTCCCGGCTGACATCGGGGCCGTGGCTGCCTTCCCGCCCCGCGATCTTGTCAATTTCATCGAGGAAAATGATGCCGCCCTGTTCGACGCGTTCCACCGCGGTGCGCGTGACCTGATCCATATCAACCAGGCGCTGCTCCTCTTCCTGGGTGAGATAGCCCATCGCTTCAACCACTTTCATTTTGCGCTTCTTGGTTTTCGCGCCGAAGAGGTTGGGCAGCATGTCCTTGAAGCTAATGTCCATTTCCTCCATGCTCTGGTTGGACATGAACTCGAAGGTTGGAAAATTGCGCTCGCGCGTTTCGATCTCGACCAGCTTGTCATCGAGCTTGCCGGCGCGCAGCTGGGCGCGGAGTTTTTCCCGCGTCTTGTGGCTGGTGTCGGCCGCCGGCGCGGCGCTGGCCGGCTCGGGGTTGGGCGTGACCAGCGCGAAGCCCAGCTCCTTGGGCGATTTGGGCGCGGCTTTGGCGGCCGTGTCGCTGGCGGGCGCCGCAGGCAGCAGCAGGTCGAGCAGGCGCTCCTCGGCGTTTTGCTCGGCTTTGTCACCGACCTCGTCGAGCTTTTCCTCCCGCACCATATCAATGGCAATCTCAACTAGATCGCGGATCATGCTCTCGACATCGCGGCCGACATAGCCGACTTCGGTGAACTTGGAGGCTTCGACTTTCAGGAACGCGGAGTTGGCGAGGCGCGCCAGGCGCCGGGCAATTTCGGTTTTGCCCACGCCGGTGGGGCCGATCATAATGATGTTCTTCGGCATCACCTCCTCGGCCAATTCGGGGGCCAGCTTCTGCCGGCGGATGCGGTTGCGGAGGGCGACAGCCACCGCGCGCTTGGCCGCGGGTTGCCCGACCACATGTTTGTCGAGCTCGGCGACAATCTCACGGGGGGTGAGTTCGTCGAGGGCGGGAAGTTCCTGATCGGCCACCGAAGGCGGCAGGTAAAGCGCCATAGTCCTAGCTTACCGCCGCCGATAGTTCCTCAATGGTGAGGTCGCGGTTTGTGTAAATGCAGATATCGGCGGCTATGCCCAGCGCCTGCTCGGCGATGGTGCGTGCGTCGAGCTCGGTGTGGCGGAGAAGGGCGCGCGCGGCCGCCAAAGCATAGGGACCACCGGAACCGATGGCGCAAATGCCGTCGTCGGGTTCAATGACGTCGCCGCCTCCGCTGAGCATGTAAGTATCGTGTTCGTCGGAAACGACGAGCAGGGCTTCGAGATGGCGAAGAGCGCGATCGGTGCGCCAATCCTTCGCCAACTCGACCGCCGAGCGGCTTAAATTGCCATGGAACTGTTCCAGCTTGGTCTCAAAACGTCCGAAAAGCGAGAAGGCGTCCGCGGTCGAACCGGCGAAGCCGGCCAGGACCTTGTTGTTGTAAAGGCGGCGGATCTTGCGGGCGTGGTGTTTGATGACCCCGTCGCCCAGCGTCACCTGACCATCGCCGGCCAGGACCACGCTGCCGCGGGCGCGCACGCTGAGAACCGTGGTGGAGCGGATTTTAATGCGTCGCGGGGGCATGCTGTTGTCGGAGGTTCCAGTATAGCCCGCAAACAAATGAGAATCTGCAACGTAGTGATCAATAGGGAGTCTAAAGAAATAGAGAGGAGGCGGAGTATGACAATGCAACAGGAAGACCGGTCCGATGCCAATGCGTTCGCCACCCTGGACGTGGAGGAAATGGAAGTGCTGCGCGGCCACTTGCTGCGGATTGGGCCTGACTATTGCGGTGCGAGCGAGGTCATACGCGCCTTTCTGAACGGCCGGGGCTTCGGCATCTCGCCCGAGGCGGCGCGCCTGGCGGCGGTGGAGTTCGGCCGCCAGGGCTGCACCATGCTGGGCATGGCGCAGGTTTTAGCCCGCGCCGCCCAAGCCAACTAGGCGCCTCTCACTCCGGGCCTTCGCGGCGGACCTTCTTGCGGTTACGCTTGCGTGCCAGGGCTTGCTTGAGACGCATCTTTTCACCCGGCTTCAGATAGAAGGAGTGGCGCTTGACCTCTTTAATGATGTCTTCCTGCTGCACCTTCCGTTTGAAGCGGCGCAGCGCATTTTCCAACGATTCGCCTTCTTGCAGGCGGATTTCGGCCAAATCAATCACCCCCAATCATCTCTCCATTTTACCCCGAAGCTGCTGCCAGCGCCGGTACAAATCGCTGCGGGCTAGTCCGGTCTCGCGCGCCAGGAGCTTCAAATCGTCCTTGGTTTGAGCCGCCGCCAGCCGCGCCGCGAGCGATTCGGAGGATGGAGCGGCGGCGCTTTCCACCGGCGGCCCTATGACGAGGGTAATTTCGCCTTTGCTTTCAGCCGGCCATAACTGCCGCACCCCCGCCAGCGTGCCACGCATGAACTGTTCGTGAAGCTTGGTCATTTCTCGGGCGATCACTACCGGGCGGTCCGGCCCCAGGACTTCCTCAAGGTCGGCCAGCGCGGCCGCAATTCGGTGCGGCGATTCCAACAAAAGGAGCGTTCCGGGCCACGATTTCCATGCTTCAAGGCTGCGCTGGCGCTCGCCCGTTCGCGGCGGCAGGAAGCCCAGCCAGGCGACCGGCGTGGACCAGCCGCTGGCCGCGAGCGCCAATAGGGGCGCCGAGGCGCCTGGCAGCGGAACGACGGAGATCCCGGCGGCGATGGCGGCGGCGAGCAGGCGCGCGCCGGGATCGGAGATAAGCGGCATGCCGGCATCGGAAATGAGCGCGATGTTCTCGCCGGCGAGCAGGCGATCAATCAGCTCATGGGCGCGCTCGGCCTCGTTTTCGCGGTAGTAGCTGAGGGTCGGCGTGGAAATCTGATAATGGGCCAGGAGTTTGCGGCTGTGCCGCGTGTCTTCGCAGGCGATGAGCGCGACCTCGCGCAAAACCCGCAGCGCGCGCAGCGTGATGTCTTCAAGGTTGCCGATGGGCGTGGCGACGAGGTAGAGAACGCCAGTGGGCGCCGGTGTCATCGCGAGCCAGCAGGTGGTGCGGATTTGTCCATGGCCTGGTTGGCGAGGCGATCGGCGTCGCGGTTGGACTCGCGGTACACATGCTCAATGCGGAAACGCGGGATCTGCCGCACCAATTGGCGGGCCTCCTCGTACAAAGGCCGCAAGCTGGGACTCTTGACCTGGTAGCGGCCTTGCATTTGGCGGACAAGAAGTTCGGAGTCGGAGAAAACGGCGACCTCGGTGGCGCCGTTCTCGAGGGCGTAGCGTAACGCGGCGAGCAGGCCGGAGTATTCGGCGAAATTGTTGGTTTGCACTCCCAGCGAGGCGTGGAGCATGGTGACTGGACTGCCGGCCGCGTCGGTGACCACCACGCCATATCCGGCCGGGCCGGGATTGCCGCGGGAACCGCCGTCAATGTGGAATTTTAGCAATGGCAACGACCTTCAACGCCCTTTAACTCGAAACGTCCACCCCGGACGTTTCCAGGTACAGGATGCGGCCGCAGCTCTCGCACACGAAAAGACGGTCGTCCTGTTGTGACATTTCCTGAAGGAACTGCGGGCGCAGGCGGACCCGGCAGCCGGAGCAGGCTTCGCGATCGACGGCGGCGAGTGCCTGGCCGCGCATGCGGAGCACGCGGTCAAAACGGCGCAGCCATGTGTCATCGGCGTCGGCGCGGAGGCGGTCCCGCGACTGCGTTAGCGTGGCGCGCTCCGCTTGCACCGCGGCGGAGTGGGTTTGCGCGGCTTGGGATTCGGCCTGTACATCGGCGCGCTGCCGCTCCAATTCGGCCGCGGCGTCCTTGGCGGCGCGTTCGAGCGCGTCCGCCTGCTCCATGATTTCAAGCAGGCGCTCCTCGTGCTTGGCGATTTGAGCTTCGGCAAAGGCGATCTCGTCAAGCAGGGCGCGGTACTCCTGGTTGGTCTTGACGTCGCCGGAATGACTCCGGATCTTGGTGATCTTCTCGCGCAGGGCTTCGATTTCGCGATCCACCTGGCGGCGTTCGCTCTGGCTGCCGGATTGCGCCGCTTGCGCCCGGGACAGATTTTGTTGCGCACCGCCTAGCTTGGCTTCGATGGCGGCGACGCGCTTGGGAAGTGCGGCGAGGTCGGCGTCCAGTTCCCGCAGTCGAAGTTCCATTCCCTGAATCTCGAGCAGGATCGCAAGGTTACGTTGCATTGTGCGCTTTTAGGATAGCACTTTGATTGGCGAATCGCGACACAGGGGCGGTGCCGGCGCCGGGCTACAATAGACAAACTGTGGACGCAATGCGCGACATTCTGCCCCTCGTCGTCGCTGCGATTCCTGACGAGGAATCGGCCGCGACGACGACCGCCCTGGCGTGGACCCTGGCGGCCGGCCCCAGCCTCTCGGCGCGGGCGGAGTGCCTCGAGGTGCGCGACGGAGTGCTGTGGCTGCGGGCCGCTGACGCCCAGGCCCAGGCCGCCATCAACAGCATCAGCGGCGATTTGTGTCGCGCGTTGAATCGGACGTTGCCCTCGAATCTGAACCGGCCGCCGCTCCGGCGGATCGCATTTTTACCATGAACATAGCCGCCGTTGCCGCTCTCGCCCACCTCGATTTGAACCCCGACGAACTCGCCCGTCTGGAGCGCGAGCTGCCGGCGATTCTCGAATACGTGGCCCAGTTAAACCAAATCGACACCACCGGGGTGGAACCGATGTCCCAGCCGCTGCTCGCCGGCGCGCCCCTGCGTGAGGACGAGGTGCGGCCTGGATTCAGCCAGGCCGACGCGCTGGCGAACGCGCCACGGAAGGATGAAGGCATGTTCCAAGTTCCGGCTGTCGTCTCCCGTGCCGGAGCGGGGCGATGACTCCTTCCCTCACCGTCGAACAGATCCGCACCCGGATCGCCGAGCGCCAGACCACGGCGACGGTGCTCGCCACGCGCAGCCTGGCCGCGATCGACGCCGGGGACGGCGCATTGAATTGTTTCCTGACCCGGAGCCGGGAGCGGGCTTTCGAGCAGGCGGCCAGAATTGACGCCATCGCTGACCGCGGCGATCCTTTGCCGCCGCTGGCCGGGGTGCCGGTTGGGATCAAGGACGTGCTCTCCACCCGCGGCGTGCGCACAACCTGCGGCTCACGCATCCTGTCCAACTATGTGCCTGCTTATGATGCGACGGCAGTGGCGCGGTTGGAGAACGCGGGCGCGGTGATGGTGGGCAAGACCAATTGTGATGAATTCGCGATGGGATCCTCCACCGAGAATTCTGCCTTTGGGCCCACGCGCAACCCGCGCGACCCCAGCCGCGTACCGGGCGGATCGAGCGGGGGATCGGCGGCTGCCGTCGCGGCCGGGCTCTGCACCGCCGCCCTGGGCACCGACACCGGCGGGAGTATTCGCCAACCTGCAGCGTTTTGCGGCATTGTCGGATTGCTGCCCACCTATGGTCGCGTGTCCCGGTACGGCCTGGCGGCCTTCGCCTCGTCACTGGACCATGTCGGGCCGCTGACTGTTTCGTGCCGCGACGCCGCGCACCTACTGCAGGCGCTCGCCGGCGCCGATCCCCTCGACGCAACTTGCTCGCTGCAACCCGTTCCGGATTATGTCGCGGCTTTAGAAGGCCCGATCCGCGGACTGCGTATCGGAGTGCCTGATTTCGGTAAGGGCTTGCAGCCCGGAGTGGCTGCGGCTGTCGAGCATGCCATCGACCGCCTGCGCGGTGCCGGATGTGTGGTCAGCCGCGTGAGCTTGCCCCTGAACGATGCCGGGATCGCGGTCTATTACGTTCTTGCGACCGCCGAGGCGAGTTCGAACTTGGCGCGGTATGACGGCGTTCGTTACGGCCTACGCAAGCCGGCGGCTACGCTGCCGGAAATGATCCGCCAGACACGCAATGCTGGATTTGGCGCCGAGGTCAAGCGCCGCGTCCTGCTCGGGACGTATGTGTTGAGCGCCGGATACTACGACGCATACTACCGCAAAGCCCAGCAGGTGCGGGCTCTGTTGGCACGCGGGTTTGCCCAGGCCTTCGCGGAGGTCGATGTAATCCTGACCCCGACAACCCCGACCACGGCATTCGCATTGGGCCAGGAGTCAAGCAGCCCAGTCGAGCGCTATCTCGCCGATGTGTACACCGTGCCGGCCGACTTGGCCGGCATCCCGGCACTGTCGGTGCCGTGCGGGCAAAGCGAGGGTCTGCCCGTGGGTGTACAGTTCGTCGGTCGCCCGTTTGACGAAGCTCTACTGCTCCGCCTCGGACACCACTTCGAGAGATTGAACGCCGCTTAGGGAGCCGCGACGTTTGCACTGCGGGGCAAAAGGGTCGGGGCGACAGCCGCGCGACGCCGGATTGGGGCTCAGGGGTCCCCATTCCGGCGTCGCGCCTCAGCGGGTCGCGCGGCAATAGCCGCGCGGGGCCCCGCGCCTATCAACGCCGCTAGCTGCTCGGGGCGGCTTGGGCGCGGGTGACGTTCTCAGCCTGCGGGCCCTTCTTGCCGTCAGTTATGTCAAACTCGACATCATCGCCCTCTTGCAGCGATTTGTAGCCTTCTTGGCTGATAGCGGAATAATGGACAAAAACATCATCGCCGCCTTCGCGACCGATGAAGCCATAGCCCTTAACATTGTTGAACCACTTTACTTTTCCTTGAATTCTAGCCACAGGTCGTTCCTCCCGTTCACGTACATTGTTGACATTTAGCTCAATTGCTACTTTTTGTCACAATTCTGTATCCAATCTTGAAACCTGTCAAGCACATAAAGATGCCGCGGGGGAACATGCAATTTGGAGGCCTATCGCGTCATCAAGGCCCGTTCGAGGTGCACAAGTTGGTCGAGCAGGGGCGCCAAGCGGTCCAGGGGAAGTGCGTTGGCGCCATCGGAGAGGGCTCGGGACGGGTTTTCGTGAACTTCCAAAAAGATCCCGTCGACGCCGCAAGCCACCCCGGCTCGTGCCAGAGGTTCGATGAACTCCGGCGTGCCGCCCTTGCCCGGTAGCTGCATGCTATGGGTGACGTCGAAGACAACTGGCGCGCCCAAACCGCGCAAAATGGGCAGCGACCGGAAGTCAACCACCAGGTTGTTATAGCCAAAGCTGGCGCCGCGTTCGGTGAGAATGACCTCGCGGGCGCCGGCGGCGCGGGCCTTTTCCAGCGGGCCCTGCATGTCCCAGGGGGCGAGGAACTGGCCTTTCTTAATATTGACAACACGGCCGGTTCGGGCTGTCGCCTGAATTAGGTCGGTTTGACGGCAGAGGAAGGCGGGGATCTGGAGAATATCGCAGACCTCGGCCGCGGCGGCCACCTCGCTCACCTGGTGCACGTCGGTCAGAATCTCGACCCCGCACTCGCTCTTCACCCGGGCGAGAACGCGCAACCCAGCTTCGAGGCCGGGGCCGCGGAACGAGTCGAGCCGGCTGCGGTTGGCCTTGTCGTACGATGCCTTGAAGATGTACCGCAAACCGTGCACGGCCGCCCGGGCGGCGATCTCGCGCGCCATGAAGAGGGCGTGCGACTCACTCTCGATGACACAGGGGCCGGCAATCAGGAACATGGTTAGGCTCGCGCCGCGGCGGCGGCGATGAAGGCTTGAAAGAGCGGATGGGGCGCCAGCGACCGGGACTTGAATTCCGGGTGAAACTGGCATCCAAGAAACCAGGGATGATCGGCGAGTTCGACCACTTCAACGTAGGTGTGGTCGGGGCTGCTGCCTGTAATTTGGAGGCCGCGTCCCACCAGAAGCGGTTCATATTCCCGGTTGTATTCGTACCGGTGGCGATGGCGCTCGTGGATCTGGAGGCCGCCGTAGGCGCGGGCGGCCCGGGAGCCCGCTTCCAGGGTACACGGCCACGCGCCGAGCCGCATGGTCCCGCCCATTTCTTCGACCCCGAGGAGTTCGCGGAGTTTATAAATGACCCGATGGGGCGTGGCGGGGTCGAATTCGCTGCTGTTGGCGTCGGGCAAACCGCCGACTTCCCGCGCGTATTCGATGACCGCGCATTGCATGCCCAGGCAAATGCCGAAAAATGGAGTGCCGGACTGGCGCGCATAGGTGATGGCCCGCAGCATGCCGGGAATGCCCCGCTGGCCAAAGCCGCCCGGTACGAGAACACCGTCGGCGGTGCCGAGGCGGGCCGCGACTTCGGAAGCCGTCAGCGGCTCCAGCGATTCCGATTCCACCCAGTCGAGTTTGAGATGGAGCCGATGGGCCAGGGCGGCGTGGACCAACGCCTCTTTCAAACTTTTGTAGCTGTCCTCATAGCCCACGTACTTGCCGCAGATGGCAATGGTGACTTCGCCAACTGGATGGCGGACGCGATCCATGAGTTCGCGCCAGCCGGAGAGATCGGCCTCCCCGGCGGGCAAATGCAGGTAGCGCAGCGCGAGGGCGTCGAGCCCCTGCGCGGCGAGCAGTAGCGGAACTTCGTAAATGCTCTCGGCGTCGCGGGCGGCAATAACCGCTTCCTCGCTCACATTGCAGAAGAGCGCGATCTTGCCGCGCATGTCCGCGGGCAGCTCGCGGTCGGTGCGGCAGAGCAGGATGTCGGCCTGGATGCCGATTTCGCGCAACTCGCGGACCGAGTGCTGGGTGGGCTTGGTCTTCAGTTCTCCGGCGGCGGCTATGTAGGGGACAAGCGTGAGATGGACAAAGAGGGTGTTCTCGCGGCCCAACTCCTGCCGTAACTGGCGGATGGCCTCCAGGAAAGGGAGGGACTCAATATCGCCGACCGTGCCGCCGATCTCTACGATGGCGACATCGACGCCGGAGCTGATTTTGCGGATGGCGTCCTTGATTTCATTGGTGACGTGGGGGATGACTTGCACCGTCTTGCCGAGGTAATCGCCGCGCCGTTCCTTGGTGAGGATGGTCTCGTAAATGCGTCCGGCGGTGACGTTGTTGGCGCGCGAGAGCTGGATGGAGGTGAAGCGCTCGTAATGCCCGAGATCGAGATCGGTTTCGGCGCCGTCGTCGGTGACAAACACCTCGCCATGCTGGAACGGGCTCATGGTCCCCGGATCAACGTTGAGGTAGGGATCGAATTTGAGCAGCGAGACGCGCAGGCTGCGTGCTTCCAGCAGGGCGCCAATCGAGGCGGCGGCGAGGCCCTTGCCGAGGGAGGAAACCACGCCCCCGGTTACAAAAATGTAGCGACAGGGGGCAGGATGGGGCACGAAAGATTATAACGGAAGGAGGGAGAAAACTGGTGGAGCTGAGGGGGTTCGAACCCCTGGCCTCTTCCATGCCATGGAAGCGCGCTCCCAACTGCGCCACAGCCCCACAGGCATTTATTGTACCCCAGGCTGGGAAGCCGCCTTGATCCGTTGCGATTCAGGCGAGCTGAGCGCGACAAGAATCCAAACCTGTTCGCCGGGAGCGGCCAGGCGCTTGAGATGCAGCGCTAGCCGAGTGCCTCGAAACGCGACGGATAGATGCATCTCCGAGGCGGCGCCGGAGGCCAGGCAGGTCATGATTGCTTCCCGCAACTGCGGTGAATCCCAGGCGCCATCGTCCAATTTCCAGAGCGCATCGCCAAACTCGGCGGGGAAACTGAAGGCCCGCTGGAAGGCGGTATTGGTCCACACCACGCTGGCGTGGTGATCGAGCAGGAGGAGAGGGTTGACCGCGGCGGCGCTAATCGCCTTTGAGACTGCGATTTGATGATTGTTGCTGGCAATTTGATCGCGATCACGTTGCATTTGATCGGCGTTCGTGAGCGTAAATACGGCGCCCTCGATTTTGCCATTGGCGGCGATGGTGGGGTAGATCCGGACTTGGAACCAGGAACCGTGGCGGTCGCGGAATACCTCCTCAATGCGCTTGCCCTGGGCGACAGCCTGGCGGGCGCTGGCCTCGAAGTTGGGGATGCTCTGGACGTAGCGGATGTCGGCAATGGGGCGGCCGATGTCGGCGGGCAGCAAGCGCAGGCGCTTTTCGGCGGCGGCGCTGAAGGATCGTATATTAAGGCCGCGGTCGAGGGAAACGATGGGGAGGTCCACGGCGGCGATCAGATTGGTCAGGTCGGCGTAGGTACCCTGGATTTCAATATTGCGGTGACGCAGCTCCTCGTTGACGGTGTTGAGTTCCTCGTTGCTCGATTGCAGCTCTTCCTTGGCGGTTTGCAATTCCTCGTTGGTGGATTGGAGCTCCGCGTTGGCGCTGGCCAATTGCTCGGAGGCGGCCTGGTGGGCCTGTTGGATGGTGTACTGCTCATCAATCATGGACCGGAGCACACGCTGGTTCGCGGTGAGAGCGCGCCGCAAGCGCGCGCGCTCGGGATCGGACGTTCGCTTGCCCCCCGAACGTAGCGCCGGGCGAGGCTCGAAGAGAACAAGATAAAGCGGGTGGTGGCGAATGTCGGAGGAGAGCGGAACCACGCGCAAATCAAAGCGGAGCGGCTGGCGCCCGCGGGTAAGCGGTATTTCCAGGTCGGGCATGCGAACCGGCTTGCAGCGCTGGGCGGCCTGATCCACAGCGGCGCGGATGAACCCGGCCAGAACGCCGTGGGCCATCTTGAGCAGGCTGAAACTGGGCATTCCAGAGGCCGGTTTGAGGTAGGGCGCGGTGGCGCCGCGGAACTGGATGATATCGAGGTTGGAATCAACGATCACGCCGCTGGGACCGAACAGATCAAGCACGATGCGGTCGGCTTCCTCGATGCTCGGGCGGGCTTGCAGGCGGGTGAGTTGGGGAAGCGCCGTCGTCGGAGTGGGAGGCAGCGGCGCCACCGCGGTGCGCTGCGGCGGAACAAAGCGGGTTCGGTGCGGAGCCCCATCTATTTTGGTGTAAATCTTCAGCCGCGCGTCACCGCTGGCGATCGGTTCGAAGAGCGAGGAAAACTCGTGCGCCGATTCCGCCGAGCCGAGCACCAGCACGCCGCCGGGATTGAGCGCAAAATGGAGCAGCGGCAGAACGCGGTGTTGCATGGCGGGCTCCATATAGATCAATAGGTTGCGGCAGGAGACGAGATCGAGGCGCGAAAACGGGGCCTCGCCCGCAATGTGGTGCTGAGCGAAAACACAAGTGTCGCGGAGGCTTTTCTCGACCCTAAAGCCGGTTTCGGAACGATCGAAGAAACGCTCCAGCCGCGCCGGCGAGACTTCGGTCGCGATTTGTGGGCCATAGCGGCCCTGCCTCGCGCGGCGGATCGCCGGCTCGCTCAGATCGGTGCCAAAGACCTGTAGGCTGGGCTCTTCACGCGACTGCTCGAAGGCTTCAAGGCCGATCATAGCCAGCGAGTATGCCTCCTCCCCGGTGGCGCATCCGACCGACCACATGCGAAGCGCCGGCGCATTGCGGCTTCTCGATCTCTTGGCCAGGAACTGCGGCAGGACCATTGCGGTGAGGCAGTCAAAGACTTCCGGATCACGGAAAAAGCGCGTGGCCGAGATGAGCAGGTCATCAAACAGCAACTGCACTTCGCCGGGGTTTTCGCGGACATATTGCAAATATTCGGCGAGGGTCCGAATCTGGCGCAGGGCCATGCGGCGGGCGATGCGGCGCCCGATTGTGGAAGTGCGGTACTGCGCAAAGTCCACGCCGGTATCGTTATGGAGCAGCGCGATAAGCTCGCCATAGCGAGGGTCCTGGGTCGGGTTGAAAAGCGGCGTTGTGCTCCCGCGGGCGGAGGCGACCAGATACGGGTGGCGGGCTATCCGGGCTACCTCGCGCGCAATTTCGTCCGGAGCAAGAATGTAATCAACCGCGCCCGAGGCAATGGCGCTGCGGGCCATGCCGTCGTAAGTGGCGGTTTGTAACGATTGCGCGATGCAAATGCCGCCGTGCGCCTTGACCGCGGCAACGCCGGCGGTGCCATCGCTGGCGTTGCCGGAGAGAACCACCGCAACCGCTGCGCCTTTGCGCTCCTCCGCCAGCGATTGGAAAAAGGCGTTGATGGGCAGGTGCAAGGACCGCTCGCCCGGATTGGGAGCCAGGCGAAGTTTTCCCGCCTCCAGGCGCACGCAGTGGCTGGCGGGGGCTACATAAACATGATTGGCCAGCGGAACGCATCCATCGGCGATCTCTTGTACGGGCATGGCTGTGGAACGTTGGAGTAGCTGCGCCAGCAAGCTCTTGTGATCCGGCTGAAGATGCTGGATGAGGACGAAAGCCATACCGGTGTCCGGCGGCACCGCGATCAGAAACTGGGTGAACGCGTCGAGCCCGCCGGCGGAAGCCCCAAGTGCCACAATGGGAACAAGCGGAGGGGCGGTGGAAACAGAAGGGGACGGAGGCGGCCTCTTGGCGCTGCGGGGCATATCCGCAATTCTGCTACTTCCGCAACGGGATGTCACACCAAATCGCGGCCACTTGCCCGCGCAGAGGAATCAGGTGAACCTCTCCACGCTTTATTGAATGCACCGCCGGCGTCGCTGCGTTCACCACTTGCAGCGCCGTGGCGAGCAGGCGGGCGCAGTCACCTGGATCGAGGTGCAGGCGTTCCGGCGAAACACCGGCGGTCGGATCACCGCGCAAACGAAAATGGCGGCTGGCAGCCTGGTTCCAGCCAACAACGCGGCTCCCCGCCGGTGTCGAGGCTGCGGGTTCGAAAAACACGACCGGCAGCGGCAGTTCGGAGAGCAGCAGGCTCCACTCCTGGTCAAGAACGAAGTTGCGTCCCAACTCGGCACGCAGCCGATCGTTCTCCCAGGCATACGCTTCAATCATGGAATCACGGCGTTCACTGGCCGCGTCGAGTTCCTCGTGCAGAGCTTCGATTTCGACGCTGGCGAGACGGAGCCCGCCGTGGTCGTTCTCAATGGCCTGTAACTGGGCGCGCAACTGGTGTTCGGAGCTGCAATCGCGAGCCTCGATCATAACCGTTGCCGGGCAGGTCGAGTTGCCCAGCGCGCAAAAACGAAAGCGCACATGCTCCGGAACGAGCATGAATTCCGCGGGCATCGATGCCTCCAGCAGACGCTCCAGGCCGGGGTGCTGTTGCCACAACGGGCTGGATGCGATCGGCTGTCCGCAGGCATCGGCGAACCGCATTTTCAGCAGCGCGGCGGCGGCAAAATTGAGCGCCACGATAACACCGGTGTGGTCAATTAGAATGACCGCCGCATCTAAACGATCAAGGATCACCTGGTACGAGTTGGCAATCGCGCGCTGGATCGGCGACTTCACGGACTTCGTGGACGCGCGGCGGGACTGCATGATTGCTCCATCGTACTCCGGTTGGGTCACCTTGCAACTTCACGGTGAGTGTGTATAATTTCACTTGTCCCCAACCCAATTGTAAGGAGTGCTTATGACGCAAGAAAACGAGTCAGGGCATTTGGTGGCGTTATTGGGAATGGCGCGTCAGCCGCGGGTGCGGCAGCGGCTGCGGGAACTTTCAACGACGGTGCCGCGCATGGCGCGCGCCTCGATGCAGTCCCTCTTATTCGAATGTACCGAGTTGGTGGTTCGAGATGCCGCAACCACACTGTCCGCGTCACTGGATACGGACTTCAGCCAATATGTTGCCTTCCATACGCCCACGGAAACCGCTGCCGAGATTAGAACGCCGATGGCGGTGTTGCGCCGCTTGGACCGCGTCTGGGGCGGCCCCCCGCTCGTGCAGTTGGACATACTCCGGGATTGGAAATTGACCTGGCCCGGGCCCTCGGCCGGTCGGCTTCTGGTCATGCGCGGGAAGGTCTCTTTGGATGGCAAGAGTGTGCCTGCCAACCAGTTGACTCAGATCGAGACCGGCTCGACATTGCTGGCCGCGCCCGGCGCGCTCATCTTATGGCGGCGCTCGCTGGTTGGCGCGCTGCTCGACGCCGCGGCCGTGGCCGGTCTGGACCCGGGCGAGATTCTCAAGGCGGCGGCGGGTAGCTCGCGTCTTCGGATCAATCCAACCACCCGGGTGGTGAAGCTCCGCGATCGAGCGGTGCGGCTGACCTTGCGCGAAAGCGCGGCGCTGGATCTGCTGAGCCGTAAGGTTGGCGCTCCTGTAACCCGTCACGAATTGGCCAGCGCACTGGCCTTATCAGACGAACGGGGCCTGGATCGGGTAATGTTGGGTCTGCGCAATAAGCTGGGCGACGGCTGGATTACCACCGTGTACGGAGTCGGCTACGCGCTCGACAGCTAAAGACCGAGAGCGGGCGCTATGGCCCGCATGGCCTCGAGACAGGTGGCGATGTGTTGCGGCAGCGGAATTTGCAGTTCGCGGGCGCCCTGGTCAATGTCCGTGCGGCTGACCGAGCGGGCAAAAGGCTTGTCCTTCAGCTTGCGCACGACACTTTCCGGCGTTACCTCGGCCAGGGTGCGGCTGGGCTTGACCAGAGCGCAGGCGGTTAGAAAGCCGCTGAGTTCGTCGCAGGCGAAAAGTGCGATATCGAGCGGGGACTCGCGCTTGGCGCCGGTGACATCGCAATGGGCAAGAATGGCGTGGCGCATCGCTTCGGGATAACCGAGCTCGGTCAGGATGCGGTTGCCTTGCAGCGGATGATCGGGAACCTGGGGCCAGCGTTCGTAATCGAAATCATGCAGCAGCCCGGTGATGCCCCAGAAATCGGCTTCGCCCGCCGGCGCGTAGGCGCGCACCGATGCTTCGACCGCGAGGGCGTGCTTGCGCAAGCTCTCAGACTGGGTGTACTCGTGTAAAAGGGCGAGCGCGCCGCTGCGGCTCACGCTCCCCAATGCGTAGTCGCTGGGCATTACAGGTTGAGCGCTTCCTTAAACGTGCCACGCTGATTTTCAATTTTCCGCTGCAGCATCATGATGGCGTAGATGAGCTGTTCCGGGCGCGGCGGGCAGCCCGGAACATAGACATCCACGGGAATCACCTGGTTGACGCTTTGCACCAGTGCGTAGTTGTTGAACACGCCGCCGGAGGTGGCGCAGGCGCCCATCGAAATCACGTACTTGGGCTCGGGCATCTGTTCGTACAACTGCTTAATCACCGGGGCCATCTTTTGCGCCACGCGCCCCGCGATGATCATGAGGTCGGACTGGCGCGGCGAGGGGCGGAACACCTCGGCGCCGAATCGGGCGATATCGAAGCGCGCCGCCGACATGGACATCATCTCGATGGCGCAGCAGGCGAGACCGAACGTCATCGGCCAGATGGAGTTCTTGCGCACCCAGTTCACCGCCTTGTCCAGTGACGTGAGGACGACGCCCTCGGGAGCTTGCGCGCCGTAGAAAACCTGGCGGCTGGAGTCGTGGGGATCGAGGTTTAGGTAGCGTTCCTGGCCGAGGGACATGAGATTAGTATACCGCCTGGATAGTGTACGCTTGAGGGCTATGGACCTGGTCAGTGTACAGAATTTGCGCAAAAGTTACGGCAAGTTGGAGGCTGTGAGGGGGGTTAGCTTCAACATTCCTGAACGTACGATTTTCGGACTGCTGGGTCCGAACGGGGCGGGAAAAACCAGCATTATCGAAATGATTGAGGGCCTGCGGGTGCCCGACAGCGGCACGGTCGAGGTCTGCGGATTGCGGCCGATTGAGGATGCCATGCGGGTGCGGCAGTTGCTGGGGGCCCAACTGCAGAGCACTTCCCTGCCCGACAAAATACGCGTGCGCGAGGCCTTCGACCTGTTCGCCGGATTTTATGCCCAGCCCGCCGGCGTCGACGATCTGCTGGACTGGGTGGGGTTGCGCGAGAAATCGAACACCTTTTTTCAGTACTTGTCGGGCGGCGAGAAACAGCGCGTGGCGCTCGGGTTGGCGCTGGTCGGCAACCCGAAAATGCTGTTCCTCGATGAGCCCACCACCGGGCTCGACGCCAAAATTCGCCGCGAACTGCACGAGTTGATCTTGCGGATCCGCGATCAGGGCAAGAGCATCCTCATTTCGACTCACTATATTGAGGAAGCCGAGAGGCTATGTGACAAAGTCGGAATCATTGATCGCGGGCAGTTGCACGCCATCGGGCATCCCCGGCAATTGATTGAAGATCAGGGCGAGGGCGACCGCCTGGAACTGACCCTGCGCGACGCCGTCGGCGAGGCGGAACTGGCGGCTTTGCCGGGAGTGGATCGGGTGCAGGCGGTCGATGGCACCTATGTGCTGCGCGGCAAGAGCGGAGGCAAGATGTTGGCCACCGTGGCGGTCTATGCCGACCACGCCGGAAACGAATTAATGGAAGCGCGCATTGCGCACACCTCCCTCGAGGACGTGTACCTGAGCTTGACCGGACGGAGGATTGGCGAATGAAGACCGTACTCAAAATGGCTTGGATGAATGTTCTGCTCAGCTACCGGGTGCGCATCGCATTTTTCTTCACCTTCATCTTTCCAATGATGTTTTTCTTCATTTACTTCTCCCTCTTCGCGAAGGGGCATCCTCAGACCGTCGAAGCGCTGATGGGACCGCTGATCAGCTTTTCGGTGATCAGCAACGCCCTGTTCGGTCTCAGTGTGCAGTTGGTGACCATGCGTGAGCGCGACATGCTGCGCCGTTACCACTTGGCCCCGCTTAGCCCGGCCACCATGGTGGGCAGCCGTTTGCTCAGCAACTACCTGTTGTTCATGCCTTTGGTCGTGGTGCAGTTCCTCCTGGCGATCTGGATCTATAAAATGCCGGTGCAGGGATCGTTGTGGGCGCTCGCCGTCATCTTTTCGCTGGGCTACCTGGCGCTGGGCGCCATCGGGCTGGTGGTCGCCGGGATCGTGGACACGGTGCAAGAGGCAACCGTGTGGAACCAGATTTTGTTCTTCGGTCTGCTGTTTCTGACCGGGACCACGCTGCCGTTAGCCAGCCTGCCGGTCTTCATTCAGCATCTGGCTTTGTTCATGCCGCCGACTTTGATGATTTTGGGCAGCGCCGGGGTGATGCTCGGCGGACAGGGATTTTCCCAGAATCTGCCCGAAATTGTGGGGCTTTTGCTCATCACAGTCTCCTGCGTCGGCCTGGGCGTGGCGCTGTTCCGCTGGGAAAAGGAAGAGAAAACCACCCGCCGGAGCCGGATGCAAGCGGCCTTGGCGCTGATTCCGCTGATTGTTGTCGGACTTTGGCTCAACTACTCCCCCAGCTTCCAAAAAGTCAACCAGCAGTATTTGGCGGCGAGTTCGCAAGCCTACCAGCGCTGAGGCCTCCACCCACATTCCGGCGTCGCGCTCAAGCGGGTCGCGCGGCGGCAGCCGCGCGGGGCCCCGTGCCTATCAACGTTCCGCGGTTTGCCAAATACCGCCGGGATCATCTATAGTGCGCGTTATGCGTACACTCTCACTTTCGGCTGGTATCCTCCTGGCCGCCTCCCTGCTGGCGGCGCAAACGCCGGCGAACCTGTCGCAATTGCAATGGCGCTACATCGGCCCGCCCGGCAACCGCACCGACGCTGTGGCTGGAGTGCCGGGGGATCCGATGACCTACTATTCGGGCACGGCGGCCGGCGGCGTCTTCAAGACCACCGATGGCGGCATGCATTTCCGCCCCATCTTTGACGCGGAGCCGGTGATGTCCATTGGGGCGCTAGCGGTGTCGGACAGCGATCACAACGTGGTGTGGGCGGGGACGGGAGAGTCGTTCTTTCGCAGCCACGTTTCAATTGGCGCCGGGGTCTACAAGTCCACTGATGCAGGTGCGACTTGGAAACTGATGGGTTTGGAGAAGACGGGCCGGATCGCGCGCATCGTGATTGACCCGAAGAATCCGGAGACGGTGCTGGCGTGCGCGATGGGAACTCTCTATGGCCCGCAGCCGGAGCGCGGGGTTTACCGCTCGACTGACGGCGGGAACACGTGGGCGCTGACGCTGCACGTCGACGACAACACGGCCTGTTCGGAGTTGGCGATGGACCCTTCGAATCCCCGCATTCTGTTTGCCGGCATGTGGCAGTTCGAGGATAAGACCTGGGGCCAATCCAGTGGCGGCCCGGGAAGCGGACTGTTCAAGTCCACCGACGGCGGGCAGCACTGGACCAGGCTGCAAGGCCATGGCCTGCCGCCGTTTCCCTGGGGCAAGGTCAATGTGGCCATCGCGCCCTCGAATCCGCAGCGCGTGTACGCGATGATCGAGACCGGCGACGGGTTTGTAATTGACGGTAGGAAGACGACTCCGGGCGTGCTCTGGTCCTCCAACGACGACGGCGCCAACTGGCAGTTGATGAGCACCAACGACGGCCTGCAGAGCCGCACCCATTACTACAACCGGGTCGAAGTATCGAGCGACAACGAGAACGAGCTCTATTTCATGGGCAACACCTACTACCATTCGCTCGATGGCGGCCGGACGGTAACCCAGACGGCATCGCCGGGCGGCGACAACCACGACGTCTGGATCGATCCCAAGGATGCCAACAATATCGCTGTCGCCAACGACAGCGGCATCAGCATTACCCACGACCGTGCGGCCGTTTGGAACCACGTGCAGCTTCCCATTGCGCAGATGTACCACGTGACCACGGATAACGCGATCCCCTACCACGTCTTCGGCAACAAACAGGACGGCTCCAGCTACATGGGCCCCAGCCAGACCGGCGCGGCCGGCCGCGGCGGCCGCGGCGGCGGACGCGGAGGTGCGATTGCGCTCGGCGGACCCATACCGAGCTCGGATTGGAAATCGGTGGGCGGCGGCGAAAGCGGCTGGGCTCAGCCCGACCCCGTGGACAACAATATCGTCTGGTCGAGCGGCAGCGGCGACGGCTCCATGGGCGGCATCGTCACCCGCCTCGACCTTCGCACCGGTCAAATCCGAAACGTCGAAATCTGGCCGGATGACACCCTCGGCGCCAACGCGTCGGAGGTGAAATACCGTTTCATGTGGGAGTTCCCCCTGACGATATCGCCGTTTGACCACAACACGCTCTATGCGGGCAGCCAGTTTGTCCACGAAACCCATGACGGCGGACAATCGTGGCAGATCATCAGCCCGGACCTGACCCTGAACGACAAGAGCAAGCAACAGAACTCGGGCGGCCTGACCCAGGACAATATTGGCGTTGAGTATTTCGACACCGTGTTTTCGATTGCCGAATCCCCCAAGCAGCGGGGCCTCATATGGGCCGGCACCAACGACGGCCTCGTGCAGCTCACGCGCGACAACGGCAAGAACTGGACCAACCTCACCGCGAATCTGCCGGGGTTGCCGAAGTATATGACGATCAGTAATATCGAGCCCTCGCACTTCGCGGCGGGTACGGCTTATCTCACTGCGGATGGGCATCAGGTGGACAACCGCGATCCGTGGGTGTACAAGACGACCGACTTTGGCGCGACCTGGACCAAGATCACCAACGGATTGCCGATTGCCGCCAACGGGTACGCACACCAGGTGATCGAAGATCCAGCCCGCGAGGGGCTGTTGTTTCTCGGCACCGAGGGCGGCGTCTACGTTTCGTTCAACGCGGGCGGTGAATGGCAGCCGCTGCAAAATAATTTGCCGCATGTGCCCGTCTACGGGCTGACGGTGCAAACCGCCGCGCATGACCTCGATATCGCAACCTACGGTCGCGGTTTTTGGATCATGGACGACATCACCCCGCTGGAACGCGCCGCGGCGGCGGAGACGGCTGGGCTGCTGCCGATTCGGCCGGCCTATGAGTTCCGGGGCTCAGGCGGGGGATTTGGCGGTGGCAATGACAACACCCAGGGAAACAATCCGCCGGCGGGCGCCGATATCGACTACTACCTGCCGGAAGCGGTGCGCGGTCGGGCTCAGATTTCCATTGTGGATGCCGCTGGCGCGACGGTTCGCACGCTCAACGGACCGGCGGCGGCGGGCGTGAACCGCGTCTGGTGGGATTTCAGAGCCAATGCCGGGCGCCCGATCATGGTGCGCACCGTGCCGGCCAATATGCCGAGCGTTACACTCAACGCCAACGGCGAGCGCCCAGCCCCGTCGGTGACGCCGATCACGCTCAACGAGCCGCCGGGCGCCTACACCGTGAAGCTCACGGTCGGCGATGTGCAATCAAGCCAGCCGCTCGAAGTGCTGAAAGACCCGCGCTCGCCGGCGACACCGGCCGACTTCGCGGCGCAATTCAAGTTGGAGCAGGCGATACAGGCCGAAATGAACGAATACACCGCCCTGCTCGATCATGTCGAGGCCCTGCGGGTCTCGCTGCACGCTCAGGATGTGGTTCTATCGCTCGATCCGCAATCGAGCGCCAAACGCGAAACCATTGCCGCCACGGACCAGAAACTGGTGGACCTGGAAGGCAAGCTGTTCAAGAACCAAATCACCGGTCAGGGCGAGGATGAGGACCGCGAGGCGCCGGCGCTGGGCGATGAGATCGATCATTTGTTCAGCGAAGTTGCGAGCGGCGATTTCCAGCCCACCACGCAAGAGGTGGAAGTGAACCAACTTTTGGTCGAGAAACTGGCGCAGCTCAAGGCTGAGTTCGCCACAATCTCGGGCACACGGTACAAGTGAGGCGGCTCGTACTCCTCGCCTGCCTGGGACTGGGGCTGCCTCTCCTCGGGCAAAGCGTGGACGCCGCGGTTGGCATCGGTACCGCCGCCGCCGGCCACTTCAGCGGCGGCGCCTGGCCGAGCGTCGCCCTGACCGGCATGTTCAATCAACACGTTGGCGTTGCAGGCGAGTTTGTCGTGCGGACATCGTCGCCGCGCAATGCATTTAACGCCCCAAATTATCGGCCGAAAACGATGGACTTCAATTTAGCGCTGCGGCCCACCCGAAAGGCTTGGACACCGGAACTGCAGCTCGGGTACGGGCGGTTGGTTACCGAGCCGAATAATGGCGACGAAATCGCCTGTTTACAGACGCCCTGTGCGCTACCGCCTGCGGTTTGGAAGAATGCGGCGCATTTGGGGGTGCTGGCGAAGACCTACCTCAGCCACGGCGCATTCCTACGGCTGGAGTTCCATCAGCTCATCGGCAAGAACATTGATCACCCCAGCCGCTTTGCGATTTCCGTGGGCTACACATTCGGCAAGTAACAGAAATTGCGGCGACCCGGAACGGCATCACGCGTGAGCCGCGACGTTTGAGTTTGTCAATCTGGCGTGGCCCCACCTCGATGCTCTGATTTGGCCCCACCCTCGGGACGGTTGTCGTAAGCCAGGACGGCGCCGGAGCGGAGGGCCGCCGGAGGCGGACCGGAGCGGAGGCGCCGTCCTGGAGCGGGT
>DATNFK010000006.1:0-68955 GCA_035606395.1 Terriglobales bacterium | reverse complement strand
GAATGCGTTGCTGGTGGCCGGAGTAAGCGTACCGTCGGTGGTCTTGAGCGTGTAACCAGTGCCGACCTTGTCAACCGAGAGCCCGGAGAAGGTTGCAACGCCCGCGACGGCATTGACGGAAACGGTGCCGCTCAGGGTGCCGGGACCGGCATTGGTCCCGAAGGCAATCGCGACGGCGCTGGTGTCGGTAGTGACGACGTTGCCGGCGGCATCTTCAACCGTGGCGGCGACGGAGATCGGGGCGGCGGATTGATAGCTCGAGTTGGGCTGGGTGGTGATGACGAGCTTGGCGGCTGCGCCAGGGGTGACCAAAATGCCTGATGAGGTTCCGTTGATCGTGCCGGTCACTGTGTCGGTGGCGGTGAGCATTTGCGTGCCCACAAGCTTCAGAGCCGCCTGTCCGCCCGACGATGTCGTGAAGTTGTGGACGCCATTGTCGCCGGCCACGAACGTGTAATTGGCGGGTAGCAGGTTCGAACTGTCGGTGGACGTGAAGGTAACCGTGCCGGTATATCCGGTCGCGGTGTCGCCGTCGGCATCGAGTGCGGTGACCGTGAAATTGAAGCCTGTGCCCGATGCCACCGAAGCCGGCGTCGCGGTGACCGAGAGCGTAGTGGCGGCGGCCGAGGTGGATGAGCCGCTCAGCGATAACGTCTGCGTAGCAGGGGCCGCGTTGAGCGCGTCATCGGTTACGGTGATCGTGCTGGTGAGCGCAGCATTGGCTGCTTCCGGCTTGAATGTGGCATTGAGTGCGCAGCCGCTGCCGGAGGTTAGCGCCCCGCTACAAGTAGTTGAGCTCGAGTAATTGGTCGTATCGGCGAGCACGACGGAGCTGAACGTAAGCGACGTATTGCCGATATTCGCCGCTGTGACGGTTTCCGGACCACTCGAATTGTCGGCAACAGTGCTCGGAAAGGTTGGGAATGACGGAACGTCGGCAAGGTCGAGCTTGCTGATCGTGTTGTTTGACAACGGCAGGTATAGATTGCCGCTGGCGTCGAGGGCCAAGTTGGACAGGCCAGTGGTCACGCCCGCGGAGCGGCTCAACGTGCTGTTGTTGTTCGACCCGGCCGGCACCTCGTAAACCGCGGCTTGCGGCGACGCTCCACTCCCCTGGTCGGTGATATAGAAATCGCCAGCGGCATCTGCGGCGACCGCGGATGGGGATTGCAATGTAATGCCGCTGGTGGCAACGGCACTCGCGGCACCTCCGGCAATCGCGATCTTGATGATCGCAGGCGTGGATTGCCCAGGATCGGCAACGTATAGATTGCCGCTGTTGTCCAGTGCCAGGCCCTTGGGATTCGACAGCGTAATTCCCGACACCGTCAGCGTCGCGTGGCTGGTGTACGGCGGAGGCAGCACCGAAATGCGCTTGTTTGTACTATCCTCCGAGTAATACACCGTGCCATTACCGTCCACTGCGATACCGTAAGGACTCTTGATGTTGGTGCTTCCACTAACCAGAGTGGTCGCCAACGAGGCGAAGGAGCCATCGTTATTGCGAGGGATCTCAACAATCTTCCCGAGTGTTGAGCTATTTTCGGTAAGGAATAAGTTGCCAGCGCCGTCGACGGCTATGTCCTGCAGGTTGGACAGTGATGAATTGATCACAGTCGGGCTCGAAGCTCCAGAGGCCAACTCGTCGACTGTGCTCGTGCCCTGGATGTAGAACAAATTTCCTGCGGCGTCCATGCGGATGCCATGGGCCAGGCTCGAGGTCGCAATCACCGTGCTCGTGGCGGGGCTCGCCGCGTCGAAGAAGGTAATCGCCGGACCTGTGCCCGTGCCAACGATGGCAACGTTCTTAACCGGGGTCAACGGCGGAGCCGTGCCGCCGTAAAGAACCACTGCGCCGTGGCGCGCGCCCGGCGCCCGCGGATTGAAGTCTGCCTTGACAGTGCAGAATTGGCCCGCGGCATAGGTGTGATTGGTGAGGCAATTGGCTGGGTTGGTCGAATCGGAGTGAAGCGTGAAATCTTTGTTAGCCGCGCCTTCCGTCAATACCTGAATGTCGGCCACCGACGTGCTGCCGGTAAAGCTAAACACCACTGTGTAGGGCGTGGCAATGGCGGTGCCGATCGGCGAGGACGCCCCGGTGTTGGTCTCATGGAATGTCGCGGTGGGGGAGGATATGGTGCCACCCTGGCCGTCTTTCGTGGCGGTTGCCGTGATCGCATAACTGCTCCCCGCCGTGGGATTAGCGGTAAACGCCGCCGCCGTGGCCAGGCCGTTGACGTCGCTCACCGCGGTGGTGGTGGCGGTTCCGGTATCGGCGAATGTGCCGCTCGCGCCCGAGCCCGGCGCGGTGAATGTCACGGTGATGTTGGGCGCTGGCGTGCCTCCGCTGCCATTCACCAGTACCTGGAGCTGGGTGCCGAACGTGGTGGCCACCCTGGCAGTTTGCCCGTCGCCCGCGTTCACCGTCATGCTCGTGGGGGCGACCACAATTGCTCCCGCGAGGCTCGCGGTTTGGGTGGTGGGATTGGCGCTGTCGGTGACGGTGAGCGTCTGGCCACTCACGCCCGCAATCGAGGTGGGTGTGTAGGTGACCTGTACTGTACATGACGATGAAGACGCCAGAGTCGTGGAGGAGCAGGTGTCATTGGAAACGGAGAAGCGGGCGTCGCTGGCGACCGCGGCTCCGGCGCCGAACGAGACGCTTTGGCTGGAACTGGGGTTGGTAACCGTGAACGTCTGCGCCGTACCCGCTACGCCCACGCCCGTGCTGGTCAATACCGCACTTGCCGGAGAGATGGAAACTTGTACGCCGGTGCCGGTTAGGGTTGCCGACGCGTTGCCGGCCGAAGAGCTATTCATAACCGCGAGTGAGCCGCTGCGCGCCCCAACCGCTCCTGGCGTGAAGACAACGCCATACGTGCAGGACTGGCCTTGTGTCAAGGAACCGGCGCAGGTTGTCGAGCCGGTGTCCTGGCTGAAGTCGCCGCTGTTAGTGCCGCCGAAGCTGAAGGCATTTAAATTAAAGTCGAGATTACCAACGTTGGAAATCAAGAGCGACTGCGGGCTGCTGGCGA
The DNA here is from genome assembly GCA_035606395.1 of Terriglobales bacterium. GTDB lineage: Bacteria > Acidobacteriota > Terriglobia > Terriglobales > SCQP01 > SCQP01. The sequence goes on along the minus strand of DATNFK010000006.1, from coordinate 65,920 downwards.
TGCCGGCCAACGACGATTTGTAGTCGTTGATGTGGCCCAGGCTCACGGCAATGCTGCGCAGTTCTTTGTCGCCCGAATCGGCGATATACAAGGTTCCAACGCTGTCCACCCAAACGCCCGCGGGGCTGCTCAAGCTGGCATCGGTGGCGGCGCCGCCGTCACCGATGCCGGCGGCGGGTACGCCGCCGCCGGCCACCGTGTGAATGACGCCGGGTGAGGCGTTGTTGCCGGCGGTCGCGTCAATGCGGCGCACCACATTGGCGACATTATCGGAAATATAAAGATCGCCGGCGGTATCCATGGCCAGGTTTTGAGGCAAATTCAGCGTCACGCCGGCGGCATTGGCGAGGCTCCCATCGCCGCTGTTGGCGGCAGTTCCGTTGCCGGCGAAAATCGTAAGATTGCCGCGGGTATCAATGCGGTAGACCTGATGATTGCCCTGGTCGGCAACATAAAGATCGCCGGCCGTATCCAGCGCCAGGCCGACGGGCACGCTCAATGGGTTCGCCGTCGCCGGGGTGTTGTTAATCGGTTGTCCAGCCGTACCGGTGCCGGCATAAGTGCTAATCAGTCCGGTGGCGCCGTCCACCTTCCGCACGACATGATTACCATGGTCGGCAATATAGATGTTGCCGCTGCCGTCCACCGCGATATTGGTGGGCGCCGAGAGTAGCGCGCTGGTCGCGGCGCCGCCGTCACCTTGGTAGCCACCCACTCCCCCAATCGTACCCGCCACGTTGAACAGCTTTTGGGTATTGCGGTCGTATTTGAGTACGACGTTGTCGTTTTCGTCAGCGATATAGATATTGTTGGCGCTGTCACGGGCGATGCCGAAGGTGCCGCTGAGCGTCACCGAGGTCGCCGCGGCGGGTAACGTGGACAGCGCATTGGTGCCGCCGCCCGCAATCGTCGTTAGAGTTCCGGAGGAGGTCAATTGATAGACTTTGCCGAGCCCGAAATCCACCAGGGTCTGGGTCCCGGCGCTGTCCACCACCCCGCCCTGAAGGTTCTGACCGGCTGCCGTAAAGGTCTTGACGGCATTAATAATGCCCGGCGTGAAGGCCAATGCGCCGCCCGCGCCGACGCCGCTCAATCCGAGAAAGTAATCTTTCCCGTCGGAAGCGCGAATATCAAGCGGTGCCTGACGCAGTCCGGGCCGTGCGGGTTGAAAGGTGACGGCCAGGGTACAGTTCTGCACCCCGCCGCTCGGCGTTCCACAACTCGGCGTGCCCACGGAGAAATCGCCTGGTCCGCCGGAATTGGTGTCAAAGCCGCTCGCCAGGGCGGCGCTGGTCAACATCAGCGAATTGCTTAATTGAATGGTGAGGGTCTGCTGGGTTGTCGCGCCAACGTTGCTGGTTTGGGTGAATCCGTTGCTGAAATCAAAATGGTCGAGGCCGGTGGCAAACAACACCGCGTTGATCGGCACTGCGGGCGAGGTGCCGGTATTGGAGCCGTCACCGGCGGTGATGGTCTGGAATCCGGGCGTTTGAAACTTGGCGTAGAAGACGTGCGCACCGGCGTCGGTGCCGGGCACAAAGGCATAGGGTGGGGCAATGGCGGGCCCGGGATTGGGATTGACGCTCGAAAACGTGGCCAGGGGATCCGTGCTTGTCAATGTCACGGCGCCGGCATAGCAAGCGGTCACGGCCGGATTGGCGTCGTAGGCCGTCACGGTGACGGGCACGTAGGTTCCGACGGGTACTGTGGCCGAACTAATCGCCACCGTGAAGTGGGTGGTTGCGCACGTCGGCGGAGGCGCTGGAGGTGCGGCTCCAATCGGAATTGCGTTCTCGCCCGGCGCCAACGTCAGCGCGGCGGCTGCGGTGATGCCGGCGAGAACCAAGCCGGCGCGAAAAAGAAAACGGCGAAAACGATTGCGCGAGTAGGCGGCACGATCCATGGAACCCTCCGCGGCGTCCCCGGCGGATGCGTCCCGGCATCCGAACCGCGCGCGCCTGCACTCGCGTGTGATTCAGACTCTGAGTCGAACGCTCAAACTGCGATCGCTGCTCCGGGGGGAAGCTGCCTGCCCACAATAACACACGGTGCGACTCGGTCTGACAAAAAATAATTGTTAAATGCATAATCCGTGTGATAGAGTGCCTATGGCTTGTGTATCGGCAATGTCACTGCCGTGCATCTGCTGTTGGAACAATTCAGGAGACTGACTATGCGACTGAGCTTCCCCCCGCTCCGCCCGCTTGGCATCTTTGCCAGCGTTGTTACCGCCATCCTACTCGTTTGCCCGCCGGCTCCCGCCGCCGCCCAAACCGGCGCTCTGGTACCCGCGGTGGTGCCCATTGTCGCGGCAAGCGCCCTGGGGCAATATGGCGTCACCGGCGCGATTGCGGGTGATGGCGCGGGAAATCTATACGCGCCGGCGGTGGACGGTAATGGAAATGGAGCACTGATCAAAATCAGTGGCCCAAGCTTCAATGTCGCACCGTCAGTCACCCAGCTCAATACCGACACGCTCAGCTCTCCGGTGGCCGTCGTGCTCGATGCCCAGGGCCATCTTTGGGTGGCGGATAACGGTGCTAACACGCTCGTTGAATATTCCACCGCCGGCGGAGCCGCCCTGAATACGGTTTCCGCTCCCGGCGTCGCCTCCGTGGCCAGCGGTAATGATGGCACGCTCTATTTCAGCGATGGAAATTCCATCTTCACCGTCGCGCCTGGCGCATCCAATGCGGTCCCGACAGGCATTTCCGTCGGTGCCATAGTTGGTTTCGCCGTTGATGCCAACGGCGCTATTTATGTGGCCTCCGGGGCCCAGGTATTCAAGTCAAGCCGACCCTGGGCTACGTCGGTGCCGGTTGCGGGGGGAGGAAGCAATCCCAACTACGAGGGTGTGGCGGCTACCAGCGCTGCGTTGTCGAATATCACCGGCCTTGCCATAGACGCTTCCAACAACCTGGACATTGATGTTGCCAATGATGGCGGCTCCAATTCAGTTGTGCAGGTGAACGCTCTCGGGACTCTTCATACAATTGCCGGCGCGCCCAATGGGTTCGCAACCAGCGTGGATGTGTACGGAGTTCAGAAGCAGCACTTCGCGGGGCTCGGCGCCCCCAGCGCGGCCTCCGAAGTACTGTTGCAACTGGCCGGGACGCCCCTCAGCATCGACGCCTTGGGTCGTTTGCTTACGCTCGATTCTAACGGCAATATTCTGGCCATGCCAACGCAGGCTGATTTTGCCCAAGGAAACGGCACGCTTGCATGGTTTTTCCAGAATACGAGCGTTCCCACAAACGCGTCGGAGGTGGAAACGTTGGCAGCGCCGCCGGTAACGTTTTTCACAGCGGCATTCAGTTGGGCCGGCGGCACCAGCGCCAGCCTGGGGGCTACACCCTGCGTTGCCGGCGGCACCGTGCAGGCGATTAACAGCGGCACGCTGCACAATCAATTTTGCGAAATTGACATGAACGAATCGCCCACCGTCGTCGGCGTGCAGCAGGGCTCGATGAATTTGAATTTCGACGCGACGACACTGACGCTGCCCCTCACCGGTACAGGCTTGGGTGCGATTCCGGCGGCCATGCCGATGACGCTCGCCGCCACGCAGCCGCTCAGCTCCGGTCCGTCGATCAGTGACCCGCTTGCGGTGGCGCGCGATCCTTGGGGCAACATCTACTTCGGCGTGCTCGGCACGGGCGCCGGTGTGTATCGCATCCACGCCGGAGTCGCAACGCAAATCGAGCCCGGCATCAGCGCCGGCAATGATGGATATGGTCTTGCATTCGATGCCGCTGGAAACATGTATTTTTCCGCGGGAAACGCCGTCTACGAGGCTGCGCTTGCCTCGCTTTCGAATTCCATCCCCAGTTTCCAAGCGCCGGTGCGAATCCTGTCCGCCGCCAGCAACGTGCGAAGCCTGCTCGTGGACAACGCCGGCAATCTTTACGTCGCCGACATTACCTCGGTGGACAAGTACTCCTGGGTGAACGGTTCCTTGAGGCCGCTAGAGCACATCGCGGGCACGAATGTCACGGGCAATTCGGCGAGTGGCTCGCTCGCGGCAACGGCGAACTTGAATACGCCGGACGGCTTGGCGTTGGACGCCAGCGGCAATCTATATATTGCTGATGCATTCAATTCCCGGATTGTGAAAGTTTCTGGCGGCATTCTGACAACGGTGGCGGCTACAGTTACCACGCCGTTTGGTTTGGCGCTGGATGCCGGCGGCAATTTGTATATCGCCGACGACGCCGGCGGCACCGCGCAGGTTATTCCCGCAAATGGCGCCACCGGGCCGATTTCCATCCTCCCAGCCGGCTCTGGAATATCCAAGCCTACGGGAATTGCCATTGACGGCGCGGGGAACATCTTCATCGCGGATTTGGCCGCCACCGGCAATGCTTCCGTACGCGAGCTGTCGCCGCCCAATGGATCCGTTGCCTTTGGTTCGTTTGCCGTCCATTCGACCAACACGGCCACCCTGACCATCCTGAACATGGGTAACCAACCCCTTACCTGGAACCAATCCAGCGCTGTCAGCCCCTCCTCGGGTGAATTTTCGGGCGCCGTGCCGGTGACAGGCACCGGAGTGTGCAACACGTCGGCCGCCATAGCCGCTGGCTCGTACTGTCTCACGCCTCTGACGTTTGTCCCTTCAAACACCGGTGTGCGGACCGGAGTCGTGAGTTATTTCTTCGCGAACGCCAATTTCCTGACCGTGAACGCCACCGGCACCGGCGCCCAGGTCGCCACCCACATCTTCCGCAACGCCGGTAACGGGCAATCGGTCGCTGTCAACTCCGGATTCCCCATCAACCTGCAGGCGCTGGTCGAAGACCAGAGCGGCAACCCCATGCCCGGCGCCACCGTCGTCTTCAGCGCGCCTGCGGGTCTTACCACCGCCTCCGGCATTTTCCACAACGGTTCGCAAACCTACACCACAGTCACCGATGCCAACGGCTTGGCCAACGCGCTGAGTTTCACCTCCGATAACGTTGCCGGTACATATACCATTACCGCCTCGGTCTCAGGCACCTCACCGCTGCTCGCGACCGGCTTTACCCTGACCAACACCGCCACCAGCACTCCGACCAGCCTGGCGTTCGTGAGCACAATCCCAACCTCGACAGCCGGCGTCGCCCTGTCATCGGTCGCAGTCGAAGTCAAGGATCAGAACGGCGCCGTGATCACCACCGGCAGTGGTTCCACCGACTCGGTCACCATCAACATTGCCAGCGGTCCGGGTTCGTTTGCTTCGGGCACTCTCACCGCCACCGCCATCGCCGGCGTGGCCACGTTCCCCAATCTCATCATCGACAAGGCCGGTTCCTACAGCCTGGGCGCGACCGACACCACCCACGGTCTGGCCGGCTCCAGCAACACATTCACGGTCGTCGCTGCCGCGCCCGCCGCCATTGTCGTCACCCTGCCCGCCAATGTCTATTCCGGCGAGTCGGTAACCGCCACCGACACCGCGGTCGATGCCTTCGGAAACCCGGCGATCGACTCAAATTTGGTGCAGTTCACCAGCTCTGACCATTCCGCCGGGCTGCCGCCGCCGGCGGCGCTGGGCACCGTTGCGGTCACCTTCCGCACACTCGGGGCGCAATCGTTGACGGTGACCGACCTCACAACCTCGATCACGGGCTCGGCCACGACCAACGTGGTGGCGACCAATCTGACCTTCCCGAACACACCGGTGAATACGCCGGCAACGACGCCGCAGACCGCGACATTTATTTTCAGCGCGACCCGCACTCTGGCGCCGGTTAGCGTCGTCACCCAGGGATACAGTGGCCTCGACTTTAGCAATCTCGGAGGCGGCACCTGCGCGGCTCAGACCTACACCGCCGGGCAAAGCTGCACCGTCGTCGTGGGTTTCACCCCCACCGCCATCGGCCAGCGCCTGGGCGCGGTCGTGTTGAAGGATACGGCCGGCACGGTGCTGCAGACCGTCTACGTAAGCGGCGTCGGCACCGGGCCGATCGCCCAGTTCCAGACGGTTGCCACGCTCAAAACAGTGCCGGGGGCCACGCAGGCCCGCGGTCTAAGCTTCGACGCCCAGGGTAATCTCTTCTATCTCGACGCCGGCACCACCCCGAACAAGTTGATGGAAGTTTTCGCGGGATCGAACGTCGCCCAGCTCGTGGCCAACCTGCCCACGGGCACCGTTGGCGGCGGCGCCACTGCTGTCGACGGGGCCGGCAACCTTTACGTCGCGTTTGACGGCAACAACACCATATATCAGTACATCGGTGGCGGTAACCTCCAAGCCATCGCCACTCCCGGAACGCTTGACGACAACCTCGTGGTCGGCGGCGCCGGCAACCTCTTCGCCAGTGACGGCAGCACTGGTGCCATCTACAAAATCGCCTCCGGAACCCATGCCATCACAACCGTTCTGACGGGCGGGGCCGGGCATCGCTTCATCGGCATGGCCATTGACACCGCCGGAAACCTATATGCGGCTGATTACAACAGCAGCACGCTCTATGAGCTTCCGGTGGGCGCCTCCAGCCTGACCACGCTGCTCGCTGGAGGCGGTCTCAGCAACCCCCACGCGGTCGCGGTCGACCCGGCCGGAAACGTGTATGTCGGCAACAACGTCAACAATGGCGCCGTGGTGCGCTATGATGCCGGAACCCATCAGTCCAAGAAGCTGTTGGGTGTGACCGGCAATCAGGGTCTCGGCTTTGACCCCACGGGCATGCTGTATGGCGTGGTGAACAACACCAGTGTGGTCGAGTACAGTCGCTCGATTCCGCCCGCGCTTGGCTTCGACCCCACTGTCGTCGGCAACACCACCAACGCCACAGCCGTTCCCATGGAAAACGACGGCAACGCCGCCCTGGTGATTACCGGCGACAGCGCCAGCGCCAATTTCGGAATCAACGCAGGCGCGAACACCTGCGCGGGCTCGGTTGCATCAGGTACGACCTGCCAGATCGGCGCTTCATTCACACCCACTTCGGCGGCCGCGCTCAATGGCACGCTGACACTTACCGACAACAATTTGGGCGTGGCCAACTCCAGCCAGGTACTGCCGCTGAGCGGCACCGGCCTGCAAACCACCCAGGCCATCACCTTTGCTCCGCTGGCGAACCAGGTCTACGGCACGCCCGCGTTCACGCTGAGCGCCACCGGCGGCGGCTCCGGCAACCCGGTGACGTTCTCGATCACCTCGGGCGCGGCGTTTGCCACGCTCTCCGGCGCCAACAACGCGATCCTCACCATGATTGGCGCGGGCAGCGTGACCGTTACCGCCAACCAAGCCGGCAATGTGAGTTACAGCGCCGCACCGGCGGTGAGCCAGAGCTTCACCATCACCCCGGCCACGCTCACCGTAACCGCCAACAATGTGTCAATCAATTACGGGCAGACGGTTCCGACACTCACCGCCGCTTATAGCGGATTCGCCAATAGCGACACGGCCGCGGTGCTCACAGGCTCGCCTGCGCTGAGCGCGACGTACACAGCGCCCATCCAGGTCGGCAGCTATTCCATCGTTGCGACGGCAGGTTCGCTTGCCGCATCCAACTACGTATTCCGTTTCGTCAACGGCACCTTGAATGTCGCTCAGGCCACGGTTACTCCTGTGCTGGCCACGACGATTTCGAAGGTTTACGACACCACGACCAGCGCCACTCTGAGTTCCAGCCTCCAGCTCACGGGTCTCCAGAACGGTGATCAGCCCACGATCGCTTTTACGTCCGCTCATTTTGCTGACGCCAATGTCGGTACCAGCAAGCCGGTCACGGTGCAGGGGATTTCGATCTCCGGCGCCGCATCGGGCAATTACACCTTGGCGGCGACTTCGGTCACAGCCAACGTCGGCACGATCACCGCCGCCTTGGCCACTCCCACCATGGTCGGCACGGCAATCAAGAATTACGACGGCACCACGACCGCGACCCTGCTGCCCGGCAACTTTAGTCTGGCCGGCATTCTGGGCACCGACCAAGTGGTCGTCACCGCCGGCAGCGCCAATTACGCTACGCCCGACGCCGGCACCGGCCTTCCGCTGTTCGCAAGCGGGTTGCAACTCTCCGGGCCCAGTGCGGGCAATTACATGTTGCCGTTCGTCGGGATGGTTGGATCCATCGGCGTCATCAACCCCGTGGCCCCAGCTATCAGCGATGTCTCCAATCCGGCTATCGTGAATTATCCGCAAGGGGCCGGCATTTTGGTCACCGCCACCGGTGTCGCCGGCGGCCAGCAGCCGCGTGGAACCTATTCGGTCTCGGTGGATGGCGGGGCCGCCATTACCTCACCGGTTAGCGTCAATAATCCGACCGGCATCGCGTTGGGAGTCCTGGCGCCGGGCGTCCACAACGTGACGGTTGCCTACAGTGGCCTTGGCGATTACGCCGCGGCCTCGGGTAACCCGGTAAGCATCACGGTTCTGCAAACCGCGACCCAGTTGCAGCTCGTCAACGTTCCAGGGTTCGAGTATGTCGGTGGCAACCTGGGCGCGGGCATCACCGTCAACGTGCTCGATGCCTTCAACAACATTGTAGGCGGTTCGACGGCGCCGGTTTCTTTGGCGCTGGTGTGCCCCAATCTCAATGACGACCCGACCGCGAATGCGGCGGCCGGCGTGGCCAGCTTCGATCTCAGCAGCCAGGTTCTGCCCACCGCTGGCGGCTGCACGGTGACCGCGTCGAGCCCGGGCTTGACTTCGGCTGTGGCCAACGTCACCGTCGTCCCGACCACCATCACGTTCCCGGGGACGCCGGTAGGCACCCCGTCACCTTCGCAGCCGATCACGGTTGCGTTCCCGAACGGTGGCACGGTTGCCAGCTTAACGGTTGTGACCCAGGGCCTGAGCGGCTTTGATTTCAATGCCGATCAGGCTTCAACATCGAATTGTGTGGCTAGCTTTACCGCGGGTCAGAGCTGCACGGTCAACGTTATTTTCAAGCCCACCCAGGTGGGCACCCGTCTCGGCGCGGTTATTCTGTACGACGCCGGCGGCAACGTGATTCAGACTCTCTACCTGACCGGTATCGGCCAGGGCGCGATGGCCGCGTTCACCGGCGCGCCGGCAACCAAGTACAACAACGGCCTGGTGGCCGTCCAAACCGCCTCCGACCCGCAAGGCAACTTGTTCGTCGTCAACGGCTCTGGCACGGTCGAGGAGTTGCCCTTCGCCAATTTCGGCTCACCCACCTTCCCGGGCGGCCATGCGAATCTTGGCCTGGGTGCGGGCGGCGCGATCGATGGCGCCGGTAATTTCTACTACGGCGCCGGGGGCACCATCTTCCGCGTGCCCAACGTTGGCGGCACGCTGCAATTCGCGAATCAGATCGCGTTGACCAGCTCCGGCACCAACGTGCTGACTATCGACCCCAGCGGCAATCTGTTCAACGTTGGCGGGGATGGCAATCTTTACGAGACCCTCGCCGGAACCACCGCACCCATCCATCTGCTCGGCGGGTTGGGCAACGTGCAAGGCATGGTTTTCGGCAACGACGGCAAGCTCTACGCGACCTCGTACCAGACCGGCAAGATATTCCAAATCACCTTGAACGGCACTGGCGCGGCCACCATCCAAGTGGCGGGCACGCCCGGCGGCAACCCCATGGCCCTGGGCATCGATCCGGCAGGCGACCTCTATTACGACGACTACAGCACCGGCAATTTGTATATGATTTCAATCGCCGGTGGAACCTATAACTTCACCTCGCCCACGCTGCTTGGCAAGTACCCGAATGCGCGCGGCATCACCTTCGACCGCTGGGGCATGTACGTGAACACCGACGCCGGCGCATTCTATGCCATTGACCTGGCGACCGCGCCTGCCCAAACCTTCCCCCAGACCAATGTCGGCGCCACCAGTGCGTCCCAATCGTTCGGACTGATCAACACCGGCAACCAGTCCATGAGCATCGGTGCCATCACCTTCGATGCGAACTTCCCCAACCAGGGCAGTTCGTGCACCGGCAATCTCGACCCCGGTGCAACCTGCTCCCTGGTCACCGCCTTCTCGCCCACCGCTGCCGGCAATCCGGTCAGTGGTTCGCTAGTTATTGCCGCCAGCGCCATCAACGAGTCCGCCTCGCAGACTAGTGCGGAAACCGGCACGGCTGTACAACAAAACCAGACCATTAACTTGACTGCGGGGGAGGCCAGCGTAGTCTACGGCGCTGCCCCGGTAGCCATCAACGCCAGCGCCAGCTCGGGCCTGCCCGTGGCGCTCAGCGTCTCCGGTCCGGGAACCCTCTCCGGCAACTCCGTCGCCATCACCGGCGTCGGCACCATCACCGTCACCGCCAATCAAGCCGGCAACGCCGACTTCGCCGCCGCGCCCAGCGTGTCGGTTCAGGTCCAGGTCACCGCGGCGCAAATCACCGCGATCCTGGGCGGCTCCGCCAACAAGCAATACGACGGCACCGCCGCGGCGACGCTGAGCGCCGCGAATTTCAGCTTCAGTGGCAAGGTAGGCAGCGACGACATCAACTTGGTCACGCCCACAGTGGGCGTATATGACAGCAAGAACGTCGGCACAGGCAAGGTGGTCACCGCCAGCGGCATAAGCCTGAGTGGAACCGCGGCTGGCAATTACACGCTCGCCTCGAGCACCATCTCGGCTGCGATTGGTTTGGTAAATCCAGCCCCGGTGACGATCACATTGACCGGAACGTCGGTCAAGACCTACGACGGCACCACGGCGGCGCCGATTGGAAGCGGCAACTTCACCGTTGCCACCATCTTTGGCAGCGACGTCGTCAAGGTCTCCTTTAGCGGCGCCACTTACGACACGCCCAACGCCGGCACCGGAAAAACCGTGACTGCCGTCGGCCTCGCTCTTAGCGGCGCTGACGCAGCCAACTACCAATTCTCGGCAACCACCGCCAGCGGCCCCATCGGCATCGTCAACAAGGCGTCGACCACCGCCTCGGCGGTGCTCGATCCGAGTTCCGTCCAAACCTACGGCCAGAATCAATCGGTCGACCTCGCGCTGACCCGCGTCGCCGGCGGACAGGCCCCCGGTGGCACCTATACCGTGGTCATCGACGGCAATCTTCCGGGCGCCACAACGCCGGTCAATGTCAATGGCTCGCAGAGTTTCGGCCTCGGTTCGCTCGCAGTCGGCAACCACACAGTTACCGTCTCCTACGGCGGCGACACCAATTACAACAGCGCCACCGCCACGCCCTTGAGCTTTACCGTCAATCAGGCGTCGCCGCTCTACCAGGTCAACACGCCCGCGCCGTATACCTACGGCCAATTGAAGAGCGTCATTGTTACCTTCCAGACCACCGGCAGTGAAGTCACGCCGACTGGCTCTCTTACTTTCAGTGTTGACGGCGGCGCGCCGCAGACGCTGCCTATTGCCGGCGCAGGCGTTTCACTCCCACTCGGCTTGCTCACCCCAGGCAGCCACGCCATCACCATTAGCTACAGCGGCGACGGGAACTTCATCGCCGTCCCGGTACTCACCGGTGTGGGCGCGATTCAGGTCAACGCCGCGCCAACCGTGGTGAACACCAACCCGCAGCCCACGGCCACCGTGACCTACGCCACCGCGCAGTCGGTGAATGTGCAACTCTCCGCCGCCGGCACCGGCACCGCTTCGCCTTCGGGAACCTTGACCTATACCGTCAATGGCTCCGGCGGCGGCACTGCCACCCTGGCTGGTGGCGCTGCAAGCTTGAGCTTCGGCATCTTGACGCCGGGGACCTACACCATTGCCATCAACTATCCTGGCGATACCAACTATGCCGCCTCGACCGGCAGCGTCGTGCTCACGGTCAACCAAGGTCACCCGCGCGGTTTCACGCCGCATACTCAAAATTCCGTCTATGGCGGCGACGCTCGTGGCAGCATCACGCTGCTCTCAACTTCTGGCGGCAGCGTGCCGACTGGAGCGGTCACCTACTATCTTGACGGCGTGCTGCAACCGAACCAGATCACCCTTGATGCTACCGGCACCGCGACGTTCGACTTCGGTTCGCAGCTCGGTGCCGGCAGCCATACTTTCGGTTTCGTCTACTTGGGCGACTCCAATTACCTCGGCATCTCCAGCAGCCCGACTCAGATGTCGTTCCAGGTCTCCAAAGTTCCTTTGACAGTCGTCGTTGACAACAAGACGCGGCAGTTCGGCGCCGCCGACCCCACCTTCACCGGCACGCTTTCGGGCGTTGTCAATAACGACGGCATCACCGCAACCTATAGTTCAACCGCCAATGCCACATCGCCCGCCGGAACTCCGGTTGCGATCACCGCGACCCTGGTTGATCCCAACGGCCGGTTGGCGAACTACACCGTCACCAACACGCCCGGCGTGCTGACCATCACCGCGGCTTCGACCTCGGTCACCTGGACGCCGGCGAGTGGAAGCATCGTATACGGCACGAACCTGAGCGCGGTCCTGAACGCGATCGGCTCCGACGGTAACGGTATTACCTACACCATCGCCGGCTCGCCGGTCTCCGGTGCGACGGTCGAACCGGTCGGAACCTACACCATCACCGCCACCTTGGCGGCTGACAACAACCATCAATCCTCGACCGCCACCTTCGCGCTGACCGTAACCCCGGCGCCGCTGAGTGTCGTGGTTGACAACCAGACACGCCAGTTCGGGGCCGCGGATCCGACCTTCACCGGAACCGTGACGGGTGTCGTGAACAACGACATCATCAATGTCACCTACAGCGCGGCCGACAGCGCCTCCTCGCCCGCCGGAACTCCGGTGGCGATTACGGCGAACGTCTCCGGCGCGGCGCTGAGCAACTACAACTTAACCAACACGCCCGGCGTGTTGACGATCACTCCGGCGACAACCACCACCACATGGACGCCGTCCTCGGGCTCGATCGTGTACGGGACGAACTTGGCGGCCCTACTGAATGCCACGAGTTCGGACGGCGGCGCAATCAGCTATACCATTAACGGCAATCCGGTGACGGCCACGTCCGTCCTGCCGGCCGGCCCCTATACGATCCTGGCCACGCTTCCCGCGGACAACAACCACCAGACGTCGACGGCTACGTTCGCGTTGACTGTGACGCAAGCACCGCTTTCGGTGGTTGTGGGCAATCAAACGCGGATCTTTGGCATCGCCAATCCGACCCTGACCGGATCTGTCACCGGAGCGGTGAATGGTGATGTCATCTCGGCCGCCTACGCCACCACCGCTGGAGTCACCTCTCCGGCCGGGACTTACGCCATCACGGCAACCTTGACGCCGTCAAGTTTGCCCAACTACAAGGTCACTAATATTCCGGGCGTGCTTACCATCACCGACGCGCCCCAATCCATCACCTTCGCGCCGGTAACCGCTCCGCTCTTCATCGGCAACCCAGTGACCGTCAATCTGAGCGCCAGCGCCAGCTCCGGCCTGCCGGTGTTCTTCACCGTCACTGGTCCGGCCACGCTCAGCGGCTCGGTGCTGACGGTTACGGGCACCGGGACGGTCACCGTCACCGCCAGTGACGATGTCGCAGGAAGCAGCTATCTGCCCGCCACTCCGGTGACGCAGGTGCTGAACATCGTTCCCGGCTATGGTTGGGGACTGTATGCCGCCAGCGGCGTGTGCAACGCGCTCAACCTGACCGGCAACGCCAAGATTGACAGCTTCGACTCCACCGCCGGCATCTTCTCGCTCACTCATCAGTTGGCGGGCGGCAATGCGGGCAGCAATGGCAGCGCCGATCTGGATGGCAACGCGAAGATTTATGGCGCGCTCTTTGATCCCTGGGGTAACACCGCGGCTGCGGCCAACTGCAATACGGCCAAGCTGGCCAGTGGCGGCCTCGCCGACCTTGGCGATGCCAGCCACATCACCGGCGGTATTGTGAAGCTGCCGACGCCGGTCGCTTTTCCCGCGCCGGTGATTCCTGCGGCGCCGACCACCACCCAGACAATTAGCTCGAGCTGCGGCAGCGTCACCGGTTGCGGCGAAACATCGTCGAAGAACGTTTATACGCTAGCCCCAGGAGCGTATGGCAACCTCACCGTGAGCGGCAACGCCCAGATCAACCTGAGCGCCGGCAGCTACACGTTCAACAGCCTCACACTCAGCGGCAACTCGGTGCTGCGTTTGACCAGCGGCCCGGTGGTGATCAACATCGCGGGCGTGGGCCAGACCCAACCGCTGAGCTTCACCGGCAAGGCCATCATTGACAATGGCTTGGCGCCCGCCAACCTGGTGGTTCGGTACGGCGGCAGCGGCCAACTCAACCTGACCGGCGGGGATACGACTTCGTTGCTGGTATATGCTCCCAGCGCGACGGTAAACCTGACCGGCAATGCCGATTTCTACGGCAGCATCATCGGCGGCATTATTAACATGACCGGCAATGGCACGGTTCATTACGATCGGTCGCTGGGCATGTTGGGGGTGGTTTCAGGCAGCGCCGGCGCAACAGCCCCGCCGGCGCTATAACAGCAAACCATCAGCTTCGCGGCTCCGGCTGCGCTCGGCGGAGGGTTTCGTCCATAGTGCCGGTGCCGTTACGTTGGCCACCTCCGACTTCGGCCTTTCCATCAGTTACAACGGTGACCGGCCGGTCCAGCCTGTCGGGATCGGCCGGGACCATTACCGGCAGCGGCGACATCGCAGTGCTGTCAACCAGGCCGGAGGCATGCCGTGCATAGACGCCTCAAGAAACTGCAGCGGGAAGTCACTAAAAACTATTAGTCTGAGCAAGGGAAAAGTTGGGCATCTCAATTTGCCACTTTTGTGGTAGAGTACCGAAGTAGTTTATCCAAACACTTTTGTTGAAGCTTATGCGTCCGAGCTGCCCCCCGCTCAAGCAGGTTCTTCGAATCGCGGGACTAGTGTGCCTCGCCGTCTCCGCGTGGGCGGCCACGCCCGCCAGTGTGGTATTGCCGCCAACGCCGGTTGGCGCCTCCTCGGCGGCCACGAACATTACCTTCACCTTCACGGCGGCAACCACCGTGGCCAGTGTGAAGGTTCTCTTCCTGGGAGCGCCCAGCCTTGATTACACCGCGGGCGCCGGCGGCACCTGCGTCAATACATTTACAAAAAACGCCACTTGCACCGTGCCGGTAATCTTTAAGCCGAGCGCAATGGGTAACCGTCTTGGCGCGGTGGAACTGATCGGCGGTAATGGCGCTGTATTGCAGACCGTTTTCCTGAGTGGCATCGGACAGGGCGCGGGGGCGAATTATTCCGCCAGTCAACGTATCTCGATTGGCACGTACACCGATAATCCCGCCGCCCTGGCGTTCGATGCCAACGGCGATCTGTACGTCGCCGATTTTCCGTATGTTTCGAACGATACGGGCCGAGTTGTCAAAATACCGTTGCTGAATGGCACGTTCAATACTCCTGGCGAGACGGTAATCAGCAATCCGGCTGGTGGTCCGACCCTCGATAACCCCAGTGGACTGGCGTTTGATGGAGCCGGCAACCTGTACGTCGCCGATTTCTACGATAGCGAGATCATCGAGATGCCGGCCGACGGCTCGGCCAACGTCATTGTCACTTCCTCGCTCAACAACCCGGCCGGGCTCGCGGTCGATGGCGCCGGCGATCTCTTTATCGCGGATCAAGAAAACAACCGCGTGGTGGAGTTGCCGAATCAGAATGGAAAACTCAATGCCGCCGCGGCCATCACCCTGGGAAGCGCGACGGATCCACTCAACCAACCGGCCGACGTGGCCTTCGACGGAAGCGGCAACCTAATCATTGCCGACTGGGGCAACGGGCGCATCGTGAAGATCCCGCTGCAGTCGGGTACGCTCAATTCGGCTGCGCAAACCACCCTGGTCAATGACGTGGGGGGGCAGCCATCCGCGTTGTCCCTCGATGCGGCAAGCAACCTCTACATTGCGCTCGAGCAGGCGCTGGCAATCGAGGTGGTGCCCTTCCAGTCAGGCAGCTACAACACAAATGCGGCCTATTTGCTTGATAAGAATCTCGTCTTTCCCGACGCCATTAAGGTCGATGGCAACGGCAATGTAGTCTATGCCGATACAGGCGGCGCCCTTACGTATGAAGTCGATACCGTCCATCCGCCGGCATTGTCGTTTCCGCAGACTGGAATCGGACAAACAAGCGCGTCGCAGCGGGTACCGTTGATCAATATCGGCAACCAGCCGCTCAGCATCTCGAGCATTGCCTTTGCCACGAATTTCCCCAACCTGGGCAGCACCTGTACCGGCACGTTGGCGGCAGGCGCGTCTTGCTTGCTCGCGTCGGGGTATGCCGCAACCGCGCTTGGGGTGCAAAGTGGCAGCGCTACAATCACCGACAACGCGGTGAATCAACCGGCGGGCCCGCAGACGATTGCCATGACCGGCACGGGAGTTCCGGGGCCGCAGACGATACTGCTGACTCCCGTTACCGGCTTGACCTATGGGGGCGCACCGGTGACATTGGGCGCGAGTGGCGGAGGCAGCGGCAACCCGGTCACGTTGGTGGTTACGAGTGGACCGGGGACGCTGAACGGTTCGAACCTGACCGCGACCGGCGTGGGACCGATTACGATTACCGCTAATCAAGCCGGCAATACCAATTACCTGGCTGCGCCGACGGTCACGGAAGTTATCACCGCGGCCCCGGCGGTTTTAACGGTTACCGCCGCCAACGCCAGCATCGCCTTCGGCTCAAGCCTGCCTTCCAATTTTGCCTATGCGATCACTGGGTTTGTGAATGGCGATACGTCCGCGGTTGTGCACGGCGCGCCCAACCTGACGACGAATGCCCAGCCCACGAGTTCGGCTGGGACGTACACGATCACGCCCAGCTTCGGCACGCTTTCGGCGACCAATTACAATTTTGTTTTCGTTCCTGGCACCCTGACGATCACTCCGGCCCAGCTGTCCGGCACCTGGTCGCCCAGCACGACTGCGCTGGTCTACGGACAGCCCTTGGGAAGCGGCGTGCTCGACCCCACCAGCGCAACCGCAGGAACGTGGAGCTTTAGCGTGGCGGGCGTCGGGACGGTGAACGTCAACACTGTGTTACCGGCGGGAAGCTACACTATCACGGCGACCGAGACGCCCTTCGACACCATCGATTTCGCCAAGGTCACCGTCACCCAAACTATTACCGTCGCCAAGGCGTTGTTGACCGTTAATGCAACGAGTGTCAGCTCCGTGTTTGGAATCGTGCCGGTTCTGAACCAATACACCTTTAGCGGATTCGTCAATGGCGACAATGCTTCCGTGGTCAGCGGCACGCCTGTGTTGAGCGCGGTCGGGTTGACGCTGCTTTCGCCGGTTGGAACCTATCCCATCGCAGTGTCGGTCGCCGGGATGAGTGCCGCAAATTACACCCTGGTTGGCGGCACCGGCGCAACTGTAAGCGTGGGCAAGGCGACACCGCGCACTAGTTGGCCGCTGCCCGGACCGACTACGTTCGTTTACGGCGGCACGCTTGCGGGCTGGCTTAATGTCAGTTCGAGCGTCCCCGGCAGCTGGACGTTAACCTACAACGGATCGCCTACTGACAGCACGCGCGTCCCCACCGTGGGTAACCAAGTGCTCACTGCAATTTTCACGCCGACGGATACTACGGATTATACCAACGTTATCCTGAACACGTTCATTACCGTGGTTCCGGCAACCCTCACCGTCACCGCCAACAGCGTGCGCACCGGTTTTGGATCAGCGCTCCCGGCTTTCGGATATACGATTACAGGTTTTGTTGCCGGCGACAATGCCACCGCTGTTTCGGGGACTCCTACGCTCACGACAACCGCCACGGCGGGCTCACCGGCGGGCAACTATCCTATCAATATCTCGACCGCAGGCATGAGCTCGCCTGCCTACACCTTTACCGGAGTGCCAGGAACGCTGACCATCGTACCGGTGGCCCCGAGCGCCAGTTTGGCCGCGGCCAGTGCTGGCCTGACCTACGGGCAGCAGTTCGGTGTGGATGTCCTGACTTCAAGCAGCGTGCCCGGCACATGGTCGTTCACCGCCAATGGGGTTGCGGTCACGGCCGCGAGCATATTGCCCGCGGGCAGCTACGCCGTGGTCGGCACGTTCGTCCCAACCGACACGGTGGATTACACCATCGTTACCGCCACGCTGCCGGGCACGATACAAGTTGCGCCCGCGCCGCTCACAATCACGGCCAACAATGCCAGCATGGTTGCCGGCTCACCGTTGCCCAGCTTTGGCTTTAGCGTTGCGGGGCTGGTCAATGGCGACACACAAGCCTCGGCGCTTAGTGGCGCCCCCCTGGTGACGACGACCGCCGACGCGACGAGCCCGGCAGGAACTTATCCCATCACAATTTCGGCTGGATCGCTGACTGCCGCCAATTACACGCTGACGTTCGTGCCCGGTGTTTTGACAATCACTGCGGCAAGCGCTCTGCCGTATTCGGCTGCCACATCCCTGCAGCGGGATTTTAATTTCCATCCGATTAAAGCCGGCGAAACGCTCTGGTTTGCCGCCTCGATTGACGCCGATGCGGCGCAGGATGGCACCATTGTGGCGTTCCAGCATGCCGTGGTCGCCTTTACCGTTAACGGCGTTCCGGTTTCGCTCAACGTGCCGAATGGCACGGTCACTTTCTCGGCCGCGGCGACCGTGGCCAGCACCAGCTTCGATCCGGTAACAAAGACCTGGAACACGATCGCGCCGCTTCCTGGGACTGGCAGTGTGTTCCCGCCTGGCGCGCCTTGCCCGCCGGGGCTCGGCCTTGCGCGCGCTGTGGCACCGGCCGCGCCCGCAGCCTGTGGCGCTCAGCAGGTTTTCATCGCCGGCTTCGCGCTGCCCATGACCGCCGCCTTGCGCGGGAACGTGGATGACGTGACCTGGAGCGGTACACTGGCCACTAACAATGCAAGTCTGGTGGCAACCTGGCAGTGGAGTGCGACGAGCTATTCAGAGTTCAGCACCGACAATAATGCCTTGGGCGTCGTTGCCGCTCCAACCTCCGGCCCCGGCGCCGATCCGGCAGGAACACCCGACAACTTCGAGCGCTTCGCACGGCCGGGCGGCACGCTTCCCGGCGATGCCGACGACAGCCGCAGCGCCGCGGTTCGCTTCAAGAACTAAGCCTTTTTTTAAGGGTTCCACCCGCTCACCGCCAGAGTTGGCTTGGCCGAGCCCAAATCCTCGAGCCGAATGCGCGCAGTCACAGTCCGCGTTTCGCCAGGCATGAGAGTCATATAATTGTCACTCCACCAGACCGGCAGCACTTCGTCTCCGTTGGCGCCGGCTAGGATTTGCAACCGCACCATGAAGGCCACATGCGTTGTCGGGTTGCTGATCCGAACCCGCGCCACGCGTTCGGATTGCGTTCTGGTGTAGATGACCGATGCCTTGACCGGCGCCGGCGGCAGCCGGCTCAGGGCCGAGAAATCAGCGTAGCTCGATTCCGGCGTGATGTACCAATTGGCGGTCTTGGGATCCAGCACGTCGAGCTTGGCCGACAGCCAGTACACGTTGGGAACACCGATGGCCGCGCCGGCCCTGCGCAACGTCAATCGTAGGAAACAATCGGTATCGGGCGCCGGTAAGGTCATCGCCACGCGACTGCTTTCGGCGGCCACTGTAACCGGCTCGGTGTGACGATCAAGAAGCGTGCCGGCGAGGGAATAGCGCTCGGCAACAGCCACGACCATCGAGCTCGATTGCAATTGATGATTGACCACGCTCACCGCGCCATCGCTCGGGGAGTACTCGATGTGCAGCGGCTGGTTCGCCTGTTTCACCCCGTAAAAGCCGGCTCCTGGACGCAGGTAGTAGTCGTAAAGGTGCCAAATTAGCGACGGCCAGCCGTTGTCGAGCATCCACTGGATAACCCCCGTGGCTTCGCCCTGCTGGCGGCCGAAGGCCTCGAACATGGCGCGCTCGCCCTCGTAAGAGCTGGCCTGCGACTTGCGCACGTAGTCCTCGAGACTGGCCGGCGCGCCATAGCGCGCCGAGAGTGCCGCGACGTAGCGATGGAGGTTGAGAAACTGCCCGCTGCCGGCATGGAAGTTCCAAAACTCATCGTCGGGACCGGACGCGGTCCAGAGATGATCGGCGGGAATAAAGCGGCGCAAACTCTCGACTTCGGGAATGGCCGCGCCGGGGCTTGTCTCGGTATTGAAACCGCGGGCGCCGCCAAGCTGCGGTTCCTCGAGCCAATAGTCAGGTGGGACGTAATCATACGGTCCGGTCATTTTGACGCCGGAGGCGCCGGTTACTTTGGTGGGTTTACCGGAAGCCGAGGAGAGAATCGGTTTGTCCCATCGTGCCTCACGAAGCACCGCCAGGTAGGCCTCCTCGACCGGCGCCGGCGGCGGGTTGTCACTGCCGTTGAGCCAGACCAGTAGGCTGGCGTGACCGCGCAGGCGCTCGGCCTGGTCGCGCAGCGAGGCGGTCGCGACCTCGCGCTCATTGCCTGTCCACGAACCCCACTCTTCCCAGTGGTCGCAGCAGCACCAGCCCGCCATGACCAGGACGCCTTGCTGATCGGCAAGGTCAAAAAATGCGTCGTCGGGCAGCTTGCCCTCGAGACGCACTGTATTCAAATTCATGGCGCGCACATAGCGGAAGTCGAGCGCCCAGCGCGCGGGTCCATCGCGGAGCAGCATGTCCGGCGTCCAGCCGCCGCCGCGGACAAAGAGCTTGCGGCTATTTATGAAGAACTGCTCCGCGCCAATCGCGGTTTTCTCAGAAGTAATCTGGTCCAGGCCGACCTGATGCTGGTAATTGTCGGAGACTTTGCCCGCGACCACAAAGCGCAATTTCAGCGGGTAAAGATTGGGTTGGCCGAGATCGTGCGGCCACCAAAGCCGCGGATGCGCCAGGGTCAATTCCCGCTCGACCGTTTGGGAGGCATGGGCGGCAACCGCTACCGGAATGGCGAACCCGCGCGTGCCCAAACTGCCGCGCAACGTTCCGCGCTGGGCAACGTCAGAGGCATTCACCAGCGTGGCCGTCACGCGCACCCGGGCGCCGCCGCCCTGAGTCAAGGTAGTCGCCACAAAGGGCATGCGAATCGCCACCGGACCGCTGGCACGTACCGACACCGCACCCCAAAGCCCCATGTCCTTGTCGGGAGGCATCGGGTTCCAATCGACAAACGTGATGGCAAGGTCGTGGATGCGTGGGGCGAAGACCTCGACCGCGAGGACGTTGTCGCCTCCCGCGTGCGCCAGCTTGGTGGCGTCAAACTCAAAGCGCCGGAACGTCCCCTGGGCTTGCTCCTCGCTCGCCAGTTGTTGGCCGTTGAGCCAGATCGAGGCGCGATAGTTGATGCCGTGGAAGTCAAGCCATACAGTCTTGCCTTCAAAGATCGGCGGGAGCGTGAACTCGGTGCGGAACCACCACGGAACCGCGTAGGGGCTGTCGCGCGGAATCTCCTCGTGAGAATAATTGGCGCCGATTTTGTACTCGACCCCCGCCGCCTGCCGCAGATTCATGCCGTAATCGGGATCGGGATAGATCTTGTTCTCGACCAGCGCATTGAACACAGTCGAGGGTACGGTGGCCGGATACCAGCCCTCGGTCGCAAATCCAGGCTGTGAGATCGTGGCCGGATCGGCGGAGACGCGCGCCGAGGACTGGATCATCCAGGCGTTGTGCAAATCTAGCTGTTGGGCGGCCAGTGCCGTAGCGCCGAGAGCGAACAGAAAAAAGAAGCGCGTGAGTTTCACTTCTTCTTTATATACCAGGGAACGTTGATCACCACTGTTCGCGAACTGCCCTTGAGCAGCAGCATGGCCTTAAGCGCTGTGGCGTGGTGGTTGTGCAGGAGGAAATGTTGCCATCTTCGAGCGACAATCTCGGGCACGATGATGGCAATTTCACGGTCCGGGGTGTCGTGCTCGAGCTTGAGTACATAATCCAGAATCGGGCCGATCACAAAGCGATATGGCGATTCCACGATATCGAGTTGAGGCGCCGGAATGCCTGCCTGGGCTGCCGCCTTGGCCATCGCCGATTGCCATTGGGGCTGCGTGGGCAAGTGTTCATCGGCGGAATGAATATGAACAACATGGACATTCGGCGTCATCATGCAGGCAAAGCGCAGAGCGTTTTCGGTGGCCACGTTCCATCCGGCGATGGGAACCACGGCTAGCGGCGGTTGCAAGTTGTCGAGCTTCAAGGGCCGCGGGTGCACGGCCCGCTCGATCCGCTCGTACTCCCGTTTCACCCTGACCATCATCCAGATTAACGCCGGAATCACCAGCGCCGTGATCCAGGCGCCCTCGGTGAATTTCGCCACCAGAACGATAAGAACGGTTACTCCAGTGGCGATCGCGCCGACACCGTTGATGATGAGGTTGCGGTGCCAATGCCGTCCGCGCTTCCGTTTCCAGTGAACGACCATGCCGGCTTGCGATAGGGTAAAAGCCAGAAAAGCGCCAATGGCGAAAAGCGGAATCAGGCGGTCTGTGACGCCGCCAAACGCCATAATTAATATCCCGGCGAGCACCGCCAGGACAAAGATGCCGACGTTATAGACGAGCCGCCGCCCGCGTAGGGCGAAAAAGCTGGGCAGGAACCCACCTTCGGCCACGATGCGGCAGAGGCGGGGAAAGCCGGCGAAGGCTGTGTTGGCCGAGAGCGAAAGAACCAGGAGGATCGAGGCAACGGTTACGTAGAAGAACCAACCGCGGCCGGCTACCGCGGCGGTCAACATGGCGAGGACGCTTTGATAATGAGCGCTGCCTGGCGGCGTGGCGACAATATGGTAGGCGCGCACCAGCACCGCGATGCCGGCCAGCAAAATCGCCAGCAGTGCGACAATCACTCCGAGTGTGCGTTGCGCGGTCGGCGCGGTCGGCTCGTGGAAAGCCGAAACGCCGTTGCTCACCGCTTCGACTCCCGTGAGCGCGGTGCAACCGCCGGCGAAGGCGCGGATCAGCAGCCATGCGCTGACGGCTTCGACCGCATGTGCCGCCGACGCGGAGGGCGGCGCAACCACCGCATGCGGATGGCCGCCGCTGGTCATCATCGCCCACAGTCCGCGGCCGATGACCACGAGCAAGCAGCCGACGAAGAGAAAGGTGGGCGCCATGAACGCCACCCCCGCCTCGCGCACGCCGCGCAGATTGATCAGCGTCAGCAGCAGCAGGATGCCAAGGCAAATTGCCACCGTGTCGTGCTGCAACCCGGGAACGGCCGAGACCAGCGCGCCGACGCCGGCGGAGATGCCGACCGCCACATCGAGAACATAGTCGACAATGAGCGCGGCGGCGGCCGAAACGCCGGACAGGCGGCCGAGATTCTCGCTGGCGACGGTGTAAGAGCCTCCGCCCTTGGGATAGGCCGCAATCGTCTGCCAGTAGGATGTGAAGACGATCGCCAGGAGCAGGATGATGGTCAGGCTGAGCGGAACGATATAGGCAACGCCCGCCATGCCGGCCGGAATAAGCAGCGTGAGTGCCGCTTCCGGTCCGTAGGCGGCGGAGCTGAGCGCGTCCAGGCCGAACGTGGGTACGCCGGCGGCGATACCCATCCGCTGCTCGCGATCCTCCCAACTCGCCAGGGGAGCGCCAAACAGCCAATCGCTGAAACCCACTTATCCTCCGCCCACCGGCGGCCCGGTCGGCGCCGCCGTTGCCGGGCGCCGCGGCACGAACTGGCGCGGGTCGCGAAGGAAGAGCGCCACCTCGGCGCGAAGCCGGTCAATCGTCGGACTCGACGTCTGTGCTGCCAGCGTGCGCTGCAAACCGAGAACCGCAGCCCAGGCGTCGGACTTGACCTCCGGCGGTGCATTCGCGTTGCCGGCCAGGTTCATCAGCGCTTCCGCCGTTTCGGTCTGGACAACCGACTGGAGACGTCCGTCAGTACCGCTGACGGCCGGCGTTGGGAAAGACTGTTTCATCAATGCTGTAATGACCTCATTGGCCGAGAGCGAGTTGGTATTGCTCTCCTGCCGAATACTTTCGATGCGCTCGAGGCGCGTCGGGTCGAGCAATCCGTCAACCACGATGTCGATAATGGATCGCGCGCCGTCGTAGGGGTCAAAGAGGTAGCCCGACGAGGAGCGGAAACGCTCGACGCCAAGCACCGAATTCTGGCTTTCGAGCGGGGCCAGGCGCAGCCAAAGGCTGGGTGCGATGGCCAATTCGGCCGGGGCAAGCGCTTTCAGTTCCAATCCCAACGCTTCGCGCTGTGACGCTTGCGGCCACACTGTGATCGGCGTCTGGCCGTCGCCGGCTAGCGTGGGTGGAATATCAGCGCCCCCGATAACATCGAGGGCGGAAATCAGTCCGTATTGATGAAACAAATACACGAGAGCGAACCGGTCGGCGAGCAGTGAGGCCGGGTCGCCTGGTCTTAGCATCCGCGTGCCGTATTGCTTGAGCAAGGCGTCGCGCACCGGGACCACCTGTTTCAACCAGGTCACCGGATCGGGTCCGTCGTCATAGGAGGCCCAACGCGCGTCCTGCGAGCTGCCCCAGATCGTGCCGCTCGCGATCATCTGGTGAACAATTCCGTTTAAGTCCTCGCCTTGGCTGTAGCCCCAATGAATGGCAGCCTTGTCGTAGCTGCCCACACCCTGCATATAAGCGTCGGAGAGGTCGGCGGTGCCATCGGCGCGAATACTCACGCGGGGCGCGAAATAATCCATGACCGAGCCGCGTCCGTAGGTCGAGGCCAGGAAGTTGTGTTCGAGCCCCAGCACGTGTCCCATCTCATGGCAGGCGAGTAGCGCGACGCGATCCACCATGGACTGCTGCTCGCTGAGTTGCGGATCCATGCCGTCGAGCGCGGCAAACGCGTCGAGGCCGGCGTCATCCACGCCGGTATCGAGCGAGCCGGCGCTGGCCGTGGCCGGCAGCAACGCGTCCCAATAATTGTGCACGGTGCGCATGCGGTGCGAGTCAAGCTGCACGACCGCGTGCAGGATTTCACCGGTGCGCGGGTCAGCCTGGGCCTGGCCCACCGACCAGCCGCGGCCCTCCCGGTTGGTCCACTGAATGGTGGGATACCGGAAGTCGTTGGGATCGGCGCCGAGTGGCAAGTCTTCGATCACCAGCGCATTCGAGAAGCCCGCCACCTCGAAGGCTTGGTTCCACCAGAGCGCGCCGCGCCGGATGGCTGAGCGCATCGGCTCTGGAATTGCCTGATCCAGGTAAAAGGTGATCGGCTTGACTGGATCGCTCACCGCCGCATTCGGGTTTTTCTTAACCAGCCGCCAGCGTTCGATGAAATGCCGCACCAGGGAACGATCGAAGGGCTGTGAGAAATCCTCGAACGTCTCGGTAAAATATCCCACCCTTGGATCGGCCTCGCGGGGCGTGAAGCCGGCCGGCGGCAGCGCCACAAAGGACTGATGCACGCGCACAGTGACAATGTCGGGCGCGGCGGCGGTCGTGGCTCGGGCATTGTCGGAAACAAACGTCAGGAGCGCCTCGGTTTCGGTATTCAACGGAAACGCATGGGTATGGTCCAGCACCAGCCCGCTGCGCGATTCATCGAGCCGCCAGGCGCCGGACGCCGAGCCGGATCCGGCACCCGGGTTTGGTGGAATCCCGGGCGCGGGCGAGCGCAGTTGCCGCGCCATGCCGGTAGTATCGGCCAACACCAAGGGGTTGGCATTGACGGTCAACGTGCCGTTCTCCTCGTTCATGATGGGCAGCGAGGCCAGCACCGCGACGGGAAAGCTGTACTCAACCGAGTGCTGCAACTCGGGGCTGCCTTCCACGGCGCGGAAGCGCGTATTCTCCTGAATCACCAGAACCTTGTTGCCGACCCGCTCGAAGCGACAGAGCGAGGTCGGGCCGATCGTGCCCCGGTCGCCGCCGCCTTGCATCGAACCCACGCCGCCATCGAGGCCGGTAAAACGCAGGAATTCGCCGGCCATGCGTTCCGGCGTGAGGGTAAACTGCAAAACACCGGTGCGCGCGTTCCATTGAAAGGGAATGAAACCGGGCGCGCTTTGCGCCGAAGCGGCAAGAAAAAATGAAGCGAGGAGAATGGTTAGCCGTCTCATGAAAAGTAGCCTTGGCGCATTCACAATATCATCATTTATGCGGGCAATCACCACACTTCTATTAATTGCCGCGCTGGGCCTGGCTGGGTGCAGCGCCCATGCCAAACCGTCAACCATTGAGACCAAAATCGCCAATGCGGCCAAGGACGTGGTCATTCCATTTGAGGCCGAGCGCGCCAACAATCCCACGCCGGCGACTGACCTGACGCTGGCCCAGGGCAGGGAAGTCTTCCAACAGCATTGCGCGCTGTGCCATTCAACCGACGGTCACTCCCAAAACCAGCTCGGGCTGGCCATGTATCCGCCAGCTATGGATCTGACCTCGCCCCACGTTCAAGCGTGGAAGGACCAGGAGCTTTACTGGATCATACAGAACGGCATTCGGCTGACCGGCATGCCGGGTTGGCAGGATTCGATCAGCTCGACCGATACCTGGAAGCTCGCCCGATACATCCATGCCTTGCCCCAATTGACGCCAACCCGGCTGGTGGAGCTCGACCGCCTCGTCGCGCCCCCACCGCCGCCCACTCCGGCCGCCGCGGCGGCTGCGCCTTCCGCCACGCTGACGGAAATCGCTTACGGCCGAAAACTGGTACGCCAGGAAGGCTGCCTCATGTGCCACAAGCTGGGCAGCGAGGGCAACGACATCGGCCCCAACCTGACAAACGAAGCAAAGCGCGGGCGCACGCCGCAATGGCTCATCGGCCACTTCAAGGATCCGCCGGCGTTCACCGCGGGTAGCGACATGCCAGCCTTCAAAAATTTAACCGAAGCCCAGTTGTCGGCGCTGGTGGCGCTACTGGAGCACTGAAACGTCTAGTAAAATAGGGACATGCCAAGCCCCGCAGCTCCCGATCGTTGGACGATCGCCGGACGCGAATTTTCCTCCCGCCTGCTGGTCGGCACCGGCAAATACCAAAGCATGGAGCAGACGGCGCGCTGTGTCAGCCTGAGCGGCGCCGCCATGGTGACGGTTGCGGTGCGCCGGGTGAACATTACCGACCGCACCCAGGAAAATCTGCTCGATTACCTCGACCTAAGCCAGGTGGCGCTGCTGCCCAACACCGCCGGCTGCTACACCGCGGCCGAGGCCGTGCGCACCGCCCGGCTCGCCCGTGAAGCGCTCGATAACCCTTGGGTAAAGCTTGAAGTCATCGGCGATCAGGAGACTCTGTTTCCCGACACCGAGGCCTTGCTCGAAGCCACGCGCACGCTGGTGGCCGAGGGCTTCATCGTGCTGCCTTACACCAATGACGATGTCATCGTCGCCCAGCGCTTGGTGGATGCCGGCGCCGCCGCCGTGATGCCGCTCGCCGCCCCGATCGGCTCCGGCATGGGTATTCAAAACCCGGCCAATTTGGCGATTTTACGCGGCCGTATTAAAACTGTTCCTTTGATTGTAGACGCGGGCGTGGGCTGCGCCTCCGATGCCGCGCGCGCCATGGAGTTGGGCGCCGACGCCATTCTCATGAACACGGCCATCGCCGCCGCCCAGCAGCCGGAAGAAATGGCCGTCGCGATGAAGTACGCAGTCGAGGCCGGCCGGCGCTGCTACCGCGCCGGGCGCATGCCCACGCGCGCGTTCGCCGTCGCTTCTTCGCCCCTCGCCGGTGTCATCGGATAGGTATAGACAATCTCGCCAGGCTTCGTGAGGTGCAACTGTTCCCGGGCAATACCCTCGATGGCGGCTGGGTCGCTGCGCAGGGCGCGCACCGATTGATTCAAGAGGCGGTTTTGTTCTTCGAGCGCCTGCACCCGGGACGACTCTTTCTGATAAAGCTGCTGCTGCCGGCGCAAGGCAAGATAGCCGCTGGGCGAGAGCAGGGCATAGAGCGATAGCCAAAGCACCGGCACGGCCACCAGCGCCAAGCGCAGGCCATGCTTCAATTGATGCTTTAAGTTCCGCCGCATTCCTCTTAGATTAAGTTTGGCCTCGCTGGGTGGCAAGCGGAGGTATCCAACTAGTCATCGTTTTTGCCGTCGTCAAGCGCCTCCTCGTCAACGATGGGCACTGAGACCACGTACTTCTCGCTCGCCCAGTTGCCTAGGTCAATCGTGCGGCAACGCTGGCTGCAGAAGGGATACTCGGCTTCGTCCTGCGTGACCGGCTTGCGGCATATGGGGCAGCGGAGCATAATTCTAATTTTATTCCGCATGGTCGTCGTCGTTCAAATCCATTGCGCCAGCCCCCTCGAAGCGCGCTCCATCGCCGCCGCCTTGCTCGAGCAGAAACTGGTGGCCTGCGCCACCATAGGCGCCGAAGTGCAGTCGCATTACCGGTGGCGCGGTAAGCTGGAGGAATCGTGCGAGACGCCGCTTACGTTAAAGACGATCGCCGACCGTTTGCCGGCGGTCGAAGCCGCCATTCGCCGCCTGCATTCGTATGAGACGCCCGAGATCATCGCAACGCCTGTGGTCGGCGGCAGTGCCGAATATCTCGCCTGGGTGGAAACGAGCCTGGAGTAGTTTCGCATTCGCGGTTGCGCTTGCGGTCATCGCCTCCGCTCAATCGATTGCGTGGGCGCCCGTGGTAGCCTCCGAAGCCGGCCTGCCGGCTGGCGTCAATGCGTTTTTAGACGATTACAACTTCCCTCCGCTTGACGGCAAGTGGCAGATGGATCGCCTGGTCACGCCGTGGGCCCGGAGTTGGACGGCACTGCGGTTGCGCCGTCCGGGCGAAGCGCTGACACTGGTCCTGCGTAACGGCTCGCCTGACATTGGCCTGATTCCGCTCCGGCATGAGGGCGTCATTGTCCCCAACTTGGAACAGGATCCCCACAATATCGCCATCTTCAATTCACTTGCGGCGACCGTAACCCCTTCCCAATGGGCACAGTCGGATTGGGACGATTGGACGCGCTGTTATTTCGCTCTGACCGGCAACGACCCAAACCAGAACGCACTCATGCCGTGGCGCCTCGAGTTCAGCACGGCGGGGGAGATTCTTCGCATTCGCGGCGCGGACCGCGGCACAAAGAAGCCTGTGGGATTATGGCTCACCCTGTCGCCGATCCCGCGTATGTCAATGTGGGGCCGCGCCGAAGCCAGCGAGATGTCGGCGCTCAACGCGAAGGCGCTGGAACTGAATCTGCTCATGGACCATTACGATTACGGTTTCCACCACTGGCTGGTGCATACCTTGCGCACGCCTCTTCTGCGCCGCCATGAGGCGTTTGAGCTACTGTGGACCGATCCCAACCGCGCTGAGTCGGAACTGGTGGCCATCGTGCCGGCGGATAACAGTACCGCGCTCGCGCTTATTCCTCTTGCGTACAATTTCGAGTCAATTGAGGGGCAGCCGCTCGATCTTCATAATATTGCGATTTTCAATCGAACCATGCGGGGGGAGAGCGGTCCACCGCCCGCGGACGCCAACGCCTGGCTTAATTGGGCGCAGCTCTACCTGCAACTCTGCGGTGAACAGCCGCGGGTGATCACCGAATCCAAGCATTCCATCGCGCCCAAATCATCACTGCCCAGCGTTGTCGCCGGTACCAATACAGTGAGCGTCGAATTCGACGACTTCGAAGGCGACGGCAAGTTTGAGCACTGGCAATTCGAATTCGCCCCCAGCGGCCACTTGCAAAGCGTTCATGCTACGCTACGCCCATGTTCAGGAAATTGTCACTGACCACGGGCGCTGTGGTTATCTCCATTGCTGCCGCCATTGCGGCGCAATCCAAGCCGGTCACCCCGCGGCAGTTGCTGAACCTGCGCCAGATTTCCGACCTAAGGTTCTCGCCCGACGGCACGCGCCTCGCCTTCGTGGTCGCGGAGCCGGTGAAGGGCAGCGACCATCCTCATCACATCTGGCTCATGGATGTCGCCTCCCGCCGAGTGCGGCAATTCACCCACTCCGCCAAGTCGGATGACTCACCGCGCTGGTCGCCCGATGGGCGTTATCTCGCCTTCCTTTCCAATCGCGACGAGGGACGCCAAATTTACATCATGCCAATGGACGGCGGCGACGCCTACCCCATTACCGAAGGCAAGCGCAGCGTGGGCGGATTCGAATGGTCGCCGGACGGCGGTCAAATTGCCTTCACCGCTCCCGACGAGCCCGCTGCCGATGCCGAAAAAAAACAGAAGGAAAAGGATGACGCTATCGTGGTTGATCACGAAGGCCGTAACGCCAGGCTTTGGCTGCTGCCCTTCACCGCGACCAGCACGGCGGCCGACAGCAACCAGGCGCACGCGCTCACCAGCCCGGCCTGGCGCATCCGGGAAGCCGAGTGGGTTCCGCACTCCGACCGTTTAGTAGTCGCGGCGACCGATCACCCGGAGAGCGACGACAATACTGAGAGGCTTTTCTCGGTCAGCGCCGATGGCAAAATGACGCAGATCTTTGAACCGAAGGGGACGTTTGGCGCCTTCCAGATTTCACCCGACGGCAGCCAGATCGCCTACACTGGCGGCGACGGGCCGAATCCCCACGACGTTCTGGTGCGGGCGCTTGCGGCCCCGTCCGGCGTGGCTAGCCGTGACCTCACCGCCTCCGGCCTTGATCGCGCTATGAGCGGGCTCGAGTGGCGTTCGGATGGATCATTGCTCGCCGATGCCGAAGACGGCTTCGAGACCCACCTGTACAGCATCACCGACGCCGGGGTCGCCACCCGGGTTGCAGCGGCCGCGCCCAACCCGCGCGCAATCGCCATGGCCAGTGACGGTATGCTCGCCTTCGTGGGCGCCAACGCAACCACGCCGCCCGAGGTTTATCTAGCGCCCGGTCACGGAACGGCGCAATCGGTGACCCACTTCAATGACAGTTGGAACGAATATGCCCTGGCCGCCCCCAGCCGCTTCCACTTTAAAAGTTTCGACGGGCTCGAGATTGAAGGGTCCTTGCTTAAACCGGTCGGTGCCGCCGGATCCGGCCCGTGGCCAACCGTCATTCTTGTGCATGGCGGTCCCACCGGCGCCTGGTCCGATTCCATCGAGAGTTGGGGGCAGCTCCTCGCCGCGCACGGCTTCGCCGCCGCCTACTTCAATATCCGCGGCTCAACCGGCTACGGCGAGAAATTTCTGGAATCGAACCGTGCCGACTGGGGCGGCGCCGATTACAAAGACGTCATGGCCGGCGTTGATTACCTCGTCAAACAACGCATCGCCGACCCCAACCGCCTCGGCATCGGCGGATGGTCCTACGGCGGCTACATGTCTGAGTGGGCGATCACGCAGACCAACCGCTTCAAAGCGGCGGTCAGCGGCGCCGGCATGGTGGACTTAATGGCCGAATTCGAAACTGAAAATGGTCCAAGCTACGATCGCTGGTTTTGGGGCCTCCCCTACGACAAGTCGGAAGGCTTCATTCAACATTCCCCGCTGACCTTCCTGAAGAATGCCCGAACGCCGATCTTGATCTTGCAAGGCATCAACGATACCACCGACCCGTTGGGCCAGAGCACCGGCCTCTACCGCGGCCTCAAATACTACGGCGCCCCCGCCGAGCTCGTCGAGTACCCCCGCGAAAACCACGGTTTCCAGGAAGAGCAACACCAAATCGACCGTCTCAACCGCATCCTCGCCTGGTACCAGAAATATCTGCTACCGCCCGCGGCAGCCGCATCCTTGCCACCCTTATGATGTTCGGGCTAGCTCTGCGCCGCGTCTGACTTGTTCGGCCGCCAGCGCAGAATGGGATTCCGCGCGGCGGCGACTTCATCCAAGCGGCTGATCTTGGTCGTGTGGGGCGCGCCGGTGACGAGCTCGGGCGTGTTCTTCGACTCCTCGGCGATGGCGCGCAAGGCGGCGATGAATTCGTCCATCTCGGCCTGGTTGGCGCTCTCGGTTGGTTCGATCATCATGGCGCCGCGCACCACCAGCGGGAACGACACCGTATATGGATGGAAGCCGTAATCAATTAACCGCTTGGCGATGTCGCCGGTGTGCACTCCCTGCGCCGCCTGAATCGAATCGCTGAATACCACCTCGTGCATCGAGGGCGTCGGGTAGGGAAGCGCGAACACATCCTGCAACTTGCGGCGAATGTAGTTGGCGTTCAACACCGCATCCTCGGTGGTCTGTTTCAATCCGTCGGAACCGTTCGCCATGATGTACGCCAGCGCGCGCGTAAACATCCCGAAGTTGCCGTAAAACGCCCTTACCCGGCCAATGCTCTTCGGTCTGCGGTAATCCAGCACCGGTTTGCCGCGCTTGACGCGCAGCACCGGAATGGGCAGGTAGGGCTCGAGCGACTTCTTAACCGCCACCGGTCCCGAACCTGGCCCGCCGCCGCCGTGCGGGGTCGAAAACGTCTTGTGCAGATTGAGGTGCATGACGTCGACGCCGAAGTCGCCCGGCCGGCTGCGTCCAACCAGCGCGTTCATATTCGCGCCGTCCATATACAGCATTCCACCGCGCTCGTGCACCAGGTCGGCAATGCGGTGAATGTCTTCCTCGAAAATCCCCAGCGTATTGGGATTGGTTAGCATCAGTGCGGCAACGTCGCGCGTCATTTGGCGATCGAGGCTGGCCATGTCTACTGTGCCGTCGGGATTCGATTTCAGGTTTTCGACCGTGTATCCGGCGATTGCCGCGGTGGCGGGATTGGTGCCGTGAGCCGAGTCGGGAATCAGAACTTTCTTGCGCGCGTCGCCGCGGGCGGTGAGCGCCGCACGAACCAGCAGTATGCCGGTCAGCTCGCCCTGCGCGCCGGCCGCCGGCTGCAGCGTAATCGCATCCATGCCGGTGATCTCGAGCAGATACTCGGAGAGAAGCTGCATGATCCGCAGCGCGCCCTGGGAGAGTTCTTCAGGCTGCAGTGGATGGCCGTCGCCCAATCCCTCCAGCCGCGTCACGGCCTCATTGACCCGCGCGTTGTACTTCATGGTACACGAGCCCAGCGGGTAAATGCCGGTATCCACGCCGTAATTCCAGGTGCTGAGCCGCGTGAAGTGGCGTATGACCTCGAGTTCGCTCACCTCGGGGAAATCGGGGATCTCGCGTCGCGCCCCAGCCAGCGTCACTGCGGGAACGTCGAGCGCCGGAAGCTGGTAACCGCGCTTGCCGGGCGAGGAGACCTCGAACAACAAATCTTCGTTTTGGACAATGTGCCGCGAGGCGCGGGGAGTGGGACTGGTCATAGTGCGGCCACCAGGCGGTCAATATCTTCGCGGGAAATCGTTTCGGTTACGCAAACCAGAACTGACTCGCCCAACTCCGGGTAGTAGCCCTGGAGCGGCAGTCCGGCGATCAGCTTGGCCTTTCGCAATGCGCTCTTGCTCGCCGCCAGCGGGCGCTTCGGCCGCACCACGAATTCATGGAAGCGCGGAGAAGGGAATAGCACCTCCGCCCCGGAGGCGGCAAAGGCGCTGGCGGCATACGCGGCCTTGGCCAGGTTGTGCTCGGCCAGCTCGCGCAACCCCTGCTTGCCGTAAGTCGCCATGAAGATGCTCGCCATGAGCGCGCACAGCGCCTGGTTGGTGCAAATATTCGAGGTCGCCTTCTCCCGCCGGATATGCTGTTCGCGGGTCGAGAGGGTGAGCACGAAGCCGCGCCGCCCCTGGCTGTCGCGGGCCTCGCCCACCAGGCGTCCCGGCAGGCTGCGGACGAACTTCTCGCGGCTGGCAATGATGCCGGCGTAGGGGCCCCCGAAACCGACAGGAATGCCGAAGCCCTGCAGTTCCATGGCGACAATATCGGCGGCTTCCGGCGGCGGCAGCAGACCGAGCGAGACAGGGTCGGTGATCACCGCGATCAACAGCGCGCCGGCGCTGTGTGCGATTTCCGCCGCTTGCTCCCAGTCCTCGAGATTGCCGAAAAAATTCGGACTCTGCACCGCGACCGCCGCGGTGGATGCGTTCACGGCGGCGCGCAGCGCATCCACGTCAATGCGTCCGTCGGCCCCAAACCCAATTTCAGCGGTGGGAAAATCACGGTACCGCGTGAGCGTGCGTAGCACCTCCCGGTACTGCGGATGAATCGAGCGGGCCACGACCATGCCCGAGCGCCCGGTCACGCGAGCGGCCATCATGCAGGCTTCGTGCAGCGCGGTCGAGCCGTCATACATGCCGGCGTTCGCCACCTCCTGCCCCGTCAACTGGCAGATCATGGTCTGGAATTCGAAGATGGACTGCAGCGTACCCTGGCTGATTTCCGGCTGATACGGCGTATATGCGGTGAACCATTCGCCGCGGCTGATCAGCGTGTCGAGATGGGTGGGGCGGAAATGATGGTACGCGCCGGCGCCCACGAACGACGTAAACCCAGGCGCGTTCTCGGCCGCCGCCGCGCGGAAGAAGCGAATAATGTCGGCCTCGGCCTGCCCCTTGGGAATGTTCAGAGGCCGCTGCAAGCGGCAATACTCGGGAATGTGGCTGAATAGCTCGTCAATCGAGGTCAGCCCGACGTCGGCCAGCATCCGCTGCCGGATGGGATCAGAAGTAGGGAGATAGCGCATTGCTTCGGTAATTTAGTGGTTGGCTTCTTCTTCGGCGACGAATTTTTCGTAGGCGGCGGCGTCCATGAGCTTGTCGTTGGCCTTGCCAGTCACCTTGACCTCGACCATCCAGGCCGCGCCATGGGGATCGCTGTTGAGCAACTCCGGTGATTGCACCAGCGTGCTGTTAATCGCGCTCACCGTGCCGCTGACCGGGGCGAAAATCTCCGATACAGCTTTAACCGATTCCACCGTGCCAAACGCTTGCCCGGCGACCAACTCGGTGCCGACCGCGGGGAGCTCGACGAAAACGATGTCGCCCAACTGCTTCTGCGCGTAATCGGTGATGCCCACCTTGGCCTGTGCGCCATCGGTGGCGACCCATTCGTGCTCGGGGGTGAAACGGAAATTGGCGGGATAGGACATGGATTCGGTTTCCTTATTTGGCTCGTTTATAAAACGGCAGCGGCACCAGCTTGGCCCGCGCCGTGCGATTGCGGATCTGAATGTCAAACTCCTCGCCGGGCGCGCTCATCGCCGTCGGCACGTAAGCCATGCCGATGTTCTTGTTGAGCGCCGGCGCCGGGCCGCCACTGGTCACCTGTCCCACCGGTTTCCCCGCGCGCAGCAGGGGATAGCCGTCGCGGCCAATACCGGGCTCAATCATTTCAAAGCCGACCAGCTTGCGTTGCGGCCCGCTGGCGGCTTGAGCGGCGATCGCGGTCTTTCCCAGGAAGTCCGGTTTGGCAAGCTTCGTAATCCACGCCAGACCGGCTTCGAGCGGGGTGGTCGTGTCGTCAATTTCATGGCCGTAGAGCGCCATGCCGGCTTCCATCCGCAGCGTGTTGCGCGCGCCCAGGCCGCAGGGCAGCATGCCCACGGCGGCGCCGGCTTCCATCAAGCCGTTCCAGACTTTATCGGAATGCTCGGGGTCGAAATAGAGTTCAAAGCCGTCCTCGCCGGTGTAGCCGGTGCGGGCAATGATGCAATCCACACCCAGCACCTTGCCAGTGGTGAACCAGTAGTACTTAATCGGCGCCAGCGCCACCGAGGTCAATGGCTGCAAGACCTTTATCGCCGCCGGTCCCTGGATGGCAAGCTGTGTATACCCGTCGCTGGTGTTGACGACTTCGGCGTCGAAATCATTCTGCTGGCAAATATAGTTGTAATCCTTTTCGCAGTTCGACGCGTTCACGACCAACCAATAATGGTCATCAGTGAACTTATGCACCAGAAGATCGTCTACGAAAGTGCCCTGGGCAGTCATCAAGCCGCTGTACTGCGCCTGGTCGAAGCTTAGTTTGCTGGCATCGTTGCTGGTCACATGCTGGACCAAGTCCAGCGCCTCAGGCCCGCGCACGGAAATTTCGCCCATGTGACTCACGTCAAACAGCCCGGCGCGCTCCCGGACGGCACGGTGCTCGGCGGTAATGCCGCTGTACTCCACCGGCATATCCCAGCCGCCGAAGGCGACCATTTTGCCGCCCATTTGGCGGTGGATGGAATTCAGCGCGGTGCGGCGCGGCGCCGGGGCGGGCGTGGGTGCGGGCATGGAACCCGACATGGGTGTGTTTGCGTCCGACATGGCTCCTCCGCTCAGGAAAGGGGGAAGTTGTACGTTAGCATGGACCATGGACGAGTTGCCAGCCTTAGCCGCGGTTTCCAAGGCGGAATTAACCGGCACAGCCGCCTATGCCGCCCGATTCCCCGAGTTGGCCCGCTGCCAGCACTTCCGGAAGCTTCGCTGGCCCGCGCCGGCTCCCGCCGGAGCCATGGTTTCCTCGCTCGGCATCGGCACCTACCTTGGCGATGAGGATGACGCTACCGACCACGGGTACGCCGCCGCCCTGCGCGCAGCCATCGCCGGGGGTATCAACCTGATTGATACTGCCATCACTTACCGGCGGCAGCGCAGCGAGCGCGTCATTGGACGCGTACTCGCCGAGAGACTCGTCCCGCGCGATGAATTGGTGATCTGCTCCAAGGCGGGCTACATTGATTTCTCGGCCGGACTGCCGGCCGGTCTAATTCAGCCCGGCCAGGTCGCCGCCCGCTCGCACTGCATGGCGCCGGTGTATTTGGCCCATCAAATTCAGTGCAGCCTGGAAAACCTGGGCCTCGAGACAATTGACGTTTTCTACCTACACAATCCCGAAACCCAGCAAGCCGAACTGAGCCGTGAAGAATTCTACCGCCGGCTGAGGGCGGCTTTTGAAGTGCTCGAAAAGCAGGTGACGCAGGGGCGGATCCGCGCCTACGGCGCCGCCACGTGGAGCGGATTTCGCGTACCGCCCGACGCCGCCGAGTTCCTCGACTTGCAGCGAATGGTTGCAACGGCACGCGAGGTCGCCGGCGACGGGCATCATTTCCGGTTCATCCAATTGCCGTATAACCTGGCCATGCCCGAGGCGTTTACGCTGCTCAATCAGACCGTGGACAAACCGCCGTTTGTCTCCACGTTGAATGCCGCATTTCGCTTGGGTCTGCAAACGATCGCCTCGGCCAGCCTGATGAATGGGCGTTTGCGCCAGCTTCCCGGCGAGGCGCGCGAGCACCTGCAGGCGTTCCTGCCCCAGTCTTCGAGCGATGCCGAGCTGGCGCTGCAATTCGTGCGCTCGACCGCGAGTGTGACCGCCGGACTGGTCGGCATGGCGAGCGTTGCCCACGTCGAGGCTAACCTCCGGGCCGCCGCCGTTCCGCCCGCGCCGCCGGCGCAAGTAGGCAAGCTGCTGGGAGGCTAACCTGTCTTGCGCGGCTACGGGGAAGACCGTATCCTAGAAGTCATGCTGAAGAAAGAACGCCTGTTCACGCCCGGTCCGACCGCGCTTTTGCCCCAGGCCCAGGCGGCCATGGCGGCGATGTCCA
Source organism: Terriglobales bacterium (assembly GCA_035606395.1). Lineage (GTDB taxonomy): Bacteria > Acidobacteriota > Terriglobia > Terriglobales > SCQP01 > SCQP01. Next base: position 28,850 of record DATNFK010000006.1, on the reverse strand, counting down.
TGCACCACCGCACCGCCGAGTTTCGTGCGGTCGTCACCGCCACGCTGAAGCGCCTGCAGGCGTTTCTCGAAACCAAGAACGACGTCATTTTGCTCGCTTGTTCGGGCACCGGAGGCATGGAAGCGGCGCTTACCAACCTAACCTCGCCCGGAGATCGCGTGCTGGTGATGTCGGCGGGCAAGTTCGGCGAGCGCTGGCAGAAACTGGCCGAGTCCTATGGCATGTCGGTGGACCTGGTGCAGTTACCTTACGGCGAGAGTTTCGACGCGAGTCACGTCAAAGGCCGCTGCAGCGGGGCCAATGCGCCGCGCGTGTTGATGATTCAGGCAAGCGAGTCATCCACCGGGACAAAGCACGATATCGCCGCGATTGCACGCGCCGCGCGCGCCGAGCGCCCCGACATATTGATCCTGGTTGACGGCATTACCGGCGTGGGCACCCAGGCGCTCGACATCGACGCCTGGGGACTCGACATTGTGGTCGGCGGCTCGCAAAAAGCGGTAATGATGGCGCCCGGTCTCGCCTACTTGAGCGTCAGCGAACGGGCATGGAAGGCGATGGAGACGAGCAAGACGCCGCGTTTTTATTTCGATCTGCGGCGCGAACGGAAATCGCAGGCCCAGGGTGAAACAGCGTTCACCCCGGCGATTGGCCTAATCGCCGCCCTCAACGCCGCGCTTGAGTACATCGAGACCCTTGGCGGACGCCCGGGACTAACCGCCAACGCCGAGGCATTGGGCGCCGCCACCCGCGCCGCGCTCGACGCGCTCGGACTGAAGCGCTTCGGTAACGGCCAGCCTTCAGGCGCCCTGACCGCCATTGCCATGCCGGCCGGCCTCGACTCGGGGCTGGTGGTCAAGGCTCTGCGCCAGCAGTTCGCCAGCGTCGTGGCCAACGGCCAGAGCGAGATGAAGGGCGCGATGATTCGCGTTGCGCATCTCGGCTACTACGATTTCGCCGAAACCTTATCGCTGATTGCGCAACTCGAGATTGTCCTGGTGCAGTTGGGCGCGCTCGATTCGGCCAAACTCGGCGCCGGCGTGCGCGCCGCGCAAACCTACTATTTGGCGCAGGAGAAAGCGGCTAAGGCGAAAGCATGAAAGTCGTCGTACCGGAAAAAATCTCCAAGCGCGGCATTGAGGAATTGGAAAAGGCCGGATTCAAGGTGGTGCAGCTCACCCCGGCCGCGGTGGCTTCCGGCGATTTGGCGCGCGAACTCGCTGACGCCGAGGCGCTGATCGTGCGTTCCGCTGTGAAGGTGACTGCCGCCATGCTCGACGGCGCTCCCAAACTTCGGGTTATTGGCCGCGCCGGAGTCGGCGTGGACAATGTGGATGTCGCCGCCGCCACCGCCCGAAAGATCGTGGTGATGAACACCCCCGGCGGAAGCTCGGTGGCAGTGGCCGAGCTGGCTATGGGCTTGATGCTCGCCCTGGCCCGGCAGATTCCGCGCGCTGACCAGACCACGCGCGCCGGGCAGTGGGAAAAGAAATCGCTCGAGGGAACCGAGTTATCCGGCAAGACGCTTGGTCTCGTCGGATTCGGACGTATCGCCGTCGAGGTCGCCCGGCGCGCGCGCTGCTTCGATATGCGCATCGTCGCCTACGATCCCGTCGCGCGCCTCGAGGCCGCGCATGAAGCCGGCGTGACCATGGTCCCTCTCGAGCAGTTGCTAGGCCAAAGCGATTACATCAGCCTGCACGTCTCGCTCACCGCCGACAGCCAGAATCTGCTGAGCGACCGCACCTTCGCGCAGATGAAGCGTGGCGTCAAAATTGTCAACTGTGCCCGTGGCGAAGTGATCGACGAAGCCGCCCTCGCCCGCGCCCTCGAATCGGGCCAGGTGGGCGGCGCCGCGCTCGATGTCTATCGCAAAGAGCCTCCCGGCGCGCTGCCGCTCTTCGGCCTCGCCAATGTAATTGCCACGCCCCACCTCGGCGCCTCAACTCAAGAAGCCCAGGAACGCGTCGGCACCGCCATCGCCGTTCAAATCAAGGAATATCTGCAAGACGGCAAACTCACCAACGCCGTCAACCCCTGAGCCGCCCAATCACGTCAACCACTCCCTACCATGGCGTTGCCACCGGGCTACTATCCGCGCGCCAGGTCCCTGGCGGCGTCGGCCCCGCCCGCTCGAGCAGCACGCACACCGGGTCGGCATAGTCGACCTTCCAGCCTCCGGCGCCCGTCTCCCGCTCCAGCGCCTCGGTAACCGGCGAGTCCCGCGGAAACAGCACGTAGCGGATACCGTACTTGTCCAGCATCCTGTCGGGGTGTTGCATTGCGGTCACCGCCAAATAATCCCGAAATATTCCCGCGTATTCGAACAAGTCCACCCGGCTGTCCACAAAATCGCGGAAAGCTGCATCCCGCCAACCCAGAAATCCGCCCCACTCGAAAAAATTGAACACCCGTCCCTGTGGCGGGTGCGCCTCCCAATAGCCCACGATTCCTGCTGGAAATTCCTTCGCGACCGCCTGTTCGGTTCCCGCCGCTGTGGGATGGAACCACGCAATCCCGATCAACACAGTCGCCAGTATCGCGCCATTCAAAACCGGGCGGTCATTCGCCGGGTTGTATACCGGTATCACGTCAAACAGTTTGGCCAGCAGCGGCGCGATCAAAATCGCAGCCAGAAACAGGAAGCGCACATGGGTAAAGCTGGCGTACACAGCGAACAGCAACAGCGCCAACTCGCGAAAATTCAGCCGATACCGCCGCACCAGTGCGCTGACCAGTAGCGCCGCAATAATTGCCAGCACGATTTTGCCCCCGACCGTGTGGAAATCCAACGACGCCCACTCCTCCACGTGCGCAATGTTGAGCTTCTGTCGCAGCGCCATGTCGAGCGGATACAACACCGCGCGATAGCCATAGGGATTAGCCAGCAGCGCCACCACGCTGGCGGCGAAGGTTGTGCACAAGGCGCGCTTTTGGGCCGCCGTCCACGGCGACGCCGCAATCGCACCCACGTCCGATTGGGGTATACCGGCCGCGATCACCAGCGCAAACACCACCAGCCCCAGCGACCAGGAGCCGTGCGCATTGATCCAAACGCAAAAAAGCGGGGGAATCAGCCACAGAGGTCCGCTGCCGGTTTGCCGGTACCGCTGCAGTAGCACCAACATCCCCAATAGCAACATATAGCCCATTAGAATGGTGCGCGGTGCAAACGTCACCATGCACATCGGCGCCACTATCAGCGCGGCCAGCAGTGCCGGCTTGCTGTTGCCGCACTCCCGCCATGCCAGGTAGAAAATGCCCACCATAATGCCGCCCAGCAGCAGCAGCGACACGACTTCGACCCCGGGCAGCCCGCCAATGCGATAGCCCGCGTAATACACCATTTCCGATAGCCACTCGGTGTCGATCCAGGGCCGCCCATTCACCGTCCACGAAAAGCTGTCCGCACGAATCCAACCGTGCTGGCGCAGCATCAGCGCGGCATTGCGCAAGTGCCACCATATATCGGGATCGGCGATGTCATAGCGGGCCTTTTCATACACCAGTGCCAGCAGCATCGCCACAGTTGCCGCTTGAAACGACAAGACCCGCCGCCACCACGCCACCCGCGCATCGCTGGAACGGGGCGCGTGGGTGGGGTTGAGGGCCAGGTCGGTTAAAGTGGGCTTCAAGCGCGAGTGCCCCCCCTGGGTTGCTTCCTGGGCAGCGGTTGAATGGCGGCGTCTGAACCGGTGTTTTGCCCAGCCAGCCCAACCGGGGCGGCAGCGATGACGAGAGAGGCGATCCTGCAACGCATGGGCACCATCATATCGCGGCCGCGCCCCGTCCACTGGCAAAGCGAGATCGAGGTCGAGAATTGGGGTTCCCTCTCAGATCCCGGTTCGCTGCCGGGAAGAAATGCCAGGCCGCTTGACTCTGCGGCGGGAAACCGAAGGGGCGGCCGACCAAGGAGAGGCGTGGTTGCCGTCGCCTTCGCTAACGCGGCCCCGCCGCATTTCGGGGCACCTTATATAATCAATATCTTCATGTCTCTTGATCTCGAAATCATGCAACAGCGGCAGGCGAAGCTTGAGGCGATGCGTGCCTCGGGCCTGGAGCCCTATCCGCACCGCTTCGAATTCAGCCAGAACCTGACGCAGGTGTTGGCCGAGCACGGCAACGACACCACGGAGCAACTCGAAGCTTCACGTCTCCAGGTGCGGGTCTGCGGGCGCTTGATTGCGTTGCGCACACACGGCAAGGCGGGCTTTGCCCACTTATTGCAAGATGGCGCGCGGCTCCAGGTATATACGCGGCAAGACGGCGTTGACGCTGAAACCTTTGCCCTGTGGAAGTCGCTCGACCTTGGCGACATCGTTGGGGTGGACGGATACCTGTTTCGAACCCGCACTGGTGAGCTGACGGTGCACGCCGAAAAGATTCAATTCCTGGCGAAAGATCTCCGCCCGTTGCCGGAGAAATGGCATGGCCTGCAGGATGTCGAACTGCGCTACCGCCAACGCTACCTCGATCTGCTGGTGAATCCCGATGTGCGCCAGGTCTTCATTAAGCGGGCTCGCATGGTCGAATGCCTGAGGGAACAGTTTCAGGCGCGCGGCTATGTCGAGGTCGAAACGCCCATGATGCAGCCGCTGGCCGGCGGCGCTGCCGCGCGCCCGTTTACGACCCACCATGAAGCACTCGATTTGCCGCTCTACCTCCGCATCGCGCCCGAATTGTACCTAAAGCGGCTGGTGGTCGGCGGTCTGGATCGGGTCTATGAAATCAATCGAAATTTTCGCAATGAGGGGATCTCGACCCAGCACAATCCCGAATTCACGATGCTGGAGTTTTACGAGGCATACAGCGACTATCACGTGCTGATGGCCTGGAGCGAACAGCTACTGGCCGAAACCGCGCGGCGCGTGGCTGGCTCAACCGTTGTCGAGTTTCGCGGCACGAATCTGGATTTTGGCCAATGCCAGAGGCTCAGCCTGCGCGGAGCGATTCTCAAGTACTGGCCCGCCGACGCCGGTCCCGCGCCCACCCTCGCGGCGATTCACGACCCGTCGCGGGAGGCAGCGATTCTGGAGTCGTGTGGCATGGTCCACGACCCGGCCGCGGGCGAGGGCGCCGGCCTCATCGCTCTATTCGAGCATCTGGCCGAGCCGCACCTGGTACAGCCGACCATCATTTTCGACTTTCCCCGCTCTGTGTCGCCGTTGGCGAAGAGCAAGGCGGATGAGCCTGCCTGGGTCGAGCGCTTCGAGATCTACGCCGGCGGCATGGAGATCGCCAACGGCTACAGCGAGCTCAACGACCCCGACGAGCAGCGCCGCCGCTTCGAACAGCAGTTGGCCCTGGGCAAGGCAGGCAACGCCGAAGCCCACGCCGTGGATGAAGACTATATTCGCGCCCTTCAGTACGGCATGCCGCCCACCGCCGGCGAGGGTATCGGCATCGACAGGTTGTGCATGCTGCTTACCGGCTCGAATTCCATTCGCGACGTGATTCTGTTTCCGCTACTGCGCCCGCAGACGGCGGAACCAGAGCCGGAGGCGGGAACGTGAAGACGCCCTTCCTGGAACAGGTGCGCGACCGCGTGCTGGTGTGCGACGGCGCCATGGGCACCATGCTCTACACGCATGGCGTTTTCATTAACCGCTGTTTCGACGAACTGAATCTGGCGCAGCCGGCGACAGTGAAAGAGATTCATCAGGCCTATGTGCATGCCGGCGCCGAAATCATCGAAACCAACACGTTCGGCGCCAATGCGTTGGCGCTCGAGCCTTACGGCCTCCGCGAAAAGCTGGTGGCTATCAACCGGGCCGGAGTGGAGCTCGCCCGCGGCTGCATCGGTGACGACGGCTTTGTCGCCGGCGCCGTCGGCCCGCTGCGCGTTTACTTGGAGCCACTCGGCAAGCTGAGTTTCGCCGAAGCCCGGGCCGCCTTTCGCGAGCAGATGACCGTGCTGGCTGAGGCCGGCGCCGATCTGCTCATGCTCGAGACGTTTGGGCAGTTACCGGAACTGCGCGAGGCGATTTACGCCGCGCGGGAAGCCTGCGCGCTGCCGGTGGTGGCGCAGATCACGATTGACGACGAAGGACGCGCGCTCGACGGCACCCCGGCTCCCGAGGCGGCGCGCAAACTCGAATCCTGGGGCGCCGACGTGATTGGCATCAACTGCAGCGGCGGCCCGATCGGCATTCTTGAGGCGCTCGAACAGATGGCGCGGGCAACGACGCGACCCCTGATCGCCCAGCCCAACGCCGGTAAGCCTCGCAGCGTGGACGGACGCAACCTCTATATGGTGTCGCCCGAATACCTTGCCGACTATGCCCGCCAGTTCATCGCCGCCGGCGCCAAGATCGTGGGCGGCTGCTGCGGCACCACCCCGGAACACATCAAGTGGATCCGCAACTATGTGCGCTCGACTGCGCCCGGCAAGCGCCGGACTCCGATCGGCACCGCGGCGGCTGAGCGCGAATGCGCACCGATTCCGGCCGCCCAGCGCTCGCTGCTCGGCGCCAAGCTCGCCGAAGGAAAGTTTGTCACCCTGGTCGAGATCCTTCCGCCCCGCGGCAGCGACCCAGCCAAGGAGATCAAGAGCGCGGCTTTTTTTGAGTCGCAAGGCGCCGACGCCATCAACATTCCCGACGGCCCTCGCGCCAATGCCCGCATGAGTAACCAGGCCATGGCGGTCATGATGCGGCGCGAGCTGGCGATTGAGCCGGTGCTGCACTATTGCTGTCGCGACCGCAACGTCATCTCGATGCAATCGGACCTGCTGGGCGGTTACGCGCTGGGTTTGCGCAACCTGATCCTGATCACTGGCGATCCGCCGAAGTTGGGCAACTATCCCGATGCCACGGCGGTGTTCGACGTGGACGCGATTGGGTTGACCAATCTGGTGCGGAACCTCAACCGCGGCCTCGATCTGGGCGGCAACGTGGTCGGCGGCCAGACCGGATTTCTGATCGGAGTCGGCGCCAACCCGGGCGCGGTCAGCTATCAGGAAGAACTGCAGCGCTTCCGCTGGAAGGTCGAAGCCGGCGCCGACTACGTGGTGACGCAGCCGGTGTTTGACCTGGAACTGCTGGAGCGATTTCTCGCCGACACGGCCGACCACAAGATTCCGATGATCGCAGGCATTTGGCCGCTGACCAGCTTGCGCCAGGCCGAATTCATGCAAAATGAACTGCGCGTTCAAGTGCCCGAGGCGGTGCTCGCTCGGATGCGCGCCGCACGCACCGCCGACGCCGGCAAGCGCGAGGGGCTGGAGATCGCCAAGGAGATGATCCGCGGTCTACGCCGCCGCATCGCCGGGGTGCAGATCAGTGTGCTGGGGCGCGATCAGGCGGCGGCGGAACTATTGCGCGAGGCACGCGGGTGATTGTCGCCGATTGGAGCCGATTGCTGGAAGAACGCCAGCGGCTACACGCCCGCAAAAAGAAGCTCGTCTTCACCAACGGCTGTTTTGACCTGCTGCATCCCGGCCATATACAGTCGTTGGAAGCGGCGCGCGCTCTCGGCGACGCGCTGGTCGTGGCAATCAACACCGATCGCAGCGTGCGTACCATCAAAGGCAGCGAACGCCCGATCATCAACCAGGACGAACGCGCCGAATTGTTGGATGCCCTGGAAGCTGTGGACTACGTGACTTGGTTCGACGAGCCCACGCCCCGGGAGTTGATCGCCACGGTACTGCCCGACATCCTGGTCAAGGGCGCCGACTGGGGCGAAGGCGAGGTGGTGGGCGAACGAGAGGTTGTGGCCGCCGGGGGGCGCGTGATGCGCATCCCCCTGGCCGCCGGCTACTCGACCACCAACTTGATCAAGCGCGCGCGCGAATTGTCAGGCCGCCCTTAAGCGGGGCGCGCGGCGGTAGCCGCGCTGGGGCCCGCGCCCATTAAACTGGCGCAGCGCCGGACAGGGGCTCTGGGGTCCCCGGTCTGGCGCTGCGCCTAAGCGGGGCGCGCGGCGGTAGCCGCGCTGGGGCCCGCGCCCATTATGACGCCGCCAACTGGCGCGATACGGCCAGTAGCTGCTGCAATTGTCGCGGCCCCAACGCCGGCACGAACTCCAGCAGCGCCCGCAGGAACGGGTCGCGCAGCAGCTCCGCCTGCGCCATTGGCATCGGCGTCGCCTCTGATGCGAGCAGTGAGCCGATGTCGGTATCCATGGCCGTAGCCATGCGGCCAAGCGAACTAATGGTCGGCGTGGCCTTGTCGTTTTCGATCTTGCTGACGTAGGTGCGCGGCACCTGCATGCGGTCCGCCAGTTGCCGCTGGCTGAGCCCGATGCGCTGCCGCCAGGCCCGAATCGCGCCGGCGACATTGGGAACTGGGATACCGGTGGCTTCCGCCGTCTCGATGCCGGGCTCGATGTCGCCGGCTCCCGCGCCGACAGCCAGATCAATCAGCGGCGGCGGCGGTGCGTCCAGGTCAGTTTGGCAGCGGCGGCAATGCCCGCTCTGCGGGCGGAACTGTCGGAGCTGACAGTTCCCGCAGCGCAGCACCTCGCGCGTGTCAGCTAAAAGGTTTTCATTGGCGTAAACTCCGGCCCCTGTCTGTGGAGCTGAGTCCAGTGGAGACGTTAAGTTGGTTCCCATGCCGATTTGGGAGAATAGCCAGAGCGTCGGCAACCCCACTTTCGCGCGAATCCCGTACAGCTGTCAAGAGAAAACGGAGCGGTATCCATCTGGTTAATGTTTGAGCCGTTTTCGCTCCCAATTCGTCTATATTGGCCAGGAGATCTATATGCGTTTGATCGCAATCTCGGCGATCTTGCTGCTTGCCTGGGGCCTTTACGGCCAGGAACCAGCCCCGGCCCCTCCCCATTTCGACGCAGCCTACGTGGAACTGAGCCAGCCGGGGGCAAGGGAAGAAGGCGGATTCATGCAGCGCGGCCAGGCGGTGTTTGTCAATACGACCATGCTCGATCTGATCGCGCAGGCCTATGGCCTTCGTCCTACGAAGGTACTCGGCGGCCCGGACTGGCTCGCTTCCGATCTTTATAATCTTCGCGCCAAGGCCGGCGCGGCATCGTCGCCCGAACAGATGCGCTCGATGCTGCAGGCGTTTCTCGCCGAGCGCTTTTCCCTGGTTGCCCACAGCGAGAAGCGCCCGCTTCCGGCCTATTCGCTGGTCCTTGCCGGCAAAGCGGCCAAACTCACGCCGGCCGCTGCGTCCGACAAACCAGCCGATTGCGAGGCCGTGCCAATTGTCCCTGGCGCCGCCCCTGGCCGCGTCGCCCGCCAGGTGAATTGCGACAACATGTCTATGAGTGATCTCGCCGACCAGCTCGAAAACATGGCGCCGGCGTATATTGACCAGCCCGTTATTGACAACACCGGCCTCGCCGGCAAATTCGATTTCTCGCTGAAATGGATCGGCCGCGGCCAGCTACGCAACAAGTCGGATGCTGAATACGACCCTGCCATTGACCTCTCGATGTTCGACGCGATTGCGAATCTCGGACTCAAATTGCAGCCGATCCAGACGCCGACAACCGTCCTCGTGGTTGACTCGATCAACAAAACGCCGCTGGTGGACGCCGAACACCCCATGCCGCCGCCGGCGCCCGCACCCACCGAATTCGATGTCGCGGTGATCAAGCCGGCCGCCGAGGCTTCGCAAAAGAACTTCATCTTCCGCATTACGCCCGGCGGCGAGGTGGACATTTGCTGTTTTCCGCTGCAGTTCTATCTCGCCAATGCTTTCGACATGGACGCGAGGCGGATCATCAACAAACCCAGTTGGCTCGCCGACGACCATTGGGATCTCCGCGCCAAGACTGTGCCCGGCGTCAACGAGTTCGATGTCCGGGTCATGTTGCAGAACCTGGTCAAGACCCGTTTTCAGCTCGCCTATCATGAGGAAACCCGCCGCGCCCAGGTGTGGGCGCTCCATGCCGGAAGTCACCCCAAGCTCACGCCGAGCAAGGGAGGGCGCTCCGACTGTGCTTTCTCGGCCGCCAACGGCAATCGCGTCTTTACCTGCACCAATATGACCATGGCCCAGTTTGCCGAGCGCGTGTGGAATGACGCCCCGGTCTACTTCGACAAGCCGGTGGTCGACAGGACCGGGCTCACCGGCGCGTTCGATTTCAGCTTCTCCTTCGCGCCCGCCTTCGCCACTGGTTTCAACGGCGCCGGTCGGGGCGCCGCCGCCGGCGGCGGTGCCGCACCGGACGCTGGCACGGCGGCCGCGCCCAGCGGCGCCATGACGATCTTTGAGGCCGTCGACAAACAATTAGGCTTGAAATTCTCGACCGAAACGCAGCCGGTGAAAGTGATCGTGATTGATCACATCGAGCGCACGCCAACCGGAAACTAGGCGTTCGCCGCCATCGCGCCGACGGCTTGGTAGGCGCCTTCGAGGATGGCGTCAAGCGCGGCGGGATCCTTGGCGCCGCCCTCGGCCAATTCGGGCCGTCCGCCGCCGGTCGAGCCGGGTAGCGCCTTGATAATCCTACCCGCCGGCAGGCGCGGGGCCAGGCCCGCCGATACCGCGACGACCACGGCGGCTTTCTCCTGATGCAGCCCGGCGAGAACGATGACGCCTTCGCCTTGCTTGGCCCGCAGTTGGTCCACGAGCGCTCGCATTTGCGAGCGATCGAGATTGTCCACGCGTGCCGCCAACACCGCGACGCCATTGACCATGCGCTGCTTGTCGCCTAGGCCCTGAGTGGCCTGCGCCTGGGCGGCTTTCATTCGCAGGCGGTCGTTTTCGAGCCCGAGTTGAGCGTCGTTCTCGACTACGCGCTCGACCGCTTCAACCACGTCGGCCTGCTGGGCGCGGACCAGCGCGGCGATGTTCTGTAAGCGCTCGGTCGCGTTTTGAAATTGTGCGAATGCCGCATCGCCGGTGACGGCCTCGATGCGCCGGACGCCCGAGGCGACGCTGGTTTCATAGGCGATCTTGAACACGCCAATATCGCCGGTACGCGCGCAATGGGTTCCGCCGCAAAGCTCCTTGCTGAAACCCTCGATGCTGACGACGCGCACCGATTCGTGATACTTCTCGCCGAAGAGCGCCATGGCGCCGGTGGCGAGAGCCTGCTCCAAAGGCAGAATGTCGGTGGCGACCATCTGATTGCGCCGGATTTCGGCGTTAACCATGCGCTCGATATCGGCGAGCTGCTCGGTGGTGAGCGGCGCGAAATGGGTGAAATCGAAGCGGAGGCGGCCGGGCTCAACCACCGAGCCTGCTTGCTTTACGTGCAATCCCAACACCTGGCGTAGCGCGGCGTGCAGCAGATGGGTTGCGGTGTGATTGCGCCTGGTTGCGTCGCGGCGTTCGGCATCCACCGCGGCCTCGACCCGCTCGCCCACCGCGAGCGGCTGCCGCGCGCGAATGCGATGCACGGTCAGCCCGCTGACCGGTGCGTACGTATCGAGCACTTCGGCGGCAATGCCTGAAGGCAGATTCCAAATTCCCTGGTCGCCGATCTGGCCGCCGCTGGCTGCGTAAAACGGTGTGTGGTCGAGCACCGCCTCTATTTCGCCGCCGGCTTCCACCGTCTCTACCGGAACGCCGCCGCGCAAGAGTGCCCGCACGGTCGCCGCGGGCGTGTGCGTGGTTTCATAGCCCTCGAACTTCGTACGCCCGGCGGCGGCAAGCTCGCGGTAGGCTTCGGCGACACTGGCTTGGTCGCCTCCCTTCCAGCTCTTGCGCGCGCGCTGGCGCTGCTCCTCCATGGCGCGCTCGAAGCCGGCTTCGTCGAGGCTGAAGCGCCGCTCCTGGGCGATCTCGCGCAAAACGTCGATGGGCAGGCCAAACGTATCGTAAAGACGGAAGATCTCGGTACCGGCTAGAGTTCCATCCTTCATGCCCTCCAGGGCCGGCTCCAGTTCGCGCAACGCCAGCGCCAGCGTATCGGCGAAACGTTCTTCCTCAGTCCGCAACACCTGGGCCACGCGCTCGCGGCTTTGGTTCAGGTCGGGATAGGCCGCTTGCATTTCGTCGGCGACCAGTCCGGCGAGCGAATACATGAATGCCGACTCGATGCCGAGCATGCGCCCGTGGCGCAAGCCACGCCGGACAATCTTGCGCAGCACGTACCCGCGGCCTTCATTCGAAGGCGTCACGCCGTCATGGATCAAAAACGTCGAGGCGCGGGCGTGATCGGCAAGAATGCGCAGCGAAACGTCGCTGCGGTGGTTCGCACCGTAACTCACGCCGGCCAACTGTCCCGCGGCGGCGATCAGCGGCTGAAACAAGTCAGTGGCATAGTTCGAGCGCTGCCCTTGCAACACGGCGGTCAGCCGTTCCAGGCCGGCGCCGGTGTCAATCGAGGGCCGTGGCAATGGCGTCATGACTCCGGCCGCGTCACGCTCGAACTGCATGAACACCAAATTCCAAATCTCGACGTAGCGCCCGCAATCGCAGGGGAAGCGGCAATCGAGATGCCCGCTCTCGCTGGCTTCCGCGCCTTGATCGTAGTGCAGTTCCGAGCAAGGTCCGCAGGGACCGGTGTCGCCCATGGCCCAGAAATTGTCAGCCGCTCCCATGCGAAACACGCGATCATCGCCGAGCCCAATCTTTTTGCGCCAAATCTGGTCTGCCTCGTCGTCCTCGGTAAACACGGTGGCATAGAGCCGGTCGCCCGCGATGCCATAGCCCTCGCGCGAGGTCAACAATTCCCATGCCAGGGCAATCGCTTCGTCCTTGAAGTAATCGCCAAAGCTGAAATTCCCCAGCATTTCAAAAAAGGTATGGTGGCGATGGGTGAAGCCCACGTTCTCGAGATCGTTGTGCTTGCCCCCGGCACGGACGCATTTCTGTACCGAGGTCGCCCGATTGTAGTCGCGCCGCTCGATGCCGAGGAACACGTCCTTGAACTGGTTCATGCCGGCGTTGGTAAATAGAAGCGTCGAGTCCGCCTGCGGGACAAGCGACGACGAGGGCACTACGCGATGCCCCCGCGCCGCGAAAAAATCAAGAAAACGCCGCCGAATCTCGGCTCCAGTCAGCATCCGACAATTCTATCAAGTTGCTGAAACGCGCTGGCGCATCCCCGCGTGCAGCCGCGTGCCCTCCCATAGCGAGAGCGGAACAATCGCGACCATGGCGAGCGAATACCACACCGGCATTTGGTTCCAGGTATTCACCACGGAACTCAGCAACAATAACGTGCCCGCGATCACCAAGCCCGCAGTGGCGGCGTCCGCATTCCGCGCGACGGCGGCGCACAAAAATCCGCCTAAAAGGTGGTACAAGACCGCGCCCGCCAGCGACACCGTGATGAACACCGCCGAAGCCGGCGAAACGTGCTGCACCAGGAGTAGATTGGTTCCGATCATCAACGCCGCTGATGCGACCAAGCCCACGATTACTCCCGCTATACCGCGCATATGTGAAAGCCCCAACCCCAGCCTACACTTTTCGATGAGAGCTGGGCGCCGGACTTGGCCTCCCATAAAATCTGCTATGATCATATTGTCCGCTCGCATCTGAATAAAAGAGGGCATATGAAATCGATGAACGCAACCGAGTTGGCGAAAAATCTCAGTCGCGTGCTTGATAGTCTAGCCTCTCAAGGTGATGGAATCATCATCGAACGCAATCATCGCCAAGTTGCCCGTTTGCTGCCGGGGCCGGGACAGGTGACCGCACTTGAGGCCATGGGCGACCTCTATCGAATCCTGCCCAAGCGGGCCGCCGAGACCTGGGAAGCCGACGCGCGCAGCGGTGACTGGAAGGGCGGTACCTTGGAGGATGGACTGCGCGATGCGTGGCTTAGTTGACCGCGTTTCTGATCGACACGTGCGTCTGGATTGACGTCGAGCAGGGCGCACTCGGCCCTGTCGATGTGGCCGAACTGACTCGCAACGAGCCCGTCTTTCTTTCCCCGATCACCCTCGCCGAACTGTCATTCGGAGCCGAAATGGCAAGCGACGCCGATATCCGCCAGCGGCGGCGCGCCACGCTGGCTCGCATGCGCAACAAGCCGATGTTACCCATTAGCGCCGCCACGGGTATGATCTTCGGTTCCCTCGCGGCTCAAATTCGTACCGAAGGGAAGCAGCCGCGCCATCGCATTCAGGATCTTTGGCAGGCCAGCCTGGCGCTCGAATATGCGTGTCCCATTCTCACGCGCAACGGCCGTGATTTCGCCGACATACCTGGCCTCGACCTGGTGACTTACGTGCTGCCAGCCAAATAAAAAAGGGGGAGGGCTGTTGGGCCCTCCCCCTTTTGTCGTACCGCGCGCTGTGGTTAGCGCTGTTCGTTGGTGAGCATCGCCTTGAACTCGGCTACTTGGGTTGACTGCAAGGTTTTCCACGCAGCCAGTTGAGTATCGAGCCGGGTCGACAAATCGGTGTAAACGTCCATCACGCCCGAGGTCGGAGCGCACGTGCATTGCGCCACCCGGCCGGCCAGTGCGGCCAGCTTATTATCGAGCGCGATCGGATAGTTGAGCGGGTCTTCGCCACTCTTGTTGTCAAGGTTGGCGATGGCATACTCCACAGGATGTAGTTTGGCCTCAAGCGCCGCGCCGGCCGAGGCCGCATTGGCCGGGGCCGACTTGATTTGTTTCTGCACAGCGATCATTTCATCCACAGCGTTCCACGCCTGGGTCAACTCGGCGTTGATCTTGACCGCCAAATCCCATTGCGCCTGCAAATCGGCATCAGTGGCATGCAGGCGTGGATCCAGCGTTACCTGCAGCGGCTGCGAATAGCTCTGACCGTTGACCGTGAGCTTGACCGTGTACATGCCGGTGGGCACCAGCGGCATCGCGCCGCCGCCGGCGGCCCAGAGAACTTCGGGCGGTTTGGGCATGGTGGTCGCCAGCTTGGGTTGAAGATTCCATACGAAGCGGTTGAACCCGGCCTGGTCGGGCACGTTGACGGCAATGGCGCCACCGCCCCTGCGTCCACTGCCGCGGCCGCCAGCGGCGCCACGAGCGGGAGCGCGGTTGTCGGCACTAGAATAATGCGCCATCGTCTGGCCCTTCGCGTTGGTGATGTCAATCTCCACCGGGCCGTTAGGTGCCGAGGCCAATTGATAGTCAATCACCGCCGGTCCGGGCGGGTTCTGCGCCGTCATCACCGCGCCGCCGCCAAAGCCGCCAAAGCCGCGGCCACCGCCTTCCGAACGCATGGCCACTTCAGGCTTGAACAGGGTCACGGGAGCGCTGGCCACGGCCTCGCTCCACTGCCGCAGAGGAGTGATATCGTCCAGGCTCCAGAAGGCGCGGCCATGGGTGGCGAGCACGAGATCGTTGCCGTGTACTTCGAGGTCGCGCACCGAAACATGCGGCAAGTTGAGTTGAAGCGGCTGCCACTGCGCGCCGTCGTCGTAAGAAACGAAAACGCCGCGCTCGGTACCGGCAAATAGCAAGCCCTTGCGAACCGGATCGGGGAAGACCACCTGTACGTAATAGCCGTCCGGAATTCCATTAGTGATCTTCGTCCACGACGTGCCGCAGTTGTCGGTGCGGTAGGCGTAGGGCGCGAAGTCGTCGAGCTTGTTGCGCCGTGCCGCCACGTACGCGGTGCAGGCGCTGAAGGGCGAGGTGCGGATGTTGCCGACCTTCGCCCATTGCTTGTCGGTTTTGAGTTCGGGCGGCGTCACGTTGCTCCAGTGCGCGCCGTCGTCGCGCGTCACATGCACCAGTCCGTCGTCGCTGCCGGCCCAGATCAAGCCTTTCTGCTTGGCTGATTCGGCGATGGAAAAAATCACGTCGTAGTACTCGGCGCTAGTGTTGTCCTGGGTGATAGGACCGCCGGACGATTGCTGCTTGCTCTTGTCGTTGCGGGTCAAATCGGGGCTGATGATCGACCAATGGTCGCCCATGTTGGTGCTCTTGAAAAGTACGTTGCCGCCGTAATAGACCGTGTTGTCGTCCCAGGGCGAGGTGGCGATCGGCGCCGACCACTGGAACCGGTACTTCATGTCTATATCGCCGTGCCCCATCGGGTTATCTGGGTACGGACCAATGGGCGTGGTGAATCCGGTCGATTTTTCATACCGGGTCATGTCGCCGTCATAGCTTTCGCCATAGACGATGTTGGAATCGTGCGGCTTGGGGACGAGCCAGCCGCTCTCGCCACCGGCGGCACTGTACTGATCGGCTGCGCCGATGTTGCCGTGGTCGGTGCGCGTCGCCACGACCATTGACCCAGCGTCCTGCTTTTCTCCGTAGACGTGGTAATTCACGTCGCTGTCGGTGGCGATGGAGTAGAACTGGCCGAAGGGTTGGTTCAGATTGCTGGACCAGGTCTTGCCGTTGTCGAGCGAAACAAACGCGCCTTCGTCGGAACTGGTGATCATGTGCGTAGGGTCGGCCGGGTCGAGCCAGAGCCCGTGGCTGTCGCCCCCGTGAATCGAAGTGAACGTCTTGGCGCCATCGGTCGAGCGGAACAGTCCCGTGTTCTCGACGTACACCGTATCCACACTCTTGGGATCGGCATAGATATGGCTGAAGTACCAGGCGCGCTGGCGATACTGATCGTCGTCGTTCACCAGCTTCCAGCTCGCGCCGCTATCGTCGGAGACGTAGATGCCGCCATCCTTGGCTTCAATCAGGGCATAGATGCGGGTGCCGTTGGGCGCAACAGCGATGCCGATTTTGCCCCAAACGCCCGCGGGCAGGCCGCCGCCGGTGAGCTGTTTCCAGGTCGTGCCGCCGTCGGTGGACTTGTACAGTCCGCTGCCTGGGCCGCCGCTGTCGGAGCGCCACGGCAACCGGATGAATTGATAAAGTGCGGCATATACGGTCTGGCTGTTGTTCGGATCAAAGGCGATATCCACGCCGCCAGTCTTCTCGTCGTGGTAAAGAACCTTGGTCCAATTCTGGCCGCCGTCCTCGCTGCGGAAAATGCCGCGCGTCTCATTCGGGCCGGAGGCGTGGCCCATGGCGGCAACGAACACGCGATTGGGATTCTTGGGATCGATCAGCACGTGGGCGATGTGCTGCGAATCGTCCAAGCCAATGTGGGTCCAGGTTTTCCCGGCATCGGTGGATTTGTACATGCCGTTGCCGTAGGAAATATCGTTGCGCAGGCAGCCTTCGCCAGTGCCGACATAAATGATGTTGGGATCGGATGGCGCCACCGCCACCGCGCCAATGGATTGAACGTCTTCGCCGTCGAACAGAGGCGACCAGCTCGTACCGGCGTTGGTTGTTTTCCAAACACCGCCATCCACTGAGCCGAGGTAAAAATCCTTCGAGTCGCCCGGAATTCCGGTGACCGTCAGCACGCGCGCTCCGTTATATGGGCCGACCAGCCGGTAATGCAGATTAGCGAACGTTTGTGCCACACCGCCCGCCTGAGCTTCGACCGCTTGAATGCTGGACGATTGTGCCAGCCATCCGCCCGCTGCCAGCGCTACGCCGGCTGCCACTCCCAAAACGATAGATCGCCTCATGATTCAAATCTCCTAAGGAAACATGCCCGGACCCGAAAGTCTCGCCCCCATGGTAGTAGGAAAACCCGGGAAAGGGAAGTCCAGAGTACATGAACTTTGCATCCAACTAGGACTATGGGTAAAAAGCCTTTTGCTGGCGTGGTGGTAATTACCGGCGCTTCGGCCGGCGTGGGGCGGGCCACCGTACGCGAGTTTTCCGGTCCGGGATCAAAAATCGGGCTGCTGGCGCGCGGGCGTGAAGGTCTGGAAGCCACCCGGCTCGAAGTGGAGGCGAGCGGCGGCGAAGCCTTGGCTCTGCCCACCGATGTCGCCGATTCGGCCCAGGTTGAGGCGGCTGCGGCAGCGATCGAAGCCCGCTTCGGTCCGCCCGATGTCTGGATCAACGACGCCATGACGTCGGTTTTCTCGCCGGTGAAGGATCTGCTGCCGGAGGAGGTTCACCGGGTTACCGAGGTTACCTATCTCGGTGTTGTATACGGCACCATGGCCGCCTTGCGACGCATGTTGCCGCGCAATCGCGGTGTCATTATCCAGGTGGGCTCGGCGCTTGCTTATCGCGGCATACCATTGCAGGCGGCTTATTGCGGGGCCAAGCACGCAATTCAGGGATTCACTGAATCGCTGCGCTGCGAGCTGATCCATGACCACAGCCAGGTGCGCATCACCATGGTGCAAATGCCGGCGCTGAATACGCCGCAATTCGGTTGGGTGAAAAGTCGTCTGCCGCACAAAGCGCAGCCAGTGCCGCCAATCTTTCAACCTGAGGTGGCGGCGGAAGCGATTCGGTATGCGGCGTCGCACGCGCGCCGCGAGATTTTCGTCGGCGGCTCGACCGTCGAGGCAATCGAAGGCAACAAACTGGCGCCCGGCTGGCTTGACCATTATCTCGGGCGCACCGGCTACGCCGCGCAGCAGACCGATGAACCGGAAGATCCGAACCGGCCCGACAATCTTTGGCAGCCGGTGGAAGGCGACCGCGGAGCGCACGGAACCTTTGACCATCGCGCCTCCCCCTCAAGCCGCGAGCTCTGGCTCGCCACCCACCGCCCCAGCGGCAACCAGTGGATCACCATTGGAGCCGCCGCGGCCGGAGCGGCTACGCTTGTAGCGGTGGCGCGGAAACTCGCGGCGTAGATTCCGCCGCTTCCGTCCTAATAATGTGAGCGGATGTCTGGCGCCGGGCTTTTGTCCCAGGGGCTGCGCTGCCAGTTGTCGAGATGGTCTGGATTGCCGATCCAGGCCGGCACTTCCAATTCCAGAGCCAGGCCAATGCTCTGCACGTGGGCATCGTAGAGATTGCGCAGTTGTTGCAGGCGATGGCGGCGCGTATCGTCCATGCTCACGCCCCACCCCGCCGCGGCGAGCTCGCCCCGGAGCCGTTCTAAATCGGCGTTCCCCAGGCGCTCGCGCACTTCGGTCGGCCGCCGGCGCAAGAAAATCTGCGCCAAATCCACCACGGCGTGCCGGCCCATGGCGAAGGTAAGCTGGGCTTGCCGTGTGCAGGCGTCGTCGCCCGTCGCGATGACAAAGGCGCAAGCGTCGAGTACCGTGGTCAATGCCGCCAGCCACGATTGGTTGACGTGCTGGGAGCGGAAAAACCCCAGCACCGGATAAGAAATCTGGCTCTCCAGCAACTGTGCCGCCCAATGTTCCCACTCCGCCAGGTAGCTTTGTAGCTGCGCTCGGTCGTGGGCGTGCCGCCGCAGCAGTTCCGAAGCGGTCGGCGGCGAACCGGCGCGGGCGTCGAGCATCGAGATATTGCTCTCGCGCGTGGAAAATCCGCCGTAGAGAATGGGCAGGTAGCTGATGATCACCGCCACGAAGCCAAAGCCCATGCCGCCCTCGCAGACCGCCAGGGCGCGGCTGAGATTGGTGTGAGGCACGGCGTTACCCAAACCGAGCGTCAGAAACATCGTGCCACTCAGATAAACATCCATTCCCAGGCCGCGCAGCGGCTCGCTGGTTTGTAGCGGCGATCCGAGCCCCAAATAGACGAGCGCGAAGCCAAACACCAGGCCCACCGCCCAGATCACGAACAACAGCAGCATGGAGAGCGGACCGAACAGGCTGAGCGCGGTTTCACGCTGCCGGCCCCGCGTCAGATGCCGCGCCAACCACGCCCACAGCGGCCATCCCAGACGGTAATAGAAGCGCGTAAAGCGTAGCCGCCCGTTCAACCGCCGGGGCAGAATCATCGTCTCAAACGCGTCGCGCAGGACGACGAGGATGAGCAGGCAGCCAGCGACGATCTCCAGCCAACGCATGCTCTATTGTGCCTGAGGGAGTGTCAGCGCCGTGTCGCGCTCGTACCCATTAATGCTGCCGGGCGATCGTCCACTGATTGCCACCGTCGGAGGTCTGCCAACTGTGGCCGTTGTCGGCGGTGATGATGCCATGGCGCGCGTCGCTAAAAACGATGCTGCGAATCGGCGAGGTCTGGTTTCCAATCGTGGGCAGATGTACGACGCGCCAATGGGCGCCATGGTCGGTCGAGACGTAGACTTGATTCGAAAGCCCCGCCGCCCAGATGTTTGCGTCTGAAGCGGAGAGGGCATGGATGCGTACGCCGGGAACCAGCGGCACCGCCGCCCACAATCCGCTGCCGACGGAGCGCACCACTTGGCCGCCGCGTGAAATGGCCCAACCCAGACCGGCGGTGACGGCGGGCGCCATGGGTCCGCTTACGTTGGCATCGCGATTGGCGCTGCTAAACATATTGGCGCCGGCAAAGCCGTTCCCGGCCGGCGAGGAGGGAAGGAGCTCCGGAGACGCAGCGGAAGACGGAGGGTCGCTTGCCAACGGCAAGGCGGCATCCGTTGCGACCGTGCCTTGCGGATCGGTAAAGGAGGCGAGTTGCATGCGCGGCGCGCCCATGGGCGCCTGATCCTGGAAACCGGTCATGAGCGGAGTGAAGTCAATCGCCGGCGGCAGTTCGCTGCTGGTCGGAGTCGTGGGTGACGGCAGAGAAAGTGGCGTCGGCTCGGCCGTAGCGAGGGTTGTCGGCGCTGGGGCTTTCGCATGGCGGATGGACACTGCCGCAGGCAACGACGGCAGCTTCCTGGTAGGTGCCGTCGCGGCAACCGCCTTGACGGGTGCCGAATACGACGGCCTATCGTCGGGAGCTTGAACTACGGTCGGACGCACCAGCCACCACGCGCTCACAACCAAGGTCAAGCTGGCTGCGGTTGCTATGGGCGCCATCCAAACGACGCGCCGGCTATGTGCGGGCGCAACCGGCATAAAAGAGCAGCTTTGCGTGCACGATACCCACTGCCGGCAAGCGGCACAGTCGCTCAAGTGCGCCAGCACACGCTGCCGATCCTGCTTGCCCAGCTCCCCCTCCAGGTAGGCATTAAGCAGGTTGGCGTCTAGATGGCGGCAGCTTTCAAAAAACATGCGAAGTCCCATGGGCGGCGAGAGATTTTCTAAGGTCCACCGATAGCCAGCGCGGATCCGTGTTCATGGCCTCTTCGGCGGCGCGCGAGCGCATGCCTCCGCGGCCCAGTTCCCGCCGCGTCTGCTTGCGCAACTGCGCGATCAGCCGGTCAAGGCGCCGACTCACGGTGGATTCGTGAACATGGAGAAGGCCGGCGATTTGCGCCAGCGTCTGACCGTCGAGGAAATACAAATTGAGCAATAACCGCTGGTCGGGCACGACCGAAGCCAGCACCGATTCCAACGCGCCTTCGAGTTGGGCGCGGATGGCGGGAGCGGTTTCGCCCTGGTTCTGGTTCGGCGGAGTCAACAAATTCCGCAGGTGGTCGTTCTCGTCCAACTCAACCAGGCGGCGGTTGTGCCGCCACTGGTCAACGTGTGCTTGTGCAAGTAAGGTGCGCAGCCAACCCTCGAGGCTGCCCAGGCCCATGTACGACTCGAGCTTGGAAATGCGTTTGCCCTCGCGCGTCCGTAACCCAAACAGTTCTGCGAACAGGCCATCGGCCAGCTCATTGGCGGCTTCGGTATTGTGCGTGAGGTTGCGCGCCGCCGCCCGCAACTTGCTTTGGTAGCGCCCCCAAAAGATTTCCCAGGCGCCTTCGTCGCCCCGGGCGCAAGCGCGCGCCAGCAGTAGCTCTTCGAGATGCAGGCGGGTGCGGAAACCAATGCGCTGGCTGCGGGTCGCGTCGGCAGGGAGATATTTGCTTTCCACCTCGGCGAGGAGGGAAGCACATTCCTCGGGCGAAAAGCCATGGCTCGCGTCCTCGGCTGGCGCCGAAGGGGAATTTGAGACGCCCCGGGTTGTGATGCCCCACGCCATAGCACCATCCTAACAGCGGTTAAGACGTTGCGCCAGCCGCTTTCGATTCACAAAAAAGAGCCAAAAATTTCCCTGCAAGTTCTCCATCGGGCCGCGTTCTACGGGCAAAGGCGGAAAACAGTGACCCGTTCCCGCCTACCGGCGACGCGTCGGACCCTAGCTTGAAAAGGTGGATTTCCCAGACGCGTCGCCGGTCCCCCTTGCCCATCGGTGTCCAAACGCCCCAAAGGCGAAACGAGCAGAGCCTGGCTGGCCCGTAGGCGCGCCGAAGCTAAAGCCGCCGCTGGGGCAAGTTGGCCAGCCTGGCGCCCACCCCGCCCGCGCCCGCAAACTTGAAGCCCGCCCAGTCTGTTATATCTCCCTGGGAAGCTAAACCATTTCCCCCTGGGGAACCATTAAAACCGTACAGAGGGTCTAACCGTGCAGGAGTGCCCGCATCAAAATCGCTGCATGCCGGCTTGTAATCAAGAATGCCCCAATTCGGGTACTCATCAATAAGGTTATCTAAATCCAACCCCAGGTCGTGCGTCGTCGTATTGATCATAATCCCCATTGGCGTCCGACATTTCGCTCCACAAAGAGAGGCTGTAGTCCATTTCGGCGGTCGGATTTTACCCGTGGCGGACGCCAAGACGGCGTTCCATCATGGTCGCGAATAGCACCGGAATTAGAATCAGCACATGAAGCGTTGACGTGATCATGCCTCCCACGATGGGTGCCGCGATCGGCTTCATAACGTCCGACCCAATGCCCGTCTCGGCCAGAATCGGAATCAGGCTCGCCAGGACGGCGCACACGGTCATCAGCTTGGGCCGCAGCCGCTGCACCGCTCCCTCCATCACTGCGGCTTCGATATCAGCGCGACTGAGCGCCGTTCCGTTTTCTGCCGCGAGCTGCCGCCGGCGTTCCATGGCTTCATGGAGATAAACGACCATGACGACGCCGGTTTCCACCGCAATCCCGAACAGCGCGATGTAGCCCACCCACGCCGCCACGCTGAACTCGTACCCCAGCCACCACTGCAGCAGCAGCCCGCCACTGAGTGCGAAAACGGTTGGAATGATCAGCGCCGTCACCTCCAGCAACGAGTGAAAAACCATGTACAGCAACAGGAAGATCACCGCCACCACCAGCGGAACGATCAGGCGCAGGCGCTGCTGCGCGTGCAACTGCGCGGCATACTCGCCCGACCAGGCATAGTGATAGCCCGCCGGCATCTTCAACTGCCGCTCCAGCCGTGCCTGTGCCCGGCGGACAAAGCCGCCGTAGTCGTTGGTGGATACATCGAGATAAACGTAGCCGGTAAGCTGGCCATCCTCGTCGCGGATCATCGCCGGGCCGCGGGAATACGACAACGTGGCCACAGCGCCCAGCGGAATCTGGGCGCCCGCTGGCGTGGCCACGAGCACCTGGCGCAAAGCGGGGAGATTGTCGCGATAGTCGCGGCTGTAGCGTACGCTGATCGGATATCGCGCCCGGCCCTCGATGGTCTCGGCAATGTTGGCCCCGCCAATGCCCGACGATACCGCCTGTTGCACATCGGCCACGCTCAATCCATAGCGCGCGGCCTGTTCGCGGTCCACCGCGATGTTGAGGTAAAACCCATCGGCCGTGCGTTCGGCGTAGGTCGAGCGCAGCCCGGCTGTTCCGGCAAGTATGCGTTCAATGTTCGCCCCCAGCGCCTGGATGCCTTCTAGATTCGGTCCCTGAATCTTCATTCCGATCGGGGTCTTGATGCCGGTCAACTCCATATCCAACCGGTTTTCGACCGGCATCGTCCAGTTGTTCGTCAGTCCGGGAAATTGCAATTTGGCGTCCATCGAGGCGATCAGTTTGGCGTAGTTCATCCCAGCCGGCCACTGTTCTCTGGGCTTGAGCATGATCGTGGTGTCGTACATTTCGAGCGGCGCGTTATCGGTGGCGCTGTCGGACCGCCCCACCGTGCCAAAGACGCTCGCCACTTCCGGAAAGGCGCGCAGAATACGGTCCTGCTCCTGCAGAAGTTGCGTCGCCGTTGTAATGCCGAGCCCGGGCTGCCCGGTCGGCATGTACAGCGCCGAGCCTTCAAAAAGCGGCGGCATGAACTGGCTGCCGATCCGGAACGCGAGCGGTATCGTAAACGCCAAAAATGCTAGATTCGCCGCAAGCGTGAGCGCGCGATGGCGCAGGCACCAGCGCAGGACGGGGCGGTAGACTGCCTGGGTGAGGCGGGAGATAGGATTGACCGATTCCGGCCGCAGTCGGCCCCGCAGCAAGAGCAGCATCAACACCGGCACCAGCGTCACGGCCATGATTGACGCTGAGCCCACCGCCAACGTCTTGGTCCAGGCCAGCGGCGCGAACATGCGGCCCTCCTGCCCTGTGAGCAAAAAAATCGGCAGGAAAGACGCCACAATGATCAGCAGCGAGAAAAACAACGCCGGCCCCACCTGGGTGGCCGCGCGGACGATGATCTCCCTGCGCTCCGCGCCGCTCGCCCCGGGATGCTCGGAGAGGTGGCGATAGCCGTTTTCGACAATCACAATCGCTGCGTCCACCAGCACACCGATTGCCAGCGCCAACCCCCCCAGGCTCATGATGTTTGAGGTGACGTGGAGAGAACCCATCACCAGAAACGTGGCCAGCACCGCGATCGGCAGCGTGATCACCGGAATAAGCGCGCTGCGAAAGTGGAACAGAAAAAGGAGAATGACCAGGCTGACGATCAATGCTTCGGCGACTAAATCTCGGCGCAGCGTGCCGATCGAGGCCTCGATCAGGCCGGAGCGGTCATAGCCGGCTTCCACCCGCACCCCGGCGGGCAGCGAGGGCTGCAGCTCCGCCAGCTTTTGCTTCACCCCACGGATTACATCGAGCGCGTTCATCCCGTCGCGCATCACCACGATGCCGCCGACCGTCTCGCCTTCTCCGTTCCAGTCGGCCGCGCCCTCCCGGATATCCGGCCCCAGGCTAACCGTGCCCAAATCGCTAATCTGCACCGGAATGCCCTGGTGAACCCCGACCGCCACCTGCCGCAGATCGGCCAGCGATTGCACGTACCCCAGGCCGCGAATGATGTAGCGCGCCCCGCTGAGTTCCATCGTCCGCCCGCCCGTCTCTTGCGTGCTCGCCTGAACTTTCGCGATTACAGCGCCAAGCGGAATGCCGTAGGCGCGCATACGCTCCGGGTCGAGATTCACCTGATATTGGCGCACGAAGCCGCCGATCGAGGCGACCTCGGCCACCCCCGGCACGGTCTCAAGCTGATAGCGAAGAAACCAGTCTTGCAGCGAACGCAGGTCGGCCAGGCTGCGGCGGTGCGAGCGGTCCACCAGCGCGTATTCGTAGACCCAGCCCGCCCCCGTGGCGTCCGGACCGATGGCGGGATGCACGTCCTTCGGCAATGCGCCGGCAATCTGCTCGAGTTGTTCCAACACCCGCGAGCGCGCCCAGTACAGATCGGTGTTGTCCTGAAACACAACGTAAACATAGGAATCCCCAAGCATCGTCTGTGCCCGAACGGAGCTGACGCGCGGCGTCGAGAGAAACGACGTGACCAGAGGATAGGTCACCTGATCTTCCAGCAAGTTGGGCGGTTCCCCTGTCCAGGTTGTATGCACGACCACTTGCACGTCGGAGATATCCGGCAGCGCGTCGAGCGCGGTGTGGCGCAGCGACCAAACGCCGCCAAAAACAACCAGAGCCGCGGTCGCCAACACCAGGAACCGGTTGCGGGCGCAGACCTCGATCAGGCGGGTAATCATGCCTACATCCCCCCGTTCGCCGACAGGCTCAGTTGCCGCTGTACCAGCGTCACGCCCTGCTTGGTGGCCACGACTGTTACTCGCCAGGTCCCGCCGCTGCCCAATTCAGCTGTGCCGTCGTAGTAACCGTTTCCTTTGTCGGCCAGCGCGACGCTGCTGCGCATCGCCGCCATTCCCATGGCCGGCATGGCCGGCATAAAGAACGAGACCGTTACCTGCGCGCCCGCGATGGGCCGGCCGTCGGCGCCGCTCAGCCGCACCCGGATGACATTGCTGCCCTTGTGCGGCGGATCCGGTGAAGTCGTAAACTCGATCTTCGCTTCCTCCGCTTGCGGCGCGGTCGTGGCGCTGACCCCCGGCGGCGGCGGCGCGAAGCTGCCCAGCGCCGACTGAAGCTGGCTTTCGGAGTCAACCAAGAAATTGGCCGAAGTGACGACGCGCTCGCCGGGCCGAAGGCCCTTGAGCACAATGTAGCGCTCGCCCACTTCGGCGCCGAGCACCACCGGCCGCGGCTCCAGGCTGCCGCCGCCGTGATCCACGAACGCGATCGGTTGCCCGCCAGTTTGCAGCACCGCGCCGGCGGGAATCGTGACCTGCTCCCCTAACCGAACCTGAAACTGCACGTTCACATACATGCCCGGCATCAGGGCTGCGCCGGGATTGGCCAACGTTATGCGGGCCTTGGCTGTGCGCGTGGTGGGATCCAGTTCGGGCCGGATAAAATCTATCCGGCCGGAAAACTGTTTGCCCGGCAGGGCGTCAACCCTGATCGTCGCCCGGTCTCCGATCCGAATCCGTCCCAGATCGCTTTCCAGCACCGCCGCGTGGATCCAGATGGGCGAGAGTTCGGCCACCGCATAAAGCCGCGTCCCGGGCTGGGCATACTGCCCCGGCACGGCGTCCCGTTCGGTGACATAACCGCTAACCGTCGAGTGCACCGTGATCGTCCGCTGCGCCACGCCGGTGCGGCGCAGGCGATCAATCTCGTCTTGCGGCACCTGCTGCTGTTGCAGGCGTGCCAGGGCGGCGGCGAGCAGATCCGATGCTCCCGCCGCGACGCCCGCGATGTCGCTTCCGTTCAGAGCCTCGCGGTTCCGGCTCGCAAAAAGGTAATCCTGCTCGGCCGCATAAAGGTCGGGACTGTTAATTGAGTACAGGCGGTCGCCCTTGTGGATGTACTCGTAGGTCGTGTCGGCGTAGACGCTTTCAATCCATCCCGCGATGCGCGTTTGAATGCTGGCCAGCTTCGTCTCATCCACCGCCACGGTGCCGACGGTACGCACTGTGTCCTCCACCGGTCCGTAGGCGACCACGCCGGTCTGTACGCCGATGGACTGCAGGCGCTGCGGCGAAATCTGAACCGTGTGCTGGGCCACCGCCCCCGCCGCTAAGAGTGCAACCAGCGCGGCTATCTCCACAACCGAATAATGCTTATTCATGCGACGCCTCCAATGGCAGCGGGCCGGCGATCTGCTCGAGTTTCGCCAGCGCGGTTTCGTGATCGGCCAGCGTGTGCCAGTACTGCTGTTCCAAGTCGTACCGCGCCCGATAGGCGTCGAGCACCGGTTGCAGGCTCGCGCGATTCGATTGGAAGGCGGTCTGCGCCGCCTGCAGCCGGGCGTTCGCCTGCGGCAGGAGGCCACCGCGGTAAAGGTCCAGCATCTGCTCATCGGTGTGCATGGAAATCCATTGCTGGTTGGCCGCATCTTCGTCTTCCAGTTGGGCGGCCTGATAAGCGCTTGCGGCGCTGGCCCGCTCCTCCACCGCCCCGGCCAATTCCTCCTTCTGGCGCCGGCTCTCATGGATGGGCAGTGACATGCCGACAGTCCATTGGTAGTAGTCGGGGAACCTCGACCCCGTGCGCTGGTACATGTATTGAGCGGTGAAGTCGGGCAGAAAGTTCTTGTGCGCCAGTTGCACCGATGTATTGCTCTCGTCAATCCGCGCCTGTTGCTCCGCCAGATTGGGATCGCTTGCTGTCCGCAAGGGCGGCAAGGTGGAACTGGCCAGCCGCCTCATTTTCAGTGGTTCGGCGGTGATCGCAGGGGCCCCGCCGCCGCGGCCGAGAAGCGCGCGCATGTGCGCCTGAACGATGGCCGCTTGCTGGCCCTGCAAGGCGATGTCACGCAGGATATTGGTCTGCTCCAGTTGCGCGGCGAGGACTTCGCCCTGGGTAATCTGGCCGGTGGCATAACGCTCCAACGCCAACCGCTCGATTTGCCGCAGAAGCTGCTGATCGCGCTCCAGCACGTTCCCGGTTTCCTGCAGATAGGCCAGCTCGATATATGCCTCTTTAACCTGCTCCTCCACGCGGCGTCGAATACGTTCGACGTTGGCGTGGCTTGCATCGGCGTCGTTGCGCGCCATCTGCCCGCGCAGGCGCAGCTTGCCGGGAAACGGCACCGCCTGGCTGACGCCTACGCCGGTGTAGGCAAAGTTACTGGTCGAGTAGCCGGCGAACGGCAATGGGCTGCCCACGGTCATCTGTTGCAGTGACACTTCGGGATCGGGTAACGTCGAGGCGGGCGCGACCGCGTGCGTGGCCGCCTGCCACGCCTGCTGGGCCGCTCTTATGCCCGAATTATGGCCGTCGGCCTCGGCGATAAGCTGCGCAAGCGGCGTCGTTTGCGCGCGTGCCAAACTGCAAGCCACGGCCACGATAAACAGGCTGATACATTTCGTTCGCATGGAATATTCCTCCGTGCCCGCGCACGAATCGGCGCAGGCTCTGGCCGCCATTTCTTGACAGGAATGGGAAGGAAATTCCTAAATCAGCAGGACAGGGTGAAGCTGGAACGGCGGCGATTTTCTCGGCGGTGAAAGTTCATCGGGTCGAACCTCAACCCGCCATTCCGGCGCGAGGATCGCGACCGAAGGTGCCGTCGCGCTCACAATCGAATTCGGCGCGCCCGGTTGGATACTGTTTTGTCCACCCACCAATGCCACCGGCGTCGGGGCGGAAGCATGCCGTTGGCAGCAGTCACTGCCTCGCTGCGGCGATGATCGCTCCCCGCTATGCATGCACCGGTTACCCATGGCGCGGCAGCAGGCCATTGGCCCGCCCCCCGCCTGCGTGCCGGCCTGGCAAGCCGCCGCCCAGCCCAGCGCCGGGAATAGAATGGCCAGGGCCATCGGCAACGCGATCAGCTTAATAATGGCGCCCCTCATGAACAAGCTTTAGTCTATATCAACCCGAAAATCCCGCCATCCCGCCGAACATGCCGATCTCGAACGGGGTGATTGAGATCGTATCCGTTCGCACAGCGCGAATACTCCGCTTTCTATTGGGGGCTGGGCGGTAGGGCTGCTAAGCGCCGACCCTTTGTGCCAGGCCAATCTTTATGTTCATTTTCGCCACAATTCGGTCAGCGTAAGGTCATTCCCGCTTCACGTCAGAGCGAATCCAATCAGGGGAAACGAGGATTCACCGTGTTGGCAAATATCATTGGATTCGACTTCGCTACTGCCGGCGCCTTGGCACCCACCGCCGATCAGCGCCGCCGCGATGCCATGCACGATGACGCCTCC
>DATNFK010000005.1:0-21797 GCA_035606395.1 Terriglobales bacterium | reverse complement strand
CGGGTTGCCCTCCGGCAGAGCCCGCCTCCGCTTCGCCGGCTGCAGGAGCATCCCGCACTTATCAACCCTTGTCAAACCGCCTTCGCCGCATACACGACCGTCCCACTTTTATCTGTGCCAACCATGGGGCGCACTCCAGTTTCCACCGTCCGCTGGCTTCCTTCCGGTGCGATCACGAGAACTGCCGAAATCTCAACCGTGGTCGCCATAGGCGCCGCTAAGAAAATCGAACCACGCGGCCCAGTGGCTTCGCATTGGTAGAGCAAAGCGCGCCTCAGCGCGGTTTACGGTTTGATCAAAGCTTCGTATAAGCCGTCTGCCGGCAATGCTTAAGCACGAAAAACTCGCTGCGGCAGGGGTGCATGGAGCCGACGCGCGGATTTGAACCGCGGACCTACTGATTACGAATCAGTTGCTCTACCAACTGAGCTACGTCGGCGTCCCACTCCATTCTAGCAGCCCTTTTACGAGCGATTTCCCCGCGCCGCACGGCGTTTGCTTTACCATTATTCATGCGTTGGTCCCAAGCCTTTATCCCTACTTTGCGCGAGGCGCCCTCCGATGCCGAGGTGGCGAGCCACATTTTCCTGCTCCGCGCCGGCTACATTCGCCAGCTCGGCGCCGGCATCTACAGCTTCCTGCCGCTGGCTTGGCGCTCGCTGCTTAAGATCCAAAACATTGTCCGCGAGGAAATGGATACTATCGGGCAGGAGTTCCACCTGCCCGCCATCCATCCCGCCGAAATCTGGCAGGCCAGCGGACGCTTCGAGATCATGGGCGGTAACCTCTTCCGCCTCAAGGATCGCTTCCAGCGCGACCTCTGCCTTGGCATGACCGAAGAAGAAGTCATGGCCGTCATCGCAAGCAAGGAGTTGCGCAGCTACAAACAGCTTCCCCAAATCTGGTATCAAATTCAGACTAAATTCCGCGACGAACCCCGCCCGCGCGCCGGCCTGCTGCGTGTCCGCGAGTTCATCATGAAGGATGCCTATAGCTTCGACGTGGATGAAGCCGGGCTCGACCTCAGCTATCAGAAACACGACCGCGTCTATCGCCAGATCTTCGATCGCTGCGGCCTTCGTTACGTCTCCGTCGAAGCCCACTCCGGCGCCATGGGAGGATCGCAATCCCAGGAGTTCATGGTGCTCGGTGAAGCCGGCGAAGACATGGTCGCGCTCTGCAAAAACTGCCAGTACGCCGCCAATTTGGAGAAGGCCTCCGGCCACCCCGCCGCGGTCGAAGACCCCGCGACGAAAGCCGAGCCGGAAGAGTTTGCGACCCCTGGCTTGCGCACCATTGCCGACCTCGCCAAGTTCACCGACGAGCCCTCGGGGCGCTTAGCTAAGTCATTGGTTTACAACGTCGAAGGCGAGATAGTTCTAGTTCTGGTTCGAGGCGATGATGAAGCCAGCGAAGCCAAACTCGGCACCGCATTCGGCGGCCGCGAGTTTCGCCCGGCGCACCCCGAGGAGATCGTCGAACATATGGGCACGCCGCCCGGTTCGGTCGGCCCGCTGCGCTCTGCCAAGCCGGTCAAAATCATGGCCGATCATGCCCTGCGCGGGCGCTCCAATCTCACCGTCGGCGCCAACCGCGAAGGCTTCCATATCCGCCACGTAACCCCCGGCGTTCACTTCGAACCTGAGTGGGTCGACGTGCGCGAACTCCGCACCGGCGACCTGTGCGCCAACTGCTCCCATCCCCTTCAGGTGTCGAAAGCCATCGAAGTCGGGCACATCTTCAAGCTTGGCCGCAAGTACTCGATCGCCATGGGCGTGAAGGTGCTCGACGCCCAGGGCGGCGAAGTCATCCCGATTATGGGCTCCTACGGCATCGGCATGGAGCGCATTCTCACCGCCGCCATCGAGCAGAACCACGATAAGGATGGTTTCTGGCTCCCGGCTGCGATTGCGCCCTTCGACACAATCATCGTGCCGACGAATCTCGCCGACACGAACATTGAAGTGCTCACCCGGCAGCTTTACGACCAACTTCGCGCCGCCGGCCGCGACGTCCTGTTGGACGACCGCGACGAGCGACCCGGCGTCAAGTTCAAGGATGCCGACCTGATCGGCATCCCCACCCGCATCACTGTCGGCAAAAAGGCGGCGCAGGGCATCGTCGAGGTCACCGACCGCGCCACCAAAACCATGCGCGAAATGCCTGCTTCGGATCTCTAGCGCGGCGCGAAGTGGATCTCCGCCATCGTCACCCAGCTTTGCGGATCGAGCACCACGTTGGTGGGAGCTGATGCCAGCGGTAGCGTGAACGTGTTGTGGGCTTGCTTCATCCACACCACCGGAGGCGGGGCCGGAGCTGCAGCGCCACGTCCGCCGCGGCCGCGCCCGCCGCGGCCCCCGGCACCAGGGGCCGGCGCCGGCGGGGGAGGCATTTCGATTCCCAACTGAAAAGGCATCGTGTACGGCGAGCCGCTGTTCGAGGTTTGGTCGAGCGTCACCTCCAACTGCTTGGCGGCCGCATCGTAATGCCAGGTGCCGTTCACCTGGAGCACGCCGCCCCGGTGCAGCCATTCCGGGAAATACCACGACAGGTCGCAGGAGCAGCCGTCTTCCATGGCATGTTCAAAGTCAAGCGAAGTCGCGTTACTGTTGCGGAACCGGCTGTAGTAGAGCCGAATGCCGGCCCAGAAGTTATCGTTGCCTACCACGCCGCGCAGCATGTGCAGCACCTGCGCGCCGCCTTGGTAAATCTGGGCGTTATTGGCGATGACCTGGCTGACGTCGCTCAGGTTCTGATGGACCAGCGGCGAGTCGGGATGCGCGGCGTAATAGCGCAGCGCGGAGGCGGCGCTCTGCTTGACTCCGGCCAGGAAGGCGTCGCGCCCGTCCTGATGTTCCTGGTACAACAGCGCGAAGTAGGTGGCGAAGCCCTCACTCAGCCATACATCGTCCCAATCCGACTCGGTCGCCGAATCGCCGAACCATTGATGCGCCATCTCATGCGCTAGAAGTTGCCGACCCGGGCCGCTGGGTGCATAGCCGTAAAAAATATCCGATGCCAACTCCATCCCGCCTCCCACGCCGTTGGCTTCGACCTGCGCCAGCTTCTCGTAGGAATACGGTCCGATGTGATCGATGTAGAACTCTAGGATGGGCTCGGTGTATTCGCTGAACGCCTTGAAGCTCGCCTCGCGCTCCTGCGGGTAAACCCACGCCGACATCGGAATACCGTGGAAGGTACCGAAGTAGTCCACCGCGAACGGAGCCGCCGCCAGCGAATACTGCCAGGTGGCGATCGGCACCGATTCCTTCCAGACCGTGCGCCGCAAGCCGCCTGGCAAATCGGTCACCTCCACGCGCGTGCCGTTCGAGATGACCTGATACTTGTCCGGCGCGGTGATGGTGAGCTCCTTGGGCGCCTTCATGTAGGGATGGTCAATCACCGCCAGCCAATTGCGGGTGTGATCCGGCCACGGATTGGTGACGAAGCCGCGATCGCCGTATTTGTTTTCCCCAATCAGGATGCCGTTGGCGGGCGTGCCATGGTAATCGAGGCTGATGCTCAGATTTTCCCCAATCCGCGAGGCCTGGGGAAAATCAATCCGCAACACGTCGTGATCGTGGTTGAAATGCAGCGCGGCGCCGCCGGAAGTGACCGCCGTCACCTTCATGCCCATGCCCACTGAATCGCCTTTCGCGGCCAGACAGGGGTTCGACCGGTTGGGGTTCTCGGGCACGGTCCGGAGCTGGCATAGATCGAGATTGAGCGAGGCCACGCCGGCGGCGGTGAAATGGAGGTCGACCACCTCGCTGACCGTCAGCTCGTTCGACGCGTCGGAAAGCGCCACCGTGAAGTTGTAGTTGGTGACGCGAAAGCCGTTCTGGCGGGGATACGTGTCGGCCCACAGCGGCGACGCCAGCGCCAAGGCCAGGGCGGCGATTACGATTCTCGTCGAGTTGCGCATGGCGGGATGGTACCACGCGGATGCGACGCGCCCGCGTGGTAAAATTTAGTTGTTTCCTCCCTCATATCCCCACCATGCCATCTATTGTCGCCAAGGTATTCGGCACTAAAAACGAGCGCGAAGTAAAACGGCTCCAGCCCATGGTCGATCAGATCAACGCGCTGGAGCCCGCCATGCAGGCGCTCAGCGACGACGAGATGCGCGCCAAGACCGCCGAGTTTCAGGCGCTGGTGCGTGAGCGCGTGGCCGAGGCCGCAACCGACGACGAAAAGCTGGCTGCGGAAAAGGCGGCCCTTGACGAGCTCCTGGTGCCAGCCTTTGCTCTCGTCCGCGAGGCCGGACGCCGCGTGCTCGCCATGCGCCACTTCGACGTGCAACTCATCGGCGGCATGGTGCTCCACCGCGGGCTGATCGCCGAAATGAAGACCGGCGAGGGCAAGACGCTGGTCGCCACCCTGCCGGTGTACCTCAACGCGCTCGCCGGGCGCGGCGTGCATTGCGTCACCGTCAATGACTATCTCGCCCGCCGCGACTCGGAGTGGATGGGCCGTCTGTACAAGTTCCTCGGCCTCTCGGTGGGCGTCATTGTTCACGATCTCTCCGACCAGGAGCGCAAGGCCGCCTACGCCGCCGATGTCACCTACGGCACCAATAACGAGTTCGGCTTCGATTACCTGCGCGACAACATGAAGCTGGACGTCGCCGACTGCTGCCAGCGCGGCCACCACTTCGCCATCGTCGACGAAGTCGACTCCATCCTGATCGACGAGGCCCGCACGCCGCTGATCATTTCCGGCCCGTCGGAGGAATCGACCGACAAGTACTACCGCATCGACCGCATCATCCCCATTCTGCAGCGCGGCGAACCGCCCGAGGGCACCGAGAAGCCCGCCACCGGAGACTTCTTTCTCGATGAGAAGCAGCGCACCGCCACCCTGACCGAAGAGGGCGTCGAGAAATGCGAAAAAGCGCTCGGGGTCGAGAACCTCTACGACATCAGCAACATGGAGCTGATCCACCACATCTACCAGGCGCTGCGGGCGCACACGCTCTACAAGCTCGACGTCGATTACGTGGTGAAGGAGGAACTAGACCAGCAAACCGGAAAGGTCGAGAAGAAAGTGCTGATCGTCGACGAGTTCACCGGCCGCCTCATGCCCGGCCGGCGCTGGTCCGACGGACTGCACCAGGCCGTCGAAGCCAAGGAAGGGGTCAAGATCGAACGCGAGAACCAGACCCTCGCGACCATTACCTTCCAGAACTACTTCCGCATGTACAAGAAGCTCGCGGGCATGACCGGCACCGCCGAGACCGAAGCCACCGAGTTTCACTCGACCTACAAGCTCGACGTGGTTGTGATCCCCACCAATCGCGCCCTGATCCGCAAGGAGAACCCCGACGTCGTCTACCGCACCGAGCGCGAAAAATTCAACGCCGTCGTCGACGAAATTAAGGATTGCGCCCAGCGCGGCCAGCCCGTGCTGGTCGGCACCATTTCGGTGGAGAAGTCCGAGCGCGTCGCCAACTTGCTATCGAAAGCTAAAGTTCCCCATGTGGTGTTGAACGCCAAGTTCCACGAAAAAGAAGCCGAGATCGTCGCCCAGGCCGGCCGCAAGGGCGCCGTCACCATCGCCACCAACATGGCCGGACGCGGTACCGATATCCTGCTCGGCGGCAATGCCGAACAGATGGCGCGCTCGGCGCTGCTGCGCAAAGGCATCAATTACGACGCTCTGCCCGTCGAGGAACGCAATGCCGCGCTGGCCACCTACAAGGCGGCGACCGACGCCGAGCACGACGTGGTCGTGGCCCTCGGCGGACTGCACATCATCGGCACGGAGCGCCATGAGTCGCGGCGTATTGACAACCAGCTCCGCGGCCGCGCCGGCCGTCAGGGCGACCCCGGCTCATCGCGCTTTTACCTCTCGCTTGAGGACGACTTGCTCCGCATCTTCGGCGGCGAAAAAATCTCCGGCATCATGCTCCGCCTGGGCATGGAAGAGGGCCAGCCGATCGAGAGCAAGTTGATCAGCCGCCGTATCGCCGCCGCCCAGGAACAGGTCGAGGGCCAGCATTTCGAGAGCCGCAAACACCTGCTCGAATACGACGACGTGATGAACAAGCAGCGCGAGGCCATCTACGGCATGCGCCACGACCTGCTCGCCGGCCTCGATCAGAAGGAATTCCTGATGAGCGTCGCCGACGCCT
The DNA here is from genome assembly GCA_035606395.1 of Terriglobales bacterium. Lineage (GTDB taxonomy): Bacteria > Acidobacteriota > Terriglobia > Terriglobales > SCQP01 > SCQP01. The sequence continues at coordinate 15,664 of DATNFK010000005.1, read as the reverse complement.
CGATCGAGGCCGACCTCGAAACGTATTGCGGCAAGGACATCCATCCCGACAAGTGGAATCTGGCCGGTCTGCGCGCGCCGCTCTTGGAACGCTTTGGAGTGGACATCAACGCCGAGGGTCTGAATCCGGAAACCCTCAATTACGAAGAACTGCGGCAATCGCTGATGGACCTGCTGCGGCGCAAGTACGACGAGAAGGAAGCGATCATTGGCGCTCCCCAGCTCCGGCATTTCGAGCGCATCGTTATGCTGCAGATTCTCGACAACTTGTGGAAGGATCATCTCCTGGCCATGGATCACCTCAAGGAGGGCATCGGCCTGCGGGGCTATGGCCAGCGTGATCCGCTGATCGAGTACAAGAAGGAATCCTTCGACATGTTCCAGGATCTGATGGACCGCATCGAAGGCGACAGCGTACGCACGCTCTTCCACGCCCGCATCCAGACGCGCGAGGAACAGCAGCAGGAAATGGCCGCCCGCCAGGAGGCGGAAGCGCAGGCCATGCGCGATTACGAGCGCGAGATGGAGCGGCGCAAACAAAAACAGGCGCGCGAGCTGCGCTTCTCCGGCGCCGCCGAATCCCCCACCGCCGTCGCCACGGTCGTGCGCAACGAGGATAAGGTCGGCCGCAACGATCCCTGCCCCTGCGGCTCCGGCAAAAAATACAAGAAGTGCCACGGCGAAAACGAGTCCTGAAAACGAGTCATAATCAGTAGCTATGAGCATTGCCACGTTGCTGCTGCCGGAACTCGACGCCGAAGCCAAGATAGCACGCGCCACCTTGTCGCGCGTGCCTGCCGACAAAGCCGACTTTAGGCCCGCCGTCAAGTCCATGACTCTGGGGCGGCTCGCCGCCCACATCGCCCAACTGGGCGGCTTTGGAACCATGATTGTGTCCTCGCCGGGGCTGGATTTCGCCACCGCCGGCATGAAACCGCTGCAGTTTGAATCCGCCGAGCAAGTCGTCAAGGCTCTGGATCAGGGCGTCGGCGCCTCGCGCGCCGCTCTCGCCGCGGTGGCCGACTCCGCCTGGCAGGATCGCTGGAAGCTGAGTAACGGCCCGCACGTAATACTGGAATCCAGCCGCTTCGAAGCCTACCGCGCCATGTTCCTCAACCACATCGTTCACCATCGCGCTCAGCTCGGCGTCTACCTTCGTCTGCTGGATATTCCCGTGCCGTCCACCTACGGCCCGTCCGCCGACGAATCCTAGGGCAATCCGCCGATGGCCTTGGTGGCGTTCCTCCGCGGCGTCAACGTTGGCGGGCACCGGACGTTCCGGCCCAGCCTTGTCGCTCAAAAGCTCAGTGCTTACGAGGTGGTCAACGTGGGCGCCGCCGGCACATTCGTTGTTCGCAAACCTGGATCGCAGGCTAAATTCCGCGCTGCTTTAGCCCAGCAACTGCCCTTCGAAACTGAAATCGTCCTCTGCGACGGCCGCGACCTTCTGCGTTTGGAGACGGAACACCCGTTTGCAACCGAGCCCGCCGACGTCGTTCGCTTCGTGACCATCCTGTCCAAAGCCGGTGGCGCTCAAGCGGCGCTGCCGGTAACCTTTCCACCGGAAGGCGATTGGCTGGTGCGTGCGTTCGCCTCCCAGGGCCAGTTCGTGTTCGGCACCTACCGGCGCGACATGAAAACGATTGGCTACCTCGCCAAGCTCGACCAGTTGTTCCATGGGCCGTCGACCACACGCAACTGGAATACGATTACCGCCCTCATCCGCGTTCTGAAAATTGCCCCTGATGCGCAGCGTACAGTTCGGGGTAGGAGCGCTGCTCGGCCGCGCTGATGGCCAGGCCGAGTGCGGCTGCGGTGCGGCGCACCCAGGCTGCCGTGCCTTCAATTTCGAGATAAATGCCAAACGGCGTTTCGTCCCAGGCCAATTCACCGGGTTGGCGGGGGCGCTCGAAGGTCGTCCGCCAGCGGCGATAGCTGATCCGCTCGCGGTAGCCGAGCTCGACGAGAAGCGCGCGGCAAGAATTGCCGTCGCCGACGTTGGTCTCGAACTCGGGGCGCTGCTTGAGCGTACCCGCTTGGCGCTTGCCCTTCACCGTCAGCGTCCATTCCTGGCCCGAGCGGCGCAGTCGCAACAGCCGCCCGCCGCGGCGCAAACTGTCGTGCGCGTCGTCGAAAATCCAGTTGGATTCGATCCGACGCGCCTCAGCCACGCGAAATCCGAGACTCCGAATGCGACTGCGCAGCAGGCGCGGTTCCTCCACCGGAAACTTCAATTCGATCTCGAGATTAGTAGCTGCGGGCAATGACCAGCTCCGCCAACGACGCCAGTGCCGCGCGCCAGGGCGACGGCGGAAATGCCGCCAGCGCGTCGGCCGCCTGGCGGGCGCACGCGCGCGCTTCGGCTTGGGCGCGCGCCAGCGCGCCGGAGCCCGCTACCACGGCTTGCACTGCCGTCAACGGCACCTTCGCATAATCGCCATCGCGCATCACTTGCTCGAATTGGTCGCGCTCCGCGGCCGATGCCCCGGCATAGGCATAGATCGCCGGCAGCGTCATCTTCCCTTCCCTCAGATCGTTGCCAACAGGCTTGCCTAGCACGGCGGCATCCGCGGTGAAGTCGAGAATGTCATCCACCATCTGAAACGCCAGGCCTAAATTGCGTCCGAAGGCCGCCAGCGCCTCGAGCGACGCGGCCGGCGCGCCGGCCGAGAGCGCGCCCAATTGCGCGCCGACTTCAAACAGCCGTGCCGTCTTGCGCTCAATGAGTTCAAGATGCTGGCCTGCGCTGACCACCTGGCCCTGCATGTCCAACTGCATCAGCTCGCCCTCGACCATACTTTGGGTCAGAGAAATCAGCGCCTCGAGAATTTCGAAATGCCGCTCCCGCAGCGCGATTGCGAAAGCCTCCATGTAAAGCCAGTCGCCCGCCAGAACGCACTTGGCGTTGCCCCAGCGCGCGTTGGTCGAGGCCCGCCCGCGCCGGGTCTCGGCGGCGTCAATGATATCGTCGTGCACCAGCGTCGCCGCGTGAATCATCTCCGCCACCGCCGCCAGGCGAACCCGCGGTCCGGTCTCGCAGCCGGCCAGGCGCGCCGTCAGCAGCACCACCGCCGGGCGTATACGCTTGCCCCCGCTCTGACGCAGGTAGTCGGCGATCTCCGTGATCGCGCGCACCGGGCTTTGCGCGGCCGATTCCAGTTCCAGCTCGACCAATGCGAGATCGTCGCGCACCAGCGCAAACGGATCGGAAATCGCGGCGCCTTCGGCGTCCGCGGGTGCGATATGGGGCGCGAGATTCATTGGCTGCGGAAGTTCGTGAACTGTAAGTCAAGACCGAAGTCGTGGCCGCGCAGCAGTGCGATCACCTCCTGCAGCGTGTCCCGGTCCTTGCCGGCAATGCGCACCACTTCACCCTGGATGCTGGCCTGGACTTTCTTTTTTGAATCCTTGACGATGCGCACGATCTCGCGCGCCTTGTCGCTCGGGATGCCGCTCTGCAGGGTTACCGACTGGCGCACCGTGCCACCCGAAGCTGATTCCACCGTGCCGTAGGTGAGTGCCTTGAGCGAGACGCCGCGCTTGACCAGTTTCTGTTGCAGGATCTCGGTCACCGCCTTGAGCTTGTAATCGTCCTGGCTCGCCAGCGCGATCTTCTTTTCCTTCTCGTCGAGCTCAATCGCGCTATGGCTGTTCTTCAGGTCGTAGCGGGTGGTCACTTCCTTGAGCGCCTGCTGGATGGCGTTGGCCACCTCTGGCATGCTGACCTCACTGGCAACATCAAAAGAGTTCTCGTTTGCGGCCATAGACTCTATTGTGACCCATTTTTATTAATTGGCGCGGGCGCCAGCGCGGCTGCCGGCGGGCGCTGCGGCGGCGGCCAATCGGCCCAGCCCAAATTAGACCGAGGCGCGAGGAAACAGGCGAAAGAAATTGCCCGACGTGAGCTGCCCGATGTCCTCAAGCGACTGCCCGCGCAGCTCGGCCAGCTTCGCCGCGGTATGAGCGACAAACGCGGGCTGGTTGCGCTTGCCGCGGTGCGGTACCGGCGCCAGAAATGGGGCATCGGTCTCGATCAGTATTCGATCGGCGGGCGCCCCGGCCGCCACCTGCCGCAACGACTCCAGCTTGGGAAACGTGATCATGCCCGAGAACGAAAGCGACCAGCCCAACGCAAGCACCCGCTCCGCCACCGCCTGATCGCCGGTGAAGCAGTGAAACACGCCCCGTCGCGGCGGATTTTGCCGCTCGATCGCGGCGAGACAATCGTCGAACGCATCGCGGCAGTGAATGGAGACCGGCAGATCGTACTCCATCGCCATCCCCAACTGCCGTTCGAATACCTCGTGCTGTACCGGCTTGGGCGAATGGTCGTAGTAGTAGTCAAGACCAATCTCCCCGATTGCCACGACCAACGGGTCGCGTGCCTGCGCCGCTATTGCCTCAAATTCCGCTTCCGTGGCCCGCGCGGCTTCGTGAGGGTGAATGCCGAGCGTCGCCCAGACACGGCACGCGGCGGCATCATGCTGCCGCGCAAAATCGAGCCCGTGGATCGCAACCATTCCCTCCACCCCGGCAGCCGCCGCGGCTTCAATTTCGGCGCCGGTTTCAGGATGGCAATGGGAATCGATTAGAATTGGTCTCATAAATGGTGCACCGCTGTTTGCCGACGTTCCTCATGAGGATTTTCGCCAAGAAAAGCCTCACATCTGCCTCAACCTCGCGGTCCGCTGGCTTTATGAGACCAGTTCTAGCGTAGGCGCGCACCGTTGGGTGTATCCGCCGGAACGCTGACCAGCACTGGCGCGCCGCTATCGCCGACCGCGGCAGCCACTACCATGCCATTGCTCTCGATGCCGCGCAGCTTGCGCGGCGCGAGATTCGAGACGATCACGACCTTGCGGCCGATGAGTGTCTCGGGTTCGTAGGCGAGCGCAATGCCGGCGACGATTTGTCGTACTTCGGTGCCGATGTCCACCGTGAGCTTGAGCAGCTTGTCGGCCCCCTTGATACGTTCGGCGGTGACTACCTGGCCGACCCGCATGTCAACCTTGGCGAACTCGTCAATGGTCAAAGGCGCCGGCGCGGCCGCTGGCTCCGGAACCACGGCGGGCGGTGCGGTTTTGGCTTCAAGTTTTTGCAATTCGTCCAAAGTCTTCTCCTTATCCAATCGCGGAAACAATCCCTCAGCCTTGCCAATGCGCTGCCCCGGCACGAGATCGTCAAATGTGAGCGTGTGCAAATCCTGATCTGGCGCTCCGGCCAGGCCCAACTGGCGCCACAAACGGTTGGCGCTCTCGGGCAATACCGGCGCCAACATCACCGCCGTGAAACGCAGCGTGCAGTAGGCCGTGCGCAACACCGAGTCGAGCTCCGGCGACAACTGTTCGGCCAGCTCCCACGGCTTGCGGTGGGCGATATGCCGGTCCATTTCGGCAATCAGTCCCCATACCGATTCCAGTCCGCGCGAGAACTGCCAATTCGCAAACGCCTGCTGGAACTCGGTGAGCGTGGCCGCCGCGCGCTCAGCAATCGCGGCGTCGACCGCGGAATCGGCCGCGCCGGCGGGCACGATTCCATCGCGGTATTTCTCAATCATTGCCAGGGTGCGGCTGGCCAGGTTGCCCCAGCCATTCGCCAGGTCAGAGTTGTAGCGCGCGATCAGCGCGGCATGACTGAAGTTGCCATCCTGCCCGAAGCTGACCTCACGCAGCAAGAAGTAGCGCAGCGCGTCGCTGCCGATCACTTGCCGTATGGGCTCCGCGCGCAGCACGTTGCCCACCGACTTCGACATCTTCTGCTGGTCAAACAGCAGCCATCCGTGGGCGACAATACCTCGCGGCAGTGGCAAGCCGGCCGCCATCAGAAACGCCGGCCAGTAGACGCAGTGGAAACGCACGATTTCCTTGCCCACCAAGTGCGTCGCGGGCCACAGCTTCTGCCAGCGCGCCTGATCGGTCGCCGCCGGCGAGCCATAGCCGATGCCGCTGAGGTAGCCGATCAACGCGTCGAACCACACGTAAAGTACGTGCTTCTCGTCTCCCGGCACCGGGATGCCCCAGTGGATCGACGTGCGGGTGATCGAGACATCTTTCAGTCCGCTCTCGACGAACGCCACAACCTCCTTGCGGCGTCCATCAGGGCGAATAAAGTCAGGCTGCTCGCGGTACAGCGCCAGGAGCCGATCGGCAAACGCCGAGAGCTTGAAGTAATAGTTGTCCTCGGTGACCTGTTCCGTCGGGCGTCCGCACACCGGGCAGGGATCGCCCGCCTTGCCCTCGCCAACGAAGAGCTCGTCGGAAACGCAATAGGGTCCGCTGTAGGTGCCCTTGTATATGTAGCCGTTCGCCTGCAGCTTGGCGAATATGTCGAGCACGGCGCGGGTATGCCGCGCTTCAGTAGTGCGAATGAAATATGCGTACTCCAGTCCCATCGCATCCCACTGGCCGCGAAAGCGCGCCGCGATGCGGTCGGTGAACTCTTGCGCCGAAATGCCCGCTTGCTCCGCCGCGCGCTGGATTTTCTGCCCGTGCTCGTCGGTGCCGGTCAAGAAGGCAGCCTCCTCGCCGAGTTGGCGCTGGAAGCGCACCATCGCATCAGCCACGATGGTCGAGTAGGCGTGGCCGAGATGGGGCTCGGCATTGACGTAGTAGAGCGGCGTCGTCAGGTAGAACATGGCTGTAAGGCGTATCAATAGTATATTCGGTAGGATGAAGCCCGCCCCGCCCAGCCTCGCGGCCAAGCTCAATCTCGCGCCTCAGTCGCAGATCGTCGTCTTGAATAGGCCGCAAGAACTGCCCGTGGCTCAGAGGCTGCCCGGCATCGAGATTAGTTCAGCATGTCCGCGTTCTGGCGAAATTCGGCAAGTACTGGTGTTTGTCACCCGCCTCGCCGAAGTCGAACGCTTCGCCGCCAGAGTGGCGGAGCGCGCGGCGGCGGATGCGGTGGTCTGGTTCGCCTATCCGAAAGGCGGTTCGAAGCGTTACACCTGCGAGTTCAACCGCGACAGCGGGTGGCAGGCATTGGGCGAAAAGGGCTACGAACCGGTGCGCATGATTGCGTTTGATGACGACTGGAGCGCGCTTCGCTTTCGCCGTGCGGAGTTCATCCGCAACATGACTCGCAAGCGCGCGCTCTCGGCCGGCGGCAAGGCGCGGGTCCAGCCATGAGCTGGCGCGACCGAAGTGCGGTCGCCGCCGTCGGCGCTCTCTACTGCCTAACCGGATTGGCCGTGGCGGGCGCTTTCGCTCTCTCGCTAACAAGCTGGCTCGCCGCTGGCCTGATTGTCCGCCTCGCCTTTGCGGCGATGCTGGCGGTTATCGTGACCGCCGCCGTGATCGCGCGCTGCTCGCACGGCGCTAAGCCGCGACGCTGGGCGGTACATGTGTTCCGCTATTCGGGGTGGGGGCCACTTTTGTTGGGCGGTAACGCGGGATTGGCACTCTTGGGCATTTGGTGGAGCTTCGTCACGTTGGTCATGACGCCCAATCACCGAGGCGGAAGTTTTGACCCCGAAGACGGTGTTGCATGCCCGCCTGACCGCCACCTCGCATTGCGGGAGCTGGCAGCCGAAGCAGCGGTTGCCGCCGGCAGCCCGGCTCCTCGCACCCTCTATCTGACGCTCGATAGCACGGTCATGACCAGGCGTCATGTCGCCGCCGCCGGTCTTTATGCACTGGCGGTGCTTGACCCCCAGCAATTGCGCGCCGCCTTCACCCGCAGCTTCGCCTTGCATGGACGCGGCAGTCTGGCCTGGCGCATCCATCGCCACTGCAGCCGCGGGCTGGGACGCAGTGATGATTCCGGCAAACTCGATTTGGCGAGCTATGTGTTTTTCCCGCGCCTGGCGCTGGGCCTGCTTCTGACCCGGGCCGCCGCCGAGGCGCACGAAGCCCGCGCCGACAAGTTGGCCGTCGGAGCTTGGACCGCTGCCGCGCTCGATGCGGCGCGCTCGCAACTCCTGGCACTCGGCGAAATCGAGGGCCAGTACCATCGCCAGGCGGTCGCTCCGGTGCTGCTGCTCGGCCATCGCCCGCACTTGGTCGAGGGCTTGCGGCACTGGCTGGGCGGCACCAAGGCGGCGCCATGCCCGGCGCCGGAGACCTCGGCGCTGGCCCTTGTCGATTCTCCCTGGCTGGTCGAGGGCCAATTAGTTAAGAATTTGGGATTGCATCTCAAGTCGCTTCCCTGGGAGGGCATCGCCCGCGAGCTCTATCTCCACAATTGGGAGACCGTCCTCGCCGAACACGCCGACCGCGTACGGGGATGGTCACCGCGCAATTTCCCCGAACTTTGCCGCGACCTCGATGCCGTGGGCCGGCGCCTGCTCGACGACAAAGCGTTCGATTACAGCCCGGCCCACCGCGCGCGGATGGCGGAAACCGTCCTCGGCATTGCCCTCGCCATGTGCCTGCGCCGCGCCGGATGGAATGTCTACGACCTGCCCGGCCAGCCGCTCTGGCTCGAAGCCCACGCCGAACGCTTCGAGCCCTTCGCGCTGATCAGCGGCTTGCGTACCGGTGAAACCTCGCCTGAGTCATTTGTTGAGTCGTGCGGTCGCGCCGGAATTCTCGATTGCGACCTCAGCGGAGCCGACGCGTGAACCGCATGAAACGGTTCTGGCATCGCATCAGCGATGGCATAGCTATCGAAGAGCTCTGGCGGCAATTGCGGCGCGACACCACTTCGAGCTACCAGCTCTACGCCCGCGACGCCCAGGTGGCGCTGTCGCGGCAGGTCACTCGCAAGCGCCATCGTGGCTCGGTTGTCGAGTTTCTCTGGGCCATCGTTTTGAAGATGTCGCCGCCCCGTCGCGTAGTGTTATTGGTGGCGGTGGTGCTGCTGTTTACTACCTGGCTGCCGGTCGGGGTTTTGCTGATTTTGGGTCTGCTGGCGCTCGAGGTCGCCGATCGTGTGGCGATGAAGCGCGACCTCGAAATCGCCCGCGAAATCCAGACATGGATGCTGCCCAAGGAGGCGCCGGCCCTACCCGGCGCAGCGATCGCCTTCGCCAACTTGCCCGCGAATACGGTTTCGGGCGACTTCTATGACGCCTTCTACCGTGCCGATCAACTTTCGCTACTGTTGACCGTCGCCGATGTCGCCGGTAAAGGATTGCCGGCGGCCATGCTCATGGCCACGTTTCAGGCCAGCCTGCGTACCCTGGCCGGCGAAGGCGTGCCGCTCGCCGATTTAACCCCCGCCCTCAATCGCTACGCCTGCGGGGCGAGCGCCGGCGGCACACGCTTCACCACCGCCGTCGTCGCTGAGTTTGAGCCCGCCTCCGGGCGCCTGCGGTACTCGAATGCGGGCCACAACCCACCCTTGCTGCTGCGCTCGAACGGCCTGATCGAGCGGCTGGAACTGGGCGGAGTGCCGCTCGGCATTCTCTCCGAAGCGGGCTTCGACTGCGCCGAAACCGTACTCGCGCCGGGCGACGTACTGGTCATTTTTTCCGACGGCATGACCGAGTCGTTCAGCGAGACCGGCGAGGAATACGGCGAGGCCCGGCTGATCGCCTCGTTGCAACGCGCGCGCGCCTTGACCGCCATCCCCTTGTTGAATTCCCTGCTCGCCGACTGCTCCAGCTTCCGCGGCGGCGCACGCCAGCAGGACGACCTGACCTGCCTGGTGCTAAAGCTCGCCTGAGTCCTCCCTAATCCAGGTGATAGACAGAGGCATATATACGGATTAGGATAGTGCGATGCACTCCACCCGCGTTGGTCTGATGGTTGCAGTAACAATTACCCTGGCCGCGTGCGGCGGTGGCTCGACCGGTGTCGGCGCCAGCGGCGGAGGGGGTGGAGCCACAGCGGCGCCGGCGGCGACGTTCGCGCCCACATCACTTACCTTCTCCGCCCAGACGGTGGCGACGACCAGCGCTGCCCAGACGATTACGCTGACCAACGGAGGCAACGCCGCCCTAGCGATTTCCTCGCTTGCCGCAACCGGTGACTTCGCCCAAACCAACACCTGCGGCACAAGCCTGGCGGCGGGCGCGAATTGCGCCATCTCAGTCACCTTCACCCCTACCACCAGCGGCGCGCGCAGCGGCGCGATCACTCTCGTCGACAATGCCGCCGGCAGCCCGCAATCCGCCGCCCTGAGTGGTACTGGAGCCGTGGCTACCGCCGTCGTGCAGATTTCGCCGTCGAGTCTGACCTTCGCGGCGCAGACGGTGGGTAGCACCAGCCCGGTGCAGAAGCTGACGCTCACCAATACCGGCAGCGCTACGCTCTCCATCACATCGGTCGCCGCCAGTGGCGATTTCGGCCAGACCAATACCTGCGGCACGAGTTTAGCTGCAGGCGCTAACTGCTTAATTTCAGTGACATTTACTCCAACCAGTTCGGGCACACGGACCGGCGCCATCACGCTCACCGACAGTGCCGGCGGCAGCCCGCAATCGGTTGTATTGACCGGCGCCGGCGCGGCGCCGGCAATGACGCTGACTTCGTTCGCGCCGGCCAACCCGCCGCCGGGCGCGACCCTCACCTTGCAGGGCACCGGCTTCGACCCGACCGCCTCGCCGCTGGTGGTCTTCACCGAAGCGGGCGGCTTTTCCGCCGCCGTGCCCCCAACCTCGGTTACCGCAACGACCATCACCGTCGCCGCGCCGCCATGGGTTGACCCGGCTAGCGGCGCGTTCAGCGGCGGCAGCTACAGCCTGAGCGTCAGCCAGGGAACGTCGTCAACTGCCACCCTGCCGGGCTTGCAAATCACCACGCCGCCCGCTCTGGCCTCACCGGCCGGCCGCCTGACGGTGGATTTGCTGCAGTCAACCCGGAATTATATTTCCCATACGCTTGAGACCGGCGTCAGCGGCAGCAGCATTGAAACCACCGACCTTGATGCGGCACTCGTCAACGAAGTCGCCGCACTCGACACAATTCTGCCCGGCCTGATCGCGGTCCAGACCAAAGCCGCTGCCAGCTACACAATTGGCACCTATGCTGGACAAGCAGTAACCATAACCCCAGCGGTTCTGGCCCAAAGCGATCAGGCGATCTTGACCATGCTGCAGGCCCAGGCGGCGCTGACTGAAGCTCCGGTGCGAGCCGGCACCAGCCCGGGCTGCATGGCCGCCGCGGCTGGAACCATGGCCCAGGACTACTCCAATAACGCCAGTCCCAGTCTCAATGACCCTGATGCCTGGTATGCCGCATCGCAGTTGCCTCCTTGCGCCACACCGCAGGCGCTCAACACTTCCCTCTCCGTGGTCCTCGGCTCCGGCGCGGTGGCGCTCGGCGTACTGGCGCTGACGCTGCCCGCCGATGCGGCTCTGGCGGCGCTAGCGCTGCCGACCGCCGCCATACTCAGTGTCACTCTGGTCGCGGCGGGCGGTGCCATATCGGTCGGCGGCGCGCTCGGCCAAGCCTCCGCCACGGGCAAGGGATTGGTTGAATCCGGTTTGGCCCAATTAGAAGAGTTGCAGCAGACCCTGCTGCTCAAGGGCGCATCGCTCGGCGTGCTCACCAAGTTGGGCGTCGATCATCCCGACGGCTGGATCGGTCTCGCGGGAGCCTTGCTCGGCGGCCATGCCGTTATGCATGCGCTCGTGGCGGCTCCCCCGAACAACGGCGGCACCAGTTCCGGAACCACGTTCCAACTCTCGATCAGTACCGCCGGTACCGGCAAGGGCGGCGTCGGAAGTTACCCCGGCGCGCTTTCGTGCGGCAGCGCAGGCGGCAGTTGCGCCGCCGCGTTCGCCACCGGGACCACGGTGCTCTTAAACGCGGTCGCCGCGTCGGGCTCGGCCTTTACTGGCTGGTCAGGCGCATGTTCAGGAACCGGGGCCTGTACAGTCACGATGTCGAGCGACCAATCGGTCACGGCGACGTTTGGACCGCCACCCGGCGATCTCTATATCGGGAGCGCGAACGCCAACTTCAGCGGCACATTGACCAGCGACGCCGGTTGCGTGTTCGGCGCTTCGGTTGGCTTGAACGTTGCCCTGGTGTTGGTGCAAAACAGCGACGGTAGCGTCAGCGGATCGGCCAGCGTTCCCGCCAACGTCAACATCGCCGTGCTAACCGATCCCAGCGGCGTGACCTGTACGGGTACTCCGTTCTCGACCACGGCCAAGGGTCCAGTGACCGATGCGTCCGGCCACCTTAGCGCAACGTTTTCGAACCCCAACACCCTCCAGGTCGCGTTCGTCGGCAACCTGGTTGGAACCACCATTAGCGGCTCCGCCGCGTTCACCGAAGGCTTCACCATTACCAATAACGATGGCTCGAAGGTGAAAACGTCGCTTTCCGGCACCTTGCCCTCAATCACTTTAACCAAACAGTAGTTTGATCAACCGCTAACTGGCGCGCGAAAGCACGACGATGGCGGCGATCAATACCGCCAGGCCGCTCACCATGATTTGCACCGGCTTGCTGCCGCTTCCCTTCCATTCGCCGGTGAGCAGCCCGAGCACATTGGCGGTGATAACGATGAGCGACATGAATACCGGCCACCCCAGCACTGTGCCCAAATTGCCCAGCAAGCCGGCGCCGATGCCGTAAAGCAGTGTGCTGCCGAACCAGAACAGACCCATCACTCCCGCCAACCACCAGTACGTCGCCGTGCCGGCGCGGCGGAAGCGATCGCCGGTGCGATTCCTGGCGATGAGATAGCCGCAGTAAATAAGCCCGGGAACGCCCCCCGCCAGCATCAGTGGCAGCCAGACGGCGTTAGGAGCCCAGGCGGCCGAGGCGCCATGGGCGTGGGCGAAATCAAGCAGCGGCTGGCCTTCGCTGAAGCCGATGTTGACAAGTGCCGAGCCCACGCCGCTGATGGCGCAGAAACCAAGCCCCTGCAGCAATGAGGGCCGGCGCGCCATGGCCATTTCGGCCGCCGCTGCTGCGCCCCCCATGGCGGCGGCGGGCGGTGCAAACGTCCTCTGGGCCGCTTCCCGACGCCGCCCCGCCAGGGCGCAGATTCCAACCCCTACCAAAACCAGCCCGACTCCGGCCAGCACCTGTAAGCCAAGTGGCTGAAAAATCTGGTCCGGATGCTGTCGCAGCAGCGGCACCAGACTCCCTACTGCCGCCGCCAGCCCAAGAATGATCGAGAAGGCAAGCGCGATGCCGACACCTTCAACCGCCAGGCCGAAGAATATCTGCGATGCGCCCCAGCCCGCGCCGCAAAGGGCGACGATGGCGATCAGGTGGTGGGCATCAACGGTTTGCGAATAAACGCCGCCCAGGCCGGGCACGGTCAGCCAGGTTAGTACCGGCGGGAAGATCACCAACGCCCAAATTGTATAAATCAGCCAGGTGTTTTCCCACTCCCACTGGCGGGTGAATTTCATTGGGAGGGTGAAGCTGCCGTTGGTAATACCGGCGACAACCAAAACGAGGATTCCACCAATGGCTATATTCATATGGTTTCCAATCGCAATCGCCGCAAGTATACTGCCAGCATGGCCACAGGCAACACTTTTCTGGGCGTGGATATCGGCGGGACCAAAGTGGCGGCCGGACTAGTAAACGCAAGCGGCAAGATCCTGTTGCGCACGCAAGTAGCAATGGCGGCATCCGGCAGTGCCGCCGAGGGTCTCGAGGCGGTGACATCCGCCATTGACCGGGCCCTCGCGGCGGCTAAGGAAGCCGGTGAGAAACCGCCCGCCGCCATCGGGCTGAGTAGTCCGGGCCCGCTCGATCCCCGGCGCGGCATAGTCGTGAATCCGCCGAACCTTGCCTGCTGGCGCAATTTCCCGCTCGCGTCTGAAGTTGAGAAGCATTACCGACTGCCCACCCATCTCGACAACGACGCAAACGCCGCCGCACTGGCGGAAGCCCGCTGGGGCGCGGGCAAGGGCATGGCGGCGGTTTTCTATGCAACGCTTGGAACCGGCGTCGGCGCGGGCTTGGTGCTGGATGGCAAGGTGTACCACGGTCGCACCGGCGCAGCAGTCGAGGGCGGTCACCTCACCAGCAACTTTCGCGGACTCCGCTGCGGATGCGGGAAGCGCGGCTGCATCGAGGCACTGGCCTCCGGTCCCGCTGTTGCGGCGCGGGCGCGCCGTATGGCCGCGCGCAACCTCGCCGCCGCGCAGCGGTTGCTGCGGCTGGCCGGCGGGCGCTCCCGTTCCTTAACCGCTGAGATGGTCGGGCAGGCCTGGCATGCCGGCGACCGGTTCGCCGGCCAGGTGCTGAACGCGGTCGCGCTGGATTTAGCCATTTGGCTGGGCAACATTATTGACCTGCTCGAGCCGGACGTCATCATTTTCGGCGGCGGTATGGGGGCGCTGATGGCGGAATGGTTTCCCCAAATTAAAAAGCAGGTGAGCGCCTGGTCCATCAACTCGCGAGCAGCGGAAATACCCCTGCTCGCCGCCCGCTACGGCGCCGATTCCGGCATCGCCGGAGGCGCCGCGCTATGCCTGCCTTCGTAATCGCCGCCCGCGATGGCGCCGCCGTAGCCCTGCTGTTGGGCGCCACCATCAGCGGCGCGCAGTGGCTGCTGCGACGAATTTACGGCGAAAGCGACGAGCCGGCGGGCGATAATTGATCTTGAGGACCCCGATGCCACTTTCGCCAGCGCTCATTTTCGATCACTTCAACGGCTATCAGCGGACCGCCGCGCTGCGCGCCGCGGTTGAGTTGGATTTGTTCACCCGCATCGCCCGCGGGAATAACACCGCCGCCGCTCTCGCCGCCGACGCGCACACGTCGGAACGCGGCATACGCATTCTGGCCGATGCCATGGTGGTACTGGGCATGGCCGAAAAGAGCGGCGACCGCTACCAGCTCACCGAAGACGGCGCCGCATTTCTCAACCGTGACTCGCCGATGTTCATCGGCGATGCCTTGAACTTTCTGAATGCTCCCATCATGGTCGAGGCCTTCGACCAACTCTCCCAGGCGGTTCGCCAGGGTGGCACCGCGCTCAAGGGCGATCCCGCCAACGCTCCGGATAGCGAATACTGGGTTGCATTCGCGCGCAACATGGGCAAGCTGCAGACTGGCGGCGCGCACGGCCTCGCGGAGCTGCTGCTGCCCAAGCCCGATGGCGGCATGAAGGTGCTCGACATCGCCGCCGGCCACGGGCAGTTTGGCATCGCCATGGCGCAGCGCAATCCGCAAGCCCAGGTCTATTCGCTCGATTGGCCTCGCGTGCTCGACGTGGCGAAGGAAAACGCCGCCGCCGGCGGCGTCGCCGACCGCATGCATTGGCTCGAGGGCAGCGCATTCGAACTCGACTGGGGCACGGGCTACGATTGGGTGCTGATGCCCAACTTCCTGCATCATTTCGACCGCGCCACCTGCGTCGCCCTGCTGCGGCGCGCCAAACAGGCTCTGGCGCCGGAAGGCGAGTTGGCGATTTTGGAATTCGTGGTCGACAACGACCGCGTGCATCCGCCCCAATCGGCGCTGTTCGCCATGATCATGCTTGCCACCACCGAAAGCGGCGACGCCTATAGCAGCAACGAATATGAGTCCATGCTGCACGAGGCGGGCTTCGAGGAAACCGAACTCCATCCTCTACCGCCCGGGTTCCAGCGCGCCATCATCGCCAGTTAAGCGATGCGACGGCATCACTTGACAGCCAAGTAATCAGCGTCCATAATCACTGGCATGGCAAGTGAACGCATGCCGGTCCTGCAGGGAACGCTCGACCTGATGGTGCTCCGCACCCTGGAGACATTAGGTCCGCTCCACGCCTACGCCATCGCCAATCGCCTGCAGCAGGCATCGAGCGACGCCTTGCGCCTC
>DATNFK010000004.1:0-37157 GCA_035606395.1 Terriglobales bacterium | reverse complement strand
CGGGTTGCCCTCCGGCAGAGCCCGCCTCCGCTTCGCCGGCTGCAGGAGCATCCCGCACTTATCAACCCTTGTCAAACCGCCTTCGCCGCATACACGACCGTCCCACTTTTATCTGTGCCAACCATGGGGCGCACTCCAGTTGCCCGACTCCGCGTAACGGAAGCGCAGCGCCAGCATGGGATGGGCTCCCACGCTCGCGCGAGCATAAGCGGGTGGCGCGGTGCAACCGCGCCACGCCCCGCGCCAATAAATGCCGCCCCCACGCTCGCGCAAGCATAAGCGGGTGGCGCGGTGCAACCGCGCCACGCCCCGCGCCAATAAACGTCACGAATCTATGATGGACGCCTGCGAGTGACCCGCATCAATCCAAATATGCCCGCGAGCCCAGTTCGCTCGCGCCACCCCCAGGGGTGACCGGACACATCTCTCCGGGATGCAACCTCCTGTCGTGCCTCACAACCACAGACAGGATTTGACAACCGAATACCTGAATGCGAGCCGGCGGGCGGCCGGCTCGACCCCACCCACCTTGCCCGCTCCCGCGTTCTGCGGCCGCGGTTAGCGCCGCGGCGCGGGCGCGGGCGGCAGGGGCGGGCGCGGCAACATCTCAGGCCGATTGGCGGTTTCGTACACGAAGGCGGCCACGATCATGGCGTTGCGCTCCATGTCCCACGGTATGACGTGCTCGTAGACGTCGGAACTGGAGTGATGCACACGGGTTTCGTAATCCAGCGGATCCTGAATGAACTGGAAGCCGGGGATGCCGTCCGCGACGAAGCTGAGGTGATCGGTGCCGCCGGTATTGCGAATGGTCAGCGTATCCATGCCGAGGTCGTGGAACGGCTTCATCCACTGCTCGAACAACGGGGCGACCATGTCATTGCCCTGCAGATAGACGCCGCGAATGGCGCCGGAGCCGTTGTCGACGTTGAAGTATCCGCTCACCAGCTTCTGTTCCGGCAGAACCGTTCCCTGCGCATTGCGAAAATGGGCGAGCGCGTAGGCACGGGAGCCGAGCAACCCCTGCTCCTCCCCGGTCCAGAGCGCGATGCGGACGGTGCGGCGCATGTGCAGGCCGCTCACCTTCAGCAGCCGCAGCGCCTCCATCATGACGGCGGCGCCGGCGGCGTTGTCGGCGGCGCCGGTTCCTGACTGCCAGGAGTCGAAATGTCCGCCCAGCATGACCAACTGATCGGCCAGATCGCCGCCGGGAATTTCGCCGTTGATGTTGAACGAATCGAGGCCGTTCTCGGTGTGATAGGTATTTTTGACGTTAATGTCGAGGGTGACGGGAATCTGCTTTTCGAGGGTGCGGTAAATGCGTCCGTAGCTCTCGTTGGCGAGCGCCAGTTGGCAGGGCGTCGGCGGGGCATCGGCGCTCTGCAGCGGCGTGCCACGCCCGCCGGCGGCACCGCCGCCCGTGCCAGTGCCCTGGGCGACGAAGACAGTGCCATCATTGGAGTTGCCGGTGCCCGGCTCGAGCACGCAGGCGACGCCCTCATCGAGGAAAAACTTCATCATTTCCGTGGGCGAGACGCCGGCAGCGGCGCCGCGGCCGCCGCGGCCGCCGCGGCCATTCGGAGCTTGGGCGCTCTGCATTTCTTTCAACTGCTCATCGGTGTAGCGCAGGAACTCGCCGGAGATTTGCGAGCCGGTGCCCGCGACGATCGGAATGACCGGCAGCGGCCGGTCAAGAACGAATTTGCCCCGCAGCTTGCCGCGATACTTGTCAAAATCGGCGGGCGTGTTCACGGTCACAATTTCGGCGCCGGCCTTGACGTCGCCCTCGGTGCCCGGAGTCCAGGCCTTGGCATAGGCAACCAACGGATAAACGCGAGGCGACATCTCGTCGGCGGCGGTGTAGTCGTTGGACCAGCCGCGGCCGAACTGCCAGGGCTCCTCGTGCACCTTGGCGATACCCCAGGAGGTCATCTCCTTCTCCGCCCACTTCGCCGCTTCACGCATGTCGGGCGAGTTGGTCAGGCGCGGGCCATAGACGTCGGTCAGGTAGCTTTCGATCTCCATGACATGGGAGTCGGCCATTTCGAGCGCCTTGAGCTGGTGGATGGCGGAAAGATCGGGCGCCGAAAGTGTCTGGGCCAGTAAGCCGAGCGAGAGACAACCGACAGCGGCTGCGACGAGATAGGATGTGCGCATTGCGGGAGTATACGTTATTTACCCGAGCGGCGCACCAGCAGCAAACGCGGTTCTGTCATCTCCTCGATGGCGCTGCGCAAACCCTCGCGACCGAAGCCCGAGTCCTTTACACCGCCGTAGGGCATGGGATCAATGCGCCAGCTCGAGACCTCGTTCAACAGCACCGCGCCGACCTCGAGCGTCTGAAACGCGCGCAGGGCGAAATCGAGGTCGCGCGTGAATACGCCCGCTTGCAACCCGTAGCGGCCGGCGTTGGCGGCGGCCAATACGCGCTCGGTGTCGTCAAAGGGCTCAAGCACCATCACCGGCGCGAACGCCTCTTCGGCATAGATCTGGGCGTTGGGCGGAACTTGTTCGAGGATCGCTGGCGTCAATTGATTGCCGTTCCGTGTGCCGCCGCAGGCCAGGCGCGCGCCGGCTTTGATCGCCGCGCCGATCCAAGCTTCGGCGCGTTCGGCGGCTTCAAGCGTGATCATCGGTCCGACGTCGGTCGCCTCGTCGCGGGGATCGCCGACGCGCAGCTTCCCGGCGCGCTCGATTAATTGATCGCGCAGTTTGTCGTAGATGTCGCGATGAATGTATACGCGCTGCACCGAGATGCAGCTTTGGCCGGCGTAGGCGAAGCCGCCGGCGGCGAGCCGCTCGGCGGCAAGCTCGATGTCGGCGTCGCGATGGACGATGTTGGCGGCATTGCCGCCGAGCTCAAGGGTGACGCGTTTACGTCCAGCGTCCGCCTTGAGCTTCCAGCCGACGTCGGCGCTGCCCGTGAATGAGATCATGGCCACGCGATCGTCGGCCGCGAGCTGGCGCACCGGTTCGGCGCCGCCGGCGAGAATGTTGATGGCTCCACGCGGGAGGTCCAGGGCCTGCGCCAACTCAGCCAGCCTCAGAGCAGTCAGCGGACAGCGCGGCGATGCTTTGACCACGATGGTGTTGCCGGCGGCGATCGCAGGCGCCAGTTTGTGCAGTACAAGATTCAGCGGGAAATTGAAGGGCGTGATACCGGCGATGACGCCGATCGGAAAGCGGCGAGCGATCGAAAAGCGTCCCTCGCCCGGAGCGGCGACATCGAGCCCGGACACCTCGCCACCGATGCGCACCGCTTCTTCGGCCGCTGTGCGAAGCGTCAGGCGGGCGCGGGTTACCTCGCCACGCGCATCGCGAATGGGTTTGCCGGCCTCGGCTGACATCAAGCACGCGACTTCTTCCGCCGCCGAGGCGAGCGCCAACTCGAGGCGACTCAACGCCTGCGCCCGCCGCCAGGCCGGCAATGCCGCCATCGCGGCGCGCGCCGCATAGGCGGCTGCGATGGCGCGTTCGACTTCCGCGCTCGTGGCGTCGCCGCATTGGCCGACCTCGCTGCCGTCGAAGGGGGCGCGCACAGTCACCTGGCGGCTACCCACCTCCAACAAACCATCTATTAAAAAGGAAAACGCTCGCGCCATATTGTTGATGAATGCCTTACGTTGCCTTAGGTACGCTGCACCCGCTCGAGAATCGTGGCCACACCCTGGCCCACTCCGATGCACATCGTGCAAAGAGCGTATCGGGCCTCGATGCGTTGAAGCTGGTAAACCGCCGTGGTTGCCAGCCGCGCTCCACTGGCGCCCAGCGGATGGCCAATCGCTATCGCTCCACCGTTCGGGTTCACATGCGCAGCATCGTCGGGCAGGCCCAACTCGCGGGCGACCGCCAACGCCTGGGCGGCAAAGGCTTCGTTGAGTTCGACGATATCCATGTCCTTCAGCGCGAGACCGGCGAGGTCGAGCGCCTTGCGCACCGCCAGCACCGGCGCCATGCCCATGATGCGAGGTTCGATGCCGGCGGCGGCGTTGGCAATGACGCGCGCCAGGGGCCGCAGGCCATACCTCTCGATCGCCGCATGGGAAGCAAGCAGCAGCGCCGCCGCGCCGTCGTTGATGCCCGAGGCGTTGCCGGCGGTGACGGTGCCATCGGGCTTGACAATGGGGCGCAGCTTGGCCAGCGCGCCCGCGGTGGTATCCGGGCGGGGATGCTCGTCGGTCTCGAAGCGAACCGGCTCACCCTTTCGCTGCGGTATTTGAACCGAAGTGATCTCGTCCTCGAACACGCCGGCGGCGTGGGCGCGCGCCCAGCGCTGCTGCGAACGCAGGGCGAAGGCATCCTGGTCGGCGCGGCTGATGTGAAACTGTTCGGCCACGTTCTCGCCGGTCTCGGGCATGGAATCCACGCCGAACGCCGCGCGCAAGGCGGGGTTGATGAAGCGCCAACCGATAGTCGTGTCGAAGGTTTCGGCTGAACGCGCGAAGGCGGCATCGGCCTTGCCCATGACGAAGGGGGCGCGGGTCATGCTTTCAACGCCACCGGCCATCACGACCTGTGCTTCGCCGCTCGATATGGCGCGCGCGGCGATGGCCACCGCGTCGAGGCTCGAACCACACAGGCGGTTGATGGTCGAGGCGGGAACCGTCACCGGAAAGCCGGCAAGCAGCGTCGCCATGCGGGCGACGTTGCGATTGTCCTCGCCGGCCTGATTGGCGCAGCCCATCAGCACGTCGTCCACCGCGGCGGGATCGAGACCAGGGTTGCGGACGAGAAGAGCGCGCAGCGGCAGCGCCGCCAGATCATCCGGACGAATCGAAGCCAGCGCTCCGCCGTAACGGCCGAATGGCGTGCGGGTGGCGTCGCAAATGTAGACCGGATTGAGCACGGTTCCCCCTCGAATCAATTCTAGCCGGTCGCGGGGGCCGCGCCTTTTGCTGCCAGCTAAACAGGCGTGGAAAATCGCGGAACTTAGTGAGGCGATCCGACCCCGACCAGGAAGAGGCGCGGCGCCCAAGGGAAGCTGGCCGGCCACACCAAGGCCGGCCTGCGCGCTGGGGAGCGCTGTAATCGGGCTGAGGGCGGCCTTTGGCCGCCCGAGCCCCGCGCCAAACAATCGTTACTTTGCGTCGCCGACCTGGCGGCTGCGGCCGCGGAAAAGGGCCACAACGGTTCCCTGTTGATTGGTCACCGCGACGTCATAGATGCCGGTGCGCCCGGCGCGAACCTGCTCGCGCGCGGTGGCGGTGAGCATGTCGCCGAGCCGCACCGGCGCCAGAAAGTCAATGGAACAGTTCGCGGCCACGGCGGTATAGCCATAACCGTTGCAAGCAAACGCCAGGGCCGAGTCGGCCAAAGCGAAGACGAAACCGCCATGGCAGGTGCCGTGGCCTTGGATCATGTCGTCGCGAACCACCATGCGAACCAGCGCGTAGCCGGGTGTCGCCTCCGCCAACGTCATGCCCAACCGTTGCGAAGCCTGGTCGCGCTCGAACATCGCCACGGCGGGGTTCTCAACCATGAAACCTTCCCTTGCGTTCGTGAAGCCGGCGCAGCAGAGGCGAAATTCTATAGCGGTCTTCGCCATAGAAGGCGCCCAGCCGCGACAGGGTATCGAAGATTACGCCGATGCCGACGCGGTCGGCCCAGGCGAGCGGACCTATTGGATAGTTGACTCCCTTGCACATGGCCATGTCCACGTCGGCGGCCGATGCCACGCCGTGGTATACGGCGTCGGCCGCTTCATTGGCCAGCATGGCGACGGTGCGCATCACCACCAAGCCCGGCAGCGGCGGGAGTTCCGACACTGCGAGTCCGGAGGCTTGCAGAGCGCCAACGACCGCCTGCCAGGTGGCATCGTCGCATTCCCGGGAGCGGGAGATCGCCATCCGTTTGGCGGCGGCGTAGTCGAACGCCAAATCGAACTCGACCGCGGCGGGGCCGTTTGCCACCGCAATTCCAGCAGCCTCGACTCTTTGCCGTAGCGCATCTGGCATACCGCCGAGGGCCAGTCGCTCGGGGCGGGCGTGCGGCGGCAGCGAAGCGGGCGCCAAGGTGGCTGCGCCGGCGTTGTAGTCATAGAAGCCGCGCCCGGATTTACGCCCCAGCCAGCCGGCCTCGACCAGTTCCTGTTGCAGCAGCGAGGGGGTAAAGCGGGGGTCATTAAAAAAGCTTCGCCATACGGTGGAGGTAACGGCGAAATTCACGTCGTGGCCGATCAGGTCGGTGAGCTCCATCGGCCCCATGCGGAATCCGCCGCACTCGCGGTAGATGGCATCGAGCGTCGCGGCGGAAGCCACGCCTTCGTCAAGAAGGCGCATGCCTTCGGCGTAGTACGGACGCGCCACCCGATTGACGATGAAGCCGGGTGTTGAACGCGCCCGCACCGTTGTCTTGCCCCAGGAGCGCGCCAGCGCCTCAGCGCGATCGAGCGGCGCGGCGTCGGTCGTAATGCCGCCGACAATCTCGACCAGTTCCATCAGGGGCGCGGGGTTGAAGAAATGCATGCCCACCAAACGCCCTGGCACTTTGAGCGCGCTGGCGATGGAGGGGATTCCGAGGGACGAGGTATTGGTGGCGAGCAGGCAGTCGACCGAGACCAGGGACTCGACCTGCATCCAGAGGTCGCGCTTGACGCCGAGGTCCTCGACGACGGCCTCAATCACGACGCCGGCGCCGGCGAGGGAGGCGAGATCGGTAGCCGCGCTCATGCGCGCGCAGGCGGCATCGGCGTCAGCAGCGGTTATTTTCCGTTTCGCCGCCAGCTTTTGCAGCATGCTGCCGACACTGGCGATTGCGGTTTGGGCGGCGCCGGCGCGGGCGTCGAATAACTGCACGGCGTGGCCGGCGGCGACGGCGACCTGGGTGATGCCGGTGCCCATGGCGCCGGCACCGACGACGGCGACCTTCGATGGCGGATGCTTCATTTGCCCTCGAACCTCGGGGCGCGTTTGGCCAGAAAGGCGGAAACGCCTTCACGGTAATCGTGGGAGCCGCCCAACTCTCGTTGATAATTACGCTCCAAATCCAGTTGCGCCGCGAGTGTGTTTTCGCCGGCGGCGTAAATCGCCTGCTTGGTTCGCGCCAAACCCCGGGTCGGCGCCTGCGCCAACTGGCTCACCAACGCCTCCACGGCGGCGTCGAACTCCGCATCGGGAATTGCCCGCCAGATCAATCCCCAAGCCGCTGCCTGTGGCGCGGACAACTTGTCGCCCAGCAGCGCGAGGCCCAGGGCACGCGCGGTGCCCACCAGGCGCGGAAGGAAGTAGGTTCCGCCCGTGTCTGGCACCAAACCCAATTTGCAGAACGGCTCATAGAAAACGGCCGACTCCCTGGCAACGACCAGGTCGCAGGCGAGGGCCAGGTTGCAACCGGCGCCGGCGGCAACGCCGTTCACGGCACAGACCACGGGCATGGCGAGGCCGCGAAGAGCACGGACGAGGGGGGCGTAGTAGCGTTCAATGGACGCGCCCAAATCCACCGGGCCTTCGTCGCGTACGGCTCGATCGCCCAGATCCTGCCCGGCGCAAAAACCGCGGCCCGAGCCGGTAAGCAGGAGCACGCGGGCGCCCGCCGCCGCCACCTCGGCCAGCGCCGCTTGCACCTCGCCATGCATTTCAACATTGAAGCTATTTAGTTTGTCGGGACGATGGAGCGTGAGCCGGGCCACCCCATCGGCCAGAGAAAACAGAATGTTGCGGTACTCCGGCATTAGCGATGCTCAAATCGCGGCTTGCGTTTTTCGGTAAAGGCCGCCATGCCTTCGCGCCGGTCCTGGGTGGCGAATGTGGCCTGGAAACCGCGCCGCTCCAGCCGCAATCCCTCGGCCAGCGGCATTTCGAAGGCGGCGTTGACGCTCTCCTTGACCAGCATCACCGCCGGCAGCGAGTGGGAAGCGATCTTCGAGGCCAGCTTCATGGCCTCGGCCATTAACTCGGCCGCGGGCACGACGCGGCACACCAGGCCACAGCGATCGGCTTCGGCGGCGTCCATGCGGCGGCCGGCGAGACACATCTCCATGGCTTTGGACTTGCCGACGGCCCGCGTCAGGCGCTGGGTGCCGCCCGCGCCGGGCATGGTTCCGATGGTGATTTCGGGCTGGCCGAACACGGCGCTATCGGCGGCCAGGATCAGGTCGCAGGCCATGGCCAATTCACAACCGCCGCCGAGGGCGAAGCCGGCGACGGCCGCCACAATGGGCTTGCGGAGTGTCGCCATCCGCTTCCAGGCGGCGGCGCGGCCGCTGGGAAAGTCGGCGAGAAACAGGTCCACGAAGGTCGCATCCTGCATTTCTTTGATGTCGGCGCCGGCGGCAAAAACCTTGTCGCCGCCGGTGAGGACGATGCAGCCGACCTCGGCCTCGGCTTCGAAGGCCTCGAGAGCAAGCCCGAGTTCGTTTACCAGCGGGGTCGAGAGTGCGTTCATCGCCTGGGGGCGGTTCAGCGTAATCACGCCGACCCGGCCCTCGCGGGCGACCAGCAGATTTTCGTAGCTCATGGTTTGGCCCTCATCTTATAGAGCGGCTCGAATTTCTCCACCGGCATGCGGCGGCGGTTGGCCTCCACCGCGCGCAAGGGTTCGACCGATTGTAAGCTGGCCAGGCTGCGGCGGGTGAGTTGTTGGTAGACGGCGGTGCCTTCCGACTTCCAGGCGATCTCATCGGCGTGCAGCGGCCGCACCACCCTGGCCGGAACGCCCTGCGCCAGATGGCGCGCCGGAACCTCGAAGTTGGCTTTGACAAAAGCCGCGGCGGCAACGATGGCATGTTCGCCGACGCGAGCGCCATCCATCACGACGGCGTTCATTCCGACCATGGCGTGGGCGCCGATGCGGCAACCATGAAGCACGGCGCCGTGGCCGATGTGTCCGCCGGCGCCGATGATCGTGTCCTCACCCGGAAAGCCGTGCATGACACAGGTGTCTTGCAGATTGCTGCCGGCCTCGAGGATCAGGCGGCCGAAGTCGCCCCGCAGCGAAGCGCAGGGGCCGATGTAGCAGCCGGGGCCGACGATGACATCGCCGATCAGCACCGCGGAGGGATGCACGAAGGCGGTGGGGTCCACCACCGGCGTGATGCCATCCAGACTGTAGACGTGAGGCATTAGGCGTTCATTCGGCAACGTGCGACCGGCTTTGGGTTACGCGAAAGCGGCTGGCGACAAAGGCGGAATCGGTCAAGGCGGCATTCGCAGCCGGATTGGCGCCGGTGCCATGGAAGTCACTGAACGCCGCCGACTGGTTGATGAAGACGCCGCCGGTCAGGTTCTCCGAAAGCGCCACGCCGGCTTCGGAGGCCAACGCCCGGGCGTGCTCGATCACCTCCGGGCGAGTGGAGTACACCGAAAACGTCAGCGCGCCTTTTTCGCGCGCGCCGCGCGCGGCCAACTCCAGGCTCTCTTCAGTCGAGCCGGTCGAGATTACGAAGGCAACCGGGCCGAAGATCTCGCGCTGATACGATGCGCTCTCGGCCGCCGTGGCGCGCAGCAACAGCGGAGTGCGCACACGCGCTTCGGGGAATTGCGGATGGGTCAGGGTTTGCGAATCCAAGATGACGTTGCCTTTGCGCGCCGCCTCGAGGCGGTTGATGACGCCATCGTTTTGAATTGCGCCCAGTATCTCGACGGCGCGGGCCGGGTCGCCAACGAGTTTCGATACGGCATCGGCCAGAGCCTTGGCGACCGCATCGGCCTGCGCGGCGGGCACATAAATATTTTGCGGCGCGGTGCACATTTGGCCGGAGTACAGCGCGAGCGAGAAGGCCAGGTTGCGCGCCACGGCGGGCAGATCGGCGACTTCGTCGATGACCACGGGGTTGACGCCGGCTTTTTCGGTGAATACCTGCGCCTGGCGTGCGTTGCGCTCGATCCATTCGCCATTTTCGGTGCTGCCGGTGAAGTCAATAATTTTGATTTCGGGCCGCAGAGCGAGCTTTTGGGCGGTGTCGTCACCGGCATCGTGCGCGACCAGCGTTACTACGTTGGGGTCAAAGCCACTCTCGCGCAACACGGCGCGCGCGATTTCAACGGTGATGGCGAGCGGCAGAATCGCTCCCGGATGGGGCTTGACTATGACCGCGTTCCCGGTTGCGAGGCTGGCGAATAGGCCGGGGTAGCCGTTCCAGGTGGGAAACGTGCAGCAGCCGATTACCAGACCAATGCCGCGCGGCGCAATGGTGAATCGCTTCTCCATTTTGAGCGGCGGATTCTTGCCCTGTGGCTTTTCCCAAATCGCGCTGCCGGGAATGCGGCGCATCTCCTGGAAGGCATAGGCAACCGCCTCGAGGCCGCGATCCTGCGCATGCGGGCCGCCAGCCTGGAAGGCCATCATGAAGGCCTGTCCGGTGGTATGCATTACGGCGTAGGCGATTTCAAAACTGCGCTGGTTCAAGCGGTTTAGGATTTCGAGCGAGACCGCCGTCCACGCCTCGGGGCCGGCCTGGCGCCAACCGGCTTCGGCCAGGCTCACGGCATGCAGCAGTTTGTCGAGATCCACTTTGGGGTAGCGGACGCCGAGGGCCATGCCGTAGGGCGAGCGCTCATTGCCGACCTCGCCCACGGTGCCCGGCTGATCGAGTTTGAATGGATGATTGAGCCGCGCCTCGAAGGCGCGCTTGCCGTCGTCATTGGCGGTTTCGCCGTAAACTTTCGGGCTCGGCATTTCCGAGAACGGCGTCCAGTAGCCGCGCGTCAGCGTCGCCTCGACGGCGCGATCCAGCATTGCACGATGTTTGGTAAGGTCCATATACCGCTAGCCCTCGTCGAAATCAACCACCAGCTTGTCGGTTACCGCGTAACTCTGGCAGGTCAGGATGTAGCCGCGGGCGATCTCGTAATCCTCGAGCGCGAAATTGCCATCCATATCAACCTCGCCAGCGACTAGTTTGGCACGGCAGGTGGCGCAAACGCCACTCTTGCAGGAGTAACGCAGCTCGATACCGGCGCGCAGGCCGGCATCGAGAATCGTTTCGCGGCCCTTGATAACCGGGAACTGGTAATGGCGGCCGTCGTGGATGAGCGTCGCTTCGCAGGTCTCGACCGCGGCGGCAGGCTCGACCGACAACGGCCGCGGGCCGGTGCGCTGTTGACTGGCGACGAATTGTTCAGCCTTGATTTTGGATTTCGGGTAGCCGGTGGATTTCAAATACTCGGCGATGTCGTGGTTCATCGCGTCGGGCCCGCAGAGGAAAACCGCGTCCATGGCCTCGAGCGGGCCCCAGTAGGCGAGCAGCGCGCGCACTTTTTCGGGTGTTAGGCGGCCATTGAGCAAATCCAGGTCCTGGTGCTCGCGGCTCATGACGTGGACCAGCGTGAAGCGGGTGAGGTAAAGATCTTTCAGATCGGCCAGTTCCTCACGGAACAGAATTGCGCTTGACGCTCGATTGCCATAGAAGAGCGTGAACTCACTGGCGGGCTCG
Source organism: Terriglobales bacterium (assembly GCA_035606395.1). Classification (GTDB taxonomy): domain Bacteria; phylum Acidobacteriota; class Terriglobia; order Terriglobales; family SCQP01; genus SCQP01. The sequence continues at coordinate 25,786 of DATNFK010000004.1, read as the reverse complement.
GCCGCCAAGGTTGTCTTGATGATTGAGAGCACGGGCGTAATGCCGCTGCCGGCGGCGATGGCCAGGTACTTGGCTTTCCGGCGCGGGTCGAGGGGGACGTGAAAGAGCCCGGCGGGCGGCATGACGTCGAGTCGGGCACCGGGCCGTAGCGCCTGGTTTGCCCAGGTCGAAAACGCGCCGCCGGCCTGGCGCTTGATCAGAATCCTCAGGCGCCGCTCGTGCGCGGCGGCGCAAATGGAGTAAGAACGCCGCACCTCTTCGCCGTTGATTTGGGCGCGCACGTTGATGTGCTGGCCCTGGGTGTAGCGGAAGGCATCCGCCAACTCGGACGGGATCTTGAACGTTACCGCGACCGCATCGCGTGTTTCCGGTCGAACTTCGGCGACTTCCAATGGATGATAGACGCTCATTAAAAAGGCTTGAAATAGTCGAACGGCTCGCGGCAACTCTGGCAACGATACAGAGCTTTGCAGGGGGTCGAGCCGAACTGGCTCAGGCGCTCGGTCTGCGCCGCGCCGCAGCGCGGACACACCGGCGAGGGACCGCTTGCGATACCGAACTGGCGCAACTGTTCCCTGCCCTTGGCGCTGACCCATTCGCTCGACCAAGGCGGCGAAAGGCGCGTTTCGAGGCGGACATCGGTCAATCCGTGGCCGCGCAGGGCGGCCACGATATCACGCCCAATGACTGTCGTCGCCGGACAGCCGGAGTAGGTTGGCGTTACGGTGACAACCAGTTCGTTACCCTGCCAGTTCACGTCGCGCACGATGCCAAGGTCAACCACGGAAACAGCAGGAATTTCCGGGTCGGGCACGCTCTCGAGCCAGGACCAAACCTGTTTCACATCTACCATGCTGCCTTCGGATAGGCGCGCTGCAGGAATTGCATTTCGGCGAGCAGGGGGCCTAACTTCTCGGTGTGGATGCCTTGGCGTCCGCCACGGTGCATCCATGTATCATGTGGCACGGTTAGCGTCGCCAGGTTCAGCGTGGCTTCGATTTCCGCCTGCCAAGCGGGTTGCAGATTGTTAAAGTATTCGTCGAACATTTCTCCGGTAAAGGGCCACAGCGCGTCGATTGCGGCCTGCATGCGGCGGTGGCTCTCGTCGGTTCCGTCACCTAGTCTGACGACCCAGTCGCGGCTGCGGCGGAGATGGTAGGCGACCTCTTTTGCCGCCTTTGCGGCAATGGCGGCGACGGAAGCGTCTCCGGAAAGGGCAAGCTGGTCGAGCGCCAGTTTGTGCCAGGCATCGAAGTAAAATTGGCGCGCCATGGTGAAGGCGTAATCGCCGTTGGGCTGTTCAACCAGAAGCAGATTGCGGAACTCACCGGCATCGCGCAGGAATGCCAGGTCGTCTTCGGTGCGATTTAGGCCCTCACGCTCGCCGTAAAGACTCAGCCACATCCGCGCTTGCCCGAGCAGGTCCAGCGCCACGTTGGCCAGCGCCAAATCCTCCTCGAGCACCGGTCCGTGACCGCACCACGCGCCCAGCCTTTGGCTCAGAATCAAATCGCTATCGCCCATGGCCAGGCTGAGTGCCGTCAAATGTTCTTCACCTCCGGCGGCACCTTGAAGTACCCAGGATGGCGGTAAACCTTGGTGGTTGCCGCGGCAAAGAGAGCGTCCTTTTCGCCGGGCACAGAGGCGGTGATCGCCTCCGAAGGCACCACCCAAATGCTGGTCCCCTCGTTGCGACGGGTATAGATGTCGCGCGCGTTGGCCATCGCCATCTCAGCATCAGCCGCGTGCAGGCTGCCTACGTGCTTGTGAGCGACGCCGTGCTGGGAGCGGATGAAGACTTCAAACAGCATGCTGCCCCTGGTGCTTGGCGGCGTAAGCGTTACCGGCTTCGCGGACCCAGGCGCCTTCCTCGTGCGCCTGGCGGCGCGCCCGCATGCGGTCGGCGTTGCAGGGGCCGTGACCGCGGATCACCTGGTTGAACTCGTCCCACGGAATACTGCCGAAATCGTAATGGCCGCGGGTTTCGTTCCAGGCAAGCTTGTCGTCGGGCACCTTCAAGCCCAGGTACTCGGCCTGGGGCACGGTTTGATCCACAAATTTCTGCCGCAGCGCGTCGTTGGATATGAGCTTGATTTTCCAGGCCGAGGACTGGGCGGAGTGGCTGGACTGCTCGTCAGGCGGGCCAAACATCATGAGCGACGGCCACCACCAGCGGTTGAGCGCATCCTGGGCCATGGCCTTTTGAGCTTCGGTTCCGCGCGACAGTTGGATGAGGATATCGAAGCCCTGGCGCTGGTGGAAACTCTCCTCTTTGCAGATACGCACCATGGCGCGGGCATAGGGGCCGTAAGAGCAATGGCAGAGCGGGATTTGGTTCATGATGGCGGCGCCGTCCACCAGCCATCCGATGGTGCCGATATCGGCCCAGGTCAGGGTCGGGTAATTGAAAATGCTCGAGTACTTGGCCTTGCCACTCAGCAGATCGTCGATCATCTCCTGGCGGGAGACGCCGAGCGTTTCAGCTGCGGCGTAGAGGTAGAGGCCGTGGCCGGCCTCGTCCTGGACCTTGGCAAGGAGAATGGCTTTGCGCTCCAGCGTTGGGGCGCGGCCGATCCAGTTGCCTTCCGGGAGCTGGCCAACGATTTCGCTGTGCGCGTGCTGGGAGATCTGGCGGACCAGGGTCTTGCGGTAGGCCTCGGGCATGGCGTCCAGCGGCTCGATTTTGACGCCAGCGTCGATGCGCGCCTGGAAATCGGTGATTGGCTCCACATGACCATATTAGCGCGGCGGGGCTTTTATTGGCGCGGGCCCCGCCCGGCTAGCGCCGGCACCCGCTTTCGCGCAGCGCCAGCGCGGGCGCCCCTTTGCCCCCGCCCGCTCTACGCGGCTGTCGTCGCGTGTCCTGATAAACTGGCGACTGATGTGGACCCTGGCACTCGAAACCACCTCCGCACAAGGCAGCGTGGCGCTGCTGCGCGACGCTGAAACGGTGGTCGAGCTGGCGCTGGCGGGGCGCAATTATGGCGTGGACGTTTTTCGGGCGAGCGAGGAAGCGCTGGCCGGCGCCGGGTTGAAGCTCAAAGACATTGACCGGTTTGCGGTTGCCGATGGGCCCGGCTCATTCACCGGGGTTCGGGTCGGACTAACCGTCGTGAAAGGGTGGACCGAGGTTTTGGGAACGCCTGCGGTTTCGGTTTCAACGCTGGCGGCGGTGCGAGCCTGCGCGCCGTCGGCGGTCGAGTACGCCGCGCTGGACGCCTCGCGCGGTGAGGTGTATTTCGCTGGATCAGGTAACGACGAGGGATTGGAATCGGTCGCGGCGTTCCGCGCGCGGCTGGCTCATGCCACTGGCGTGACACCGAACGCGGGGCTGCTGGCCGCGATTCCGGAGCTTCGCCTGGTGGGTCCGCTGCTGGCGGCCGCGGTCGGGCGGCTGGCGCAGGGGGCGCCAACAACCAGCAGCCTGCGACTCGATGCCCGCTATCTCCGCCGCTCGGATGCCGAACTGTATGCCTGAAGCGGGGAGGCTGGTAATCACCTCGACTGATGGAACCGGGTCGGTGACCGGATCCATCACGCTCCAGTTTGCCGCCGACGAGGCCGAGATCCATGACCTGCAAGTGGAGCCCAGTCACAGGCGGCATGGTATCGGTACCGCGCTCATACGGCGCGCGCTCGGCGCCGCTTGCGAGCGGGGCGCACGCTGGATCTATCTCGAGGTACGGGAGAGCAATGCCGGCGCCCGCCGCCTATACCGCGCGCAAGGTTTCACTGAATGTGGCCGACGCGAGGCGTACTACAACGCCCCGGTCGAGGCAGCCATCCTCATGCGTTGCCCGGCGGCTGACCCGAACGCTGGGCCGCGCTGATGGCGTCCTTCAGCGACAATTTCATTTTCTTAAGCTGACGCTCTTCCATCTCTTCCTGCGGAGAGAGGAAGCGCTTTTGGCTGAGTTGCGAGAGTTGCGAGTCCAACGACGAATGCTGGGCCGCGAGTTGCGAAATATCCCCGGTTTGCTGCAACGCAATACCCTCCTGGATTTCCGAACACCTTCAACGTACCACCGCTTGTTTGCTGATGCAAGGCCCGGTAGGCCCATAATGGGAGGGAAGGAGCCTATCGTGGCGGCGACGAAAACCCGGAAGTTGACCTATGCCGATTTCGTGTTCATTCCCGATGACGGCTTACGCCACGAAAGCATCGATGGCGAGCACTACGTTAGCCCCTCGCCCGTGCCACGGCACCAGCGGATCGTCGGCCGGCTCTACTTACTAATCGGCACCTACCTGCAAGCGCACCATATTGGCGAATTGTTTGTCGCGCCGCTGGATGTGAAGCTTTCAGAACACGATATTGTTGAGCCCGACCTGCTTTATGTTGCCAGTGCACGCGCCGGTATTGTTGGTGACGACAACGTTCAGGGCGCGCCCGATTTGGTGATTGAGATTTTGTCGCCGAGCACGCGAGGGCGTGATCTGCGCCTGAAGCGAGACCGGTACGAGCAACAAGGCGTGGGCGAATACTGGCTGGTGGATCCTGCGTCCGATCGCATCACCGTATTGCGCAGGGTTGGAGATGCCTACGTCGAGGCCGGCGCGTACTGCCCCGGTGCAGCGTTCGAATCGCCGCTTTTCCCGAATCTTTCGATCGCAGTTGACGGGATCATGGCCCGCTGAGCACCCACACCTTGGACGGAGCCCTGATCATTCACAAGCCTGCCGGTATGACCTCGCACGATGTCGTGGCACGCGTGCGCCGCATCTGTCAGGAGCGGTCGGTGGGACACCTGGGCACGCTCGACCCATCCGCCAGCGGCGTCCTGCCGTTATTGCTTGGACGCCTTACCCGGCTGGCACAGTTTTTTCAGGGACGCGATAAGGAGTACATCGGCGAAATCCGCTTTGGCTGGGCGACCGACACCTACGACGCGGCCGGGAAACGGATGGGAGAGATCTCGACCCGCCCACCCACGCGCGCGGAGGTCGAATCGGCGCTTCCACGCTTCCGGGGCCGCTTGCAACAAGTGCCGCCGGCGTATTCGGCGAAAAAAGTTGACGGCGTTCCCGCTTACAAGCTGGCGCGCCGGGAACAGCCATTGACTTTGGCGGCGGTCGAGGTGGAGGTTAAGCAATTCGAAGCCACGGCGCTGGCGGGCGACCGCATGACTTTTCACGTTACCTGCTCGACCGGAACCTACGTCCGCTCACTCGCGCATGAACTCGGCGCCACGCTCGGCTTGGGCGCCCATCTCAGTCAACTGCAGCGGGTACGGGTGGGCGAGTTTTCGCTGGCCGCAAGCCATACCCTCGAAGCCCTGAGCGGGTTGGCGGCGGCGGGTGAGCTCGGCCGCGCCTTGCTGCCGGCGCTGCAACTGCTGCCGGAGTTCCCGGCCGTGGTCGCGCCCGCCGAGGCGGCTGGGTATTTGCTACAAGGGCGGGCCACCAACCTCGGTGAATTCAGCCATGCACCGCTGGTGCGCGTCTTCACTCCAGACCAACATCTGCTTGCCATTGCACGCCGGCTGGCGGGCAGCCTCTTTCACCCGCAGGTAGTGTTTCCCGGCGCATAATGGGTGAAGGAGCAAGGAGCCTCGATGCCGGCGACGCACACTGGCAAGTTGACCTACGCCGACTACGCGCGCATTCCCGACGACGGCCTGCGGCACGAAATTATAGATGGCGGGCACTACGTGAGCCCATCGCCGTCCGAACGCCATCAGCGCGCGTCAGGAGCGTTGTTTTCGCTGCTCTGGCACCACGTTCGCACGCACCGGTTGGGACGAGTATACGCCGCGCCTTTCGACGTTCTATTGGGCGCCCACGATGTCGTCGAACCGGACATAATTTTTGTCTCGAACACGCGTGCCGATATCGTTGGCGAGGACAACATACAAGGCGCGCCCGATTTGCTGATCGAAGTGCTTTCGCCCAGCCATCGTAAGCGCGATCAAACGGTCAAGCGCGCTCGGTATGACGCGCTGGGCGTAACCGAGTACTGGCTGGTTGATCCTGACGCCGAGCAGATTTCAGTTCTGCGCCGTGACGCAGGAGGGCTGACTGCCGCGGGTGTTTATGGCTCGGACGCGTCCGTCACCTCGCCCCTGCTGCCCGGACTTACCATCACCGTCGCCGACGTTTTCGCCCCCTGAGCCGTACAATAGCTAACATGCTGGAAGTTGCCGCTGGACTCACCACCACCGAAGCCGCCTTCATCGAGAACGCCCAACGCGATGGGCAGATGTATATCCACCAGCCGTATGAGCTCTACAGCGAGGAGAATCACAAATCCTGGCGACGGCTCTTTGCCCGGATGCAGGCGCAGTGGCGTCAATACGCGAATCCGCATTTTCTGAAGGGTATTGACTCGCTTTGCTTCGACGCCTCCCAGGTGCCGCGGCTGGAAGAGGTAAACCGTTTTTTGCGACCCCTCACCGGGTTTCAAGCCAAGGCGGTGAGCGGCTACGTCCCGGCATTTGATTTTTTCGACTGCCTGAGCCGGCGGGAATTCCCGACCACGATCACCATCCGGCGGTCAGACCGGCTCGATTACCTGCCGGAGCCGGATATTTTCCACGACATCGCCGGCCACGTGCCGATGCACACCGATCCCAAGTTCGCCGACGTGCTGGTGCGCTTCGGCAATTGCGCGCACACCGCCAAGCGTTTGGTGGCCGATATCAAGGACGAAAAGGTTAGGCAGCAGCGCCTCACCAGCATGATCAAGGCGCTCGCCCGGTTCTTTTGGTTCACGGTCGAATTCGGTTTGATGAACACGCCGGACGGGGTTCGCGCCTATGGCAGCGGCCTGTTGAGTTCCTACGGCGAACTCGCCTACGCGCTGACCGAGCCGCGTGTGCAGCGATACCCAATTCAAATGGAGTGGGTGGTTAATCAGGGTTTCGACTATCACCATTACCAGCCATTGTTCTTCGTCGTTGACTCATTCGAGCACCTCTTCCAGCTAGTGGACGAACTCGAACGCTGGCTCGCCAACGGCAAGCTCGAGAATGTCGCTCCCGGCGCGCCCGATATCAATGACGCCGATCAGAACAGCTTCCTGCGCGCCGAAACTCCGATGCCGGTTTAGGTCCGGTGATCAGGCAACGACGATTTCGCTGAAGTCGGCGATACGGCTGAGTCGAGCGACCGTCCAGGCTAAGAGCGACAAGCGGTTCGCGCGAATGGCCGGGTCGGGGTCGTTGACCCGTACCTGGTCAAAAAACGCCTTCAACGGCTCGGCCAGACCGGAAATTTGGTTGAGCTCCTGGGCGTAATCGGCGCCCTTCAGGCCCGCGACCTGATCGTAAAGCGCGGCTTCCGAAGGGTGAGCGAGCAGGGCGCGGTCCACCTCGGCGGAGTTCCATTTCTCTTTGCGCACGATGTTACCGGCGCGCTTGACCACGGCGGCCACCGCTGCCATGTCCGGCGCGGCCGCCAATGCGGCGCAGCGGCGGAATGCGTCGAGCGGTATGTCGGCGCCTCGCTCGGCGGCCAGTACCGCCGCGACCAGATCGTAGCGGAAGCCGGCTGTATCGGTAAGGTAAAACGCGAGGCGCTCGCGGAAGAAGGCTGCCAACTGGGCTGCATCGGCGTGGCCGGCTTGCGCGCAAGCCGCGGCGACTGAGAGCGGCCACTGCATTTCAATCAGCGTGCGCACGATGCCGTTGGCCTGGCGGCGCAATCCGAACGGATCGGCTGAACCGGTAGGCTGCTCGCCAATCGAGAACATGCCAACAATGGTGTCAAGTTTGTCGGCAAGCGATACCGCCGCGCCTTCGCGGGTGCGGGGCGGCTGCTCCCAGGCGTACTGGTCGGTGATGGCGATGGCAATACTCTCCGGCCGTTTCTCGGCGCGCGCCAGGTGGCCGCCGATGATGCCTTGCAACTCGGGAAACTCTTTGACCGTTTCACAGGTCAGGTCGCACTTGGCCAGTTCGGCGGCGGTCGCGGCGATGGCATGGTCGCAGTCCGTCCACTGCCCGGCCAACCATTCCGCCAAGGACTTCATGCGGGTTGCCTTGGCGCGGTAGCTTCCCAGCTTGGCCTGGAATGTGACCGACTCGAGCTTGGGCAGGCGCTCGGCCAGGGTCAGCTTGCGGTCAGTCTGCCAAAAAAATTCGGCATCGCTGAAGCGGGCCCGAAGCACGCGCTCGTTGCCGTGGCGGATGAGCCCCTTGCGATCGCTGGCCTGATTGATAATGGCGATGAACTTGGGCTCCAGCTCACCGGACTTATTCTCGACCGCGAAGTATTTCTGGTGATCGCGCATCACCGTGACCAGTACCTCCGGCGGCAGCGTGCGCAGGTACTTGGCGTCGAAACTTCCGACGATGGCGTCAGGGAACTCGGTCAAGTTCACAAGCGTATCTTCCAGCCCAGCGTCGGGGCGCGCGCCGGAGCAGTGGGCGCGAATTCGCGCGCGTCTTTCCCGCGGTTCGACGATGACGTGGTTGGCGTGCCAGAGGCCGGGATAATCGGCCGCCGTGTTCACCTGAAATCGAGCGGCACCCAGGCTGCGATGCCCACGCGACTCGACGCCGGAGGCGACCTCGCCGACTTTCAGCGCCACGGCGCGCTGGCCGAGCAGCACTACCAGCCAGCGGATCGGGCGAATGAAGCGGAAGCTCGTCTGCCACTTCATGGATCGGGGCAGTTGAATTTCGGCCAGTGCGGCAGGAATCGCGGCCGCCAAAATGGTGGCGGCGCTCGCGCCTCCAGTTGATTTCTTCACGGCGACATATTCGCCCTTGGCATTCGTCAGCCGGTAGAGGGCCGAAGGTGGCAATCCATTCTTTGCGGCGAAGCCTGCGGCTTGAGGCGTCCAACCGCCGTCGGCGGCGACGGACATTTTGATGGGCGGGCCAGTCACTTCCTCTTCGGTGGTAGGCTGATGCTCGACCACCGCTTCCGCCACGTAGACCAGGCGGCGAGGCGTCCAAGCCACGGTAGGGTCGGCGCTGGTATCAAGCAGGCCATGTTCTTTTAGCTGTCGGCTCAGGTTAGAGGCAAACTGGCGCGCCAGATCCTCGACCATGCGCGCCGGCATTTCTTCGCAGCCAACTTCGACCAGCAATCGTTCAGGCATGGCTCGCACCGCTTCCCTGTTGTTCTGTTTGTTGTTCCAGCCATGCCGCGGCGATGCCGACCGCCAGCGTGCGCACCCGCTGGATCAAGCCCACCCTTTGCGTGACCGAAATCGCGCCGCGGGCATCGAGCAGATTGAAGGTATGCGAGCAGCGCAGGCACAACTCGTAGGCCGCCAGCAGCGGAAAATTCCCGCGCGCTTCAGTGGGCAGCTCGCGGAACTGCGCCAGCAAGCTGCGGCTTTCAGCCTCGCAACCTTCAAAGGTAGCCCAGAGCCGGGTAATGTCGGCCTTCTCGAAGTTGTAGACGGAGTGGTGCAGTTCATCGAGGAAGCGCACGTCACGATAGCTGAACTGGTCATTCCAACGCATGGCGTATATGCTGTCGACGTCCTGCAGGAAGGCGCCGATGCGCTCGAGGCCGTAGGTCAGCTCGACCGAGATGGGGTTCAAGTCCTGGCCGCCGCACTGCTGGAAGTAGGTGAACTGCGTGATCTCCAAGCCGTCGAGCATTACCTGCCATCCCAAGCCCCAGGCGCCCAGCGTTGGGGCTTCCCAGTTATCTTCTTCAAACTTGATGTCGTGCTCCGAGAGGTCAATGCCAATGGCCGCCAGGCTTTGCAAATAGAGCTCCTGAACATCTTCAGGTGATGGTTTAAGAACCACCTGCAACTGCAAGTGTTTGTAGAGCCGATTGGGGTTTTCACCGTAGCGCCCATCGGCCGGTCTGCGGCTCGGCTGCGGGTAGACGACGCGATAAGGCTGGGGCCCAAGCACGCGCAAAAAAGTCTCGGGCGCCATGGTGCCTGCTCCCACTTCGAGGTCGAACGGTAGCTGCACGATGCATCCCTGGCGAGCCCAGAAACCCTGCAAGCCGAGGATGAGGTCCTGAAAATTCATTCCACGCCCCCGGCTTCTGATTCTCCCAGTTCTTCCAGACCCGCCAGCATTGGCCAGGAAACCAGGCGGGACTCAATGTGATCCTCCAGGCAACGCTTGAGGGTGCGACGCAGCCGCTGGCCGGCGGCGCCCGAGCAGAGTCCGGCGGGAACCAGATCAGCCGCTTGCGCAAGCGGCAGGCGCAGCAGCACGGCGCTCAATTCGTCGTCCAAACCCGGCAAAAATCCTCCCAGTCGCACCATCCAGAGCAGGTAGTAGGTTAGCGGCAGCCACGCGTCGGCCCCGGAGAGCGCCGGCAGCACTGCCAGAAACAATCGGAAGACGGCGTCGTTGGCCTCGTGGTCGGGCAGCATGCGGTCCGCCACCTCGACCATGAGTGACACCGCCATTGAATGTACCAGATCAACGGCGCTCGCCGCCACCATGGAGCTGATTAATTCACAGTGGTCAATGTTGCTGAGCTCCTTGCCTTCGCGCTCGAAGTACTGAATCTTGACGCGCGACAGCGGCTCGAGCGAGGAGCCAAATTTGCTTTTCGGGCGGCGGGCGGCGCGCGCCACGCCGCGGCACTTTCCGAACTCACGGGTGAAGAAGCTAACGATCTTGTCCGATTCCTTGAGAGCGTAAGTGCGAAGGATAATGGCGTCGGCGGTGCGCAGCGGCATTAGCTTTGGTTGTCAATCATCTCCAGCGCCAGCAGAACGGTCCGCCCCACGACCAGGAGACTGTGCTCGGAGACCTTGTCCATCGTGTCCTGGTTCGTGTGATGGTAGGCGCCCATGCCGTCGCCGGGCATTTTGCCGAAGGTGGCGTCCACGACGTCCACCGATGGGATGCCCACGTCGGCGAATGAAACTTGGTCGTCTGTGATAGCGGTCGAGTATTGAAAGAAATATTGTGAATAGCCGAGCTTCTTGGCGGCGGAGGCGATGAAATCCTGCAGCCATCCGGCGGAGCTTGACTCGCGATCAACGTTGAGGTCCTTGTCGCCAATCATGTCGAGCAGGAAAAAACCGCGCACGCGGGGCGCAATTCCCTGTTCCACCAATTTGTGGGCGAAATGCTTGCTGCCGTAGAGTCCGTCGGTATCGGTGAAAGACTTGACCGCTTCCTCAAGATCGGTCCACACCAGCCAAATCTGCATTTTGGTCTTATGGCCTTTGAGCGCATCGGCGAATGAAAGCAATATCGCGGTGGAGGAACCGCCGTCATTGGCGCCGACGAAGCCTTTCTTGAACAACGTATCGTAATGCCCGGCGAGAATGAAAATCGGTTGGTGCGGGTCTCCGGATTCGTTGAACTTGCCGATGAGGTTGTGGACCGGCACCTTGCCGCGCGGCGTGTCGGCGGTGAAGTCGTCGGAATCCATCTTGCCGCCGTCGGCGAGCACCACGCGATGGATCAGAGCCTCGGTCTTCGCATGCCCCGGCGAGCCCGGATTGCGTTCGCCGTAGCCAGTGACTTCAGCCGTATATTCGTAGCACTGATGCGCGTTAAAGGCATCGTGCAGCGGGGTCGGCGGCGGCGCCACAGGCAGCGCGCCCGCCGCGAGCAGGGCAAGAGCAGCGAGGATCACAGGCCCAGTATGGCAGTAAACGGCGGTTTAGGTGAGTTCGGCGCCCAATTAATCCGGCGCCACATGGAACGATTGTATTGATGAAGATACGTCGCATCGATGCCAGGCTTCTGGCGCAAGCGCGAAACTATTCATGGCGCAGCGCGGTGAGTGGATCCACGCGCGCGGCGCGCCTGGCGGGAACGTAGCTTGCCCCAAGTGTCACCAGGATCACCAGCGTCGCCGCTCCCGCCAGTGTCGCCGGGTCGTTGGGTTTGATCGCGAACAAGAGCTGGGCCAACACCTGCCCCGCACTCAGCGCCAACACCAGCCCGATTGCGGCGCCCGCCAGAGCCATGCCGACGCCCTGCCATAAGACACCGCGCAGAATGCTCCCCATGGTTGCGCCGAGCGCGGTGCGGATGCCGATCTCCGCGGTCCGCCGCGCCACCGAGAATGTCACGACTCCGTACAGGCCCAAAGTGACGAACAATAACGCCATCAGCGCGCAGGTTGCGGCCATGGCGGTGTAAAAACGCGGTTCATCGAGGGTTCGATCGATGCGGTCGTGAATACTGGTGAAATGGTCCAGTGCCACGATGGGGGCAGACCGTTGCAGGCGCGCACGCACCGCGGGGAACACGGTGTCCGGCGGCAGGTTCGTGCGCAGCACCACAGCGCCGTACGCTTGCGCGAACTGACGGAACGGAACGTAGACGGTTGGAATCGCCTTTGCTCCGAGTCCGCGATCATGCATGTCGCGCACGACGCCGACGACTTGGCGCGGCGCGCCAGGGTTGAATGAGGCTGTCAGTTGCCGATCGAGAGCGTCTCCGCGGCGCAGAAATTCCCGAACGAAAGCCTGGTTGACCATCACCACTGGCCGAGCTTCGGAATTATCGCGCGGGGTAAAGTTGCGGCCTTCCACGACGGGAACGGCAAGAGTTGGGAAATAGTCCTCACTCGCGATCTGAAAATTGCAGGATTGCGGGCTCGAGGTTGGCTGGCCTACGATCGAGAACCCCATGAACATCCCGGCGCGTGTCTCGGGCGGCAGGTTGGTCACCAGTCCGGCTGACACAACGCCGGGAATCGCTTTCACCTGTTCCAAGATGGTTTCATTTAAACCGACAATGCGGTCGTTTCGCTGCTGCAACTCCGCCGGCGAATGCGCTCTCTGGGTGGGCATGAGGAACTCGAAACCGAGCACCCCTGCGGATCGAAATTCCGGATCCACGGAATTGAGGCGGATAAGACTATTGGCGAGCAGACCCGCGCCCGCCAGCAATGCCACGCCTAGCGCGACTTGCGCCACCATCAACCCGCGCTGCAGCCGGGCGAAACTGCGGCCCGACGTGGCTCGCTCGCCAGGCTGTCTCTCACGGGCTCGTCGGCATTGCCAGGCCGGCACGACGCCGGTGGCCAGCGCCGATGCCAGCGAGAGCGCCAGCGCAAACGCCAGCACGCGCCAATCCAAGCCGACATGGCCTGTGACCGGCAGGAAGCTGGGCCACAATCTGAGCAGCGCGCGGTTGCCGAGACCGGCAAATAGCATTCCGAGCCCTCCCGCGACCAGTGTCAGGCAGGCGCTCTCGGTCAATAGTTGCCGCACCAAACGGGCTGGCGTCGCTCCCAAAGCCGTGCGCACCAACATCTCGCGCGTGCGCGCGGCCGACCTGGCCAGCAATAAATTCATCACATTCGAGCAGGCGATGAGCAGCAGAAGCACGGAAATTCCCAGCACAATCAGTAGCGCCGGGCGAGCCTTGCGGGTGGTATCGGCCTGGAGTCCATTCAGCCGCACTGAGATTCCCTTCAGGGCCGGGTCGTGCGCCGACAGGCGCGCCGTTAGCCCATCCATGTCGGCCTGCGCCTGACGGAGTCCGACGCCTGGTTTGAGTCTCCCCACCGCGACCCACTGCGGGTACTGGCGTCCCCATAGGTCGGCGATATTGGCCACCGGCAGCAACAGATCCGGTTGCTCCGGGAAAAAACTCGCGTCACGGCGGGGAAATTCGAACCGCGCTGGAAGAATGCCGACCACGGTATAACTCTCGCCATCGGCCAGCAGTGTGCGTCCGACCGCCTGCGAATCTCCGTGGAACGCCTCCATCCACAAACGATGCGTGATGACCGCGGAACTGTCTTTGCGAGTGCTACCCGTGCCACTGAGATTGGATCCAACCTCCGGCGCGACCCCCAGCGTGGTTAATAATTCCGGATCGGCAAACACCGTGGTCACCGAAATCGATTGATTGGCCACCCGCACCGGCAGCGCGCTGAACACGAAGCTTCCGACAGAATCCAAAGTGCGGCTCTCCCGGCGCCAGGCTTCGACCTGGTTGAGCGACACATACGGGTATAGTCGCGCCGTCGCTCCGCCATGGCGCAAATACGAAAATCCGACGAGCTGCGAGGGATTGTTGTAGGGCAACGGCCGCAGCAACACCGCGTTGGCCACGCTAAAAATCGCCGTGCTCGCCCCCATCCCCAGCACCAGTGTCAAAACCACCAGCAGGGCAAATCCGGGGTTGCGGCGCATACCCCGCGCCGCATAGGCGACATCCTGGCGCAAGGCGCTCAGCCAGGGCAGGCCGCGCGCATCGCGCTGCAGTTCCCTGGCACTATCCTCACCGCCCAAGGCCAAACGCGCCTGTCGTCGCGCTTCGCTCGGGGTAAGGCCCCGTGCGAGATTGTCGTTTTCGGCGCGCGCGAGATGATCGGCCAACTCAGCTTCCAAGTCGCGCTCCTCGCGGCGCCATCCCAACTCGCTTCGCAAGCCTCGAAAAAAACTCGCGTACAGCAATCATCGCCCCTCCCCTTCCGGCGCCAGCGCCAGGAGCCGGCCCACCGCCGCCGTCAACCGCTGCCAGTGGGAGGCGTCCGCCGCCAATTGCTTGCGGCCGCGCGCGGTCAGGGAATAGAAGCGGGCGCGGCGATTGTTATCGGAGATTCCCCATTGCGCGGCGATCCAGCCCCGCTGCCGTAGGCGCACCAGGGCAGCGTAGATCGTCCCCTGGTTCAGCAGCACGCTGTCGCCGCTCGCCTGCTCAATGCGGCGGGCAATGCCGTAGCCGTGCAGCGGACCAAGCGCCGCCAGCGTTTGCAGCACCATAAGATCCAGCGTGCCTTGCAGCAAATCCAATTTCGATTCCGCCATGCGCGAACACTCCTGTGGCCGTACCACAGGACTGTAGCAGGGTCGGCGCGCCGCTGTCAATGCGGGCATTGCACGGCCTAGGTGAAGGGCAAATAGAGGCGGGCTTCGCAGCCGCCGCCACGGCGGTTGCCCAGGGTGAGGCGGCCGCGGTGGGCTTCGGCGATCTGGCGGGAAAGCACCAATCCGATGCCGGAACCTCCCGGCTTGGTGGTGAAGAACGGTACGAATACATTGGCGGTCTGGGCGAGGCCCGGGCCGTCGTCGGTGATCCAGATCTCCAGCCATTCGCCGCGCAAGTCCCAGCCGACCTGGACGTGGGTGGCAACATCGGCCGCGTTGCGGATCAGGTTGATCAAGACCTGCTCCAATTGATCGGCGTCGGCGGCGATGGTCAACTCCGGGCCGGGACGAATCTCCGCGGCAATGCGCTGCTCGACCCGCACCGCCGCCTGCACCAACGCGCGCACGCTCACCGGCGCCAGCGAGGGCGCGGGCAGGCGCGCCAAGCGCGCGTAGGCACCGAGAAAGCGGTTAAGCGCGGCTGCGCGGGTCGCGATCACTTCCAGCCCACGCTGCATGTCTTCGCGCCAGTCGGCGGGCTGAGGCTCGGGCAGCAGGCCGGCAAGGCTGGAGGCCAGCGACATGATCGGCGCCATTGAGTTATTGAGTTCGTGGCCCAGTACTCTAATGAGCCGGTACCAGGCCATGCGCTCTTCCTGGCGCAAGGGTTGGCTTAGGTCGCTGACCATGAGGAGTTGGTGTGGCTTGCCGTCCTGCCGGAAACCGGTATGGCGAATGTCCCAGCGCCCCGGGCCGCCGGGAAACGTGACTTCGGCCAGCCGATTTTTCTCGCCCTGAAGCATGCCCTCAAGTTCAAGCTGCTCCGCCGATTGGCCAAGCAACTTTTCCACGCTCGAGGCCAGCAAATTGGCTCCGGCAAGATTGACCAGGCGCAGGCGGTGATCCTGGTCGAAGGCGAATACGGCGATGTCAATTGTTTCGACCACTTTATCGAGCAGCGCCGAGGCTTCCACGGCGCTCACTCGGCGCAGTCGCAGCGATTCCGACAAATCGTTGATCTCGTACGCCAATGCGCCGAAGGCGTCGTCGTATTGGCCGCCGCGGGCCCGCACCGAGTAGTCGCCGCCGCGCACGGCTGCGAGCATATTGGCAAAGGTATAGAGCGAAAAGAGCGTTCGCCGCCGCGTGGTGTAGGTAAACCCCCACCAGCAGCCGACTAGAAGAGCGGTCAGCGCCCACTGCAACTCATGCACACCGGGCGAGCCAAAGAGCGGCTGATTGCGCGGAAGCCAGAGCAACACGAGTGCCAGCACCAGCGCCGGGAACCCAGCCGCCAAGCCCAGCAGCAATAGTAACGTTTGGGGGCGCATGCCCCATGGACCCCGCGCCGGTACGGGTTCAGAGGCCATAGCGCTCAATGCGCCGGTACAACGCCGCGCGGCTCAATCCTAGCGCCTTGGCGGCGTGATGGATGTTTCCGCCGGCCCTCTCCAGCGCGGTTTGCACCAGGATTCGTTCGGCGTCGTCGAGCGCCATGGTGGTCAGTTCACCGCCGGGAGCGTTTTGTTGCGAGCGCAAGCCCAGGTGGCTGGCTTGAATCTGTTCGCTGGTCGAGAGCAGTACCGCGCGCTCGACCGCGTGCTCGAGTTCGCGCACATTGCCAGGCCAGGCATGGTCGGTCATCGCCCGCAGCGCCGCCGGCTCGAAGCCGGTAATCGTCTTGCGATAGCGGGAGGCATGGGCGCGCAAGAAGTGCTGCGCCAGCGCGGGCAAGTCCTCACGACGTTGGCGTAGCGGCGGGACGTGGATCTCGATGGTGTTGATGCGGAACAATAAATCCTGCCGGAAGCGACCTTCGGCCACCTCCCGGTGTAGATCGCAGTTGGTCGCGGCGATCAGGCGTACATCCACCTTTCGCGTCTTCGAGGCGCCCACACGTTCCATCTCGCCCGATTGCACGGTGCGCAGGATCTTGGCTTGCTGGGTCAGCGAAAGGTTACCGATTTCGTCGAGAAACAGGGTGCCGCCGTCGGCAAGTTCAAAGCGCCCGACGCGGTCGGCCTTGGCGTCGGTGAAGGCGCCGCGCACGTGGCCAAACAATTCACTCTCAAAAATTCCTTCCGGCAATCCGCCCAGGTTCACCGTTACCAGCGATCGCGCGGCGCGCAGCGAGAGCGCATGCAGCGTCTTGGCCACCAGTTCCTTGCCGGTTCCGTTTTCGCCGGTAATCAGGATATTGGCGTCGGAGGGCGCGACCTGGGTAATGAGCTGCAGCACCGGCTGCATGGCGGGTGAGGCGGCGATCATCTCGGGGCGCCCTTCGGCGCGTAGCAGGCGGGTTTCGGCCTCGAGCCGCTGCTCGCGCCGCAGCGCCCGGCGCAATTCAATTTGATTGCGCACGATGGCGAGCAGGCGCTCGTTGGACCAGGGCTTCTCGATGAAGTCGCGCGCTCCCAGGCGCATCGCCTCGACCGCGATCTCAACCGTGCCCCAGGCGGTCATGATGACGACCGGCAGAGTCGAATCGAGCGCCGCGATCTTGGGCAGCAACTCCAGACCCTCCGAGCCGCTGGTGGTGTCGCGCGTGTAGTTGAGATCGAGCAGCACCAGTTCAAACTCGCGCGCCCGCAGCGCCTGCAATGTCTGCTCCGGGTTTTCGACCAACTCGGTCTGGTAGCCCTGACCCTTGAGCAGCAGCCGCAGCGCCTCCCGAACGTCAGCCTGGTCGTCGGCGATGAGGATCTTCATGCGGCGCGGTGCACCCGATCGGCGCTAACTCACCAACCAGCCGTCGGCCAGGTTGATAATGCGGTCGCCATAGGTGGCATTCTGCTCGGAGTGGGTCACTTGGATGACGGTGGTGCCCTGGCTATTGAGCTTCTTGAAGAGTTCCATGATCTCGCGGCCCTGGGCGGAGTGGAGATTGCCGGTGGGTTCGTCGGCGAGGATCAGCTTGGGGCTGGCAATCACCGCCCGGGCAATGGCGACCAACTGCTGCTGTCCGCCGGAAAGTTGATTGGGGTACAGATCCTTCTTGCCGACGATTTGAAAACGATCGAGCGCGTCGGCCACCAACGATGCCCGTTCCTTGGCGCGAACATCGCGGTAGGAAAGTGGAACATCCAGATTCTCGTAGACGGTTAGATTGTCGAGCAGGTGGTAGCTCTGGAACACAAAGCCAATATAGGCCTTGTTGATCTCGACCCTTTTCTTCACCGGCAAAGTATGAATCGGCGTGTCGAGAAAATAATATTCACCGCCCCACAAGCTGTCGAGCATGCCGATGATAGACAACAAGGTCGACTTGCCCGATCCCGACGGCCCCATGATGGTGACGAATTCGCCTTCGGCAATGTCGAGATTGATCTGCCGCAGGGCGTAGGTCTTGGCGGCGCCGGCGGGGAAGGTCTTTTCGAGTTTTCGCAGTTTAATCACAGCCCCAAGCTTACCTCAGGCACCCGCGGCCCGTCCGGCCCTAGTGCAGTTTACCGACGCTTTGCGGGGTCAGCGGAACGCCCAACGAGATGTGATATTCGTCCAGCAGGGTGCCACTGTCCTTGGCCAATGCCACCTGGGCCACGGCATAGGCCTGCTGTGCGGTCACAACCGCCAATTGGGCGGTCGCCAAGGCGCTCTGAGCGGTCAGCACATCGGTCAGCGCGGCCTTGCCCAGTTTGTATTTGTCCTGGGCGTCGCTGAGGGATTGCTGCTGCTCGCGGGCGTTGGCCTGCGCTGATTGCAGTTGCGCCACTTGGCCCTCGAGCTCGATACGGTCTTCATTCACCAGCTCGGTGACCGTGTTTTGGTCTTTTTGCAAATCAACACGCGACTGCGCTGCCTGGATTTCAGCGGTGGCCTCATCGGAACGGTTGAGGCGGTTCCACACTGGGACGTTCAATTGGAACCCAACCCCATAATCCGGCGCAGAATAGGAAAAAATCTTATTTACCGACTTGCCGAAGCCGCCGGGCAAGGGACCGGTGATGTGGCCGGCCGGGCAGGGGAAGGCGACTACGTCGCAACTGACACCCAGGCCCGATACGCCGGACGAGGTGTAGGAGGCAAACACAGCCAAAGACGGCAGCAGCCCGTCCTTCCTGATCTTGACGGTGAGATCGTAATTGCTGACGTTAATGCGGTCCTCGGCCAGTTGTGGGCTGAAGCTCACGGCGCGGTTAATGAGATCCGAGACCGGTGCCAGGTTGGCCTGGGTTGGACTGGGCAACGCGTCGGTCGGCACCATGCGAGCCTCAATTACAGTGGGGCTCCATTGTTTGGTAAGAAACGACTTCAATTTCGATGCGGCCTTGTCGAAGGCGGTCTGCTGCTGGATGCGCGCCTGCTCGGCCGCGCTAAAGGCTAGTTGCGCCGTAATGCGGTTCGAGCCCGCCACTTTGCCCAGGTTGATCAGCGTCGTGGTGTCGTCGAGCGTCTGCCGCGCCTGTTGTTCGCTCTGTTCCTCAATTTCGAGTTGGCGCGCGGCCGCGACCAGCGTCCAATATTGCGTCGCCGCCTGAGCGACAATGTTGGTGATCTGCAGCTTGAAGTTTGCATCGGCATACCGCAGGCTGTTTTGGCCCATGACGAAGCCCGCCCGGTTGACGGAGCGATTGCCGCCATTCAGGATGCGCTGCTGCACACCGACGCTAATGTCGCTGGTTACTTGCGGATTCAGGAACAGCTCGTTCGTATTCTGGTAGGAACGAAAGCTGCCAGCGCTGATGGTATATCCAGTTCCTGTCGTATAGCTTTGGCCAAATGAAGCTTGACCGACAGCCTGGTTGAGAATCTGCACGGCAGTGCCAAACAGAATGGGGTTCGCCAGAGGTTGGCGTGAATGTTCGTCGGCGAACGAGAAGAAGAAACTGGGGTCGTAGCCGCCGCCTCCGCCGTGAACACCCGAGCCGCCGCCACTTACCGAACCGGCGCTGCTGCCGCCATTGTTGCCACCGCCGCCGCCGTTTGCGCCGATGGCGCCGCTGAACAGCGCAGCGGAAATCTGTTCCCCGGCAACGCCGCGGGCCGAGCCGCCTGCCAGGGTGCGGTAGTAATCCGGCTTGGCCAGAAGCTGGGCGTAGGCGGCATCGGCCACGTCGAGATCCGCCGTGAGCGCCAGCCGCAACACCTCTTGCAGGCTCAGGTACACTGTGCCCTTATCAATATCCTTCTGCCAAGCGGCGGTGTTGCGCAAATCCGGCAGGCCGACGTTGGCGGGCGCAAAGCGCTGCCAAAATTCCATCCAGCCACCGCGCTGGGCAAAGGTTAGATTTTCGGGCACCGCCGAGTTCTGCACCACGAATGTGGAGGAGGGCGCCGCCGCGACCTGGTTCGCTTGTGACAACCCAGCGGCACTCAAACCAACCACCGCCAGCGCAATGAGAAAGAAGCGATTATTCATAGGTTCCACGGTCATAATTCGCAATCAAGACACCATTACAAGTCACTGATTAGTAAGCATTTGCATGATGCCTCGGGCGAACGAACGTCCACTTTCGCCAACAACCGTCCGGAAATGAACAGCGGCAAAAACAGAACCAGCCAGTGACTGCGACAGCGGGGAAACCGCGCAGTCCACTGGCTGGTTCCTATAGCTGCGGGTAGACGTCGTCTTGCGTACCCCCAGCCAACTCAATGTTGATGATCGTACGAGTTAGTGTCCCGAGACGGTGGCCGCCTGCTCCTGCGCCTGGCTCTCGTCGACGATCTGGCCGTCGAAGAGGTGCACGGTGCGGTCAGCATAGCGGGAGAAGCGCGGGTCGTGGGTCACCATGCAAATGGTGGCGCCCGCTTCGTGCAGCTCGTGCAGCAGGTCCATAACGGCATCGCCGTTCTTGCTATCGAGGTTGCCGGTGGGCTCATCAGCGAGCAGGATGGCGGGCTTGCCCACCAGGGCGCGGGCCACAGCGACGCGCTGCTGCTGACCGCCGGATAGCTGACTGGGCAAATGGCGGGCGCGATGGGCCATGCCCACGCGCTCCAGCGCCTCCTGGCAGCGCTGCTTGCGCTCGGCCGAGGGCATGCCGCGGTAGGTCAGCGGAAGTTCGACGTTCTCGTAGACCGAGAGGTCGCCGATCAGGTTGAAACTCTGGAAGATGAAGCCGATCTCGCGGTTGCGAATGCGCGACCGCTCGCCCAGGTTCAGATTGACCACGGGCTGGTTGTTGAGGATGTACTCGCCCGCGGTGGCGGTGTCGAGCAGGCCCAGGATGGACAGCAGCGTTGACTTACCGCAGCCCGAGGGACCGCCGATGGCGACAAACTCGCCGGCGAGTATTTCCAGGTGAATACCGGCCAACGCGTGGGTCTCCACCTCGTCGGTATAAAAAACTTTGGTGATGCCATTCAGGCTGATAACCGCTGGTTGCGCACTGGTTGCCATTTCCCCTCCTTCGCACACGTGATATCGGACATGATTACGGACGTTCTATAGAACCGCTGGTTAGCTGAAACGTTACAAATGATCTAGTGGACCGCCGCCACCGGCGGGCTGAAGCGAATTTCGTCAAAGCCGTCCTGGGCGGAGGTGTCGGATAAAACCACCCAATCGCCAACATTTAAGCCGCGCAATATCTGGATCGTATTGACCGAGGCCTTCCCCAGCTCGACCTTGACTCGGGTGCCGGTCTTTCCATCGGGCGATATCTTGAACATGCTGACCGTCTGATTGGGCGCTCCAAAAGCAGGGCGTCCAACATAGACTACGTTGTTGAGCGTCTCAATGTTCACGACTCCGTCGACACTTAAATCGGCCCGCGCTCCTGGGGGCGGTGGACCGTCGAGGGCGACGTCCACGTTGACGGTGCCGTTTTGCGAGTTCGGATCAATCCGCATAACGTGGCCGGGTACGACGCCGTTGTGGGTGTCAATGCTCGCCGACTGGCCTATGGCCACATCGCGAACATCGGTTTCAGCGACCTTGATGGTGGCCTTCAGCTTCTCAGGCTGTACCACCTTGGCCACGGCGGTGCCCACGGTCACATATTGACCGACCTGGAGGGTGGCACCATTGCCCAAATCGAGGCCTTCGAGAATGCCATCAATTCCGGCGCGAACGTCGAGCGAGTCCACCAGCGATTGGGCCAGGACCACCTGATTTTTCTGTTGATCCACTTTTGCCTGAGCGGAGGCGATTTGAGCCGCATCCGAGGCTGCCATGCTCGTGAGCTGATCCTGACCTAAAGCCACCTGCTGTTTCAATGCTTCCGCCTTATCGGCATCGGTTTTGGCATCGAGCGCGGCAACCAGATTCTTGGCCAACATACCCTGGTCAATTTCGCTCACCATGGAGGCTTGGTGCGACTCCGATTCCAGATTCGCCTGGGTGGATCTCTGCGCCAGCAATTGCGTCTGCAAGGTCGCTTTCAAATTGGCCAGATCGGCTTCCGCGCCCGCCAGCGCCGCCTTGGCATCGCCGAGGCCTTTAACGGTAGTGGGATCGCTTAATTTGACCAAAAGCGTGTCCGCCTTAACCGGACTGCCAGGCAGAACCGGGATCGATTCGACACGTCCCGCCGAGATGGCCGGGATGGTCCGGACTTCTTCGGGTACCAGGGTACCCAAGGCATGCACCTGGCGAACCATGGTTCCCCGTTTGACCTGTTCCGGCCAGACCGAGCCACCGTCCACGGTGGGGGCCGCCGGCTTGAGGCGGGAAACCGCCACCGATACGATTATCACTACAACGACCGCGATTACCCCCATGATGATGCGCCTGAGGCGGCGTTGTTTTAGGAATTTTGGATCGCGCGCTTTGTCCATAACTGTTTATACTACGTTGCAACCCAGTCGCCAGTTCGTTTCGCACGCAAGTTATTGAAATTCAACGATTTATTTCTGCCATTTTGCAGGCGACCTGTTCGCTTTCACCGGCCTACCGTTCGAAATTGAACGCTTCGGCAAAGGCTTGACGAGAAGTGATTATTTTAGTTAAGATGGTTATGATGACTATAAAAGCTAAGATGGCTAGGAAATCGGATGGGATCGGATTGGCCGATGCGAAGGCGCGGCTGAGCGAATTAATCGAACGCGCGCAAAAGGAAGGCGCGCAGCAGATCACGCGCCGTGACCGGCCCGTGGCTTACCTGGTCTCGGCCGCCGAATGGGAGCACAGGATGCGCTCGCGCGGCACGCTGGCGGAATTCTTCTTGAACTCGCCTTTGCGCGGCAGCGGGATTGAGTTTCAACGCTTCGAAGGCGAGATGCGGGACGTTGAGTTTTGAGATTTCTGCTCGACACCAATGTGATTTCTGAGATGCAGAAACTCCGCCCGAACGAGGGCGCTGTGCAGTGGCTGCAACTGGTGGATGAAACGACAATCTTCATCAGCGTGCTCACCTGGGCCGAGATTCGGCACGGAACTGAAACAATGCCGGAAGGCGCGTGGCGGCGGCGCATGACGCAATGGCTTGAGTTTGATCTGGCACAGCGGTTCTACAATCGAATCCTGCCGATTGATTTTCGGGTTGCCGATCAATGGGGCAAGCTGATGGCCGAGCGCGCGGCGCAAGGACAGAAGCTGCCGGCGATGGATGCGCTGATTGCGGCCACCGCCCTGGTCCACGACCTTGCCGTGGTAACGCACAACGTCGTCCATTTTCATGGCGCCTGCCCGCACGTGGTTGATCCCTGGGATTAAACCGAACGTTCCCGCTCCTCATTGACACCCTACACGCGCACTTAACCTCGAGCCGCTGCATGGCCTGGGGGCCTGGGCGTATCGCGGCGTATTGATCAGATGACCGAGGGTGCGTTCCTGGTCAAGTCGCTCTTCCCCGCCCTGCACCGCATGGAGAACAGGCGGGATGGCTGCGCGCCCACTGGGGCGAGTCGGAAACCAATCGCAAGGCCAAGTTCTGCGCCCTCACCCGCTCCGGCCGGGCACAGTTGGAACGTGAAACCGGACGCTGGCAGCGCGTTTCGGGCGCCATGGCCCAAGTCCCCGCGCTTTGACAGGCGCGGGCGACAGCGCGGCTACCGCCGCGCGCCCGCATATGTACGGAGTTAATGGACGATGGTACCGGGGCCGCCGCCAGCGCCGGGGTTGCCGGTGCCCGCTCGAGGTCCACCGCCGGGTTCGTTGCTGAGTTGGCTGCCGGTCACGCGAAGTGTTGGATCCTGCGCATAGTTATAAACGAACTCCCAGTCGGAGGGAGCGCTAAAGCCGTTGAACTCGTGCACACCAGGTGTCTTGTTGCTGCTGGCAACGCCAATCACCGGGCCGCCTCCAATGGAATTGCCGGGCGTACCCGCGATCGTACCCGATCCGCCCGCGCTACTCACTCCGCCGATGCCAGCAACACCGCCTGGGCCGCCCGGGCCGCCGGGACCACCCGGGCCACCTGTGCCGGCGCCCAGCCCAGCCGCGGGACCACCGGGCGTACCGCCTGAAAGACCCGGCCCGGCGATCGGCGATTGACCTCCCGTGGCGTTGAGCGCGGCCTGCGGCGGTTGGTCAACAATTTTGGCGTTGTCGGCCTGGCCATAATGCAGAATCTGCCAGCCGCCACTATCGGCGCTATCACTGCCGGTGGTTGAGTCGGAGCTCTGACTGGACTGACTCAGTGGATCGGGCCAAGCTTCGCGCAGGTAGCGCAGCCCCTGGCCGTCTTTCTGAACCATCGCGTCAATGCTGGGTGGATAGCGACCGTACTTGTGAAAGTACCGGCGTATGGCAGTGCGGTATTCGCGCGCGTGATCGATCTCCCGGGCTTCACGCTCGCGCTGGATGGACGTTTTCCAATCGGGAATCGCCTTGGCCAGAGTCAACATCAAGACGCTGAACACGAGCAGGACTACGAGCAGCGCATAGCCGTCTTGCGATCGTTTTTTCGATCGCTCTTTCAATCGCGCCCGCGCTCGCGCTGGCCTCGGCGACATCCTAATTCGGCTTGGTGTCGATCACGACGCCGCCGGACCCCTGCTTGTTGGCCCGTGCCACCGCAGCCTTGCGAGCGGCAATACCGCGAGCCGCAAAGTCGCTGGCAATCTTGAGGTCGGCCTGGCGCTCGGTATCGTTGCCGCAGGTCAAGTCGCCCTTCTCACGGTAGAGCAGGTTGAGGTAGGTCATGGCGTCGTCGTAATCGGGACGAAGCTGCAGCGCCTTGTTGAGCTGCGCGATACCGTCATCAATAATGGCGCTATCCTGCGACGCCAAAGCCTCGCACTGCTTCTTGGCGTTGGGCGGAGCCTTCTTGGCCGGCACCATGGGCGCATTCAGATCGGTGACGCCGAGGCTGGTGCGCGCGGTGACAATGCCACGGTTGGTCTTCTGATAAGCGATCGCGCCCAGGGTATAGTAGGCGCTGGGATCGTTGGGATTGATGGTCAGCGACTTCTTGTAGTAGCTCTCGGCCTCGTCGAGATTGTTCATGTCGTAATCGAGGCGGGCAATCCCGGCAACGGCGTTGGCGTTATCCGGTTGCTGATCAAGGATGACCTTGTACTCGTCCATGGCCTGCTGGGCCAGCTTGAGATTATCTTCCGACGGAGCGCCGGGAATGAACTGCGCTTGGTAAGCCGTGGCGAGATAGATCTTGGCGTTGACCAGGGTGGGGTCGAGTTGGATGGCGGTCTGGAAATTCTCGATGGCCTGGTTAAACTGGGCGTTTTTGAACGCCTGCACGCCACGGTTCAGTTGATCGCGCGCCTTCAACTGATTGCAGCCGGCGGCCGCGATCGCCGCGGCCAGGACCCCGGCCAGTAAACTGTATTTCGCAAATGGTTTCATGAGCCTATTTCCCCGCTTCCATTTTGGGCGTCAGGATGCCGACCATGATGGACGGATCGACGCCCTTGGCAATATCAATGGCATGGGCCACGAGAGCAAAGTCAATGTCGTCATCGCCCTTGACGAACATCACCTTCTGGGCGCGCGTCTTGTAAATGTCGGCGAGTTGCGGGCCGAGCGTGTCCCAGGTGACGGTCTGGTCGTTGATTTTGACGATGCCGCGGTCCAGGATCTGCACCACGATGGTGCGGTTGGTCTGAGGCGGCGGGTTTTTGTCGTGGTTGGGCTGCGGCACCAGGGCGTTGAGGCCGCTGGGGTGCAGGGGCTGGATCACCATGAAGATGATGATTAGAACCAGCAGGACGTCGATAAGGGGCGTG
>DATNFK010000003.1:0-2156 GCA_035606395.1 Terriglobales bacterium | reverse complement strand
CTGTAACCCCGACCACGAGACGTCGACGATGTCGGGCCGCTTGGCGCACCGGGTAGAACTAATCGCCAAGGCGGCGGCATTAGAACGCGCCCGGCTGTTGCAATGGATACTGGCGTGGGCGGGCTTGTCGGCGGTGTGGCTTCTTGACGATGGCGTGTCCCCGGAGAGCTCCCTCAGGGTAGCGGAACTGGCGGCAGCGGAATTGGCCGGTGATGGCCTGCTAACCACGAGCCGACGCCAGTGCATTAGTCAACAATTTCGAGCCTTAGCCTGACTTGGCCGGTTCGGGCATTTTGAGTGGTTTAAGTCGTTGAGTTTCCGTGCGCGGACGCTCAAAGGTCTTCACTACGGCGGGGGTTGCGGAGCAACCTGCGCGGTGGTGATTTTGGGTGGCGACTGCGCTGGCAACGCGAGTTTGAGCTTATCGAGCAGTAAGCGCAGCTCGGCATCGGGTTCGGTATATCGGGTGAGCAGCAATTCGCGGCCGTCGGTGGTCGGGACGTGCACATCGATCATCTGCATCGCCGCGAACTTCTCGATGACGCTGCGCGGGGAGAGCCCCGGCGCCAGTGCATGCAGCCGCCGCGCCAGAGTGGCGTGCAGGCAATAGGCCAGGAAGGCGATGAAGATATGCGCTTCGATCCGGGCCTGGTCTTGATGGAAGATCGGCCGGATGGCGAGGTCGCCCTTAAGGTTCTTGAAGGCTTCTTCGACGCGGACGAGCAGCAGGTACAAATTCCACAGCTTGGCGGGGTCGTCTTCGGTGAGATTGGTGCGCAAGAGATAGCGCCCCTCGCGCCGGCGCGCCCGTCGCAGCCGATTGCGGTCGAGGTGGTAGGTAAAGGTGACGCCCTCAGGCGCTACCGCGATGCCGACCAGGCGCCACGCGGCTGGGGCATGGGCTCGGGCAGCGCCGAGCTTCATCAGCAATTCCTCGCGGCTGAGCGCCATCATTGAGAGCTGCTTGAGGCGCGCCCACAACCATTTCAGCTGTCGTCGCCGCATTGCCCGCTCCTTGGCGACGCGGTTGGCGCTGTCGGCGAAAACATAGAGTTCGCCATCGCGCGGCAAGAGCTTGACCCGGACCCCCGGCCGGGCCTGCTGCCAGGGCTTCGCGAGGAGGTCCTTCTCCAATCGGGTCAGGCGGCCCTTGGGCGTGCCGACGAGGTATTGGACCGGGGGATCGGCCCCCCGCATCTCGGCCAGCACCACCTCGGTCGGGATTCCGCGGTCCATCAACCAGATGCGCCGCGCCTTGCCGTACTGCCGCTCGATCCGCGCCAGGAAGTCGCGCAAGGTGGTGTTGTCCGCGGTGTTGCCAGGCAGCACCTCGTAGGCCAGCGGCAACCCCTCCGGGGTCACCACCAAGGCGATGACGACCTGCACGCAGTCCGGCCGGTGATCGCGCGAATAGCCGTGGCGTCGCTTGTCGCTTTCGGCAAACGGCGGATCGGCCTCGAAATAGGTGCTGGTCAGATCGTAGAGCAGCACATCGAAGCTAATGTTGAACAGGTCGCGCCAGCGCCCGACCAGATGATCGAACAAGGCCTGCTTGTGTTCGAGCAGCCGGTCGTGACAGCGATACAGCTTGTGGATTTCGGCCAGCCCGAGGTCTTCGCCGAGCAGATCGGCCATGGCACTGCGCTCAAACCATTCGCGATGCAACCGCCACTCGCTGCCCGGCGCCAGCAGCCGGTAGGTCGCCAGCAGCAACAGCACCCGGTCCCACCGCGTACCCTTGCGGCTCGGCGGCAGCCGTCCGCCCCAGAAACGATCGAGCTCAAGCTCGCGCCACAAGCTCAGCGCCAACCAGCATCCGCCCCACTGGCGCGGCCGGCACAACCGCAGTTCGTTTAGCCGCAACCGAACGATCGAGGCGTCCGCCAGCAATCCCTCGCAACGGTCCTCCGGAAACAGCGACAGCGTGCGCGGCTGCAGTGCCCCTTCCTCCAGGATGGCGATTGACTTGCGCCAAGCCAGTTCCTGCGAATCGTTGATCTCGCCCAGGTACAGCAGCGGCCGCTGCACCACCCGGCCGCCGCCGATCCGGCGATTCTCCACGATGCTCCAATAACGGTGCTCCTTGCCGTCCTTCTTGCGCTTGGTGTGCCGGAGAAACATGACGGCTGCGCATTATAAAGGCGGCCACCACCCGG
>DATNFK010000002.1:0-44594 GCA_035606395.1 Terriglobales bacterium | reverse complement strand
TTCGAGCAGCGCTAGGTCCTGTTCGAGGCGGCGGGGGTAGTTGGCCAAGTCCTCACTGGGTCCAAATTGGGTGGGGTTGACGAAGATGCTGACGGCGGTGACTTCATCCTGCCGGCGGGAGGCGCGTACCAGCGACAGGTGCCCCTCATGGATCGCCCCCATCGTCGGTATGAAGCCGAGTGCATGGGATGCGTCCAGAGACGCACAATATGCTTGAAACTGGTATGGGTCCTCAATGACTTGCACTACAGAATAATAATCGAAGACTGTCTCGGAAAGTGATAGCTCTCTTGGTCCGTCGGAAAATTGCCGTTCTCGACATCCTGCCGGAAACTTTCGGCGGCGGATCGGACTACTGACCCTAGCTCGGCATAGACACGGGCGAACTTGGCAGGTGCCCGGAAACCTAGCCCCAGCAGATCGTGCAGGACCAGAACCTGGCCATCGCAATCAGGACCGGCGCCGATTCCTATCGTTGGAATTGAAACCTCACGGGTAATGGCGGAAGCCAGTTCGCGCGGAATGCCTTCCAGCACGATCGCGAAGGCGCCGGCGCCCTGCAAGGCGCGGGCATCCTGCAGGAGTTGGTGAGCGGCGGCATCGGTCGTGCCCTGGACGTGGTAGCCGCTTTGCCGGTGCACCGATTGCGGCGTGAGCCCGATATGGGCCATAACCGGGATTTCCGCCTGCACGATGGCGTGGACGATGTCGGCGCGGCGCTCGCCACCTTCGAGTTTGACCGCTTCGGCACCGCCTTCCTTGACCAGCCGCAGCGCGTTCTCGATCGCCTGCGCCGGGGAAAGATGATAGCTGCCAAAGGGCATATCGGCGACCACCAGTGCCCGCCGGGCACCCCGGTGCACCGAGCGCGTGGCGACCAACATTTCTTCCACCGTGACCGAAAGCGTGTTTTCCTGGCCGGCGGCGGCCATACCCCAGGAATCGCCAACCAGAAGAATGTCGATTCCGCTCTCATCGAACAAGCGTGCAAACGGGTAATCGTACGCGGTTAGGCAGGAAATCTTCTCACCGCGGGCTTTTTTGGATTGTAAGGAGGCGACCGTGACCTTTAGGTCGGGAGATGAATATAGGCTCATAGTGTGGTACCTGTCCGATGACGGATCAAGTCCTCAGCCATAGTGTACGCCGATTATGGAGTGCCGAGCGGGAGGTAGAACTGGGTGCCGGCGGTGGGTTCGGTCAGGCGGCTCATGAGCTCCTCCAGATCGCGATCGTTTTCCACGAAGTCGATTTCGCTGGTGTTGATGACCAGCAGGTCGGTCAAGTTGTAGCGGAAGAAAAAATGATCATAAGCCTTGGCGACTTCCCCCAGGTACTCGTCGGAGACCTGCTGCTCGCTGGCCAGGTTCTTCCGCTGCATGCGCTGGCGCAGGACCTCGGGCGAGGCTTGCAAATAAATCACCAGGTCGGGTAGCCCAATCTGCGGCCGCAGCAATTCGAAGTACTGGTTATAGACGGCGAGTTCGGCGTCGCTGAGGTTGATGTAGGCGAAGATCTTGTCTTTCTCGAAAAGATAATCGGCCACCGTGGGTTGCGCCAGGCGCTCGGTGCCGAGCGGCGCGAGCTGCCGGTAGCGCTCGATCAGGAAGTGCATTTGCGCGCGGAAGGCGGCGCCGGGTTCGCCGGCATAAAAGCCGGCGAGGTGCGGGTTGTTTTCAGGTTCGACCAGAAGCCGGGCTTGCATGCGTCCGGCCAGGATGCGGGCAAGGCTGCTCTTCCCTACCCGTACCGGACCCTCGACGGCGATATAGCGCGGCGCGCTCATTGCAGTACGAGCTTGGCGATGGTTTGCAATTGCAGGTTGGACGTGCCTTCGTAGATCTTCCCGATCTTGGCGTCGCGATAGTATTTTTCGACCGGATAGTCCTTGACGAATCCATAACCGCCGTAAATCTCAACCGCCTGCGAGGCGACGCGTTCGGCCACCTGCGAGGCGAAGTACTTGGCCATCGCGGCCTGCTTGATGAAATCGGCCCCCGCGTCCTTCAGCCGCGCGGCGTTGTAGACGAGCAGGCGGGCGGCTTCGACTTCGATATGCATGCTGGCCAACTGGAACTGGACGCCTTGGAAATCGGCGATCGGCTTGCCGAATTGGCGCCGCTCCTTGGCATAGCGGGTGGCGCAATCGAGCGCTCCTTGCGCCAGGCCGAGCATTTGGGCGGCGATGCCGATGCGGCCCTCGTTCAATGTCTCAATGGCGATTTTATAGCCGCGCCCGAGTTCGCCGAGAACGTTCGCCGCCGGCACGACACAGTCCTCGAGAATCAGTTCGCACGTGCTGGAGGCGCGGATTCCCAGCTTGTCCTCCTTCTTGCCGACGGTGAAGCCTTTGAAACCGGGCTCAATTATGAACCCGGTAATGCCCCGATAGCCGGCGGCGGGATCAACCGTGGCAAAGAGGACGAAAAGTCCGGCCTCCCGCGCATTGGTAATCCAGAGCTTGCGGCCGTTGAGGCGAAAGCCGCCGTCGCATTTTTCGGCGCGGGTCTGCAGCGCAAAGGCGTCGCTTCCCGACGCCGGTTCGGACAACGCGTAAGCGCCCAGCGTGTTGGCGGCGAGCCGCGGCAGGTAGCGCTGCTGTTGCTCGCTCGAGCCCCAGCGTAGAAGGGCGTTATTGACCAGCGTGTTTTGTACGTCAACCACGACCCCGGCCGAGGCGTCCACGCGCGAGAGTTCCTCGACCACGATCACAGCTTCGAAGAAGCTGCCGCCGCTGCCGCCGTGGGCTTCGGGGATCTGGATCGCCATCCATCCCAGGCTGAAGAATTCTTGCAGTAGACCTTGGTCGAAGTGGGCGGTTTCATCCATTTCGCGAACCAGCGGGCGCAAGCGGGTCTCGGCCCAATCAATAACTGACTGGCGAAGAAGTTGCTCGTCGGAGGTGAGGGAAGTCAAGGGGGAGGGCGTATGGGTCGACATGGCTGGACACCATTTTCACCCTTTTTAGGGGGCAAGTGCCTATCGCAGTAGGCGAAGCCGTATCCAACCGAGCGGTTGGTGAGTGGGATGAGAATTTTTCTTGCGTAGCGCTAAGGAATCACGTATATTCATGGACTCGAAAGGGTGCGCAAACTGAGCGCACCGAGCGTGGTTGGGTTGATTCTTGGGGTACTCCCAAATAAATTAATTCACCAGAAGCAGCCGATGGGCTGAAACTTTTGGTGTGCATTCGGCGTCCAATGGCCAAGTTGGGATTGAATGTCGGTAGCGCGTCCAGAGAGGAGGTGGGCAGTATGCAAGCAGTGATCGAGGGGTTGAAGGCGAAAATCCATTGTCCGATGTGCACCCGAACCGTCGAGGGATTGGCGGTGCCGGAAGTGCGTTTGGGACGCTCGCGTCTGCGTGTCATGCCTGGCCAGAAGTGCAGCCGTTGTTCGGCGTCGTTGGACGCCGGCTATGTACTTGAACTTCTGCCCGAAACCGAGCAGCC
Source organism: Terriglobales bacterium (assembly GCA_035606395.1). Taxonomy (GTDB): domain Bacteria; phylum Acidobacteriota; class Terriglobia; order Terriglobales; family SCQP01; genus SCQP01. The sequence continues at coordinate 41,143 of DATNFK010000002.1, read as the reverse complement.
GGTCAGCAAGGGCCGCCATCGGGCTGCATAACGCACGGCGGAACGCACACAGCACAATGTAGTTTTTCCAACGCGGCGCCGATGGCGCCGCGTTTGTTTTGTACCCATGCCAACTGCTGTCTTCGATCTCGGGAACACGCTGATTCCGTTTAGCTTCGCCCGCCTCCTTCCCCGGCTTGAGCCGTGCCGCGAACGGGCCATGTCACTGTTTGAGCGCGCCGAGACCGGCTTGATCTCACCGGAGGAATTCAGGGTGGAAGCATGTGAGATAACGGGAGTGGATAGAAGAGACTTCGATCGCTGGTGGTGCTCGATATTTGAAGACCGCTGGCTGATTGCTCCCACGCTGATTCGGGAACTGCGCCCACGTTGGCGGGTGGGGTTGCTATCGAACACGAACGCCATCCACCATCAATTCCTGCGCCGGACGCGACCGGAGTTGGCGGAATTCGATTTCCAGGTACTGTCATTTGAGGCCGGGTCCCGCAAACCGGACGCGCAAATTTTTGCGGCGGTCGAGCAAGCCGCCGAATGCCCGCCGGAGGAAATTATCTATTTCGACGACATCGAAGAGTTCGTGCTGGCCGCGCGTGGCCGCGGATGGCAGGCTGAGATTTTCGACGGAAGCGAGACCGCCGTGCGGCTTAAGTTGGGAGTCGCTTAGGACGCGGATCGCACCGCCGCGCCGCGAACGTAAGCGGCGCTCTCGCGGGAGAACATCAGCGCCGTGGAACCCGCCTGCCAATCAACCACAACGCGGTCGATGCGCTCCATGCGCTCGCCGCGGTCGCTAAAGCGGTCACCGCGCTCCGCGCCGCCCACCTGGTGGGTCGCGATCAAGCTGGCCAGAGGCGCTACCAGCAGGCGTTCAATGGCACGCTTGAGATGGCGGGCGCCGAATTTGAGGTCGGCGCCTTCCGATAAGAGATAGGCGCGGGCCGCGTCCGTGCAGCGAAATTCGACGCTGCGTTCGGGGGGCGGAATAGCGCCCGCCTTCGCGGGGGGCCGGAAAGAATCCGCCAGTCGCAGACGGACGGCATTCAACTCGAGATCGAGAACGCGCTCCAACTGGGCGCGATCCAAGGGCCGGAACACAACTACGTGGTCGAGGCGATTGAAGAACTCGGGTGAGAACTTGCGTTGCGCGGCGGCCACCGCGGTCTGATCGAGACGTAGCTGCAAGTTGGCGTCAATTTCGTTGGCGGCCATGCCGGGGGCAAAGCCGAAGCCGGGCCGGAGCAGGCCCTGCATTTCGCCGGCGCCGAGGTTGCTGGTGAGAAATATCATGGAGCGAGCAAAACTGACGTGGCGGTTGTCGCCCAAAGTGAGGCTTGCCTTGTCGAGAATGCCGAGCAAAAGCTGCCAGAGCGCGTCGGAGGCTTTCTCGATTTCATCAAACAGCACCAGATTCAGCGGCAGGTCGGGCGTCTGGTACTGATCGAGCGCTTCCTGCGTCAGGATGGGATGGGTTTCGCGGTGCCCGAGATAGCCGGGCGGCGAGCCGACCAGCTTGGCGATTTCGTGGCTGTGCTGGAATTCCGCGCAATCCACCTTGATCAGGGCGTGCGAATTATGGAACAACTCCTCCGCCAGCGATTCCACCACGTGCGTCTTGCCGGAACCGGTGGGACCGAGGAAGAGAAAATTGGCCAGCGGCCGCTGCCGGGAGTTGAGCCCGGCTAGAAGAGTTTGGTAAGTATCCACAATGCGCTCGAGCGCTGGGCCCTGGCCCACCACGCGCGCTTGCAGCGCATCTAAAAGTGCCATCGCCTGCGGGCTGCGACGGTGGGGATTGAGCACCACTTGAACCGCGCTTGCCATAACCCCACCTCCTATATCTTAAAAGATGAGCGAGCCGAGCGAGGCGTTGCAAATTTCATTGCGAGGGGCGTGGGTCTTGTAAACTATTAGCTTGTCGCACGCAGTCGCCAAAGCCCGGGAAGCGCAAACCCCACTAGAACAATTGCCGGAACAATCGCGAGAACGATCGCTGGCAATGCGGACCAAAGACCGGGTGGGGGATTGCCTGGCGTTGACCAAGCCACGCGTCACCCTGTTGGTGGTTCTCACCGCGGTGGCGGCGTGCTACGTGGGTGCGCAGCGAATTTTGCCGGCCGGCATGATGGCCTGGCTGGCGTTGGGTACAGGACTTTTAGCGGGCGGCACCGCCGCCTTGAATCAACTGTGGGAGCGCCGTACCGATGCCCTGATGGCGCGGACATCCGCGCGCCCACTGCCGGCGGGAAGGGTTCCCTCGGGCTGGGCCGTGGTGGTGGGCGGCTTGGCGTCGCTGGCAGGGTTTGTGATCTTGAATTGGGGAGTGAACGGACTGTGCGCTGCCATGGGCGCGGCGACCATGGGGTTGTATCTTCTCGCCTACACCCCGCTTAAATTCCACTCGCCTATAAGCACGCTTGTGGGTGCGTTTCCTGGCGCGGGACCCATCCTGATGGGTTGGGCCGCGGCGCGCGGACGCCTCGACGAGGGGGCGTGGATTCTTTTTGGCATCCAGTTTTTGTGGCAGTTCCCTCATTTTCTGGCGATTGCCTGGCTTTATAAAGAACAATATCAACGCGCCGGCATCCGCATGTTGCCGGTTGTGGACGTTGACGGACGAGAAACCGCTCGCCAGGTACTGCTGTATAGCCTCGCGCTGCTGCCCGTCAGCCTCTTGCCCACCCTCGCCGGATTGACGGGCGCCGTCTACTTTGCCGGCGCGCTCGCGCTGGGAGTGGCGTTCCTGCTGGCCGGCATGCGCAGCGTTCGCCTGGGCACGCGGGCCGGGTACCGGCAACTGCTGCAGGCAAGCGTAATTTATTTGCCGCTGCTGTTCGCGTTTATGGCTTTGGATCGGCGCTGGCACCCATGAGCTGGGCCTCGCTGCCGGCCTGGATCGCGATTCTCAATGGACTTAGCGCGGTGTTGTTGGGACTGGGATATTACTGCATTCGGCGCCGCAACATTGCTGCCCACCGTCGCTGCATGATTGCGGCCTTCGCCGTTTCAACCGTTTTTCTCGTCGTCTACGTTGCCCATCACCTCCATACGGGCGTCGTTTATTACCACGGCCTGGGCTGGCACCGCTGGTTGTACTTCGCCTTGCTTTCCACCCATACGCCGCTGGCGGCGGTTGTCCCGGTGCTGGCCGTGATCGTGCTCACTCTGGCGCTGCGCCGGCGCTTCTCGCGGCATCGTGCCTGGGCGCGATGGACGTGGCCCGTTTGGATGTACGTGTCGCTGAGCGGTATCGGCGTCTATTGGATGCTGTACCACGGATGATCAAGCCAACCCCGAGAGAGCGCGGATGGGGTCGAGACGCGCCGCACGGCGGGCGGGCAGCGTCGCGAAAGTGAGGTTGACCAGGGCAAAAATCGCCAGCACTGCCAATAGAACGCGGGCATCGTTGAAGAAGGCCAGGCTGCACGCCGCGGCGGCAAGCGCGGCGCCTGATGTTAGCAGGATCGATTCCAACAGGAATTGAACGAAGATGGCATTGGCGCTGGCGCCCAGGGCGCGGCGGGTGCCGATTTCGCGCCGGCGAGTCGCAACCGCGAGCCAGTTCAGCGCCAGCGTCGCGAGCGCCGCGACCAGGAGACCGCCCAAGCCGCCGGCGATGACGACCTGCAACAGGCGGGCGCTCGCGGCGACCTGCGCGCCGATCACGCTTTGCTGGTCGAGAATCTGCACATCGTCGGGGAGGCTGGGCAGGATATGATGCCGGGCACGAAGCAGGCTCAGTGCGCCCTGAGTGACGGCCGCGCGCCCGCCGGTGGATCCCATGCCGAGGACGAGTTGGGAATAATAGTCGACATTCATCACCCGGCGCATGGCGGTTGAAAGCGGGATAAAGATCTGCTCATCCTCGTTCACCGCATCGAGCCGCTGGCCGCGTTCCTCGAGCAGGCCGACGACGCGAAAGGGAATGCGATTGATGCGCAGGCGGGCGCCGATCGTAACGCCGGCGGGAAACAAATCCCGGGCGGCGGCGGCACCCAGGACCGCGACCCGCGCAGCGGAGAGTTGGTCGCGCGGCCCGAGACCCGGCCCGGCAACCGTGGGCCAGCGGCGGAGGGTAAAGTAATCCGACCCCACGCCCACCACGCTGGCGCCGTTTTTGGAAAGATCGCCGGCTTTGACCAGGAAGGTTCCGGAGGCGACACCGGCGGAAAGGGCAATGCCGGGCAGCGCGCGGCGCAGAGCGCGCTCGTCACTGGGGCGGAGGGTGGTGACAATAGTGCCGGTCCGGGCGCGTCCGCCGACGCTGCGGTTGAGCTGCGGCGCGACAGTAAGAAGGTTGGCGCCCATGTTTTCCAACTGGACGTCAAGCTGGTGGCGTCCCGCAAGCGTGAAATTGATGGCGACGATGACCGCCGCCGAGGAGAGCCCGCCGCACAGCACAACCAGTGTCGAGCGCAGCGGAAAGCGGCGCAGGGCGCGGGCCGCCTGTTGGAGCTGGGCCAGGGGCATGGTGTCTCGCGGCGCCTTCACCGCCGCAGGGCGGCCACCGGATCGGTTCGAGCAGCGTGCCAGGCTGGCGTCAGCCCGCAGGCGATGCCGAGCAGAATGGCGGCGAAGGCAGCGGCAAACGCCTGCGGCCAGGCCCACTCCGGCGGCAGATGTTGCCAGCGCGATGCGATAAAGATGCCGAGCCCGCCAAGGGCGAGTCCGGCGCCGGCGGCCAGCGAACTGAGTAGCGCGATCTCGAGCAGGAATTGCCCCAGAATCGACGCGCGCGTGGCGCCGACGGCCCGGCGCAGGCCAATCTCGGTTCTGCGCTCGCTCACCCCCAGCCACATGAGCGCCACGATGGCGATGGCGGCGAGGACAATCGCGCCCAGGGCGGCTCCGCGTCCGATGACGGCTAGGCGGCTGGAGACGGCGGTGACCTGCGCCGCGACGGCGCTCGGATCGGTAAGGGTGAAATCGTCAAGCGCGGCGGTCGAGGCGTGGTGCCGTTGACGGAGCAGGGTGCGCACCTGGGCCATGGCGGCGGCGGTATCGCCGGGCGTACGCAACTGGGCCACGACCATGGTAAGAAAGTTGCGGTTGAAAAGGCGATGGCTGGCAGTGGTGACCGGTATGAGTATGAGATCGTCCAGGCTGAAGCCCCCCGGGCCCGCGCCGCGCGGTGCGAGCCGCCCCTGAACCTGGAACGGCACGGTCCCGAGCCGGATGCTCTGACCGAGCGAAGCGTGTGGACCGCCATCGGGAAAGAGGGCGGCGGCAACGTCGGCGCCAAGAATGGCGACACGGGCTTCCGAACGCATCTGCTCGGGAGAGAAAAAGCTGCCCTCGAGCATGGCGTCGCCGCGCAGGTCAAGCCAGTTACCGGAGACCCCGAAGACCGCCGGAGCATGGGTGCGTCCACCGGCCTCGACATCGATGTCAAAGGCGTTTTGCAGCTCGGCCGCCTGGCGAATGGCGGGCAGCGCCGCGATCGCGTCCGCATCGTCAAACGTAAGCGTCGGAGGCACGTTGGTGAGCGACACCATGCCCCGCGTCTTGCCGCCGCCGGGGCGGACTAGAATCGTGTCAAAGGTGCCCAGCATGTTTTTGACGCTGGCCAGCGTGGCGCGGCGCGAAGCCGCGCTGACCGAGCTGAGCGTCATCCCCAGGGCGAGCCCGGCAACCAGGCCGGCGGACATGGCCAGCGAGCGGCGGCGTTGACGTGCCAGGGTGCGTAGTGCGGAGGTGATTTGGATCATGCGGCGGGGTTCTCCATTTTGCCGTCGCGGAGCAGCACCTGGCGCTCGGCGCGCCGGGCGACGGATTCATCGTGGGTGACCAGGATGACTGTGCGGCCCTCGTGGTGCAGCTCCGCCAGCAGCGCCATGACTTCGGCGCCGGAGGCGGCATCAAGGTTGCCGGTGGGCTCGTCCGCGAGGATGAGACTGGGATCGTTCATAAGCGCGCGGGCAACCGCGACCCGTTGCTGCTCGCCGCCCGAGAGTTGGCTGGGATAATGGCGCAGCCGTGCGGCGAGGCCGACGCGGCTGAGCAGGTCGCGGGCGCGCGCACGGGTCGCGGCACCGCGGACGCCGGCATAAAGCGCCGGCAACTCGACTTGCTCCAGCGCCGTGATGCGGTCGAGCAGGTGGAACGACTGAAAGATAAAACCAATGCGGCGGGCGCGCAGCCGCGAGAGCTGGCGGTCGGTCGCGCCGGCGACGTCGTGGCCCTCGAAGCGATACCTCCCGGCGGTCGGGCGATCGAGGCAGCCGAGAATGTTGAGCAGCGAAGACTTGCCGGAGCCCGATGCGCCGCGGATGGCGACCATGGCGCCGCTGGCAATGCGGAGTTCAATGCCCTGGAGCGCACGCACGGGCTTGCCGGCGTTGCCGTCGAAAGTCTTGGAGAGTTGATCGAGTTCAATCATGGGAGCGAGTGGCAATACTGATGGTGGCGGTCATGTCGGGGCGGAGAAACGATGGAAGGTCGAGCAGCGGCGCCACGACCGCGTAGTTCACCACGCCGCTGATGATGGTGGCGGTGGGGTCGATGCGGCTGACGCGGGCGTGCAGCACGCGATCGGGAAAGGACTCGACGGTGAAGCTGACCGCCGCTCCGGGGCGCACGCCACCGATATCGGTTTCGTCCACAAGCGCCACCAACTCGAGCGCGCGGTCCTGGATGATGGTGATAAAGGTAGGCGACGCAAAGGCTGCCGCCACGGTTTCCCCCTCCTGGGTGGCGACCGACGAGACGGTGCCGGCGATGGGGGCGCGCAGCGTGGTGTACGAAAGATCGAGCTGCGCCGCGGCCAACTGGGAACGCGAATTGGCCAGCTTGGCCTGCGCCGCGGAGGCCGCGAAACGCAGGTCCTCGGCTTGCTGGCGCGGGACCAGGTTGGCCGCAAAAAGTGCGGTGCCGCGGTCGAGGTCGCGCTGGGCTTTCTCGAACCCGACTTCATCCATGCGCATCTGGCTGGCCGCGACATCGAGCTTTGCTTGCAATGGGCGCGGGTCAATTTCGGCAATCACATCCCCTTTTTGAATGTGGGTGCCAACCGCGACGTAGAGATGGCTGACCGTGCCCGACACCTGCGAGCCGACCCGCACCTCGGCGCCGGTGCGCAGGCGAATGGTGCCGGTGGTGGTGACGGCGGTTTCGCGCTGCGGCGCGGGTGGGGCCGGTCGCATCGCCGCGGCCGGGCGCGGAATGGCCGCGCGCCGGGCGCGCGCGATTCTGACGCCGAGAGCGGCCAGAGCCGGCGTTAGCAGCACGAGCGAGAGCACGACGATCCAGCGCCGGCGCCGGAAGCGGGGCTGGTCCGTGGCGTCATCCCAGGGAGCGGATGTGGGAGGCATCGGGTTGCGCTTGCGCTAGCGCTTGTCGAAAGCCATGACTATGGGCTTCGATTCGAGATACATGGTGCGACCGTCGGCGGACAGGTACCGTGTTTCAACGCGTTCGTGCTTGGAGCCGGCGACCGATCCCTCGGTGATCCACGTGGTGACCAGGCGATCGCCCTGCCAGCGGGATGTAGTCTCGCCGGCCTCGCCGGTGGGTGACGTGTTCGACACCGCCTTGCCGGTCAGGTCGTAATGAGTATCGCGGGGAGGCTGCGCCGCGCCGCCAAAGGATGCGGCGTCGTGGGTGGTCAGCATGGTTTCAGTTTGCTCGATGGTTACGGTGTCGGACATGCGCGCCATCATGCCCAGGTTGGCGCTTTTGGCAGGATTGAACGACCAGGTGCCGCTGAAATTAGGGGTGGCGGGGCGGAAGCCGAGCAGAGCGCCGGCAAGCAAAAGGGAGAGCAGCGTAAGTCGAAGTTTCATGGACACATTCCTTTCAGAAGTCAGTGTCCAGGGCTGTACCTAGCTATAGGGTCAACAACTATTTGCAATTATTTTGTTGCGCCTGCGCGGGGCACTGGCTCATCGGCGTGACCGCGGCTTGTTGGATCAAGCGATTCACCTGCGCCCGCAAGCATTGATACTCGCCGATTTTGGCGTCCAGGAATGCGAGGCGCTTGCTGGCGATGAGAAGGAACTCACGCCGCTGACGGGCATCGGGGCGGTCGCCATGGATGGCGGACAACTGCTTGATCTCTTTCAGCGTGAAGCCGAGCGCCTGGCACCGTTTCAAGAAGCGCAGACGTTCGAGATCGACATTCGAATAGGTGCGGTAGCCGGATTCGGCTCGCGCCGGCCGGCCGAGAAAACCCTGGCGCTCGTAATAGCGGAGAGCCTGGATGCTGGTTCCGGCTTGCTTGGCAACTTCACTGATGCGCATTTCATTAGTATAGGTGGCCCATACGCCAGCTATTTTTGGCAGGCAACTTGCAGGTGGAATGGTATGAAATCACGTCTGCTTTCCGGTCTCACAACAGGTCTTGGTCTATTGGTCATGGCGAGTGCGCTGATCGCGCAGGGTCCGGCTCGCTATACAGTCTTTGGAGGCGCGCTGCTGGGTTCGCCCAGTGGTTTCGTGGGCGGGGCGGGATTGAGCTTCGCGCTCACCCATAATTTTACCTTCGACCCCTCGGCGGCAATTGGGCGCGCCGGCCATACAGGATTGTTTACCTTGGATGGAAGCTTTCATTACGAGTTTCATCCCGACGACGAGGCGTTCATACCCTACGTTCTGGCGGGGGTAGGCCTCGCGCAATGGGGATCGGACACGACCGGCTCGGCTCTGATCGGAGTGGGGGCGCGCATTCCGCTGCATAACGGCCTGTGGATCGTGCCCGAGGTGCGCGCCGGCGGCCACGGGCTGAGCCGGTTTACGATCGGCATCAGCAAGAGTTTTTGAGCGTTCACGGTAGAATTGAGAATGCGCGCACCGGGTTGGCTATTGGGTTTGGCGATCGGCTTGGCCCTGCTGGTGGTGTTCACCGGCAGTGGTGAGCACGCGCCGGCTTCCGCCAGTACGGCGGTTGCGACCGTGCCGGCCGAGGCCGATGCGCCCGTCGGCGCGTTGGTATTACAGCGTTGTGGCACCTGCCACGGCTTGGACACGCTGAGCCACAATCCGCAGGACGCCGCGGGATGGTCGCGCACGGTGACTTCAATGCAGCAGCTTGGGGCGCAGATCAGTCCGCAGGAGCGCGATGCGCTCGTCGCCTACTTGGCGCGGCATTTCGGCCCGCACTAGGCGAAAGCTACGCGGCTTTCCATTTGATATTGCAGCCAATGCTCGATCGTTGATCTGGGTTGACCGGCTGCCCGGCGAGCAGCGCCTCCAGCGCGCCGCGCAGATCGGCGCCGGTGACCGGCTGCTTGTTGCTCGGGCGGCTCGAGTCCAGTTGGCCGCGGTAGGCGAGCTTGCGGTCGCGGTCAAAAACGAAGAAGTCCGGCGTACACTCGGCGCCGTAGGCGCGGGCCACCGACTGCGTCTCATCATACAGAAACGGAAACGTGAATCCCTGCTGCCGCGCCATCTGCGCAAGGCTCTCCGGCGCATCGTCAGGATGCGTCTCAGCGTCGTTGGAGCTGATGGCGACGATGGCGGCCCGGCCGGCATAATCGCGCCCCAGGCGGGCGAGTTCCTTCTGCACATGCACGACGAACGGGCAGTGCCGGCAAATGAACATGACCAGCAGCGGTTGGCCGGGGGCGAGATCCGCCATCGAGACCTGGCGGCCGGACGTGACTTCAGGCAGGCTGAACGCGGGCGCGGGCATGCCCAGCGGCATCATGCGCGAGGGTGTTGCGGACATGCTTTGATTTTAAGGGCTAACGGACCTGCGCGGCAATCTCGGCCGCGAGGCCGGTGCCGGCGCCCTCGGTCATTTCAGCCGGACGCTCGCCCCAGGCGGGCACGTCGAGCGAATACCGGTGCTCGGCCATGGTTTGAACGTTGCGCACCGCCCAGTCATGCTGGTCAATCTGCAGCAGCACCGAGGCGATCGGGATCTTTCCGCTGAAGATGTGCGGCTTCAGATCCTCCATGAAGCGCTGACTGTCGGTGTCCCCGCGGCGGCCCAGCGTGAAGTGCAGCTTGTAGTACATGAACTTCTCGATCGGCAGCGGCAGCGCCAGCTTAACTTCGCGCTGCGGGCCGTTCACGTAGATGCCCAGCATGCGTTTGGTCAGATTCGTGTAGTCAAAGGTGCGGGAGACGAGATTGATGAAGCCCTCTTGCAACTGACGCGGCGTCATCTTCATCGGCACGAAAACGGTGTGATGCGCGTCGTAGAGCTTGGCCTTGACGGTGAGAATGCGGCCCTCGGCCAGGAAGCGTTTCCACTGGTTCGCGGTCGGCGTCAGGATGTTGAAGTACGGATACAGCACGTTGCAGCGGTCGAAGAAATCATAGGCCGAATCGAAGCTGGCCAGCGTGTCGCTGTCGGTGCCGAAAATAAAGCTGGCGATGACCTCCATGCCGTGCTCGCGCATGGTGTGGATGGCGTCGTCGTACTTGAAGGCGATGTTATGCAGCTTGTTGTAGCTGCGCAAGGTCTCCGGGTCCTGGCTTTCCAGACCCATGAAGATGTTGTAAAAGCCGGCCTCCTCGAGCAACGCCAGCGCTTCCTTGTCTTTGTAGACGTTGATCGTCATCTGCGACCCGAAGACCGGCTTGAAATGCGGATAGCGCGCGCGCAGCTTGATGATGGCGCGCAACAGCTCCTTCATCGTCTTGGGGTGGCCGAAGATGTTGTCGTCGACAAAGAAAATGGGGCGATAGAAAATCCGGCCCATGATGTCGTTCTTAAAGATGACCTCCAACTCGCGGCACAAGTTCTCCGGCGTCTTGTAGCGCATGTCGTGCCCCAACATCTGCACGATCGAGCAGAAATCACAGCTGAACGGGCACCCGCGGCTGGCTTGCAGCGTCAGCGATACCTGGTGCAGCCACTCCCAGCGCTTGACGCGCGAGAGGTGCAGCATCTTGGTCATGTCGGTCTTGTGCGTTTGCTCGTAGATTTGCTTCAGCTTGCCGTCGCGCGCGTCGGTCAGCATCTGCTCCCAGACGTACTCGGCCTCCGTGGTGCAAATGGCATCGGCGTGCACCAGGCTGTTCTGCGGAATCATGAATGGATGGTAGCCACCCATGACCACCTTGATCTTGCGGCGGCGGAAGTGGTCGGCGATCTGATACGCCCGGGTTGCGTTGGTCACCATGACCGTGATGGCAACCAGGTCCACGTTGGCGTCGAGATCGACCTCGCGCAGGTTTTCGTTAACGACGGTCAGGTCCACCCAGTCCGGTGTTAGCGAGGCTAGCGCCTCAAGACCGTTGAATTGGAGACCGTAGCTCTTGCCTCGCAGCGGCCAGAACGTCAGCTCGTGCACCCGTTCCATGCTGAACTGGGTGCGGACATTGCTGTCGGGGTCTCGTTTCGGATATATCAGCAGTACGCGCATTGGACGCCACACTAAGCCTAAGGCGTATTGGGTGAAAAACGAACACTTTTCTTTTGACCCGCCGGCCGCGCCCGTTGGATGGCAGTCAGCGCGGCCGCCATTTGTGCCGGTGATTCTAGGCGGAAATCGGCGCTGGACGTAGTGCCGGGAGACTCCAAATGGTCAACTTTCACCCCTATCAGCGCCGCATCCCCAAAGCGAAAAACGTCCTCGTCGGTCACATCGTCGCCAAAATAAATGGTCAGATCGCAAAGCAGTCGGGTCCGGAGGCGCTTCACCGCCGTCCCTTTGTTCATGGCGTCGGCAGGCAGCAGTTCGACCACCTTGCGCCCCATCAGGATGCGCAGGCCGTGCTGCGTCGCGAGCAGCGAGAATGCTTCCCGGATGGCGCTCTCCCATCGCGGTGCCTGGCGAAAGTGCAGTGCGAGTGAGTAGGGCTTAGTCTCCAGCCGGGCGCCTGGCCAGGCCGGCAGCAGCGCGCGGATGTCGGCGGCGGCCAGTTCGAGCTCGTGCCGGGTTTTCAATTGGTGCGCGCGGTGCGACTCTTCACCCGGCGGCGCCTCGGTTTCATTGCCATGGCCGCCGATATACCAGCCTCCGGGGATATTGCAGCGGCGGCGGAGATCGATCAAAGCGCGCCCGCTGACAATTGCGACACGGAAATCCCGCTCCTGGGCCAGGGTACGGAGAATAGCTTCCGCCTCCGGGCACGGTTGGGCCAAATCGGGTTGGGCGACGATGGGCGCCAGCGTGCCGTCAAAATCAGTCGCTACCAGTATCCGGCGCGCTTGCCGAACCAACGCGCGCCAGTCGCGGAACGCCGGTGGAGGGGCGGGAAACTCGGACAGGAAAGGCAGGGGGTTGGATGGCGAAATCTTGAGCATCGAATTCGCGCTGACGGATGGCCCGCAGAAGATCGCGAGCCCAGGCACCTATATCATAATGCGACACGCGCCAGCGCAGCCGGCGCATGCGTTCGCGCCGTTCGTCCGCCGGCATGGCGAGGGCGCGCGCGAGGCCATCGGCAAACGCGTCGGTGGCATAGGGATTAATCTGCACCGCCTCGCGCAGCGAACGGGCCGCGCCGGTGAATTCGCTGAGCACAAGCACAGCATCGTCGCGTCCGGCGGCGACAAATTCCTTCGCGACCAGGTTCATTCCATCGTGGAGGGAACTCACCACTACAGCGTCCGCGGCTTGGTACCAATCCCAGACCTTTTCTGGTTCGACGTAGATGTGCAGCGCCTGCACCGGTGTCCAACCCGGCGAGGCTAGACGCTCGTTGAGACTGGTAACGGCGGCGTCGATCGCGTGTGCGTAATCCTGATACGCCCGCACCGTGGTCCGGCTCGGCGTCGCGATATGGACAAATTCCACCTGCTCACGCCACTCGGGATGACGTTCGAAGAGCCGCTCGATGGCGTGGAGCCGTTCGAGAATGCCTTTGGAGTAGTCGAGCCGTTCGACGCTGATGACCAGCTTGCGATTGCCGTGTCCGTACTGGCGCCGAAGTTTCGCCGCCTCGCGGCGCGAGGCCGGGGTGTTGGCCGCGGCTTCAATACGCGGATAATCCACGCTCATCGGGAAGGCGGCGACCATGGTGCGGCTATGCGTGCCGGACCCGGTGGAGCTGACAACGGCGTTGGTTTCGCGATCAACCCTCACCTGCAATTCGCGGTCAACCGTCTCGATGAAGTTATTGCAGTGATACGGCAGATGGAAACCGAGGAGATGATTGCCCAGCAAGCCCCGGAGCAATTCGCGGCGCCAGGGGCAAATGCGGAAGGCTTCGGGATTGGGCCAGGGAATGTGCCAAAACTGCGCCACGATCGCCTTGGGGCAGCGCTCCCGCAAGAGCTGGGGCAGCAGGGCCAAGTGGAAATCCTGAATAAAAATTACTGCCGGTTCGCCGTCGACTTCATCGGCAACCACATCGGCGAAAATCTTGTTCGCTTGTTCATAAGCGCGCCACCAGCGTTCCTCAAACCTCGGCTGGTGATAGGCGATATGGCACAGCGGCCACAGTGTCGAGTTGGCAAAGCCGGTGTAATAATCCTCGTGCAGCTTGGGGGGGAGAAAAATCCGGCGCAGATCGTAGTCAACCCCCGGCGGGCGCGGTTGAACGCGACCATCGGCATCGGTGGTTTCACGGTCGGCGCTGCCGCTCGCGGCGGCGATCCAAGTGCCGCCCGTGGCCTGAACAATGGGCTCAAGGGCTAAGGTCAGACCGCTGGGCGGCTTCTCGATGCGAATTGCGTTTTGATGATGAACATGGGCGAAAGGCTGCCGATTGCTGACGACAATAAATCGGCGGCCCTCGAGTTCAGCATCAAGCATAGGAACCTTAGATGCGCGACAATAGGCGGGTGGGTACACCCCTTGCCTCCGACCGGGCAGCCGCCTATGTGGCTGAATGTATTTCACCACAGCTCGAAGCTGGACGCCACCCGATCAAACGTGAGCTGGGCGACCGGGTTACGGTTGCCGCTGATATATTTCGCCATGGGCACGCAGCCGTCGAGCCGCGCCTGCTCTACCGCCTGGTCGGCGCCGGACGGTCTCGCTGGCGCGAAACGCCCATGGAGAGCGAAGGCAACGACCGCTTCCGCGCCAGCTTCGAACTTGACGCGCTCGGCACCTGGGAGTTCACCTTCTCCCTCGATGGCGAGCGCTGGGCAACGCGCTGGCCGGTGCTGTGCGAACGCGTGCGCGCGCGCTATGGATCGTGGTACGAAATGTTCCCGCGTTCGCAGGGTACCGACCCCACCCGTAGCGCGACCCTGCGCGAGGCCGCCGCGCGGCTCGACGAGATTGCCGGGATGGGCTTCGACGTGGTCTATCTTCCGCCCATCCACCCCATTGGCCATAGCCATCGCAAGGGCCCTAACAACAGCCTGACCGCCGGCCCCGGCGATCCCGGCAGTCCCTATGCCATCGGCTCTGAGGCTGGCGGCCACGACGCCATCGAGCCCGGCCTCGGCACCCTCGATGACTTTGATCATTTCGTCGCCGAGGCCGAGAGCCGGGGCATGGAGGTCGCGCTCGACTTCGCGCTCAACTGCTCGCCCGATCATCCTTACGTCCGGGAGCATCCCGATTGGTTCTTCCACCGGCCCGACGGAACGATCCAGTACGCCGAGAACCCGCCGAAGAAGTACGAGGACATCTACCCGCTCAATTTCGAGGGCCCGGCCCGCGAGGCCATCGCGCAAGAGCTGCTGCGGGTGCTGACCTTCTGGGCCGCCCACCGGGTACGGATCTTCAGGGTCGACAACCCCCACACCAAGCCCATGGCCTTGTGGGAGCGCCTGATCGCCGGGGTCCGGGCGCGATATCCCGACGTGATCTTTTTGTCGGAGGCCTTCACCCGCCCCAAGCCCATGAAGCATCTGGCCAAGCTCGGCTTTTCGCAGTCGTACACCTACTTCACCTGGCGCAACCAAAAAGATGAACTGCGCGCCTACGCCGAGGAGTTGGCGCTGGGGCCGTCGCGCGAATATTTCCGCCCCAACTTTTTCGTCAACACGCCCGACATTTTGCCCCCGGTGCTGCAGACCGGCGGCCGCGCGGCGTTCCTGATGCGCCTGGTCCTGGCCGCGACGCTGGCGCCGAATTACGGCATGTACAGCGGCTTCGAACTCTGCGAGGGGCGCGCCGTTCCAGGCACGGAAGAGTATCTCGATTCCGAGAAATACCAATTCAAGGTCTGGGATTGGGACCGTCCCGGCAATATCAAGGACACGATCACGCTCGTCAATCGCATCCGGCGCGAGCACCCCGCCCTGCAGCGCCTCGAGGGAATCCGCTTCCTGCGCGCCGACAACCCCCAGATGCTGCTCTACGCCCGCTACTCCCCCGGCTTTGCGGATGTGCTGGTGGTCGCGGTCAACCTCGACCCGCACAACACGCAAGAGAGCCCCATCGAGATCCCCGCCGACGAGCTGGGCCTCAACGCCGCCGGCTTCGAGGTCAACGACTTGCTTGCCACTCCGCGCGGCCTATGGCGCGGTCGCCAGCACTATCTCAAGCTCGACCACGCCCAACCCGCCGCCATCCTCCACCTGCGCTAAGGCGTATTTCTTCGCGGCGCAGCGCATCGCGCAAGAGCATAGGCGAGTCCCCCTACTTGATCCCGGAGCCGACGGTGAGGGGTTTGGGCGGAGCCGCGAGATTCGTAATATCGGTCAGCAGGTAATCGCTAATCGTGAAGACGGCGGGCGAAGACGAGTTGCGGGCGTAGTATTCGGCGGCGCCTTTCTTGGCGCCGATTTCGAGCGTGGCTTTGCCGCCGTTCCAGGTCAGCATCAGCGTTGCGGCCGGGTGCGCAAGTCCCTCGGTCGTCGCGGCGTCCTTGCCGGTCGGATCGGGCATGGCGGTCATCTGTCCGTCATTGAGGGCGTCGAGGAGCGACTGCGCGTTCGATTGCTGATCCTTGGGCCAGGCGTTGTTGGCGCGATCGAGATGCAGCGGCTTCTTGCCCGGCAGCGTGACGTCGAGCGCGGTGAGCTGGCCGCTCGGGAAATGCAGTATCGCTTTGTCCTGCAGCAGAAACGCCGATTTAAGGGCGTTGGTCTTCACGTCGGTCGGCGCCATCTTGATGGCGCCGCTGGGCCCGAGGCGTAAATAGCTGTTGCCGCCAGTGGGGCTGTCGTCGCCGAAATCGATCTCGTCAGTTTGTCCGTTGGCCAGGCCAAGCTTCACAACGCTGGCATGATCGAGGCCGAAAGCGGCGGCGTTGTTGGAAGAGCCGACATCCACCGCGCCGGTAATGTTGGCCAGCGAGTCGAGCATGCTCGACACCGTGGACTGATCGGCCGGGTAGCTGTATGGCTGGCTGAGCGTCCACTGATCGCCGGCGCGCGTCAGCTCGACCGTTGGTTGGCCGGGCTGCGCGATGGTCACGCTGCGCACGTCGCTGGCGCTGAACTTGATGAGCGGCGGCGCGACGGCGGCGGGCGTGGCCGGCTTATGCGGCCAGTAGACGATACCGACCAGGCCGAGAAGTATGACAACCGAAATCAGCAGGCGAAGCCAGGGTTTCATGACGGCGAGCTAGAGAGCCCTCCTGCGCCACCAGACCGCGACGCCGATGATGACGACGGCGAGCGGCAGGCCGAGAAGGAATATAAACAGAACGTAGCGCATTTGCGCGGCGCTGAGATTGACCGGCGCGTTGGTGGCGGCCGGCGGCCGGATGGTGATGAAGTTTTGTTGGGCGCTCAGCCAATCCATCGTGTTGAGGAACAGGTCGCGATTGCCCTGGAACGAGATGGCGCTATTGGCCACGAAATCGGGAGTGCCGTAAACAACGAAGCGGGCAT
Source organism: Terriglobales bacterium (assembly GCA_035606395.1). Lineage (GTDB taxonomy): Bacteria > Acidobacteriota > Terriglobia > Terriglobales > SCQP01 > SCQP01. Next base: position 24,513 of record DATNFK010000002.1, on the reverse strand, counting down.
CGGGATTGCTGTTCAAGGTGCCGGCCACGCCCAGCGTCAGCGGACCATGCCGGTCAGTGGTCTGGTCAACCTTTACTTGGCCATTGTCCACGGTACCGACCAGGCTCTGCGCCGTGGTCTCAAGCAGCGGGCTGACCACGGCCGCGGCCGGCGGGGTGGTGGCCGCCCCCGTGGCCGGGGCCGGTGGCGGAGCGGCTTCAACCGTGCGCGCATCGGGGAACAACGTCGCGGTCTGGCTCATCTGCGCGGTGATCGGATGCGAATCGTACTGCGCCACGATCACCATCAAGGGGCCGGCATTGAACAGACGCCCGATGCCGCTGGTGTCAACCACGATGCCGGGCGCGAGCTTCACATCGAGCGACGATTGCAGATAGTCAACCAACGGCCCGCTGGTATCGGGGCCGATGAGAAACATCGCATGACCGCCGCCATTGAGATAGGTCTGGATGGCGGTAACTTCAGCCGGCAGCAGCGCGTGCGTGGGTCCGGCGACAATCAGCGCGGCGGCATCGGCGGCCACTTTGCCGGTCTGCGCCAGCACCACTTTCTGCACCGTAAAGTTTTCCGCCTCGAGCGCCGTCTTGAGCGTGCTGTATCCATCCCGCCCGCTGTCGTCCGGATCGCGCTCGCCGTCGCCTTCGGCGAAGTAGACCACCTTGCGCGCTCCCTTGAGCACGCGCACCATGGCGTTCGTGACGCTCTGCTCGTCCATGGTGGAAACAATTTCCTGGTGGTCGTCGCTCTTGACCACGGTCGAACCGTAGGTTTGAACCTTGTACAACCGCGCCTGATCCGGATGCCGGTCGGGATCGATGTAATCCACATGCACTTGGTTCGACTCGCGCTCATAGCGCGAGAAAAACTCGTGCGCGGCGGGGAAACTCGAGCTCTTGTCGAAATAAATCAGGTCCAGCGGATGCCGCAGCCCCCGCACGATCTTCACCGACTCGGTGCTCAGGCTGTGGCTGCGGTTCTTGGTCAGATCCCAACTCCTGTCGTGGTTGGCGGCCAGGTAGTTGACCAGCACCAGAACCGCAATCACGACCAGCAGGTAGGCGACCAGCGATCCGCGGCGCACGAGCCAGTGGGGCTGATTGGATTTTTCTTCAGGCATGGTTATTCCGCGAGCTCCATGCGGCGGGCGGTAAGGAAGAGTCCGGCGACGATCAGGCTGAGGTAGAAGACGACATCCTTGGCGTCAATAATCCCCTGGGTAAAGTTTTGCAGATGGCTGGTGACCGACAAATAGGCGATGGAGTGCGAGACCGCGCCGTTGCCGTACGCCGAGACCCAGTCGGCGACCCAGAGCAGCAGAAAGAGCGTGAAAGTAATCACGCCGGCGACTATCTGATTGCGCGTAAAGCTCGAGATAAGCAGCCCGATGGCGAGAAAGGCGCCGCCCAGCAGCGCCAGCCCCAGCAGTCCCGCGCCGGCGGCGCGCAGGTCGGGCGCGCCATAGTGGGCGATCACGCCGATATAGGCGGCGGTGATGATCAGCATGATCACCAGCAGCCCAAAGGCGCCAATGAATTTGCCGAGAATGATATCCATGCGCCGGATGGGCGAAGTCTTGAGCAGCTCCATCGTGCCGCCGCGCATTTCTTCGGCGTACAGCCGCATGGTGATCATGGGCAGCAGGAAGAGCAGCGTGATGCCGATGTCAAACATGAGCGGCTGCAGGACCTGCGCATTCACGTTCAGGCTGCCGCCGCCGAACTCGCCGCCTCCGCCCAGGCTCTGCACCACGAAGACGGCGAGCATGCTGTAGAAGAAAAACGCGCTGATGAAGGCGAACAGCGCCAGCACCACATAGGCGGCGGGCGTAATGAAGTAGGTCTTCCACTCCTTGCGAATGATGGCGATGACTCCGCTCATGCCGGCAACTCCTGACTCGGCGCTGAGGCGGGGGCGGCCGCGGCCGCGCCCGTGAGGGAGAGGAAAATCTCCTCCAGGCTGAGTTCGACCGGCTTGAGCTCGACCAGTCCCCAGCCGTTCTCGACCACCCGGCGGGCGATCTGCTCCCGCACCGCGACCGCGCGCGCCTCGACCGTCCAGGTGCCGATTTCTTTTTGCACGTGCGAAAACTCAACCTTGAGCACGCCGTCGATCTTACTGAGCGCTGCGCTCACGTCAAGCTGCGGACCGCGCACCTGTATTTCGAGCGTGTCGGTCTGCTTGAGTCGATGGGTCAGGTTTTCCGGCGTGTCCACCGCCACCAGCGCCCCGCGATTGATAATGACCACGCGCTCGCAGGTCGTCGCGGCCTCCGAGAGTATGTGAGTGCTGATAATGACGGTGTGATTGCCCGCGAGTTCGCGGATCAATTGCCGCGTTTCGAGAATCTGGCGCGGGTCAAGCCCGGCCGTGGGTTCGTCGAGTATCAAGAGCGGCGGGTCGTGCAAAATGGCCTGGGCAATGCCCACCCGTTGGCGGTAGCCTTTCGATAGATGGCCAACGACGCGATGGCGCACGTCGGTGAGCGCGGTGCGGCGGCAGGCGTCCTCGACCGCGGTGCTCAATCCGCGCGAGGGTAAACGCCGGAGGCGGCCGACGAAACGCAGATACTCATCCACCGTCAGTTCCGGGTAAATCGGCGGCAGCTCGGGCAGATAGCCGATCTTGCGCTTGGCGGCGAGCGGTTGCGTGCGTACCGGAATGCCATCCACCTTGACCTCGCCCGCGGTGGGCGGCAGGTAGCCGGTGATCAGGCGCATCGTGGTTGTCTTGCCGGCGCCGTTGGGACCGAGAAAGCCCAGCACCTCGCCCGCGCGGGCGCTGAAGCTGATGTCCTGTACCGCGTGGAACGGACCGTAGTCCTTGCTGAGATGACTGACCTCAAGCACGAGTACTCTCCTCGGTTTTTTAGTATATACGAAAGTTCTAAAAAGATCACGCCGGGATGAATTACGTTCCCCCGGTCGTAAACGGAGCCTTGGCGCCACTGACCACCTTGAAGGTCAGCTCCTTCTCGCAGTAATCGCACTCCATCTCGAATTTCCGCGTGATCAGGCAGCGCATGTATTCGTCCGGACCCGGATAAATGTTATACACCCGCTGGCACTGCGGACACTCGACGGCAAGAATGGATCCGCTCAATGCCCCTGCTCCTTGGGCACCATCGGCGGCGGCGCGAGCGGATGCGGGTCAACCCAAATAATGTTCTTGCGCTTGAACTGGGGCAGCACTTGCGCGGCAATCTTGCTGGCCTGGTCTTTCGCGGCCTTGTTGGGCACGGTGCCGATGAGGTTCAGGGTGTCGCCGTAAAGCGTGCCCGAAACGCGCGCCAGGGCGGGAACGGCGGCCAGCGCGGCCGCGAGCTTGGCCTCGGGGTCGTTGGCGGCATTTTCGAGCGCGGCCGTGGTCCGCGAAGGCATCGTGGCGCCGCTGCTGGCGGGCGCGGAATTGGCAAACGGATCCTGGTCGACCAGGATTTGGCTCTTCACGCTCTGCACCCCCGGAACCGCTTGCACCGCCGCCACCGCCGCATCGGCTTCCGCCTGCGTCGGCACCACGCCGTTGAGCGAGACGGCGCCATCGTCAGTCACGCTGGCGGTGATGGTGACTCCGCTCAGGCTCGGCGTGTTCGACAGCTTCTGAATGATGTCGTAGCTGAGCGCCGTGTGCGCCGCCGGATTGCCAGCCGGTGGAAGCGTGGGATTGACGGTTTGAGTGTTCGGCGTGGTCTGGGGGGGCGTCGCCTGAAGGCCGAAAGCACTTAGGCTGAGCGCCAGCCCACACACTGCAAGCTTGGTCCGCATAGCTACATAATAGCGCGGAGGCCCGCCCGAAGTTCGTCTTCCTGTCCCGGCAAAACCGTGCGCAGGTCGAGCCAGCAGCGGTCGTGAGCGAGTCGGGCGATGATTGGGGGCTCATATTGCCGCAGCGCGCGCGCGAGCGCCGCGGCGCTGCGGCCCGGCCGCGCAAGCCCGATGAGCCAAGTCGGCAGGCGGTCGCCCGGTCGCGCGCCGCCGCCGATGAGCGATTCGCCCGGGGCGATTTCGACCTCGAAGCCGGGCGGCACCTGCGCTGCGAAGTCGCGCGCGCGCGCCTCGATATTGTCCGCGCGCAGCATGGCCAGCGCCGGGAGTTCGTCCCAGGCCTGGCGGGCGAGAATGCCGAGCGTGGCTTCGAGCGCGGCGTACGTGAGGCGGTCGACTCGCAGTGCCCGGAAAAGCGGATTGGCGCGCAGCGCGGCCACCCAGCGCGCGCCGCCGCTAATGAGTCCGGCTTGCGGTCCGCCGAGAAGCTTGTCGCCGCTGTACGTAACGATGTCGACGCCCTGGGCAATACTCTCCGCGACAGTTGGTTCCGGCGGCAATCCCGGGATGCGCGCCAGACTGCCGCTGCCCAGATCTTCGACCAGCGGCACGTTGGCCCGGCGCGCCAGCGCCGACAACTCCGCCAGGCTGGGCTGCGAAACGAAGCCCTCCTGCGTAAAATTCGATCGATGCACGCGCAGGATAACCCGCGTGGCCGGCGTGAGTGCGCGCTCGTAATCGCCAATGCGGGTGCGGTTGGTGGCCCCCACCTCGACCAGCTTCGCCCCGCCGCGCGCAATGATGTCGGGAATGCGGAAGCTTTCGCCGATCTCGACCAGCTCCCCGCGGGAGACGAGAATTTCACCCTGCGGTTCAATCGCCAGCGTATGGATGGCGAGCAGCACCGCGGCGGCGTTGTTGTTCACGACGATGGTCTGCTCGGCGCCGGTGAGTTCGGCCAGCAGGCGGGCGAGGTGGAGGTCGCGCCGTCCGCGCTCGCCGGTGTCGAGGTTCAACTCCAGGTTGGTATAAGCCGCGGCCACGGCCGCAAGCTGCTTGACCGCGGCGCCCGCGAGCGGCGCCCGCCCCAGATTGGTATGCAGAACGACGCCGGTGGCGTTGATGACCGGCCGCAGCGAGGAGCTCAGGCGGTGTGCGGCGGCGGCGTGCAATTCAGCGTCAAGATCGGCCGGCATCGCCGCGGCTCGCGCGGCCTCGAGCACTTCGCGGATAACGCGCCGGGAGCCGTCCGGCCCTAGTCGCTGCCACAGGTCGGCCAAATCCTCGCGTCGAAGGAGTTCATCCACCCCAGGCAGGCGGCGCAGACTCTCAGGGGCGGGCGGCATGCAGCCTGGGCCGCGGTCAGGCGGCGGTTTCCTGCTTTAGGCGCTCGGCTTGGAAATGCGCCGTGACGGCTTGCAGCAAGGGGTCGAGCTTGCCGTCCATGGTCTCCGAGAGTTGGTGCAAAGTCACGCCGGCTCGGTGGTCGGTCACCCGGTTCTGCGGAAAGTTGTAGGTCCTGATCTTTTCACTGCGGTCGCCCGACCCCACTTGCTGCTTCCGCTCGGCGGCGATCGCCTGGTGCTGCTTCTCCTGCTCGATCTCGAGCAGACGCGAACGCAGCACGCGCATCGCCTTGGCCCGGTTCTTGATCTGCGATTTTTCGTCCTGGCAGCTCACAATGACGCCGGTCGGCAAGTGCGTCAGTCGCACCGCTGAATAGGTGGTGTTCACCGATTGTCCGCCCGGGCCGGACGAGCAGAATGTATCCACCCGCACATCCTTGGCGTCAATCTGAATGTCCACTTCCTCGGCCTCGGGCAGCACCGCGACCGTCACCGCCGACGTATGCACTCTTCCCTGCTGCTCGGTGGCGGGCACGCGCTGCACACGGTGGGTGCCGCTCTCATACTTGAGCCGGCTGTAGGCGCCCTTGCCCTCGATGATGGCCACCACTTCCTTCAATCCGTGCACGCCGCTTTCGCTGGCCGAGAGCACTTCAATGCGCCAGCGCTGCTGTTCGGCGTAGCGCGTGTACATGCGGAACATCTCGGCGGCAAACAGCGACGCCTCGTCGCCCCCCGTTCCGGCGCGGATTTCGAGCACAACGTTCTTTTCGTCGTTGGGGTCTTTGGGCAGCAGCAACTGGCGCAGGCGTTCCTCGCTTGCGGCGGCCTCGGGCTCGAGCGCCGCCAGTTCGTCGGCCGCCATTTTGCGCAGCTCGGGGTCGGGCTCGTGCAGCATCAGGCGCGCCTGGGCGGCCTGTTCGCGCACCCGCTGAAAGTGCCGGTACTCGCTCACCACCTCCTCCAGTTCGGCGTGGGCGCGGGCGGTCTTCTGGTAGCGCGTGCTATCGCTGGTCACCTCGGGCGAGGCGAGCTGGGCGGTCAGCGAGTCGTACTGGGTCTCGAGTTGTTGCAGTTTGTCGAACATCTGTTCTTAGCCAATCGTCTCTTAGCCAATCACCAGCGCGCCGCCCTGCGATTGCTCCAGGCGCATGGCCTCGTCCAGCGAGCGAATCGAGCACTCGAGCTGATCGTCGGTCGGCTCCTGCGTGGTGATGCGCTGCAGCCACAGGCCGGGGCGCGCCATCAGCGCGAACAACGACTGGCTGTGCTTGGCGCCATAGCGGATGACCTCATACGAGAGCCCGACGATGACCGGCAGCAGCGCTATGCGCACTCCGAAGCGCATCCAGAACGTATGCGCGGGGATCAGGATGTACAGCGCCATCGCGATCAGCATGATCACGATCATGAAGCTGGTGCCGCAGCGCGGATGCAGCGTGGTGAACGAGCGCGCGTTCGGCACATCCACCCGCTGGCCCGATTCGAAGTTGAAGACGACCTTGTGCTCGGCCCCGTGGTACTGGTACAGGCGGCGAATGTCGGGCAGCAGTGCCAGCCCGCCGATGAAGAGCAGGAACATCGCAATGCGAATCAAGCCGTCGGCCAGGTTGAAGGCAATCTGCCCGCCAAACCATGCCCAGTGTCGCTGCATCTCAGTGGCCGCGACCAGCGGCACGAACTTATAAAACGCGATGAAAAACACCAGCGAGAAGGCAATGCTCGCCACCATAGCCCAGCTCGTCACTTCGCCCTTGGCGGGGGCGTCGGCGGCCGCCTCGGCGGTCGCGTCGGCCGGCCCATCGTCCATCACATGATCGCTGCTGAAGCGCAAGGCGCGAACGCCCAGCGCCATCGCCTGTCCCAGTGTCGCCAGCCCCCGCAGCATGGGCCAGTTCCAGTAGCTGTGCTTCTCTGAGGGGCGCACCAGCGGTCGCGTGGTGGTGACCAGCGACCCATCCGGACGCCGCACGGCGACCGCATAGGAGTGCGGCGCGCGCATCATAACGCCTTCCATCACCGCCTGGCCGCCGACCAGAATGTCGGACTCGCCACTCTCGAGGGCGATTAGGAGCTGGAGGTGAATGGCTTGGCGAACGAAAGCGGCCACACGTCTGCCGGAACGCCGTAGTCGGAGGTGCAAACTCATGCGCGGTTACCTAAACCATCATACCAGCGAACAAATCGTCGAGTTGCCCCTCCGGCAGTTGCGTGCCGCACGCCAGGTGAAACAACTCGCCGCCTCCGGCCCGCCGCAAATAGGGCGTCACACGCTCGAGCAGCGGGTTTTGCGTGCGGTGCGCGGCGAAGGCTTCGATCTTGAGTTCGAGAAACTGCGAAGTGTCGATGGCGAGGTCAGGGTTCGGCAGACACACCCGCGGGAACTCCGGCGGCTGGAACGCGGTCGTCGAGTAATACAGACGCGCCGCTTGGTGCAGCGATAGCTGGGACTCGGGAAAATATCGTTCCTGGGCCGCCCAGTGGAAAGCCGCTGTGGTCAGCAATCCCGCCATGCCGTGGTCGGGGTGACCCGTGGCCGAGCCTTCCGGGCCTAGCGTCATCACCAAATCCGGCTTCCATTCACAGATGATTTTCACAATCCTTCCCGCGGTCGAGTAGAAATCAACCTGAGGTAAATGCGCATCAGGGAAATCCCAGGCTTCGTACTCGGCGAACCCGAGCAGCCGGCACGAGGCGGCAAGCTCGCCACGCCGCAGAACTTGCAAGTCGGCGGCGCTCGCCGCCCCGCCGCGGTTGCGCGCGGCCTCGCCGCTGGTGAGGCAGATCAGCCGGCATTCAACTCCGGCGCGCGAATAGCGCCGAACCGTGCCGCCGAAGGCGACAACCTCGTCGTCAGGATGCGCGGTCACGCACAAAATCTTGGGCATACACCAAGTATGAGATGAATGCGGACGCCGGGCGTTCGGAAGCGGACACTGCGGCGGCAGGCCGGCGGACGTAAACGCTGAAAATGTAACGTTTTTTGGTTTGGCACAGTATCTGCATTCAGAAGGGCATTGAGAGAATAAAGTGAAGACCCGATTCCAACGCGCGTTGACCATCCTGCTGCTGGCGGCGGCGCTGGCCTTCGCGGTGAAGCCGGTGCGGCAACGGGCAGTGCGGCTCGACCAAAAGCTGGATCAGGTGCTCCAGCAAAAGTTCCCTTCTCTCGCCGCGTTGGAAATTATTTGGCGCGTCCGGCGCAGCGCCCCACCCGGCTGAAAGTTACCACTCGCCGTCTTTTTGCAGCTTGCGGATTTTGCGCTTGATCAGGTCGCGCTTCAACGTGGATAGATGGGAAATAAAGAGGATGCCGTTGAGGTGGTCGGTTTCATGTTGCATGGCGCGGGCGAGCAACTCGGAACCGCTGGTTTCAAACCATTCGCCCTCGACATTCTGGGCCCGTACGGTCACGTTCATGGCGCGCGAGACATCGGCGCGGAAACCTGGAATGCTCAGGCATCCCTCCTCGCCGGTTTGCCGCCCTTCGCGGCGGATGATCTCGGGATTGATCAATACCAACTGCTGTGCCGGATCCTCGCCCACGCTGCAATCAATGACGGTCAGGCGCTGCGACAAGCCGATTTGCGGCGCCGCCAGGCCGACGCCGTTGGCGGCGTACATGGACTCGAACATGTCGGCGATGAGCTGGCGGAGCTCGGGGGTGGCGAAGTTTTGCACCGGGCCGGCCGGGGTGGTGAGAACCGGGTCGGGAAACTTGACGATCGACAAGACCATTAGAAAGCGCGCACCTGCTCCAGATAATTATTGTAATTGCGCTGCAGTTCGGTAAGCGAGTCGCCGCCGAACTTTTCAATAAGCGCCTGGGCCAGGATGAAAGCAACCATGGCTTCGCCCACCACGGCGGCGGCCGGGACGACGCAAACGTCGGAGCGTTCGTAGGCGGCCTTGACTGGTTCGCGGGTGGCGAAGTCAACGCTGGCAAGCGGGCGGCGGAGGGTGGAGATGGGTTTAAGGAACCCGCGTAGAACGAGTTCCTGGCCGTTGCTCATGCCGCCTTCCAGGCCGCCGGCATGGTTGCCCTGGCGGGTGAAGCGGCGGGCTTCGGAATCGTAGCCGATCGGATCCTGGGCGTTGGACCCGGCCGAGGAGGCCGCGCCAACCCCGTCGCCAATTTCGACCGCCTTGACCGCCTGGATGGAGATGAGGGCCTGCGCCAGGCGGCCGTCGAGCCGGTCGTCCCAGTTGGCGCAGCTCCCCAGGCCCGGGGGCAGGCCGAAGGCGCGGATCTCGAAAACGCCGCCCACCGTGTCGCCGGTGCGAAGGACCTGGTCAACTTCAGCTTTCATGGCTAATTCGGAGTCGGCATCCAGGCAGTGGAGGAGAATTTCAGGTTTCGCGGCGAGCGCCCTCAGGCTGGCCTGGGTGACGGAAGTGGTGGGCGCGAGCGTGGCGGCGCCCACGGCAACGACATGGCTGAGGACTTCAATATCCAGGGCGCGAAGGAGAAGCTTGGCCACGGCGCCGGCGGCGACGCGGGCAGCGGTTTCACGCGCCGAGGCGCGTTCGAGCACGTACCGGGCCTCTGGAAAATTGAACTTGAGCGCGCCGGCGAGGTCGGCATGGCCGGGGCGGGGGCTGGTCACCGGGCGCGCGGCGGCCCCGGCGGGAGCGGCGACAGCCAGGGTTTCGCTCCAATTTTTCCAGTCGTGGTTGGCGATCTGGATGGCAATGGGAGCGCCAATGGTGTGTCCATTGCGGACGCCGGCGATGAACTCGGGCGTATCGTGCTCGATTTTCATGCGCCCGCCCCGCCCGAAGCCTTGCTGCCTGCGCCAAAGCTCGCGGGCCACAAAGGGAACGTCAATGGCGACCCCGGCCGGGAACCCGGCGAGCAGCGCGAGAAGCGCCTGGCCATGAGATTCCCCGGCAGTGGAAAAGCGCAGCATTGTATCCATAAGTGTAGCGCGCAGTTTCGAGCTCGGATGCGACACAGCGGCGGCGACGCGCGATTCCGGTGCCAATGAATGTGCTAGATTCGGGCAGGAGCTTAGGTGGGTACGATTGTCACGCCAACGGAGGAACCCGCCCGCGACTCGGCCGTCGCCGGCTGGGTCAAGGGGCATTTAGAAGGCCTGCAGGCCTATTCCCTGTTGACCGGACGCGCCTTCCGCAATTTTTTTGCGCGTCCATTTTACGGCGGCGACGTGATTCTGCAAATGGACAGTATCGGCGTCGGATCCCTGCCCATCGTCGTGCTCACCGGATTTTTCACCGGCGCGGTCATGGCGCTGCAATTGGCCTCGACTTTGGCGCAGTACGGGCAAATCGAACGAACTGGACAGTTGGTGGCTCTCTCCCTGGTGCGCGAGTTGGGCCCGGTGCTGACCGGCCTGATGGTCGCCGGCCGCAACGCCGCCGGTATGGCCAGCGAATTGGGTTCCATGGTGGTCACCGAACAGGTGGACGCCATGCGCGCGCTCGGCACCGATCCCCTCAAGAAACTGGTGGCGCCGCGGCTGCTCGCGACCCTCACCATGATGTTTTTCCTCGCTGTCATCGCCGACCTCTGCGGTATGGTAGGTGGGTTTCTGTACGCCGTACTGGCGCTCGGACTCGATGCCCGGCAATATTGGTACACGGCGTTGCAAGCGCTCGGTTCGACCGACATCAGCCAGGGTCTCCTCAAACCGGTCGTGTTCGGCATTATCGTCGCCTCGGTGGGCTGCTACTACGGCATGTCGGCGCGCGGCGGTACCCGCGGCGTGGGGCGGGCGACGACGCAATCGGTGGTGGCGGCTTCGGTGCTGATCATTCTCAGCGACTTTTTGATCAGCCGGGTGCTGATCGGAATCTTCGGCAGCTAATGCATCCCGACGCGGCGCTGATTGAGTTCGACCACGTCAGCATGCACTTTGGCATGCAAACGGTGCTCGAAGACTTGTCGCTGGCTGTCCGGCGCGGTGAAACGAAAGTGCTGTTGGGCGAGGCCGGTAGCGGGAAGTCGGTGGCGCTGAAGCTGGCCATCGGATTGCTCCGTCCCGATGCTGGCCAGATCGTCGTGCTCGGCGAGAACGTGAGCCGGTTGCCTGAGCCCGCGCTGTTCGCGCTGCGCCGCAAGATCGGCATGGTATTTCAGGAGAGCGCCCTGTTTGACTCCCTCTCGGTGCGCGACAATGTCGCCTACCGCCTCGATGAGGAACACCAGATGGACGAGGCCCAAATCGAGCAGCGTGTGCGGGAATGTCTGGCCGCGGTCGAGCTCGAGCCTGCCATCGATAAAATGCCGGGCGAACTGTCGGGCGGCATGCAGCGCCGCGTCGCGATCGCCCGCGCCCTGGCCACCGAGCCCGAAATCATGCTCTACGACTCGCCGACCGCCGGCCTCGACCCCATCACCGCAACCAACATCATGGAGCAGATCATCAAGCTGCGGGATGTGAAAAAAGTCACCGCGCTCATGGTCACCCACCGCCTGCAGGATGGCTTTCTTCTGGCCACCCACGCCTGGGATGCTGCCTCCAATCAATTAAAGCAGACACCCAAGGGCGACCAGCGGACGTCCTTCATGGTGCTGCACAACCGTCGCGCCGTGTTCGATGGCAGCGGGTCGGAGTTGCGCTCCAGCCAGGACGGCTACTTGCGGAATTTTCTGCAATCCACTTGAGCCAGGCGACCATGGACTTCTGGGCATCCCTAACGGCTGGCGCACTGGTGCTGACCGCCGACGCCGCCATCGCGCGCGGTTTGCGGCAGCGTTACGGCACGCGCCAACAGGCGGCTAGCCTGATCGCTTGGGAAACGCCGGCCATAGTCGCGTGGCAGACCTGGGTGCAAGAGAACTGGCGTGGCGGCCTCGTGCTCAGCCGCGAACAGGAGCTGTTGCTATGGGAAGAGGCAATCGGCGAAGCCGGTGGCCTCCTCGATCGCCGTGGAACGGCCCGCTCGGCGGCCGAAGCTTGGCGGCGCACAAAGGCGTGGCGGCTGCCTGAAACCGGAAGCGATTGGGAGGAGAGCGACGACACATCGGCTTTTCACTCCTGGACGCTTGCCTTCCGGAACCGGTGCGAAAAGCCGCGATGGCTAAGCGCGGCAGAGCTTCCCGACGAGGTGGCAACCCGCTTGCGCGCGGGACGGATGACCGCGCCAAAACAGGTATGGTTGGCCGGGTTCGAGCGGATGCCTCCGCAACTTGAAGCACTGATCGCCGCTCTGCGCGAAGCCGGCGCGACCGTTGCAACGATGCCGCTGGCGCCGGAAGTCGAGAAGATCACCGTATGTCAAATCGCAAACCCGGAGCAGGAACTTCGCCGGGCGGCGCGCTGGGCGCGCATGCGTTGCGAAGAAGACGAATCCACGACGGTAGTCGTGGTGGTGCCGGGCCTGGCGCAGCAGCGCGCTAAGGTCGAGCGCATTTTCGCAAACGAGCTCGAGCCCAACCGCGAACCATGGTCGCCGGCGCCATCGGCCGTATACGTAAGCGGTGGCGATGCGCTGGCCAAAGTTCCGGTAACCGCCGCCGCGCTGACCGTATTGCGCCTCGTTATCGATGGATACGAAAGGTTGGACACGCGGCTCGCGATCCAACTCCTGCGTTCGCCCTACACTGCCGGCGCCGACAAGGAGCGTGCCCCGAGGGCGCGGGAAGAGAAGGAACTGCGCCGGCGTGAGTTTGCAGGCCGCGATTTTTGGAACCGCGCCGGCCGCCGTGACCTGCGCCGCGAGCGCGCGAGCTGGCCCGAAAAACAGAGCTATGGTGCATGGTCCGAGGCCTTTGATCGGGCTCTGGCGGCAATAGGCTGGCCCGGCGACCGGGCGCTTTCAATTGCCGAGCAAGCGGCTGTGAACCTCTGGCAAGACGTGCAGGCCGCCCTCGCGCGGCTCGATCAAGTCGCCGATCAATCGCCGGCGCTCGACCGCGCCTGGCGGCGTTTGCTCGCCATGATGGAGGAGCGAACGGTTCCGGCGCGGCCGGAATCCGCCCGCGTCGTCGTTATGGACTGGCACGAAAATAGCGGCTCGGAGTTTGACCACGTGTGGATCGCGGGAATGGAAGAAGATGCATTGACGCCCGCGAGGCCGCATCCATTCTTGCCGCTGCGATGGCACCGCGAAGAAAGCACAGCCGCGGAAATCTGGGCGCGCTGGCACCGCGGTGCGCGGACACTGGTCGCGAGCTTCACCGAGAGACCCAACCCGCTGCTGAGCGTAACGCCACCGGCGGTTCGTAATGAAGATGCGGCTGCGTCCACGGTTGTGCCAACACTTGAAGCCTATGAAGACGCGCCCGTGCCGCTCCTCTCCGGCGGCAAGATAGCCGGTGGCAGTCGCTTCTTCGAGGATCAATCTGCATGTCCGTTCCGCGCCTTTGTGCACCATCGGCTGCATGCGCATGAGCTGGCGGAGGTGCCCTCGGGGCTGGATGCAATCGCCCGCGGCTCATTGCTGCACAAGATGTTGGAGCGGTTCTATCGCGAGATGCCAAGCCAGGAGATGCTCATATCTCTCTCCGAGGCCGTACTGGCCGAGCGCGTGCGCGCCTGCGCGACGGCCGTGGTCGACGAGGCCGGATTGCGCGAGCGCCCGCAATTGGCCCTGGTCGAGGAGCAGCGCTTGGAACGCCTGACCCTCGATTGGCTCGAGAAAGAAAAAGACCGCCACCCATGGACTGCGATTGGCTGGGAGGAAGAGCGTGAGGCGGCCCTGGGCGGCCTGCGCTTCAAGATCAAAATAGACCGCGTCGACCGGCTGCCCGAAAGCGGCAACGGCTTGCTCCTGATCGACTACAAGTCGGGTGAACAGGCCAGGAGCGGCTGGGACGGCGAGCGCCCCCTGCAACCGCAGTTGCCCTTGTATTTACTGACCACCCCAGAGTCCTCGACGATCGAAGGCATTGCGCTGGCCCAGCTCAAACCGGGCGCGATGGCATTCAAGCCGGCGCTGCGCGGAGGCGCGGGCTTCAAGATTGACGAGTGGCGGTCGGCGCTGCTGGCGCTGGCGCGTGAGATTGAAGCCGGCGAGGCCGAGGTGCGACCCAAGTTGCCGCGCCAAACCATTTGCGAGCGCTGCGATTTACCCGCCCTCTGCCGCATCTCCGAGCGCGACCCGCGCCTCCGCGCCGAGGCGGCGAGCCAGGAGGCCCTCGATGCCGAGTGAAGCCGGCACCCAGCCGGCCCAGGCGTCCGACGCCAACGCGCGGCAGCTCGCGGTTCACGCCGATCACTCCGTGTTGGTGCGCGCCCCCGCCGGCAGCGGAAAGACGGAGTTGCTCACCCAGCGCTTCCTGCGGCTATTGAGCCAGGCCGATCAGCCGGAACAGTTACTGGCGCTGACCTTCACCCGCAAAGCCGCGGCGGAAATGCGGGGCCGGGTGCTTGACGCCTTGGCCGCGCCCGCAACCGCGCTGGCCACGCAAGCGGCCCGCCGCAATGACGAGAGCGGTTGGAATTTGCTGGAAAACCGCGACCGGCTTCGAATCATGACCCTCGATTCGTTGGCCCTGCGCCTGGTGTCCCGCATGCCCTGGGTCTCGCGCCTGGGCGGTGTACCGCGACCAACCGAAGACGCCGATCAAATTTTTTTGGCGGCGGCGCGTGCCACGCTGCGCCGCGCCGAAGTTAATGACGACGAACTCGCCGCCGCCGCGCGCGCCGTGCTGCTGCGGGCCTATGGCGACTGGGACGGCGTTGAGAACCTTCTGGCGAAAATGCTGGAACATCGCGACCAATGGCTGCGGCTTTTAATACCGGTGGCGCGCGAACCGGAGAAAGCGCGGCCGCGGCTGGAGCTGGCTATGGCGCAAGCCACCGCGGCCGAGTTCGCCGGCTTGCTGCCGCGGCTCGAAACCGACGTCGCCTCGCCCCTGCCGGACTTCGGCGACTGGGCGTCGTGGCGCGCCTTGGCTGAAAAAGCATTGACCAGGCAGGGAACTGTGCGGAAACGTGGCATCTGGCCAAACCTGAGCGGGGCCGCCTGCAAGGCTCTCGCCGCCATTGCCGAACTGCCGGAGGCGGAGTTCTCCCCCGAACAGTGGGAGTTCATGCGCGCGCTGCTGACGCTATTGCCGCAAGCGGCGGCCGAGTTGCAGGTGCAATTCGCCGAACGGGGCGAGTGCGATTTCACCGAGATCACCCTGGCCGCGCTCCGCGGCTTGGACGGCGAGCCCAATCGCTTGCGCTACGCTCTCGATGGCGCGCTCCGGCATCTCTTCGTCGACGAAGTGCAAGACACCTCGCGCGCCCAGTTCCAGTTGCTCGAAGCGCTGGTGGCCGACTGGCAGCCTGATGACGGAAGGACGCTCTTTCTCGTCGGCGACCCCATGCAGTCGATTTATGGTTTCCGAAACGCCGATGTCGGCATGTTTCTGCAAGCGGCGGCGAGCGGCCGCCTGGGCACGGTCGCCCTGCGCGAGTTGCAGTTGAGTGCCAATTACCGCTCGCAATCGGGGCTCGTGCATTGGTGCAACCAATTGTTTTCGCGGGTTTCGCCAACCGCCGACGATCCCATGACCGGCACCGCCAAGTTCGTCGAGGCGACGCCGGCCTTGGCGGCGGATGGCCCGCCAGCGCGGTGGCACTGGAACGGCAGCCCTACGGCTGTGGCGGATCTCGTCGAATCCGAACTGCAAAACCACGAAAACAAGCAGATTGCGCTATTGGGCTTCGGTCGCGCCCAACTGGAACCGGTGGTGGCGGAACTGATGCGGCGCGGTGTTGCCGTCCGCGCAGAGCGCCTGTTGAGCCTGGCTGAGAGCCCGGTGGTGAGCGATTTGATGGCAATTACCCAGGCGCTGGCAACGCCGGCCGACCGGGTGGCATGGCTGGCTCTGCTGCGCGCGCCCTGGTGCGGCGTAACGCTGGCCGACTTGGAGGCGCTGTGCGCTGATGACAAGTACGGCTTGATTGTTGACTTTCTTCACGACGACGCACGATTGGCCCGCTTGAGCGCGGACGGACGTTCGCGGATTGAAAAAGTGCGGCCCGCGCTCTTGGCCGCGGCCCGGCAAAGTGGTCGCGCTCCAATGCGGAAACTGGTCGAGTGGTGCTGGCGCGCCCTCGACGGTCCGGCGCTTGCGGGCGAGCACGCCGAAGATGCCGATGTTTTTTTTGAAAGCCTCGAGCACGGCACGGAAAACCTTCAGCGGGAATTGGAGAAACTGAAGACCTCGCCGCACGCGGGTGCTCAGCCCTCGGAAGCGCGGGTGGTTGCGATGACCATCCATCACGCCAAAGGGCTGCAATTCGACGTCGTCATTATTCCAGGGCTGGATCGAGAACCGCGCCGCAACGACCCGCCCCTGCTGCGCTGGCTCGAGACCGAACAGCATTGGCTTATAGCGGGCAAGCCCCTGAAAGGAAGCACCGACCGGCGCTACGACTTCTTGGGGCGACTGCAGCAGGCGTGGCAGGATCAGGAGCAGCTTCGAAATTTTTATGTGGCCGCAACCCGGGCCCGGCTCCGCCTGCACTTAATCGCAAATCCGACGCCGCAAGGCACGGCGCCGCGGCCCCGTTCGCCGCTCGCCCGGCTTTGGACCGCGCTAGACACTCAGGAAATTCCATGGCGCCAGCCGATCGCAAAAAGCGAAAAGCCGGTGAACACCGCGGTCGCTCCGGCACACCGCGTTACCTCTGATTGGACGCCGCCGGTTGCCGTGGCGGAGGTCACGATTGAGCCCGCCCTGCCGCGGCCCGCGCGCGTTGGCCGCCTGCAGCGCCAGGTCGGTGTGGCGGTGCATGCGGTGTTGCAGCGCGTGTCGGCAAGTCCCAGTCTCGACTGGCCTGCGGCGGAGATGGCCGATGCAATTGGCAATGCCTTGCTGGCCGCCGGCGTCGCACCGTCTGACATGGTTTTGGCGCAGTCGCGCGCGACGGCTGCGGTCCGCTCTACGCTCTCCGACGAGCGCGGCCGTTGGGTACTAGGACCGCACCGTGAGAGCCGGAGCGAATGGCGGCTCTCGGGAGCGGTCGAAGGCGACCGCCGGGTAGACCGTAGCTTCATTGATGACGACGGCGCGCGCTGGATCATTGATTACAAGGTCGCCTTCCACGAGGGCGCCGATGTGGACCAATTCCTCGACCAGCAGGTGGCCCAGTACAGCCCCCAACTGGGGGGGTACGCGGCCCTGGTTCGGGCTCTTACCGGCGGCAAGGTACGGTGCGCGCTGTACTTCCCGGTTCAGCAGGCCTGGCGCGAACTGTACCAAATATAGGGGTCTCGGTAATCACTACCCCATATATTCGGTTTAGCCTCTTGATTCTGGGGTAGAACCCGGCTACTATGCCCCAAGGAATGTGGTCGAACATGGAGGCAAAGTGCTGAGGCTCAAAAAACTACAGATTCTCGGTTTCAAGTCGTTCTGTGACAAAACCGACATCCAGTTTCCCGGCAGCGGCGTGGTCGGCATTGTCGGCCCCAACGGCTGCGGCAAGAGCAACATTGCCGACGCCATAAGCTGGGTGCTGGGCGAGCAATCAGCCAAGTCCCTGCGCGGCGGCCGCATGGAGGACGTGATCTTCGCCGGAACCCGCGACCGGCCGGCGACCGGCATGGCCGAGGTGAGCCTGACCCTGATTGACCCCGAAGAGTTCGACCTCGCGGCCACAACCGAACCCGAGCCGCCGGATGCGGAGAGCGAGGCCACCGCCGGCTGGAGCGACGAGGACGCGAACAGTGCGGACGAGATGGAAGAAGCGGCGGCCCCCGCGGCCGCGGCCGGCGGCGCCGTGGTCCTGACCATCCGCAAGCGGCGGAAATTTCATGCCCACAACCGGCGCGGCGAGGTGGTCGTAACCCGCCGCCTCTACCGCGACGGCGAAAGCGAGTACCTCATGAATGGCCGGCCCTGCCGGCTGCGCGACATTCAGGACTTGTTCATGGGCACCGGCCTCGGACCCGAGTCGTACGCCATCATCGAGCAGGGGCGTATCGGTCAGATTCTCAGTTCCAAGCCCTACGACCGGCGCGCCATCATTGAAGAAGCGGCGGGTGTGAGCAAGTACAAGGCGAAGCGGCGCCTGGCGGAAGCGCGCCTCGAAGCTTCGCGGCTCAACCTTTCGCGCATCAACGACATCTTCGAAGAAGTCACGAAGCAGGTGGGTTCGCTCAAGCGCCAGGCCGCCAAGGCGCAGCGCTATCAGGTGCTCAAAGCCGAGTTTGACCAGCAGCAGCGCGCTCTGATCGGCGGCCGGGCGCGGGCGTTCGGCGCCTCGCAAACTCAATTGATCACGGAACAAGCCGCTGCCCAGGCGGCGGTGCAGGGGGCGCAACAAACGATCGCGGGGATGGAGCGGGCGCGCGCGGAGGGACAGCAGGCCTGCTCGCAACTCGAGCGCGAACTGCGCCAGATGACCGAGGAATGCGCCCGCCTCGTGCTCGAGCGCGACCACGCCACCCAGCAAATCGAATTCAACCACCAGCAGCGGCAAGACCTCGCCCGCCGCGCCGAAGCCAGCGCGGTCGAGTGCGCGCGTCTCGAACAACAGATCGCGACCATGGGCCAGGAGCTCGAGCAGGCGGCCAGCGATCAGGACGCCGCCGGCGGCCTCGCGGAAACCGCCCGCGCCGCCTACGCCGAACGCCGGACGGAGCACCAGGCGCGGCAGGCCGCGGTCGAGGAATTGGACCGCGAGATTGAAACCATCCGGCGTCAGACGCTGGCCCTGATGGCCCGTTCGGCGCAGTTGGGCAACCAGATCACCCACGGCGAGACGCTGCTGACGGAACTCGGCAAGCAGCTCGAGCGCCTGGCGCGCGAAGAAGCCGGCGCTCGCGCCGAGCTCGAAGCCGGCGGCCGCAAGCGCGGCCAGTTGGCGCTCGAGTTTCAGGATCAGGAAAGCGAAAACCTCGGCCTCGCCGAACGGCACGCCGAGCTCGAACAGCGCATGGCGCAATTGCGCGCTGATGACGGGCGCGAACGCGCCGACGAACAACGTTTGCGCAACGAACTGGCCGAGGTTGCCGCCCGCCGGCGCTCGCTCGAGGAGATCGTCGCCCACCACGGCTACAGCAGCGAAGCCGTGAAACATCTGTTCGCCGGGCGCGCCGCGCAAGGCGAGGCCCAGACCGAGTTTCAGCCCATGGGCGTGCTCGGCGAGTTCGTCGAGGTGGATGCGCCTTACGATCAAGTCGTCGAGCAATTCCTCCACGACGAACTGAACTACATTGTGGTCAAGAGCTGGGATCAGGCCGGCGCCGGCGTCGGACTCCTGCGCACCCAGGAACAAGGACGCGCAACGTTTTTGATCCACGGCGACGAGGGCCACGGCGAGGGCTCCGGCGAGCCTGGCGGCCGTCCCCAGGTCCCGGCCGAGACCAGCTTGGTGCCGCTGCTCGGCGAGGTCAAGGCGCTGAACGGTTTCCGCAAAGGTTTGGGCGAAATACTGCCGAAGCTGCGCGACGCCTTCCTGGCCGGCGATACCGCGCAGGCGCAGCGCCTGGCCGCCAGCCATCCCCGGGCGTACTTCCTCACCCCCAATGGCGAGTGCTTCCACAACTTCACCGTGAGCGGCGGCACCGGCACCAGCAGCGGCCCGCTCAGCCTTAAACGCGAGCTGCGCGAACTGGCGCGGCGCGAAGCCGGCCAGCAGACCGAGATCGAGCAGCGCGGCCTTCGCCTCGAATTACTGGCGCGGCAATTGGCTGAAACCGGCGCCGAGATGGAGTCGGTGCGCAGCCGCCGCCATGAGCTCGACAAGCGCCTGGTCGCGAGCTCGCAATCGGTGCGTCAGTTGGATCATGAGCTGGAGCGCGCCGAGTCCCTGCGCCGCCAGGTCACGCTCGAGACCGAGCGCGCCATGGCCGACCAGCGCCAGGCGACCGAAAAGGTCGCCGATGCGCGCGGCGAGCTCGACCGCATCGTGGAAGAAACCCGCGCCATGCAAGAGCGGGAAACGGCGCTGAATCAAACGGTTGAATCCGGGCGCGGCGCGCGCGAAGCCGCCGCGATCGCGATGAGTGAGGCTCAGGCCGAGTCGGCGCGGGTCGAGGAACGCGCCCGCGCCGCCGTCGCGGCCTGTCACCGGCTGCGGCAATCGCTCGCCGACTTGAACCGCCGGCTGCAACAGGGCCGCGCCGAGGAGCAGACCTTGGCCGCGCGTCAGGCCGAGTTGCTGGCCGCAAGCTCCGTGCTCGAGCAATCCGTCGCTGGCCTGGCGCAGGCGTTGGCCACGGCGCAGGAGCGCCAAACCGCGCAGGAGACGGCCCTGGCCTCGGCCCGCGCCGAAGCCGCCGCGGCCGAGCGGGAACTGAGCGCCGAGCGCGATGCCCTCGATGCCAAACGCCAGGCGCTCAACGAACTCGAAATCACCTTGGCCCGCCTCGAGGCCGACCTCGAACACTTGCGCGAAACCTGCCGCAATGATCTCGGCTGCGAGCTCGACGCGCTCCTCGCCGAACCGGTCGCTGAGGCCTCGGATGTCAGCCTGGATTTGGCCGCGCTGGAAGCGGTAGTGCGCGAGTTGCGGCAAAAGATCGAGAACCTGGGCCCCGTCAATATGATGGCGCTCGAAGAGTACGAAGAGGCGCAGCAGCGGCATGCGTTCATGGAAACGCAGCGGCAGGATTTGCTCTCCGCCATCGCCGACACGCAAAAGGCGATCCAGGAGATGGATACCATCTCCCGGCAGAAATTCCAGGAGGCGTTCGAGCGGATCAACGCTTACTTCCAGGAATCTTTCCGGATTCTATTCGGCGGCGGCCAGGGCTTCCTGCGCCTGAGCGAGATGGAAGGCGCGGCGCCGGACGCCGATGCCGGCGTCGATATCGTCGCCCAGCCACCGGGCAAGAAGTTGCAGAACGCGCTGCTGCTCTCCGGCGGCGAGAAGGCAATGACCGCCATGGCGCTGCTGCTCGCCGTGTTCCGTTATCAGCCCAGCCCCTTCTGCCTGCTCGACGAAGTGGATGCGCCAATGGATGAGGCCAACGTGGTGCGCTTCAGTGACATGGTGAAGCAAATGGGCGCTACCACGCAGTTCATCCTGATCACCCATAACAAGCGCACCATGGAGGCGGCGCCCACACTCTACGGCGTAACCATGCCTCAACCGGGCGTATCGCGGTTGGTGTCGGTCATGGTCGAAGAGGCACGGCGGGTAGCAAGCTAGCACTACAAAAACCGCTCGTTGTCAAGTTCAGCGGGTGGTTGACACCGGCGCGGAAGGCGGGGAAGATTGTTTCTTCCTTATGAGCTCCGCCACCGTCCTGCAAACCAGCCTGCCTTCCCTTCCCTTGATCTCGCGCGGCAAAGTGCGCGACCTTTTTGACGCCGGCGACAAATTGCTCCTGGTGGCCAGCGACCGGCTTTCCGCCTTTGATGTCGTGCTACCGACGCCGATTCCCGACAAGGGCGCGGTGCTGACCCAGATCTCGCTGTTCTGGTTCGACTTTCTCAAGGGCGTCTGCCCCAACCACCTCATTTCGGCGCGGATGGAAGACTTCCCGGACGCGGTTCGCGGCGAGTCGGCGCAATTGCAGGGGCGGACGATGCTCGTGAAGAAGCTCGAAATGTTTCCGGTCGAGTGTGTGGTGCGTGGCTATCTGTCGGGCTCGGGATGGAAGGAGTACCAGAAGCTGGGCACCGTCTGCGGTATCGCGCTGCCCAAGGGATTGCGCGAGAGCGACCGCCTGCCGGAGCCGATCTTTACGCCCTCCAGCAAGGCGCTGGTCGGCCACGACGAAAACATCTCTCTCGAAACGGTCGAGGGTATGATCGGCCGCAACGCGGCCCACCGCTTGCGCGACCTGAGTCTCGACATTTACAAGCGCGCGGCGGCCTACGCCGAGACCCGCGGCATCATTCTGGCCGACACCAAGTTCGAGTTCGGCCGGGACCTGAAGAGTTCGATGCCTGATGCGCCCGTGCTGGCCGACGAAGTATTGACGCCCGACTCCTCCCGCTTCTGGCCGCGCGACCGCTATCAGCCGGGCCGGGCGCAAGAATCCTACGACAAGCAGTTTGTGCGCGATTACCTGGAGAAGATCGCCTGGAACAAGCAGCCGCCCGCGCCGGCGCTTCCCGATGATGTCGTGCGCCGCACCAGCGAGAAGTACCGCGCCGCGTACCACGAGCTGGCGGGCCGGGACCTGGCCACCGTGTGAATGCATTCGATTACATCCTGATCGCCATGGTGGGTATCTCAACAGTCGCGGCCGCGAGCAAAGGGTTCGTCTACGAAGTCTGGATGTTTGCGGCAACCCTGGCCGGCATTGGCATTGCGGGATGGATGTACCCGGCGGCGGCGGACTGGATCGCGCGCGTGCCGGTCGATATGTCGCTGGAGGCTCGGAATTTCGCCGGCTTCGGATTGATTCTGGTCTTGGTGTTGCTCTTGGCGGCAATTGTGGGGCGCATGGGCCGCGGTGCCGTCCACGCCATTGGCTTGGGATGGGCGGACCGCATCCTGGGCGCGGGCCTGGGACTGGTGCGCGGAGTGGCGTTGGCGGCCGTGGTGGTGGTCATGCTGGCGGCTTACCCGATCGCGCCCGGCGCCATCGCCGGTTCGACTCTTGCGCCTCCGGTGCTGCGCCTCAGCCGCGGCATGGAGTCGCTGATGCCGGCCGATGTCGCGGGCCGTCTCCGCACGCTCGCGCAAAAGGAAATGCCATGAAGGAAGCATTGGAGTCACTCGTAGCCGACATGGTGGACCGCGGCATTCACTTCGATGAAGCGTGCGAGGAGTTCCAACGCCGTTTCATCAAGCGCGTGCTGGAGCGAAAAGCGGGCAACCGTTCGCTCGCCGCCCAGGCCTTGGGCATGCATCGCAATTCCCTGGCTCGCAAAATCGAGGCGTTCCGCCTCAACGACGGAAAGACCCGGATTCCCCGGAAGAAGTAACGGGGCTTGTGGGCTGCCGTGACATTTTTGCGCGCTTCGCGCCTGGTGTACACTGGCCGCGAGGGCGGCGATTCAAACACATGACATTGAAAAATCTGTTACCGCGCGGCGGACAATATCCGTTTTCGCCGTTGTTGCTGCTGGTCATTGCGACGCTGGCATGCCTTGCGCCGGCTCAGCGCGAGCGCGCGGGCCATTCCCTCGGTAGCGTGGCGGTGCGCGGCAAATTGATTGTGGTGACGCTCAATCAGGCGGCGCTCGGCAGTGAGAATCTGTTCGACCTTGATCGGCGAACCTTGCGCTTTACTCCGTCGGCCGCCGGCTATAGCGTCGAGAATTTGCCGTTGCAATGGGACGACGCCTTTGGCGACGAGGCGAGCGCGTCCCAGGTCACGCTCCGCAACTTTGCGTTTCCTTTTGCCGGCCGCGATTGGAACGACCTCTCGGTCGGGGCTAATGGGTCGATTGCGTTTGGCGCGCCGGCGGCCGGTCGTGGTGGGGCCCGCGGCAGGGGACGGGGCGGCGTGGTGCTGCAGCGCTACGACGAAATGCAGGTGGCCGACAAGAATTTGGCAAAGGGCCAACCGGCCATCTGCGTACTGCTGCGGGTTCGCTGGACGGGAAAGCGCTACGTGAAAGAGATGGCCGACCGCGTGCTGATTACCTGGGACTTGAGTGAACCCTACGCCGGAATTCAGGATTGGACGTGGCATCCCACCGTCAATCGCTTTCAGGCGGTGCTGCACGCCGATGGCACGATCGAAATGTCATACAACCATATTTCCGCGCGCGACGGCATTGTGGGGGTTTATCCCGGTTCGGCGGCCGCCGATTCAACTCGGGGCGAGGTGCATTTCGCGGCGATAAGAACCAGGAGCGGGCCCTATCCCTCCGTCTTCGAGGGTTTTCATTATCTGAAGCCCACCGATCCGCGCGATCTCGCCTGTACCGTGATTGGGGCGCTGGGCGATCACTACGATGATTTGGCTTACTATTCGGATTTCCGCGTGGATAACCCCGAGGCCGGCACCCCCAGTGAGGGCCCGCGCGGGCCGGGCCCGGGCGGCGTCCCCGTCTCCGGCATCGGCGGCCGCGGCGCGCGCGCCGGAAATCTGGCCGACTACTGCACCCAGGGGCGATTCCAGTGGGGCTTCGTGCAGCCGATTGATGCCGACGCGAACCAAATGCAACCGCAGCCTCCGCCGGATGTGATGGATGCGAATCTCCACAACATCATGGCGTATCAAAAGCAACTGGGCGAGATCGCCGGGAATGGCCGGATGCCGCCGTATGAATATGCCATCTCGCAGATCGGTCATGAAATGGAGCATCGCTGGTCGGCGTTCGCGCGGGCGCAGGTTGACGGCAAGATGGTGGACCTCGGCCCGACCCATTGGGCGCGCGGTTTGCAGGCGCAGGTTCCATTCCCCTACCAGCGCCCGGTTGAGGCCTCGGCGATGGGCGGCGGCGTGTGGCAGGACAATTTCGACGGCACCTTCACGCAACTGGATGATGACTACTACGTGCCGCCCACCGGGTATTCCTACCTCGACCTTTACCTTATGGGCTTGCTGGCGCCAAGCGAGGTGCCTGACTTTTTTCTACTCAACAA
>DATNFK010000001.1:0-74979 GCA_035606395.1 Terriglobales bacterium | reverse complement strand
GCTCAAACGCCGCCCCCTCCCCCTGCACCCCCTCCACGGCTCCAGCCGTGATCGGGTTAAACGGCGACGACGTCCTTGCGACCTCGTTGCCTCTTATCAACGAGCCCTTCGGGCTCCAAACCGGAGGGAGCCTATAGTTTCGA
Source organism: Terriglobales bacterium (assembly GCA_035606395.1). Taxonomy (GTDB): domain Bacteria; phylum Acidobacteriota; class Terriglobia; order Terriglobales; family SCQP01; genus SCQP01. Next base: position 74,836 of record DATNFK010000001.1, on the reverse strand, counting down.
CTGGCTCAGTTTTGGGGGGCATGTCACAATCGCCTCGCGGCGTTCTCCTTTGCCGGACAGCCAGCCTTTATTGAGCATTATCCGGATTGGCAAACGCGCAGTGAGCGCCTCCGAAGCGGCTTAGATCGGCAACTCGCTACCGGCGTGATTGCTGGCAGCATTCCACCGGCTGCATCGTGTGCAATCAGCGATGTCAGACGATGGTTCCCGAGCGAGGCGGTTCGGATGGTTAGCTTTGCTGCGAGTTGTTTCGCAAGCGTGGGGCCAATCGAACTTCTTGATGAGTTGGGCAATGTCGTTTCACGAATTCACATTGCGTGGCGCCGTCGTGATTTTAAAGCGGGTGAACCGATCCTTGAAGAGAACCTGCGGCCGCAACTTGGCTATCTGCTCGAAAAATATCTCGCAGCCAACCCGGAAGTTCGGAAAGTGATGGCCACTATGATAGAACACTGCACAAATGCTGCGGTTAGAGAAGGTGACCTCGATGACACGTTGCTCTATATGGCACGTTGTCTTGAAGGATTTGCTCGCAGTAAGGGGATTGCGACCCAGCATCTGCTTAGTGAGCTAGCACCAGATTTGGCCGAAAGCGTAGAGAGGATCCTCAGTGACGCCCAAGACCGACTCCTCTCGCTGCAATCGCCTGACGAAAAAATCATTCAGCGCATTGCAGGCCGGGTGCGTTCGGCCGCCGAGAAGGACTACAGCTTCGGGACGATTGTATGTAAGATCCTCGACGCCTATGGACTGCCGGATGCAGCGGTCATGAAGCGTTGGCCTGGCGATCTCGGTGAATGGAGTTGGTTAATTAATAGAGTGCGGAGCGAGGTAGCACACGAAGGTTTTATTGATCTTGATTCGACCATCACGCCGATCAATGCCTTTCTCCTGAGCCGCCATCTGCGGGATATCGCGATACGGATCATCCTGCTGGAACTCGGCTTCGAGGGCGATTATCAGCCGCCCGTTGCGCGGGAGAGATGTTTAAAACCTCTACGATGGGTGGTGCCGGAGACCTTACCCGATGCGTTCGGGTTTTAGCGCTCAGGATTTTTTAGAGCGGGAGCCGCAGACGGTGGGAGAACGCCGGCGAGTGTTTTAAGGGTGGTGCGCCCTGAGAGATTCGAACTCCCGGCCTTCTGGTTCGTAGCCAGACGCTCTGATCCAGCTGAGCTAAGGGCGCGCCTTGGTGGGCGAGCGTAGGGGTACGCTCGATTCAGCAATGGTAGCATGGCGGATGACCTCACAGCAGCGCGATGGGGCGACCCTGGTGGCGCTGGGGGTCCTAGCGGCGGCGGCGGCCACAGTGCTGCACGAAGCCCTGGGGCACGGGGGCGCCTGCTGGCTGAGCGGGGGACATAACCTGGTCATTTCCAGCGTCAACGAGGATTGCACGGTGGCCAATCCCTGGATCAGCGCCGCCGGCACGCTGGTCAACCTGGCGGCGGGCTGCGTTTTCTTTTTATGGGCGCGGCGGGTGCGGCGCTCCTTTCACCTGCGGTACCTGCTCTGGGTGGCGATGATGTTCAACTGGCTCGATGCCGCCGGGTACTGGCTCTTCAGCGGCGCCGGTAACGTCGGCGATTGGGCGGATATTCTTGCCTCGCACCATCCGGCCTGGCTGTGGCGGACCGCCATGAGCATTGGCGGGGCGGCCGCCTACGTGTTCTTCGTCTGGCTGGGGGTGCGGGAATTGCGTCCGCTGCTGCCTTCGGCACTCGCCGAACGGGTGCGGAGGGCGCGGTACCTCATGCTGGTGCCCTACTTTACGTTTGGCGCGATGGCGTGCATCGCGGGCGTCTTCAACCCGGTGGGCGCGGTGTTGATCGCCGAATCGGCGGCGGCCGCGTCCTTCGGAGGCGCGTCGGGGCTGGCATGGGGATGGCAGTTCACAAAGGGTCCGTACTTTGCCGGGGCCGAGGGCGAGGGCGAGGGCGCCGGTCTGCGCATTACTGACGGGCGCGCGACGCGCTTAGGCCACAGCCGCGCCTGGATCGCCGCCGGAGTGATTGTCGCGGCGCTCTATATCGGCATCCTGGGGCCGGGCGTTCGCTAAGATTATCCACGGCTTGGGCGCGGTATACTGAAGACGGCATGCGGCCGGCAACGCTCAAATTCGGCGCGGTCATTGTGGTGATCCTGGCGACGCTGGGGTGGCTGGCGTTCACCGGCATCCGGGACAGCAAGGCGTACTTTGTCACCGTGACCGAACTCGAGACCATGCCGCCGGCGGAGGCGCGGGCGCGCAGCATACGGGTTTCGGGCGACGTGGTGCCGGGCAGCATTCGCAAGTCGGCGGCGGAGACGGATTTCGAAATCAGCGAGGGCGGACGGAAGCTGGCGGTGGCCTATGTGGGACACGATCCGCTGCCGGACACGTTCGTGGACAACGCCCAGGCGGTGGCGGCGGGTCATTTACTGGCGAGCGGCAGCTTCCGCGCCGACGGGGTGCAGGCCAAGTGCGCCTCGAAGTACGAGCCGGCGGCGATCAAGGCGGCGCGGGCGAGCGGGACGGCCGCGGCCACCATGCCGACGAGCGCGGCGGGCACGCTCCGCTAAATGGCGCCGTTGTGCGCGTGCCAAAACGTCAGCCGTTTCTTTGGCGAGAGGGCGGTGCTGCGGCAAGTCAGCTTTGCGTGCGCGCCGGGCGAGCTGCTGTATCTGGGGGGCGCGAACGGCGCGGGCAAGACGACGCTGCTGCGCATTCTGGCCGGCGCGCTGCGGGCGACAGCGGGCGCGGTGACGGTCGGCGAGGCGGCGATCGGCAGCGCCGCGGCGCGGCGCGCGACCGGGTATCTGTCGCACCAGAGCCTGCTCCATCCGGCGCTCACGGTGGAAGAGAACCTGGAGTTTTACGCGGCGCTGTTTGATCTCGCCGATGCGCGGGCGGCGGTGCGCTCGGCGCTGGCCCGGGTCGGCGCCCAGGGGTTTGCGCAGCGCCGCGCCGGCGAGTTATCGCAGGGCATGAAGCAGAAGGCGGCACTGGCGCGGTGCCTGCTGCATCGTCCGCGCCTGCTGCTGCTCGATGAGCCGTTCGCCAGCCTGGACCGGGCCACGGTGAGCGAACTGCGGGAGATTTTGCGGGAACTGCGCGATGCGGGGTTGAGCGTGATCGTGACCAGCCACCAGACGGAACCTTTGGAGGGACTGGTGGACCGGCGGCTGGAACTGGAACAGGGGCGGCTGAGGTGAGCGCGAGAGCAACCGCCTGGGCGGTGTTGCGGCGCGACGTGCGGATCGAGGCGCGCAGCCGCGAGGCGTTGCTGGCGATGGGTTTCTACGCCCTGCTGGTGCTGGTGGTGTTCAGTTTCGCCTTCAGCGCCGACGCCGACCTGACGCTGCGCGCGGGGGGCGGCGTGCTGTGGGTGGCGATTTTGTTCGCGGCGCTGGTGGCGCTCGACCGCGGCTTCGCGCGGGAGGCGGCGGAGGGCACGCTGAGCGGGCTGCAAACCAGCCCCGCCAGCGCGGCGGCGATCATGGCGGGGAAGTTCGGCTCGAACCTGATCCTGATTTTGGGGATGGAAGTCATCCTGCTGCCGCTGTTCGCGGTGTTTTTCAACGCGCCGTCGGGCACGAACTGGGGCGGGATGGCGCTGGTGGCATTTCTCGGCACCTGGGCGCTGGCGGCGAACGGAACTTATTTCTCGGCCATGAGCCTGCACACACGGCAGCGGGGATTACTGTTGCCGCTGGTTCTGCTGCCGGTGTCGATACCGGCCATTCTGGCCATGGTGCAGGGCACTCAGGTTTATTTAACCGGCGAGGGCATGGCAAACTATTGGTTACGGCTGCTGATCGGCTACGACGTTATTTTTTCGGTGTTGGGATTGGCGCTGGCGGAGGCGGTACTCGCGGTTGAATAACAGAACCCATTGGGCGGGAGTGGGAACGCTGGCCTTGTTGCTGGCGGCCTTGTGGTGGGCGCTGATCGGCGCGCCGACGGAAGCGACGATGGGCACAATCCAGCGGATTTTCTACTATCACGTACCGGCGGCGGCGGCATCGTGGACGGCCTTCCTGATCAACGCGGCGGCGAGCCTTGCTTATTTAAAGACGCGCTCGCTGAAGGCCGACGCGCTGGCGGTGGCGGGAGCGGAAGTCGGACTGGCGTTTCTGACCATTAACTTAATTACGGGCCCGATCTGGGCGCGGCCGGTGTGGGGGGTGTGGTGGGAGTGGGATCCGCGGCTGACGCTGACGCTGGCCATGTGGGTGATGTACGCCAGCTACCTGATGCTGCGGCAGTTGACGCCGGAGAGCGACCACCAGCCGCGGCTGGCGGCGGCGCTGGCCATTTTTTTCGCGGCCGATATTCCGATTGATTACATGGCGATTCGGTGGTGGCGGACGCAGCATCCGCAGCCGGTGCTGTTTGGCGGGCCGGACAGCGGGCTGGCGCCACGGATGCTGGCGGCGCTGCTGCTATCGATGGCGGCGTTTTTGGCGCTGATGGGGATGCTGCTGTGGCTGCGCTACCGGCAGGAGCGGCTGAGCCAGCGCTTGCGGCTGGCGCGGCAGGAGCAAATATTGAGCGCGGTTTTATAAGGACAGGGACACGACTATGTACAGTTTGATGGCGGCTTATGGCGTGGGATGGGCGGTGATCATGCTTTACCTGCTCACCCTGGCGGCGCGGCAGCGCAAGCTCAGCGAAACATTGCAACGCATGCAATTGGGGGGCGAGGAGCGGCGTGTTCAGTGACTTTGTCGGCGGCGCCACGGAGATCGCACGGGAAGCCGGGCAGGTGCTGCTCGACCACCGGGGACGGGTGGCGATCGAGTACAAGGGGGAAGCCGACCTGGTCACGCGGGCGGACCGCGACGCGGAGGCATTGATCCTGGAACGGCTGCGGGCGCGCTTTCCCGACCACGCGATTGTGGCCGAGGAGGGGGCGCGGCGGGAGAGCGCCAGCGGCTACCGCTGGCTGGTGGACCCGCTCGACGGCACGACCAACTATGCCCACGGCTTGCCGATCTTCGCGGTCTCGATGGGCCTGGAGTTTCATGGCGAGGTCATTGCGGGGGTGGTCCACAACCCGGCGCTGCAGGAGACGTTCACCGCGACCCGGGGGGCGGGGGCGTTTCTCAACGGCAAGCCGATTCGGGTTTCGCCGCAAAGCGATCTGGCGGCGGCGCTGCTGGCCACCGGCTTTCCGTCGCAGAAGCGGCATCGCAATCCCAATATCCATTTCTACCAGTACTTCAGTTTGCGCACGCACGGCATGCGCCGGCTGGGCTCGGCGGCGCTCGATCTTTGCTATACCGCCTGCGGGCGTTTCGAGGGGTTTTGGGAACTGAATCTCAAGCCCTGGGACACGGCCGCGGGTCAGTTAATAGTCACCGAAGCGGGAGGCAGGGTGAGCGACATGATGGGGGGGCGGTACCGGCTGGACAGTCCGGAGATCGTGGCGAGCAACGGCAAGCTGCACGCGGAGCTGATCGCCGCCTTTGCGGGATTGATGGCGGGCGAGGGCGAGGAGCTGCCCTCGCCGGCGGCCTACCTCAAGGCGCGGGGCGTATGAATCTGGAACGCACACGGCTGCGCTCGTGGCGCCGGGTACAAACGCTGGCGCACGCGCAGCGGCGCAGTCCGCGGCGGGACCCGCAGATCAGCCACCGGCGGCTGCGGCTGGCGCGGCTGCCGGAGGGACTGGAGGGGATGCGGATCGCGCACCTGAGCGACATTCATTACGGCCTCTATCTGTCGCGGCCGGCGCTGGCGCGGGTGCTGGATTTAACCCAGGAGCAGCATCCGGACTTAATAGTAATTACCGGTGACTTTGTGACGCAATCGCCGGTATTTATCGAGCCGGTGAGCGAGATGCTGGGGCGATTGCGGGCGCCGCTGGGGGTGTTTGGGGTGCTGGGCAACCACGATTTCCGGGCCGGGGCGGAGCGGGTGAGCGCGGCGCTGCGGCGGCACGGGATACAACTGCTGCGCAACCAGCACCGGGAGCTGCGTTACCGCGGGGTGAGCTTCCGGCTGGCGGGGGTGGACGATTCGCGCCAGCATCCGGACGTGGCGCGGGCGGTGGGAGCGCGGCGGGGCTTCACGGTGCTGTTGGCGCACAACCCGCGGGAGCTGGGGGCGGCGGCGGCGTGCGGGGTGGACCTGGTGCTGAGCGGGCACACGCACGGGGGCCAGGTGAAGTTCGGCTTCGCGGCGCCCTTATACGAGCGCTTTCTGCCGGCCGGACATTTTCGGGAGGCGGGCACGCAGATGTATGTGAGCCGGGGACTGGGGCAGGTGATACTGCCGCTGCGCCTGGGATCGCCGCCGGAGCTGGCGGTGCTGACACTGAGCGCCCGTAAATCGGATTCTGAGTCGAGTGACCAAGAGACTCAACACCCGTTTAGGAGTATTGTCAGTGGATCATGACTGGGCTAGGCTTAATTCGACAACCCCCCCGGGAAGAAAGCGAGATCTTATGACCGGGACAATGTTGGAAAAGCCGCCGGCGGCGGCCGAGAGTGAAGGATCGACGGGGGGATGCGCGATTCTGCTGATCGAGGACGACATCTACATCCAGCGCAGCGTTGGTTTTCAATTGGGGCGGCAGGGTTACAAGGTGACCTGCATCGCCGACGGCGAGGACGGGCTGGAGGAGGCGCTGCTGCACGAGTACGCGGTGGTGGTGGTGGACGTGATGCTGCCGCGTCTGGACGGACTCAATCTCTGCCGGCGGCTGCGGCGGGCGCGGCCGGAGCAGCCGATTATCATCGTATCGGCGCGGGACAGCGAGCTGGATAAGATCGCGGGGCTGGAGTTCGGCGCCGACGACTATCTGGGCAAGCCCTTCAGCGTGCTGGAACTGGAGGCGCGCATACGCGCGCTGATGCGGCGGGCGGGGGTGAACCAGGATCGCGGGCCGGCGGTGATCGAGGTGGGCGGGGTGGCGCTGGACCGCGCCCAGCACGAGCTGCGGGTGGGCGGGATCGCGGTGCGGCTGACGCCGAAGGAGATGGCGCTGCTGCACATATTAATGAGCGCTCCGGGGCGGGCCTTCACGCGCGATTACCTGCTGGCGCAGGTGTGGGGCACGACCAACGTCGGCTACCACCGGGCGGTGGACGCGAACGTGCTGCGCCTGCGCAACAAGATCGGGGAATCGATCGGCGCCGCGCCCACCTGGCTGGAGGCGATCTACGGCGTGGGGTACCGCTTCCGCGATCCCAGCATTGAATGACGAACGCGCCGCTTGAGGACGGGTTCGAGGAAAGCGATGGCGCGGCCGGCAACGCCATCGGCGCGGACGCGCGGCTGCGGCTGGCGTACATCAACCAGCACCGGGAGCTGGGATTGGGGCTGCTGCTGGCGCTGGGCCTGGGGGCGCGGCTGCTGGGAGCGCCCATCTCGGGGGCGGTGCTGGGGTTGGGCGGGGTTTGGCTGGTGCTGGCCAGCGCCTTCGTGCGGCTGAGCACGCGGGCGGTCAACGAGCGGCGTCTGGGGCGGCTGGCGTGCGCGTATTTCGTGGGCGAGTTGACGTTGATCACGCTGCTGGCCCACTATTCCGGCGCGGCGGAGTGGCTGGCGCTGCTGTTTTACGTGGTAACGATCCTCTACGCCCACATGGTGCTGCCGCGACGGGAGGCGATGGCCATCTCGGCGCTGGCGGCGATCGGGTTTTCGGCCCTGGTCGGGCTGGACAGCCTGGGGGTGATCGAGACGCGGCAACTGTTCGCGGGCACCCGTTTTCACGAACCCATCTACCTGGCGCTGATGCTGGCGGCGGGGGCGCTCGCGGCTTATCTGCTGATTGGCTTCAGCCTGTCGCAATTCGCGCGCACGCTGAGCGCGCAGTCGCTGGCGCTGCGGCGCGCCAACCAGGAGCTGCGGCTGCACCGCCATCACCTGGAGGAGCTGGTCGAGCAGCGCACCCACGACCTGCGCCGGGCCAGCGAGGAACTGCAATCGGCCAACCGCGACCTGCGGCGACTCAACGAATTGAAGAGCAGTTTTCTGGCCAACGTCAGCCACGAGCTGCGCACGCCGCTGACGTCGATCCGCTCGTTCTCGGAGATTCTGCTCAACTATCCCGACGAGGATGTGTTTACGCGCAGCGAATTTCTGGAGATCATCATCACCGAAACCGACCGGCTGACGCGGCTGATCAACGACGTGCTGGACCTGGCGAAGATCGAAGCCGGGCGGATCGAGTGGCGGCTGGGACCGGTGCAGGTGGCGGAGGCGGTGCGGGAGACGCTCGACGTGATTCAGGTGGTGGCGGGGCACAAGCGGGTGCGGCTGATCAACCTGGTGGGCAACGACGCGCCGCTGATCGCCGCCGACGGGGACCGGGTGCGCCAGGTGCTCACCAACCTGTTGAGCAACGCGCTTAAGTTCACCAGCTCGGGCAGCATTCAAGTGGGCACGCTGGAGCGGGGGAGCGACTTGGTATTGTATGTCGCCGACACGGGCACGGGGATGCCGCAAAGCGAACTGGAACGGATCTTCGACAAGTTCTACCAACGCGGCGACGTGATGACGGCGAAGCCGGCCGGCACCGGGCTTGGGCTCTCGATCTGCCAGGAAATCATGCACCACCACGGGGGGCGCATCTGGGCGGAGAGCGTGGAGGGGCAGGGCTCGACTTTCTACTGCGCGTTCCCCAAGCTGGAGCAGGCCGCGCTAAGCGCGGGCGCGGCGGCGGGCGAAGTAAAAGTAGGCGGGGGTGCCGGCAAGTATGATGGCGAGACCAAGGCTGGAGTAGCCCAGGTTTTGCCAGAAGGTAATGGCCAGCAGCACGGTGGCCAGGACAATGAAGATGGCGGGGAGCACAGGGTATCCCCAGCCACTGTAGGGCGAGCGCTCACCACGGCGCCGGAATACGAATAGCGCCGCGATGGCGAGAATGTAAAACAGCCACTCGGCAAAGATGGTCAGCGTGTAGAGGGCCTGGTAGGTGCCGCTCAAGGACAGCGCCATGGCGAACAGCGCCTGGATCAGGAGCGAGACATCGGGGGTGCGATGGCGCGGGTGCACGTGGGCGAGGCGCTTGAAAAATAGTCCATCGTGGGCCATGGCGAAGGGCACGCGGGCGCCGCTGAGGATGGAGCTGTTGAGGGTGGCGAAGGCGGAGACCATCACGGCCACGGCCACGAAAGCTCCGCCGGCGTGGCCGAAGACGCGCGCCGCCGTGGCCGCCGCGACATTGTCGGAGGCGGCGATTTCGATCGGCTTCAGGATGTAGAAATAGGCCAGGTTGATGCCGGCATAGAAGACGAACACCACGGCGATGCCGCCCACCATGGCGCGCGGGATGGTGCGCCCGGGGTCGCGAATCTCGCTTCCCGCCAGGGTGAGATCGTTCCAGCCGTCGTAGGCCCAGAGCGCGGCGACGAGGGCGGTGGCGAAACCACCGACGCCGACCGAGCCCGGCAGGCTTTGACTGAGGTGGGCCCAGGTGCCGTTGCCCCAGGCGAAGGCGGCCACGGTGAGCGCCGCGACGAGAAGCAGCTTGAGGACGGTGAAGACGGCCTGCACCTGGCCGCCATGACGCACGCCAAAGTAGTTGATGGCGGTAACGAGGCCAATCACGGCCGCGCCCATGAGATGTTCGCCGGTGATCGCGCCGAGCCCAGCGGCATGGAAGATGGGCTGGTCGAGTTGCGGCCAGAGGAAACCGGCGGCGCGGGCGAAGCCGGCGCCGATGGTCGCGACCGAGGCGGGGCGGATGATCCAGAACATGCCCCAGCCGAACAGAAACCCGAAGAGCGGACCGAGGCCGTCGCGAATATAGACGTACTCGCCGCCCGCCGCCGGCCGCATCGCGCCGAGCTCGGCGTAGGCCAGAGCGCCGGCCAGCGAGAGGAAGCCGCCGAGCACCCAGGCCAGGAGAATCCAGCCGATGCTGTGCACGGCGATGATCATTTCCCGCGAGACGAGAAAGATGCCGGTGCCGATGAGGGTGCCCACCACCATGGCCGAGCTCTCGAGCAGCCCGAGCGCGCGCACCAGGCCATCGGGCGCGAGTTGGAGTTTCGCCGAGGTGTCGCTCATGTCGTTAGCACACTGACAAGATACCCTACCGCGAAGGTGGTCAGGGTTCCGGCTACGACAAACCAGGTGTAGGCAACGCCGATGTGACCGAGCCAAAGCGTGGCGGCGATGCCGACTATGAGTCCAGCCATGGCGCCGGTCTGGTTCGCGCGCCGGGTCAGGGTGCCCAGCAGAAACACGCCCAGCAGCGCGCTGAAGGGATAGGAGATGATGGCGAGCCCCGACTCCAGCACCGAGTGCGAGTGGCGGCTGAGATAGGCGACCGCCACCAAGACGCCGAGAAAGAACACGGTGGCCAGACGCGACGCCCATAGGTAATGGCGCTGGGTTTGGCGGGGGGCGAACCAGGGCTGGTAGAAATCAACCACGGCGCTCGAACTGAGGGCGTTGAGCGCGGCGCTCAGGTTGGACATTGACGCGGCGAGAATGGCGGCCAGGGTTAATCCGGCGATGCCGGCCGGTAGCTGGCGCGCGACGAACTCGGGGTAAAGGCGATCGTAGCGCCCGATGGCGGCGGCCGGTAGCGTCAGCGCATGCACGCGGTAAAAGGCGAACAGCGCCACGCCGATCACCAGGAATAGAGAGAATTGCAGCAGGATGACCAGCCAACTGGCGAGCAGGGCGCGGGTGCTCTCGCGCTGATTGCGGGCGGCGAGCAGGCGCTGCACCATGAGCTGGTCGGTGCCGTGGGTGGCCATGGTGAGGAAGGTTCCTCCGAACAAGCCCGACCAGAAGGTATAGGTATCGGTGAAGGAAAAATGGAAATCGAAAATGGCGAGCTTGTGGCCGTTGCCGGCGGCGATGGCGGTGACGGTGGACCATCCGCCGGGAAGAGCGCGGAGCAGCAGCACCAGACTGAGGCCGGCGGCGGTGAGGTAGATGCAGATCTGAATGAAGTCGGTCCATACCACCGCGCGCAGACCGCCCTCGAATGTATACACCAGCGTCAGCGCGATGATGAGCGCGAGCACGCCGGCGGTGCCGCCGATGTGGGCGACCAAGGGCTTCCAACCGGGGGGCAGCGCCTCGACAATGACCCCGACCACGATCGCAACCGCAAACAGGCGGACGCCTTCGGCGAGCGAACGCCCAATCAGGAAGATCAATCCGGCGGCGTTCTTCAAGCGCACGCCAAAGCGGGTTTCAATTAATTGATAGGCGGTGAGCAGGCGGCGCCGAAAGTAGGCCGGGATCAGGATCAGGCTGATCATCACGCGCGCGACCAGGTAGCCGAGCACCAGTTGCAGGAAGCCGAGGTTGCCGCCGAAGCCGAGCCCGGGAGTTGAAATGATGGTGAGGACGCTGGTCTCGGCGGCGACGATGGAAAACGAGATTGCCCACCAGGGGAGTTGTCCGCTGGCCAGGAAGTAGTCGTTCAAGCTGGCGCTGGGGCGGCGGAGCGCCAGACCGAAAAGCGTGATGGCGGCGAGATAGACGACGATCACCCAAAGATCAAGCGGGTGCAGGGTCGAAAACATATATGCCGGTCAGCTTAGCAGAGCGCGGGCACGGCGCAGAGCGGCGTCGAGGGCGGTTCCCTGGGGAGAGAGCAGGGGGCGGCCCCAGTTACGCTCCAAGGCGACGCGTAAGGCGGTGACGTGTTCGACGACGCTGCCCAGGGCGTAGGCGGGCGCGTCCGGCCAGGCAAGCTGGTCGGCGCACGACCGCAGCATCGCGGCGAGGGCTGCGCCGGCGCGCTCGAAAATCGGCGCGGCGCGCTGGGTAAGGTCAGGACCCAACTCCCGGACCAGCGCAGCGTAGGAGCGGGCGGCGGGCGGCGGCAGCAAGCCGGCGGCCACGGCTTGGCGGCCGATCCAATCGCCGCTGCCGAGGTCGTCGGGCGGACCGTCGCCGCCAGCGCGCGCGGTGAGGGCGCCGCGGCGACCGAGGACGATCGAGCCGGTTCCGGCGATTACCAGTAGGCCGTCGCCGCCGTTGGTCGCGCCCTCCAGGGCGAGCGCGGCATCGGTTGTGACCTCGATGGCCGCCGCGGGCATTAGTTCGCCCAGGATTCGCCGGTACCAGGCCGCGTTGGCGGCAAGGCCGGCAGAGGCGAAGCCGGCGCATGCGGCGCGGCATTGATTGGCGCGGGGCCCCGCGCGGCGTTGATTGGCGCGGGGCCCCGCGCGGCTGTCGCCGCGCGACCCGCTTAGGCGCCGCGCCGCGGCTCCCGCGTAATGCTCGAGCGATCCGGGGAATTGCTGGCAGGCCGCGGCAAGGGTGTCGGCGACCACCGCCTGGGAGTGATGGCTCAAGCTGGTGCCGCCCACGCGGACGCGGGCGACGCCCCCTCCGTCGAGGGCGGCGAGGGCAATGTCGGTTTTGGTGCCGCCACCGTCGATGGCTATCAGGTAGTCCATTTAGTTACGGTTTGAGGGTCGGTCGAATCAGAACTTCGCTGATGAAGCTGCGCGGCGACTGGGTCACCAGCATTGCCACCGCGTGGGCGATGTCGTCGGGCGTGAGCATGCGGGTGCGGTCCTTGCCCCCGACCAATTGGGGTGAGAGATCGGTATCCACGGAACCGGGGCAGACCAGGCTGACGCGAATGCCGAAAGAGCGCAGCTCCTCGGCGGCCGAGATGGAGAGGCCGTGGAGGCCCCACTTCGAAGCGGCGTAGGCGGCGGCGCCGGGGACGGGGTTGTGCCCGGCGAGGGAGGCGATATTAATGATGTGGCCGGCGCGGCGCTCGATCATGGCGGGCGCGGCGGCGCGCATGGCATGGTAGACGGCGGTCAGGTTGGTGGCGAGGGTGGAGTTCCAGATTTCCTCGCTGGTCTGGTGGAGCGGCTGGCCAAACCATCCCACGCCGGCATTATTGACCAAAATATCGAGGCGTCCGCTCGCCTCGAGTGTCGCTTTGATCACCGCCGGCATGGCCTCGGGAGCGCGCAGATCACAAGGCATTACGCGGGCGGGGGGGGCGCCGGCGGCTGCGATGGCGGCCGCCGCCTCCGTTAGTGCAGCCTTATTTCTGGCCACGAGAACCAGCCGGGCACCGAGCGTGGCCAGGCGGAGTGCGATGGCGCGGCCGATACCCTGGCTGGCGCCGGTAACGATGGCGACTTGCTCTTGGAGTGGTGATTCTGCCATAGTTCGTCCTTGGAGTCTGACTGCAACGGACGGCCGAATTCCGCATCTAAAAACTGACGGTCGTAATGTAACGGAAAAAATTGCCCCTTTAGCCGTGTCTATATTTTATAATCCAGCTTTCGCGCACACCAACCCTAAGGAGAAATGATGAAGCATTTGACGACACTTGCCACGATTTCCGTTCTTGCGGCATCGAGTTGGGCCGCCGGACTGCCCGGCCGCCGCGCCGTTCCTGTGGCAACGCCGGACGCGTTCTTCCTACAGGGTGGCTCCTGCCCGACGCCGGCCACCGTGGATGCGACAAAATTCACGTGGAAGCACAGCACCCCCGAGTACAACGACTTCACAGCGTTGACCAAGGCCACCGACAAGGCGCAACAGGCGCAATTGGCGGCGGCGTTCATTCAGAAGTATCCCGACTCGGATTACAAGAACGAGGCGCTGAACATTCAGGTGCAGGCGGAGTCGAACGTCCCCAGCATGCAAGCAAAGGCGGTGCAGGACGCGGAAACTTTGGCCAAGGCGCCTAACGCCACGGCGGCGGAGATGCTGGTGGCCGACACGATTATTTCGTTTTATGAGCCCAACCTGGTCCAGCCCAACGATCCGGACATGGCGGCCAAGATGGCGACGCTGACGCAGGCGGCGACCTGCGGACAACAGCTTTTGTCGAGCGCCCCGGCGGCGCAGCAGGCGCAACTGGGCCCGATCATGGTCAAAGCGCTCGGGTTTGCCCAGCTCAACACCAAGGACTACGACGGTGCCATTGCCACGCTGTCCAAGGCGGCGGCGCAGAATCCGAAGGATGCGCTGCCTTACTACTGGATGGGTATTGCCGAGGTCACCAAGGGAACGCCTGATTTCAACACCGGCCTGTTCGACCTGGCCAAGGCCTCGGTGCTGGCGCCGCAGACGGCGGCGTTCAAGAGCTACCTGGATACGGTGTACAAGAGCTACCACGGCACCATGGACGGCGAGCAGGATGTGATTACGGCCGCCACCAACAACAACACGCCGCCGGCCGGCTTCAAGGTGCTGTCGTCAGCCGACGTGCAGAACGCGGCCAATATGGCCCAGTACCAACAGGCACTCGAGGCACAACGCAACACTCTGCCGCCGGAGGACAGCTTCCCCGGCATTGAAGCGCGGCTCAAGCGTCCCGACCTGGCCACAGACATGTGGAAGAAGACCAAGGGCACCGGCCTGGAGCTCGACGGCCTGGTGACCGACGTGACCGCGAAGTCGGTGGACCTGGCGGTGGGCGCGACCGATGCCACCAAGAACACACCCGCCGACTTGCACGTGATTCTGGCAGCGCCGCTGACGCGCCGCCCGAAAATTGGCGAGAAGGTCACCGTGGATGGCGTGGCGGAATCGTACAAGCCCAATCCACCGGACGCCAACGGCCAGTTCGTACTGACGCTCAACCAGGGCAGCGTTAAGGGCTTCAGCCCGGTTGCCAAGCCGGGACCTGGCGGCGAATAGTCCGAGATTCAATCCACGCGAATGTGGCGGACCACGGCCGGTGGCAAGTTGAGCGGCACCGGCGTGGCGATAGCGTGATGGCGGCTGAGGAAGCGGTCGACGACGTTTTTTACCTCGTCGAGGCGGCGGCGCTCGGCGGCATCCTGCACTAGATGCCGCTTGAGGTCACGTAGGTATAGGTACTCGAAATAGGAGAGGGTTCCGCCGGGGCGGAGGTGGCTCATGAAGAGATGCAAGAACGCTTCCACTTCAGCCGGGGCGAAGTTGTTGAGCGGCAACCCGGAAACGATGAAATCGTAGCGATCGGCGGGCGGCAAGGCGCGTACATCACTGACGTGAACGCAGACTGAGATGCCACGCTGAAGGGCGTTGGCTTCGGCCGGGCGTTTCTCCAGGCAATTCTTGAAAGCCGGATTGAGTTCGAAGAGATCCAAATGATCGCCGGATCCGAGATGACGCAGAATAGCGCGCGTAAACGCCCCGGTTCCAGCGCCGACTTCGAGCACGCGCAAATTGCCGGTGTGGGCCACCGCGAGCGGAGCCGTGATGGCGCGGGCCAGGGCCAGACTGCTGGGGGCGATGGCTCCGGTGGTGTGAAAGTGCTGGCGGAATTGCGAGTAAAACAGCCGGTATTCGTTGCTGCCTCGCATAGCTTGAACCTGGGCGCTTAGACCGACCGCTTGGCCTCGCGAACCGGCCCTTTGGGCCGGGCCTGGACCCGGTCGGTGGATTGAACCGAAAGCTGCCAATCGGGGTGGTGCTGAAGAATGGCATGGCGAATGGACTCGGCCGCCGCGCGCTTGCCGAAGCTGCGCGAGGCCGCCACGGTGCCCGCCTCAGTCGTACGAAAAACCGCATACGCCATGGGCTCAGTATAACCGCCCGGGTTGCGAGCGCATCTCAACGGGATATGGGCTCCACCATTGATGGACGCTCCGATGCCCCGCGGTCGGACTTGATTCGGCTGGAGACGCGGCCGCATCAGCTCATCGCCTCGCATTCGCGCACGGTGCTGGTGTGCGACAGCGACGGCATGATCAGCTCCGAGGAGCACGGCGTTTTCATTCACGAAACCAGGCTGTTGTCGCGCTGCAACTGGACGATCAATGGCCAGACGCCGTATACCTGCGAGGCGACCCAAATCGAACAGAACTCGTTGTTGGCGTACTCGATTGTCCATCCGCACACGCGACACTCGAACTATTCAGGCAAGAAGAGCTTGCCCGAGGATCCGCGGGGCGCGACCGAGGAGACGATTGAGCTACGGTTGGCGACGGCGCTCTCGGATGGATTGCACCAGGATGCCGACGTCAGCAACTTCACCATCAGCCCGCAGAAGGTTGAGGTCGAACTGGAGTTGAATGCGGACTTCGCCGGACTTGATGAAGTTCTCTCCGGCAAGCGCCAGCAGCACGGCCGGTTGGATAGGCGCGCCGCACAGGGAGAGGTGATTTGGCGCTACCGGGCGCATCACCGCGGCCAGTCGATCGATCGCAGCGTCATCGTCCGTTTCCGCGGCCTGCCGCCGCAGACGCGATGGTCGAAGCGGGGATTGAGTTTTGTCGCGACCCTGGCGCCGGGCGAGGGGATTCACATCTGCATGGAGGTGGCCGCCGAGATTGACGGCCATCGGCTGGAACCGAACCTGGGATGTTATGCGCTGGAAGCCACCGATCCGCGGCAGGCGCAATACCTGCGCGAAACGACCCGCTTCGCGCGACCGGCGCAGCCGCCGGCGCTGGCATTGGGGCGTTCGCTGGAGCGGGCGCGGCAAGACTTGTCGGCGCTGCGCATGATGGATCTTGACCGCGGGCAGGACCACGATCACCCGGCGTGGGTACCGGCGGCGGGCATTCCGAATTACGTCGCGACATTTGGGCGGGACATCCTGACCGCCGCCTGGCAGTCGGCGCTGCTGGGGCCGGAGATCATGCGCGGCGCGCTACAGGTGCTGCAGGAAATGCAGGGCAAGCACAACGACGCCTGGCGCGACGAAGAGCCGGGAAAGATGCTGCACGAGGCGCATACGGGCCCGAGTTCGGTGCTGGCATACCGGCCGCAGGGGCGGTACTACGGTTCGTTTAACACGTCTCCCTTCTACGCCATTGTTTTGTCGGAGTTTTTCCATTGGACGGGGGATAAAGCGGCGACCCTGCATTATCTTCCGGCGGCGCGGGCAGCCATGGACTGGATGGACCGATATGGCCACCCCGGACACAAACACTTTTTCGCCTTCCGCACGCGCTCCTCGCAAGGAGTGAAAAACCAGGGCTGGAAGGATTCCGGCGATGCGCTGATTTACCCGGACGGAAAAATCGTCCCCGACCCAATCGCGGGCTGCCCGATTCAGGGGTTCGCCTATGAGGCCAAACTGCGGATGGCCGAGTTGCACTGGATTGCGGGCGAGCGCGGCGCCGCGGCGCGGATGCTGCGCCAGGCACATGAACTCAAACAGCGGTTCAACGATGAGTTCTGGATGCCGGAGGAAAATTATTACGCCATGGCTCTCGATCCAAAAGGCCGGCAAGTGCGGTCGATCGGCAGCGATCCGGGAGATGCGCTGGCAACCGGCATTATCGCAGGCGAGCGGGCCAAATTCGTGGTTGACCGGCTGTTTAGCGAGGACTTGTTTTCGGGTTGGGGCATCCGCACGCTCTCCAGCCAGCACCTTGCCTATAACCCTTACAGCTATCACCGTGGATCGGTCTGGCCGGCGGAGAACTCCGCCATTGGCGTCGGATTGCGGCGGTATGGTTTCAGCGATGAACTCTGCCGGCTTTTGTATGCGCAAATGGAGATCGCCGAACGGTTTCAGTTCGCGCGGCTGCCGGAGGTGATTTGCGGCCACGCGAAGAACGAGGCGCAGCCGTTTCCGCCGATTTATCCAAAATCGTGTTCGCCGCAGGCGTGGTCGGCGGGCGCGCCGTTGATCCTGACGCAGATGGTACTCGGGATGTATCCGTACGCGCCGTTCCATACGCTGTTTCTCGATCCCAGGCTGCCGGATTGGCTGCCCGAGTTCGATCTGCATGGCCTGCGGGTGGGGGACGCGGTGGTAGATCTGAGTTTTCGCGGACCGGACCAGTACGAGATTAAGAACCTTCAGGGTCACCTGCGGGTGGTGAAACAGCCATCCCCGTGGTCGGTGTTCGCGACCAAGATGGAGCGGGCCGAAGATCTGGTCGAGAGCGCTTTCCATTGGTGGGGGGAATGGCTGGGCGGGAAATCGGCGGCTTAGAGTTATTTGGCATCCAAGCAGGTTATGCGGCGGAAAAGTGGATTTCAATTCGGCGGAGGATTGGTCATCGGCTTGGCGCTCGGCGCGGCCTCAGGCGTTATCGCCGGATGGTTGACCGCGCGCACACGGGGCCAGGTGCTGCGCCAGAAGATACGACAACAAGCCGCCCGTTGGCGGCGCATGGGGGAGCGGCAGTATTACCGGCGGACACGCGAGGTGGAGAATCGCGTGCGCGGCAGCGTAGCGGAAATACGGGATGCGGTGAGCGGGCGCGAACACTACGTTGACGCCAATACCCTGGTGGACCAAGTGCGGAGCCAGCTCGGGCGCGAGTTCGCCGAGGTGCTCGAACACGTCAACCTGAACGGGGTCGGGCATACGGTGTATTTGCACGGGTATGTCCGCGACTCCGCCGCACGCGACGAATTGGTCAACGCCATTCTCAGCGTGGAGGGCGTGAACCATGTGTTAGCCGATCGGCTCCGCGTTGAAGCCGCTTGAGAGGCTCGGCTTGGCCGACGAGTTGCAAATGGGGCCGTGGTGGGAGATGATTCCCGCATGCTGAAGGAATTCAAGCAGTTTATCTTTAAGGGCAACGTGGTCGACTTGGCGGTCGCGGTCGTCATCGGTGCCGCCTTCGGCGCCGTGGTTACCTCATTCACCACCAACCTGCTGAATCCGCTGATCGCGGCGATCGTGGGCAAGCCCGATTTTTCGGCTTACAGCGCCGTCGTGCACGGCAGCAAGATTCAGTACGGGCTGTTTTTGAACGCTCTCATCGCCTTTATATTGATTGCCGCGGCCGTCTATTTCTTCGTCGTGGCGCCGATGAACGCGCTCATGAAACGCATGCACGGCCCGGCAGCCGACAAGCCGCCGGTCACAAAAAAATGCCCGGAGTGCGCGCTCGATATTCCGATTGAAGCGCGGCGCTGCGGCCATTGCTGCGTCAGCCTGGCAGGATAAAACGGCGCAGCAGAGCCAGCGCCACGGCGGAGTAAACGCCGGCCACGACATCATCGGTCATGATGCCCCAGCCGCCGGGCAGCCGTTCGGCCGCACCGGCGGGAAACGGCTTGCCGATGTCGAAGGCGCGGAAAAGCAAAAATCCGGCGAGGGCCAGCCGCCAACTCGCGGGCGCGACCAGCAGGAACGTCAGTAGCTGGCCCACGATTTCATCAATCACCACGTTGCGCGGGTCAGCGGCCGCGAGCAGGCGCTCGGAGGTGGTGGCGGTCCGGACGCCGATAAAATAAATGGCGATGGCGAGAAGGACCACCGTGGCCGGGCGCGGCGGCGCCCACCAGCACACCGCCGCCGTCACGGCCGAGGCGCAGGTCGCGGGTACCCAGGGAATCCAACCGATGGGACCGCCGATCGAGACAATGTGCTGCCATCGTTCCCAGGGCGAGGCCTGGCGCGGGAAGGCGGTGGCAACGTTGATGGAGTAGGATTTTGCCATCACTCAGGAAGGCTTCCAGGCGTTGAGGAAGCGGATGATGTCGTCGGGACCGAGGGCGCGGGCGGATTCGAAACTTCCGTCCTGGGAGCTGACCAGCAGCTTGCCGTGGTCATCCAGCACGGCCAGCATGGGCACTCCCTTGTCAATGGTCAAGCCGTACTGTTTTACGATGTCGAGGTTAAAGTCGAACTCTTCAATATCCACGTTGACCAATTCGTAATTAGCGCTCAGCAGCGGCGCCAGATCGCTGCGATGAAAGGCCATATCGAGCACGTGGCAGTCGTAGCACCAGTTGCCGCCGAAATCGAGCAGCACGCGCTTATGCGTGGCGGCGGCGCGGGTTAGAGCGGCGGCGATGTCGGCGTGGGCGTTGGCCGTCTTGCTGAAAATCGAGTCGGTGAGGGCCAAGGGCTGTTTCAGGCGGGACAGATCGCTGCGTCCGCCGCTGACGATGCGCCAGTGGCCGAGCTCGAGCGCCCAGGTCTGCTGGACGAACAGGTAGAGCGACTGTGGGCCGCGCGGCGTCTGAAGATGCAGGCCAGCCTCGAAGCCGATCTGGTGCAGGGTGGGAGAGACGGTGCGGTCGGCGATGCGGTCAATCTCGAGACTGGTCAGGCCTTGTTTCTTGAGCGATCCCCAAAAGGTGGCTTCACGGGCGACGTCGCCGATCACGCCGGTCGAGACCAGGAGGGTGGGCGGCGGATCGGAGGAGTAGGCGGCGGCAATGGCGGCCGCATCGCCGGCGCGCACGCCGGCCTGCCACTGCGCAAAAGGCGGGAAACCGGACGAGGCCGTCTGGCCGGACGCCAGGGCCACGAGAACAATCGCAAGCCAGACCTGTCGCATGAACCATTATCGTTGATTGGCGCGGGGCCTCGCGCGGCTGTCGCCGCGCGACCCGCCGCGTTACGGAGGTTCGCCTATCATCGGGGCGCGGCGCAGGCGGCGGCGCAGAGCGACGGCGAGGCCGGCGAGGCGGCCGCGCGGGGTCGAGTTGAAGACGCGCAAGCAGGTGAGCGGGCGCGCGAACGGAGTCCAGTCGCGTTTGAACTGATCATCGCCGCCGAGAAAATCGTATTCGTTGAGGCCGGATTGATGCGCCTGGCGCAGCATCAGGTGGAGCATCACCATGCCGGGCGAATGCTTGCGCCATGCCTCGGCGTAGGCCGCCTTCACGCCGGCAAGCGCACCGTGCTGCTGGGTACAGAGCCGGAAGGCGATGATGCTGTGGTCGCAACAGAGCAGCATAAGGCGCAGGCGCCGCTCTTCGGCCAGGGTGCGCACCAAGGCACGGTAGAAGCGGGCATGGAGGGGGTTGGAGAGCATCGCCGTGCCGGCGCGGCCTTTCCAGCCGCTGGCCTCGATGGCCAGACACTCCTCGAAGCGGGGCACCGCGGCTTCAGGATCGGTAACGGTGACGAGCTCGAGCGCGCCCAATTTACGTAGTCCGCGCTCGCGGCGCACAACGTTGCAATACAGCGACGCGCCCCAGTGCGCCGTTACTTCCGGCCAGGGTCGGTCGAGTGGGATGTAGCGCTGGGCCACGGTTGCGCCGACCATGGCGGGCAGACGCTGTTCACGGCAAGCGGCCTGGAGGAGCCTCGCTTCGGCGACCGGCATTGAATCCAGCTGGAGCACATCCCAATCGCGCTGCCGCCGCAGCGCCGAGGCGAGCGTGGCAGCCCATTCCGACGGGCCGCCCTGGCTCAGCGAAGCGGGGTGGCATTGGATCGAGCGTCGCTGACCGGCGCCTCCCAGGCCGCGGAGTTGACGCAGACCGTGCCGATATTCGCGCATGAGCGGCAGGCAGGCAATCCATTGCTTGCCCTGGCGCCAGTGCCACAGCCGCAATTGGTTGGAGCCGCCATAACATTCCCACCAGGTGCGCAGCCATGACCACGACATCCAGGGTTCGGTTGCGGAGGCGTATTGCAATTCGTCCCAGGGCGCCAGCGCGGACGGCCACGCGCGAACGCAGTCCCACGCCGGTTGAAGTATTGGCAGCGCCGTGGTCAAGGCCATGCGCATGAGAAGCGAGGGGAGCGCTGCGCGTTGTGGGCGCCCATGGCGGGGGGCAGGGTTCGGCTACAATTTTGGGAACGGAACCCATGGGTAGGGATGCACTCGCTTCTGGCACGGTACATACGGTGCCAGCGGATTTACGCAAGGCACTCGCCGCCGATTATGCGGCGCGGGCGCAATGGCAAGACTTAACGCCACTGGCCCGCAACGAATGGATCTGCTGGACGACCTCGGTCAAAAAACCGGAGACCCGGCGCCAGCACGTTGAGCGGGTGATCGTCCATCTCAACGAAGGTCAACGCCGGCCGTGTTGCTGGCCGGGTTGTCCGCACCGCAAGGCCCGGAATTAAATGTGGGAGCGGAACCAAGCCATGGTTTGTCCCAGGCCGTCTTCCAGGGAGACGCGCGGCTCCCATCCGAGCAGCTTGCGGGCGCGGGTGATGTCGGGGCAGCGGCGCTTGGGGTCGTCGGGCGGCAAGGGGCGATAGTCGATTTTCTCGGGCGTTCCGGCCAGCGCCGCGACAATGCGCGCGAACTCGCCGATCGCGGTTTCGCGGGGATTGCCGATGTTCACCGGGTAGGGATCGTCGCAATCGAGCAGCCGGCGCAGACCGTCGATCTCATCGTCGACGTAACAGAAGCTGCGCGTCTGGCTGCCGTCACCGAAGACGGTGAGCGGCTCGTTTCGCAGAGCCTGGGCCACCAGGGCGGGGACCACGCGGCCGTCGTCAAGGCGCATGCGCGGTCCATAGGTATTGAAAATGCGCGCGATGCGGGTTCGCAGACCATGGCTGCGGTGGTAGGCCATCGTCAACGCTTCGGCGAAGCGCTTGCTCTCGTCGTAACAGGAGCGGGGGCCGACCGGGTTCACATTGCCCCAATAGTCTTCACGCTGGGGATGGACGAGGGGATCGCCGTAGGCCTCCGAGGTGCAGGTGATCATGAAGCGCGCGCCTTTGGCGTGCGCCAACTCCAGGCAGTTCCTTGTTCCCTCGCTCCCGACACGTAGAATCTCCAGCCGGAGCCGGGCGAAATCCACCGGACTGGCGGGCGAAGCGAAGTTGCAGACGACATCCACCGGGCCAGCCAAGTCAAAAGGCTGACAGATATCGCGCGCCTCGAAGGTAAAGCGCGGCTCGCGCGCCAACTGCTCGAGGTTGCGCTCGCTGCCGGTGATGAGGTTGTCGAAACAGACCACCTCGTGGCCCTCCGCAATCAGGCGGTCGCAGAAGTGCGAGCCGAGGAAGCCGGCGCCGCCGGTGACGAGAATCCGCATGCAGTCGAGACTAGCACGCTAAAATGGAAGATTCCATGGCGGCCAATATTCCAGCCGGTGGGCTCCGCGATATCGTCATCCGCGGGGCGCGCCAACATAACTTGAAAAACGTCTCCGCCTCGATTCCCCGTCAGGCGCTGACCGTGATCACAGGGCTGAGCGGCTCGGGGAAGAGCAGCCTCGCCTTCGACACTCTATATGCCGAGGGACAACGCCGCTACGTGGAAACACTTTCGGCCTACGCGCGCCAGTTCCTGGACCAGCTCGAGCGCCCTGATGTGGACTCGATCGACGGGCTCAGCCCCGCCATCGCCATCGAACAGAAGACCACCAGCCGCAGCCCGCGCTCGACCGTGGGGACCATCACTGAAATTTACGATTACCTGCGTTTGCTATGGTCATCCATCGGCTCGGCTCATTGCCCGAACTGCGGCAAGCCGATCGTGCGCCAGTCGGCGGAACAGATGGTCGAGCAGGTGATGGAGACCGCGGCGACCAACCCAGCGAGCGAGGCGCCGCGGGTGATGATCCTGGCGCCGATCGTGCGCGGCCGCAAGGGCGAATTCAAGGACGAACTGGCCGAACTGCCCAAGCAGGGATTCTCGCGCGTGCGCATTGACGGCGTGATGCGCTATCTCGAGGAGCAGCCGCTGGGCGCTGAACGGCTCGACAAACGAAAGGCCCACACCATCGAGGTCGTCGTAGACCGGCTCTTTGTGCGCCCCGGCATTGCAACCCGTCTGCAAAACTCCATCACGACCGCGCTCAAGCTGGCCGGCGGATTGGTCATCGTAGCCCGCCTGCTCGACCGCGAGCGCACGGAGGAGCGATTGCTCTCGGAATCGCTGGCCTGCCCGGATTGCGGCGTCGCCATGGCCCAGCTCGAACCCCGGTCGTTTTCGTTCAACAGCAAGTACGGAGCGTGCGAGACCTGCGAGGGCCTGGGCTACCGTTTCGAGTTCGACCCGGCGAAGTTCATCGTGGACCCCGGAAAGCCACTGCTCGAGGGCGGACTGGGCCCGGGCTCGAGCAACGGCGATTTTAGAAAAGACCTGGAAGCCTTTGCGCGCAGCCGGAAGATTCCCATCGCGCGCCCGGTGGGTGAGCTGAGCCAGCGCCAACGGGAGGAGCTGTTCCGCGGTGGGGGAGATTTCGAGGGCGTCGTTGGTCACCTGAACCAAATGCTGGAAGACGCCAACTTTGAGGAAGCGCGCGACTGGCTGCTGGGCTACACCTCACCGATACCTTGCACGTCGTGTCAGGGCCAGCGCTTGCGCCCTGAAAGTCTCGCTGTGCAGGTGGGCGGCCGCTCGATCGCCGCGTTCACCGCGCTTTCGCTCGAAGCCGCCGCCGCCGCCATGGATGCGCTGACGCGCGAGCTCGCGCTCAACCCCCGCCAGCGGCAGATTGCGGGACGCCTGGTCGCCGAGGTGCGCGAACGGCTCGGTTTTCTGCTCGAAGTCGGGCTCGCCTACTTAAGCCTGGATCGGGGGGCCGCCACGCTCTCCGGGGGCGAAGCCCAGCGCATCCGCCTCGCCAGCCAAATCGGCTCGCGCCTGCGGGGTGTTCTGTATGTGCTGGACGAACCTTCGATCGGGCTGCATCCGCGCGACAACGACAGGCTGCTGGCATCGTTGTTCCGGTTGCGTGACCTGGGCAATACAGTGCTAGTGGTCGAGCACGACCGGGAGACGATCGAACGCGCCGACCATGTGCTCGACCTCGGCCCTGGCGCCGGGCGCTTCGGGGGTGAAATTGTGGCCGAGGGAACGCCGGCCGAGGTGGCCGCCACGCCCGGCTCGCTCACCGGCGCCTACCTTAGCGGTCGCGCTTCGATTGCGGTTCCCGCACAACGGCGCGCGGCGCGAATGGGACACGGGCTCACGATCCACGGAGCGCGCGCGCACAACCTCAAGAATATTGATGTGTTCATCCCCGCTGGACTGCTCACCGTGCTCACCGGAATTTCGGGGGCGGGCAAGAGCACGCTGGTCAACGACATTCTCTACCCGGCGCTTGCCGCGCGCTATTACCGCTCGCTGACCAAACCGGCAGAGCACGACCGCATCACCGGCACGGAATTTTTCGATAAGGTCATCCGCATTGACCAGGACCCGATCGGGCGCACGCCGCGTTCCAACCCCGCCACCTATACCGGATTGTTCACGCCGATTCGCGACCTCTTTGCCATGCTGCCCGAGTCGCGGGCGCGCGGGTATAAAGCAGGGCGCTTCAGCTTCAACGTGCGCGGGGGGCGTTGTGAGGCGTGCCAGGGCGACGGCCAGCGCCGCATTGAAATGAATTTTCTGCCCGACGTCTACGTTCGCTGCGAGGTGTGCCGTGGACGGCGCTATAACCAGGAGACGCTGGCCGTACGCTATCGCGAGCACTCGATCGCCGACGTGCTGGAGGCGACCGTCGAGGAAGCGCTGGCACTTTTTGAGAATGTCCCAAAAATTCGCCAGAAGCTGGCGACGCTGAACCAGGTGGGACTGGGCTACGTTCACCTGGGGCAATCGGCGACCACGCTCTCGGGCGGCGAAGCGCAGCGGATTAAATTGGCCAAGGAGCTGAGCAAGCGCCAAACCGGCAAGACGATTTACCTGCTTGACGAACCCACCACCGGCCTGCATTTTGAGGACGTCAAACACCTTCTGGCCGTGCTGCAGGTATTGGTCGAGTTGGGCAATACCATCCTGATTATCGAGCACAACCTTGACGTCATTAAGACCGCGGATTGGCTGATTGATCTGGGCCCCGAAGGCGGTGAACGGGGCGGCTATCTGGTGGCCGAAGGCGTGCCGGAGTTAGTGGCGGAGGTGCCGGCGAGTCTCACCGGAGAAGCGCTGAAACGGGTACTTTTTGCGGGAGCCGCACCGTGTGCGTCTCGATCCCACATCAATGGGAGCTAGCGGCGCTAAAATAAGGCATGGCCACCGTTTCGCACGACGACCCTGCGCCGCGTCCGGTAGGGCACGAGCAGTTGGCCGGAACGCTCGACATTCCGGTTCTGAGCTTTAACCTTCCCGCTGAGATTGACCATTTGCATAAGCAGTCTGCTTGGACCGAATCCACTGGCCCGAGTTCAACTACGCTGGTCAAGCACGCCGATTTGCGGGTCGTACTGGTAGCCATGCGCGCGGGCACGCGGATGCCCGAACACCGCACCGCGGCTCGCGTTACGCTTGAGGGCCTGAGCGGGCGCGTGCGCGTCCTGCTCGCTCGAGGAGGCGTTTGCGAGCTGCCGGAAGGCCACCTTTTGGTGCTTGATCGCGAGATCGTACACGATGTCGAGGCGCTCGAGGACAGCGCATTCCTGCTCACCCTGGCTTGGCCAAAAGCGGAGAGCGCCCACGATCCGGAACTGCGGCCGTAGCCGCATGTGCATTGACTTAGGCCTCAGCGCCGGACCCGCACTATTGAGTTAGTGATTTATCCCGCGCCTTTGTGTGCAAAGGTCACCGTGACCCGTTAGAATGATCGGCATTAGGCAGGAAAGCGAAAGGTCGGTCATTCATGTCCACGAACTCAGGTACGCGCCGTAGCTTGCTGGTCTCCTCGGGTTGGATTCAAGCCGGCGCGGTGGTGGTGTTGTTCGGTTTCTTTGTCATGGGTCTGCTTGCGTACAAGACCTACACTTCCGAACCGCCCATTCCAAGACGCGTAATCGCAGCTAACGGCGCGCTTCTGTTCACGGGCGCCGATATTACCCACGGCCAGGAAGTCTTCCTTAAGAACGGCCTGATGGAATATGGCTCGATTTTCGGACACGGCGCCTATCTTGGCCCCGACTACACCGCTGATTATTTGAATCGCGCCGCTCAAATAGTCGAGCAAGTCTATGGTGGCGAGGCGGAGGAGGGGCGTGCCCATCGCCTCACAGTGGACGACTTCAAGACCAATCGTTTCGATGCGAGCGCGCAAACGCTTACCTTTTCGGCCGCGCAGGCCTCGGCCTTTCAACAGCTCGAGGCCTATTACAGCCAAAGCTTTTCCGACCCCAGTTCTGCCAACGGCCTGCGCCCTCGCGCCATTACCGCGCCCGCGGACCTGCACGATCTGACCGCCTTCTTCGCCTGGACGGCCTGGGCCGCTGCCGCCAACCGTCCGCACGAGGTTTATTCCTACACGAACAACTGGCCACCCGAGCCGCTGGTGGACAACGCTCCAACGGCCAACACCCTGGTTTGGAGCGTGCTTTCTCTCATTGCCCTGCTGGGCGGCATCGGCCTGTTATTCGGCGCCTTCGGGCGCTGGAGCTTCCTCGGCTGGCACGGTCGGGAGGAACGCACGATCGCCTTCCGTCCGCCGGATGAAGTCCATCTCACTCCGGCGCAGCGCGCCACGGCGTGGTTCTTCTTCGTCATGGCGGCCCTGTTCCTGCTGCAGGCGTTGCTCGGCGGCGCCACACAACACTACCGGGCCGACCTCACAAGCTTTTTCGGCATTGACCTTGGGCGCTGGCTTCCGTACAACATTGTGCGCACGTGGCACGTGCAATTGGCTATCTTCTGGGTGGCGGTCTCGTTTCTCGCCGCGGGCATCTTCCTGGCGCCCATGATTGCCGGGCGCGAGCCTCGACGCCAGCACTGGCTTGCCTATGGCCTGCTCGGCGCTCTGGTCGTGGTCGTGGTCGGCAGCCTTGCCGGCGAGTACGCCGGCATCATGGGCTGGATGGGAAATTGGTGGAAATGGTTCGGCGATCAAGGTTTCGAGTATCTCGATCTCGGCCGCTTCTGGCAGGTCCTGCTCAGCCTCGGCCTACTCGCCTGGGTGCTTATCTTGTGGCGCGGCATGAAAGACCGCCTGGCCAACGACCACATGGGCAACATGCCTTGGCTGTTCTTCTTCTCCGCGCTCTCGCTGCCAGCCTTCTACGCCGTGGGTCTGATTGCCCAGCCAAGTTCGAATTTTACCACCGCCGATTTCTGGCGGTTTTGGGTCGTCCATCTGTGGGTCGAGGATTTTCTCGAACTCTTCACCACGATCATGGTGGCCTACGTTTTCGTGTTGCTCGGCGTAGTGCGGGAGAAAGTCGCGCTGCAGGTGATTTATCTCGATCTGGTGCTTTATTCCGTGGGCGGCGTCATTGGCACGATGCACCACCTGTACTTCTCCGGCGAACCCGCCGAGCACATGGCCTTGGGCGCGTTCTTTTCCGCCGCCGAAGTAATTCCGCTCACTTTCCTCACGCTCGAGGCCTGGAGTTTCCTGCAGCTCGGCGCCCGTCAGGAGGGCCCGTCACGCAAACCATTCCCGCATCTCTGGGCAGTAATGTTTCTGGTGTCGGTTGGGTTCTGGAACTTCCTGGGCGCGGGCGTCTTCGGATTCCTGGTCAATCTGCCCATCGTGTCCTATTACGAGATCGGGACCGGCCTGACGGCCAATCACGCGCATGCCGCCATGATGGGGGTGTACGGCATGCTGGCGGTTGGCTTGGCGCTATTCTGCATTCGCTATATGATCCCGGAGCGGCGATGGTCCGACAAGGCCGCCAAAATCAGCTTTTGGTCGCTCAACCTTGGCCTGGCCTGGATGGTGTTTGCCACGCTGTTCCCGCTCGGAATCTCGCAGCTCTACGAATCGGTCGAGGTCGGCTACGTGGCGGCGCGTTCTCTAAAATTCCTGGGCTCCCCTATTAATAAAACGCTGGAATGGATGCGGCTTCCCGGCGATGTCGTCTTTATCGTCGGAGGCGTGTTGCCGCTGCTTTATCTCTGCATCCTGGCGGTGCGCCGCCTGCGTCCTGCTGGTGACGGGGATGCAACAGGCGAAGTGCTGTTCACCGAGGAGCGGGTCGCAATTGAAAAGCCCGCTAGTGAGTTGCGCGGATGAGCCCGCGGCTCGTCGCCTGGCTTGCAGTGTCCTACGCCTTGCTGCTCCTCGGGGCCGCCGCCGCCTTCGAATGGACCGCGCGACGCGTCCATCGCCGCTCCGAGGCGTATAAGACGGCGGGCTTCACATACGAACACGAACTCGACCGTTGGCGCTGCCCCACTGGGAATGTCCTACGCCGACACACCGCCGATCACCATCGCGCGCATGCAATCTATCGCGCGGAGGCCCACGTCTGCAACAGTTGTGCGCTCAAGAAAGATTGCACCGACACGCACGAGGGGCGCGCCCTGGAGGTCACGCCGGACGCCTGGGTTGGGTCCACAATGGAGCGCTTCCACCGCGGCATGTCCCTAATTCTGGTGCTTCTTGCTGAGGTGATCCTTGTCATAACCTACGTCACCCACCCGGGCCCGATGCTGTTGATTGCGTTTGGAGTGCTTGCTGCAATTGGGATGCGCCTGGGCCTGCGTTTTTTTCAGGCCATCAACTAATTGGGGTGCCGGATCTAGTCGCGGAGGTGCCGGCCAGTCTCACCGGAGAAGCACTGCGCCGCGTACTTTTTACGCACTAAGTGCCATTGCTAGCCACTGCACAAAAGTCAACCGTCCCAAAATCAATCACTTAGACGGATGGCCACTGGCATGCATCCTATCTTGGCGTAGGTCCAAAGGAGCTAGTCCATGCTTAAGTATCTTGCCATCGGTTCGATGAGTGTTGCCCTAAGCGTAGTTGCGTTGGGAGCGCAAATTGTTCGGCCGGATGTCACCGCGCCCAATCAGCAAGGCACTGTGCCGCTCTACAAGGTCACGGTTGTGGGGCGTACGATCAATGCCGTCAATTATCACGTCCTGGGCGGCAAGACACCGGTTGAACTGCGTGGCACAACGCTGCTGCCGCTGGCGCATGGCAAGGCTGAGGTGCAGATTTTGCGAGGTGCGACCGCCATTCATGTCGAAGTTGAAAAAGTGAACCCGGCCGAGCGCTTCGGACCCGAGTTCCTGACTTACGTCCTGTGGGCGGTCACGCCCGATGGGCGCGCCAACAATTTGGGCGAAGTGCAACTCCGCGGCCAGAGCGCGGAGATGAACGTGACCACCACCCTGCAGGAGTTTGGCCTCATTGTCACCGCTGAACCGTACTTTGCGGTCACCCGACCGAGCGATGTGGTTGTGATGGAAAATTTCGTGACGCCGGAAACGGTCGGCGCCACGGCCGAGGTGCAGGCCAAGTACGAACTGCTTGATCGCGGCACCTACCGACTGCATGTTGACCCAGCGCAAATCACCGAACTGCCGCAAGACCCCAAAGTGCCGCTGGACTTTTATGAAGCCCAGAACGCGGTGCGCATCGCGGGCTGGGTGGGCGCCTCGAATTATGCCAAAACGACGTATGAAAAGGCGCAATCGCAGTTGCAGCAATCGGAGGATTACCTGGCTCGGAACGCCGGCAAAACCCCTATTGCCACCGTCGCGCGCGAAGCCGTGCAGACTGCGGAGGACGCCCGACTATTGACCCTGAAGCGGCGCGAGGAAGAGCGGGTGGCGAATGAGAAGGCCGCCAGCGAGGCCGCCGCAGCGGCGGCACAAGCCGCGGCTCAGGCGGCGCAACAGCAAACCGCCGACGCCGAAGCGGCGCAACGCCAGGCGGAGGCCGCGCGCGCAGCGGCGGCGGAGAACGCGGCAGCGGCCCAGCGCGCGCAGGCCCAGGCCGAAGCCGCCACGCAACAGGCACAGCAGCAAACTATGGCGGCACAACAGCAAGCCGCCGAAGCGCGCGCCAAGCTGCTGGCGCAACTGAACTCGGTGCTGCAAACACGGGATAGCGCCCAGGGACTGATCATGAGCATGTCGGACGTGCTGTTTGACCTGAACAAGGCCACGCTGGCGCCGGGCGCGCAGGTGAAGCTGGCCAAGATCGCCGGCATTCTGCTCAGCTACCCGGACCTGAAGATCCAGGTCAATGGTTACACCGACAGCACGGGTACGGACGCCTACAACCAGCAGTTGTCAGAACAGCGCGCCGCCGCGGTACGCGACTTCCTGACCGCGCAGGGGGTCAACGCCAATGCCATCGGTTCCCAGGGATTCGGTAAGAACGACCCGGTGGCCAGCAATGAGACTGCGGCGGGGCGCCAGCAGAACCGGCGGGTCGAGTTGGTCGTCAACGGCGCCGCCATCGGCGGCGGCCAGAAATAAGTAGAATATTGGCGTGACTCTACTCGGCCTGTTAATTCTGCTTTTAATAGCCGGCGTGTGCGGCTCCCTTGGTGCGGGCATCGGGGGATACTCACACGCCGGCTGTTTTGGCTCCGTGGTGCTGGGCTTCATCGGCGCGGTTTTCGGGATGTGGATCGCGCGGCAGTTGACTCTGCCCCAGGTATTCGTGGTGCAGATTGGGGGAGTGGCGTTCCCTGTGGTTTGGTCGGTGGTGGGATCGGCGGTGTTTGTCGCCATTCTGGGACTGTTCCGCGGACGGCGCAACGACTAGCAACACGGGAAGGACGCGAGCGCATCCATTCTGCTGTTGAAAGTCGCGTTGATCACCGGTTCCGGCGGGCTCATCGGCTCCTATTGTGTCAGGGCACTCTGCCAGCAGGGCTGGCGTGTGGTCGGGGTAGACAATGATCTACGCGCCTGGTTTTTTGGCCCGCAAGGTTCGACCGCGCCGGTGGTGAAGGAGTTGGTCTCGTCCTTCCGCCGCTACCAGCATCATGCGCTTGATCTGCGCGACCGGGCCGCGGTGGCCGACCTGGTGCGTGGCACGCGCCCCGGCTTCATCATTCATGCGGCGGCGCAGCCGTCGCACGACCGGGCCGCCGGCATTCCGTATGAGGATTTCGACGTGAATGCGGGCGCCACCCTCAACCTGCTGGCGGCCGCACATGATTTCGCGCCGGAGTCGCCTTTCTGCTACACCAGCACCAACAAAGTCTATGGCGACCAACCCAACCGCCTGGCGCTGGTGGAGACGCCGACGCGTTACGAATACGCCGACGGTCGCGATGGTATTGGCGAAGAC
This sequence comes from Terriglobales bacterium, assembly GCA_035606395.1. Classification (GTDB taxonomy): domain Bacteria; phylum Acidobacteriota; class Terriglobia; order Terriglobales; family SCQP01; genus SCQP01. The sequence continues at coordinate 43,401 of DATNFK010000001.1, read as the reverse complement.
ATGTCCATTGACCAGTGCCTGCACTCGCTTTTCGGCGCCTCGAAGCTCGCCGCCGATGTGCTGTGCCAGGAGTATGGCCGCTACTTCGGCATGCCCATCGGCATTTTCCGCGGCGGTTGCCTGACCGGCCCGCAGCACGCGGCGGTCGAACTCCATGGCTATTTGAACTACATTGTCCGGTGCGCGGTGCGGGGCGAGGCGTACGTGATCCACGGTTACAAGGGCAAGCAGGTGCGCGATCAGATTCACGCCGCCGACGTGGCCGCGCTGTTTCTGCATTTCCACGGAGCGCCTCGAGCCGGCGAGGTGTATAACCTCGGCGGAGGGCGCGGCAATAGTCTTTCGATTCTCGAGACGATTGCCGCCCTCGAGGCGCGCGGTTATCCGCTGCGCGCCAGCTATGCGGACACCCCCAGGCGGGGCGACCACATCTGCTACATTTCCGATCTCGGGAAGCTGCATGCCCATTTCCCGGGCTGGAAATTGACCTATGGGCGGGACGCCATTCTCGACGAAATGGTCGATTATTTCGAGGCCCGCGCCGATGTTGCCCGAGCCGCCTGAATGGGGCCGCGACACCAAGATCGCCCGCAAATTTGTTACGCGCCCCCGCGACGTGCTAAATTGATTGTTCCCCGGTATGAAGAAGCCCCTGCAGGAAATCAAGGTCGCGCATTCCCCTGACTCCGACGACGCGTTCATGTTTTACGCGCTGGCGACCAACAAAGTCGGCATTCCGGGAGTCAAGTTCACTCACGTTCTCTCCGATATAGAGGATTTGAACCGGCGCGCACTGGCGGGGGAGTTTGAGGTTTCGGCGGTGAGCTTCCATGCGTATCCCTATTTGCAGGATCGCTACCGCCTGCTGAACCATGGCGGCAGCGTGGGTTACGGTTACGGTCCGATGATCGTCGCCGCGCGCCCGATGAGCACGGAGGAGGCGTTGAGCAAGACGATCGCCATCGCCGGCGAGCGCACCACGTCGGCGCTGGCGCTGCGACTTTGTTCGCCGGAAGTTAAAACCGTGATCATGCCCTTCGACCGCATTATTAACGCGATTGTGGAGGGCCGGGTCGAGGCCGGGCTGCTCATCCACGAAGGCCAGCTCACTTACTCGTCGAGCGGATTGCACAAAGTGCTCGACCTCGGCCGTTGGTGGCTCGACGAAACCTCGCTGCCGCTGCCACTTGGCGGCAATGTGGTACGGCGCGATATTCCCGAGGCCTTTGCGGTCAAGCTTTCGAAGGTGTTGAAGGCGTCGATTCAGTACGGCCTCGATCACCGGGACGAAGCCCTGGCCTACGCGCACCAGTTCGCGCGCGATATGGACACCCACCTGGCCGATCAATTTGTCGGCATGTACGTCAACGAGCGCACCCTGGCCTACGGCGCCGACGATAAGCGCGCCATCACGGAGTTGCTTAACCGCGCCCACCAAGCCGGTATTATTCCCGTCGCGCCCAAGCTCGACTTTCTCGATTAACACTATGAACGCGGGCGAACGCCTTATCGTCGCGCTCGACCTCCCGGCGCTGGCGCCCGCGCTGCGCCTGGTGGACCGGCTTGACGGACTGGTATCGTTCTACAAAGTGGGGCTCGAGCTGTTCACCGCCGCCGGTCCCGAGGCGGTCGTCGCGCTCGTCGCGCGCGGACACCGGGTGTTCCTGGATCTGAAGCTCTACGACGTGCCGGAGACGGTGAAGCGGGCGGCGCGCGCCGCCGGCACTCTGGGCGCGACGTTTCTTACCGTCCACGAAGCGGGCGCGACGGTGGGGGCGGCAGTTGAGGGAGCGGCTACGACCAGCGTCGGCATTCTGGCCGTGACGGTGCTGACCAGCATGGATGCCGGCGATCTCAGCGCCATGGGCATCGCGGGAACTGTGAACGACGTGGTACTCAAGCGCGCCGCGCGCGCGCAGGCGGCCGGCGCCGCCGGAGTCATTGCGTCGCCGCTCGAAGCCAGCGCGATTCGAAAACAGGCAGGCGGCGAGTTCCTCATCATCACGCCCGGCATTCGCCCGGAAGGCGGCGATCCGGGCGATCAGAAGCGTTTGGCAACGCCCGCAGCCGCAATCGCCGCCGGCGCCGATTATCTGGTCGTGGGCCGGCCGCTGAAGGACGCGCCCGACCCGCGCGCCGCCGCGCAAGCGATCATCGAACAAATGCAATCCGCGTTCGCGCATTGATTGGCGCGGGGCCCCGCGCGGCTGTCGCCGCGCGACCCGCTTAGGCGCGCCGCCGGAATGGGGACCCCTGAGCCCCAATCCGGCGTCGCGCCGCATTGATTGGCGCGGGGCCCCGCGCGGCTGTCGCCGCGCTACTCGCTTAGGGAGCGCCTAGCCGGTTGAATTAGCGCCGCGCGGGCTAGTGGGCGGCGACCATCTTGGTGCTCTTGGGGCGGCGCATCAGTAGCACCAATGGCGTCATGAAGAAGAAAATGGCGGCCAGGAGGAAGAAGACCTCGACGAAGCTAAGCAGGGTGGACTGCTGCTGCAACATTCCATACACAGCGCCAAGCGCCTGATGGCCGGCGGTGGCGGCATCGGAGCCGCTGCGCATGAAGGCGCCGGTGAGCGCATTCAGCATATTGCGATAAGCCGGATTGGCCGGGGTGAGGTGCGCCACCAAGCGGTTCTGGTGGAATTGGCCGCGCCGCGCGATCAGCGTCGTCACCGAGGAAATCCCGGCGCTGGCGCCGAGGTTGCGCATGAGGTTGAACAAACTGGTGGCGTTGCCCATCTCGGCGTTGGAAACCGGATCCATCGTCACCGTGGTCAGCGGCACAAAGATGAAGGCCATGGCCGCGCCTTGAATCACCTGCGGCCAGAAGATATCCCAAGTTCCCGAGCTCAAATTAAAGTGCGAGAACGCCAGCAGGCTCCAGGAGCCGGTCAACAGGCCCAAGGCGAGCAGGATGCGCGGATCCCACTTGCGGCTGAGAAGCAGCCCGGTGATGGGCATGAAAATAATCGCGCCGATGCCGCGCGGGCTGGTCCACAATCCGGCTGAAACGGCGGAGTAGCCGAGCAGAGTTTGCAGGAAAATCGGCAGCAGGACCAGGCTGCCATAGAGCACGAAGCCCAGCAGGGTCATCAGAAACACGCCGGTGGCGTAGGTGCGGCTCTTGAATACCCGCAAGTGCACGATCGGATCCTTGACCCGCAGTTCGCGCACCACAAACGCCGTCAGCGCGATGAGCGTGATGACGCAGAGCACGACGATGTAGTTCGAGCCAAACCAATCCGCCTCCTGCCCCTTGTCGAGCACGATCTGGAGCGCGCTGATGCCGACGGCCAACATGCCGAAGCCCCAGAAATCGATCTTGCCGCCCTGCGGCTTGATGTAGGAGGGGTCCTTGATGAAGGTCCGGGTCATCAGGATGCTGAGAATGCCGATGGGGAGGTTGATGTAGAACACCCAGCGCCAGGAGTAGGCATCGGTGAGATAGCCGCCCAGCGTGGGACCCAGGATGGGCGCGACCACAATGCCGAGGCCCCAGAACGCCATCGCCTTGCCGCGCTGCTCGGGGGGAAACGTCTCCAGCAAGATGGCCTGCGAAATCGGCTGCAAGGCGCCACCGGCCGCTCCCTGCATGATGCGGAATAACACCAGCAGCGGCAGGGTCGGGGCGATGCCGCAGAGCAGGCTGGCGGCGGTGAAACCGGTGACGGCGGTGATCAACAGGCGTTTGCGTCCGAACTGGTTGGCGAGCCAACCAGTGATCGGCAGCACGATGGCGTTGGCCACCAGGTACGAGGTGAGCACCCAGGTCGCCTCGTCGATCGTCGCCGACAGGCTGCCGGCAATGTGCGGCAAGCTGACGTTGACCACCGACGTATCGAGCACCTCGAGAAAGGTGCTCAACATCACCGTGATCGCGATGATCCACGGGTTTATTAATGGTTCTTCGTTTTCCACGCTACTTGGTAAATACGGTTGCTTCGACCGACATGCCAGGACGCAGCCGGGTCAGGTCCTGCCCGGGCTCGAAAACCAGCTTGACCGGGACGCGCTGCACCACCTTGACGTAGTTGCCGGTGGCGTTCTCGGGCGGCAACAGGCTGAACACGGAGCCGGTGCCCGCGCCCACCGAGTTCACGGTGGCGTGCAGCGACTGGCCGAAGGCGTCGACCGATATATCGGCACGCTGCCCAGCGCGCATTAACTTCAATTGCGTTTCCTTGAAATTGGCGATTACCCAGACGTCGTTGATGGGCACCACCACCAGCGCGGTTTCGCCGGGGGCGAAACGCTGGCCCAGCTCGACGTGCTTGTCCCCGACCTGTCCGTCGGAGGGGGCGGTGATGACGGTGAAATCGAGATTGAGCTGGGCTTCGGCCACGGCGGCCTGCGCCTGGGCGACCTTGGCTTGCGCCAACTGCTCCTGCGAACGGCTGACCGCCAATTGCTGGGGGGCGCTGGCAGCCGAGCGCACAGCGGCGGCGGCCTGGGCGATCTTGCTCTGCGCGACCTGCGCGCCTGCGGTGGCGCTGGCGATGCGCTGCTGGGCGGCGGTGGCGTTGGCCTGGGCGGCCTGCACCTGCGCCGCCGCGGATTTCGCCGCGGTGGCGATCTGGTCGTACTGCATTTGGCTGACTTCCTGTTTCGCCACCAACTGGCGGTAGCGCTGCTCGTTGTCGGAAGCATTCTGGGCGTTGGCCTGCGCCTGCGCCACGGCGGCTTGCGCGGCGGCATAGTCGGCGCGGGCGACATCGAGCTGGCGGTTGGCGAGGCTTTCCGACGCTTGCGCCTCCTGAAGTCCAGCTTGCGCGCCGCTCAGGTTGCCACCGCTCGACGCGGCGGTAATGGGCACGTCGCTGGCCGAAGCCTTGGCCTGCGCCTGGGCGGCGAGCAAGTTGGCCTGGGCCTGCTGCAACGCCGCGCGGTAGTCGCGGTCGTCCAGCCGGAACAGCACCTGGCCAGCCTTGACGCTTTGGTTGTCGGTCACATCAACCTCGACCACGGTGCCGGCCACGCGCGGCGCAACCGCCTCGACGTGGCCCTGGATCTGGGCATCGTCGGTGGATTCGCGGTTGTGGTAGTACAGGTAAAATGCGACGGCGCCGATCAGCAATACGGCGGCCACCCCGAGAATCAGCTTTCCGCGCTTAGGGCGCGGGGCCGCGGTCCGGTTTTTCTTCTCCGTCTGTTCCATGGTTTCCATTGCTGCTGCTCCGTCCTTTTTATTGCATGGGCAAATACTGCTGATAACCGCTTACCGCAACCCCCAGCGCCTGGGCCAGCATGGCTTTGGCGAGATTGTAGGCGTAAACGCTGGCGATATACGACTCATCGGCGTCGGCGACCGATTGCTGCGCCTGCACCACCTCGAGGTTGTCGGCGACTCCGGCGCGGAAACGATCCTGAGCCAGAGTCAGCTCCTGGTCGGCGAGGCTCTTGGCATCCTGCGCCACTTGCACCTGGGAACGGTTGCTGTCGAGATCGAGGAGCGCAGAGCGGACCTGCAAGTCAATTTGGGCGCGCAGATCAGCTACCCGGTTGTTGGCGTCGCGCAAATGCGCTTCGGCGCGGATGCGATCCGCCTTATACAATCCACCGGCGAAAACCGGCAGTTGCGCGGTAATGCCAACCGAATAAATGGGGCGATTGGAATCGATCTCGTGGCCGATATTGCCGTAGTTGCCGTTAAGCGCGAGCGTGGGCAATTGCTGGTCGCGCGCGGCAGCGACCAGAAATTGCGCCGCGCGGGCCTGAGCCTGGGCGCTCCTGTAGTCGGCGCGGGCCGCCAACGCCTGGCTCACCGCGCTCGACAGTTCCGGCGGCGTGAGCGGGGCGTAAGGCAAAGGCGACGCCAGAGTGAACTCCTGCTCGGGCGACAATCCAATCGCGCGCGCCAGTTGCAGGCGCTGCTTGGCCAGCGCATTCTGCTGCGCGGTCAGGAGCTGGCGCTGGCGGTCGCGCTGCACTTGCGCGCGCACCGCGGCCAGGGCGCCGACGGTTCCCGCCTTGAGCATGTCCTGCGCCTGTTGCAAAGCAGTTTCGGCGGCGGTCAGCTCAGCTTGCGCCGCCGTGACCCGGCTTTGGTCGGCGACGCTGAGCAAATACTGGTTGGCCACCGCGAGCACGACCATTTCACGGGTGGATTGCAAGTCATCGTGCGCGGCGGCTTCGAAGCCGCGGGCCGCCCGCGCGCTCTGGAGCGCGGACAAATCGAGCACCGGGACATTGGCCGCGGCGCTGGCCTGGAAAACATCAAATGGCCCAACGATAGGAGAGAGACCAGGAAAGCTGAAGCCGAAGGCCGCAAGATTGATCTTTTGCCGCACCTCCCCCGCTGAGGCATCCACTCGCGGCAGGAGCGCCGCCAGGGCGGTCATACGCTGCGCCCGCGCCTGCTCGGTTGAGCTGGCGGAGAGCAGCGCCGCCAAGTTGTTGCGCAACCCTCGCTCGATGGCGTCATTCAGAGTCAACGTGATGTTGGTTCCGGTGGCCGGCGCCGGTGCCACACCACCCTGAAGCGTCGCGGCATTCGCCGGATTCGTGAGCGGCGCCACCGGCCCGGGGCGCGTCGCCTGGGCCGGCGGCAGGCCCTGCGCAGCCCCCACAGCACCCATTGCCACAATCAAAATCAAACTCTTCATGAACGGGTTTCCTCCGAACTCTTCACCCCACTCCAGAAAAGGTCAAACACAAACCGTTCGGCGTCAAAATCGGCGCTCTGACCCGCGATACCGGCGAATCGCATAGCGAACACCGCCTTGGTGAGCTCCATCAGCGCCATTGCGGTTTCCAAGCTTGGCACCTGGCGCAGTTCGCCGTTGCGCATGCCCTCCTCGAGTACGTCGGCGAAATACCGAGCCGCTTGCTGATATAGCTCCCGCATCGGCACTTGATGGGGCGCGGGCTGGCCACACATCTGGCCGAATTCGGTCAGGTACATGCGCAAGAACTGTTCGTCGGAGCGCAAAAAATCAAAGCGCACCTTTAGGGCCACCCGCAACTTGGCCCGAGCGCCGTGAGTCGCCTCCACTTCGCGGCATGTGCGCTCGAACATCTCCTTGAATCGGGCGCTAAGAGCTTTCCAGAAAATGTCGTCTTTGCTCGAGTAATACAGGTAGAGAGTGCCTTTGGCCACACCCGCTTCGGTCGCGATCAGATCCACCGTTGCCGCAGCAAAGCCGTGCTCGGCAAATACCTTACGGGCCGCCTGAAGAATTTCGGCCTCACGGAATTCGGTTAACGCCTGTCGCCGAGTTTTGCCTTCCACGCCGCTCATAAGCGATAAAAACTGACCGGTCAGTCAATTGACTACACGTTCAGTCTAGCGCACAAGGCTGGACTTTAGCAAACTTTATTTTTCCAGCGCGAGCAAACGTGTCTTGATTTCGATGCCGCCGCACGCGCCGCCGCTGTAGCCGCCGATGGATCCGTCAGCCGCGATGACGCGATGGCAGGGCACGAGAATCGGGATGGGATTGCGTTTATTCGCGCCGCCGATGGGGCGCGATCCGTTGCAGCCGATGGTGCGGGCCACATCACCGTAGCTGGCCGTCTTGCCGTAGGGGATCTCCCGCACCGCATTCCACACCCGCATCTGAAATGGCGTGCCGGCACGATCGAGCGGGAGGTCGAAATCGCGGCGACGGCGTTTGAAGTATTCCTCGAGTTGGCGGACGAGAGGGCGTGTTTGAGCCGGCGAATCGATCATGCCTTCCTCAGCCGGCAAACGCCCATAGTGGATTTTGCGCACGCCGCGCTCGGAGACGATCAGGGTCAGCGGACCGATGGGTGAGTCCAAGACGGAACGGAAGAGCGTTTCGCGAGGCATGGATAATTTTAGGGCATTCTACCGCCGCGGCGCGCGCATGGCATAAAGAGCGGCGTAGCCACGCCAGGGCGCGAGCGGGCGCCAACGGCGGCGCAAGGCCAGCGCCGTCACCGGAGCGCGCAGCGCATACAAGTGTTCGACGCTGCGCCGCAGGCGGATGTCGTCGGCGGGCAGCGCATCGGTGTAGCCAAGGCCGTGCAACAGTACGGCTTCGGCGGCCTGACGGCCGACGCCGGGCAAACTCATCAGCCTCAGGCATGCTTTTTCCGCGCCGAGTGTATGCAACGCATCGGAGGTGAGTTCGCCTGCCGCCTCGGCGCGGGCAATGGAGGAAAGATTCGGGTGGCGCTCGAAAAGCGCGTCCGCCACCGAGGGCGCGCGTAACAGGCGCAAGCCGTAGAGCTGCCTGCCGAGAGCGGCCAATACCGGGTCACGTTCAAAGGCCGCGTAACAGGCGGCGAGATCGTCAGCGCCGCCCAGCAGAGCGTGGACACGCGCGCTCACGTCGGCGTTCGCGGCGATTCCAGGGGCCATTCCTTCCAGCCGCCACTCGATCAGAGGACGCTCGACAACGCCGGCGCTCTTCAACCGCAATCGGCGCGGCGGACCGCCAAACCAGCGGACCAGCCGATCGTATTCGCGCCCTTTCCAGAAGGCGCCCTCGTCCCGGCAGGAGAGCTCGAAATCATACGGAGGCGGGATGACGACTCGGCCGAACACCTTGGAACAGTACTATAGTCTGGTGCTGATCGGGGTGGGCGTCGTACTGGCATTGAGTTCGTTCGCGTGGCTCGTCATGCTGGCGCGCGGCGGCGATCGTGCCTTCCCGCGATACGGATGGTGGGGACTGGGGGCGTGCCTGGCGCTCGAAGCCATGCTGGCGCTGCGCGTGCCGGTGGTCGCGGCCTACTTCACCGCGCTGATTTGGAGCGCCTATATCGTTGCCGTGGATGCGGCGGTCTTTCGGCGCCGGGGGGATTCGCTGCTGCACCATGGCAGCCGGTTTGTGGCCATGGCCTCGCTCTCAGTGGTGAGCTGGATTATTTTCGAGGCCTACAACCTGCGCCTCGCCAACTGGACCTACGTCGGCATCCCGAATGAATTTTGGCAATTGGGGTTGGGTTCGACCTGGGCCTTTGCCACGATCACGCCCGGCATTTTGGAAACCGCCGAACTGGTGCACGCGGCCTGGGCGTCAAAGCTGCGCTGCCGGCCATGGCGGCCTAGAGGAGGAGGCACAATCATTGCCGCCGGCGCGGCCTGCCTTGCAATTCCGCTGATCGCGCCGCTGAGCTGGGCGCCTTATCTTTTCGCCCTGGTGTGGGCTGGTTTCATATTCACTCTCGATCCGGTGCATCGAATGTTGGGCTGGCCGTCACTCCTGGCCGGGCTCGAGCAGGGCGAGCCCGGCGCGGCGGTGGCGCTGCTGGCGGCCGGCGGCGTATGTGGATTTTTTTGGGAATTCTGGAATTACTGGGCCACAGCGCGCTGGCAGTATGTTTTCCCGATATTGCATAGGTACCGAATTTTCGCGATGCCTATTCCGGGTTTCGTGGGTTTTCCGCCGTTTGCCATTGAGTGTTACTGCCTCTATATATTGTTGTCGCGGCTGTTGCTTCCGAAGCGGCTGCGTTCCTGTATCCTAAGCACATGCCCGGACGCGCCGATTTAAAGTGGTCGCAGCTCAAGGTGGGCACGCTGGTGGCCGTCGCCGCCATCGTCCTGGTGTTCGCCATATTCGCCATGACGGGCGATTATTCGTGGTTTCGCCACAAGCTGCACTTGATCACCTATGTCTCGGACGCGGGCGGCATGCGGCCGGGCGCAAACGTGAATTTGGAAGGCGTGGCGATCGGCAATGTGACCCACATACGGTTGTCCAATCATCCGCCCGATCCGAAACAGCCGGTCGAGGTGGAAATGGAGGTGTCCAAGGACCATGAGCGCTGGCTGCGCACCGACTCAAAAGTCGAATTGGGCACCGCCGGCCCGCTCGGCGAAACGTTGGTCAACATCTCCAGTGGCTCTCCCTCGTTCCCGCCGGCGGTGGACGGAACCGTGCTGCCCGGTGTTGAATCCACCGGCATCAGCACGTTGATGGTTTCGACTCATAACGTGATCGACAATGCCAATTTATTGGAAACCAGGATCGGGGACTTGCTGACCCAGATCCAGGACGGGAAAGGCTCGGTCGGCCAACTGCTCTATTCGAACCAGCTTTACGACCGTTTCAACGGGGTGGCGGAAAACTTGCAGGCGTTGACCGACAACCTCAACAAAGGCAAGGGCACCGCCGGCAAGCTGCTCACGGACGACGCGTTGTACAACAAGCTCAATGCCACGCTCGACAATGTGAACGAGTTGGTCAACCAGGTCCAGCATGGCTCCGGCTCAGCGGCGAAACTGATCAACGACCCGTCGCTCTACAACAACGCCAACCAGCTGATAGCCAGCCTCAAGCAGACCATCGATGGCTTGAATTCAGGCCAGGGCGCGATTGGAGCGCTCTTGACGAACTCGCCCACCAGTTCGAAGCTGAAGGACTCGCTCGAGCGGCTGGATGCGGTGGTGACCGACCTACAGGCGGGCAAGGGAAGCGCGGGCATGCTGTTGCACGATCCGGCGCTGTACAACAACTTGAACGATGTCACCAAGGCCACCCAATCCCTATTGCAGGCGATCAAGGCGAATCCGAAAAAATATCTGACCGTTCATCTGAACATTTTTTAGATATGCGCGTCCTCGTTGTGGAAGACGAACCCAGGCTGGCGGCCAACATAGCGCGCGGCCTGCGCGAGAACGCGGGCTATGCCGTGGACGTTGCCGGGGACGGCGAGCAGGGGCTGTTTCTGGCCGATGAAGGTTCGGGCTACGACCTGATCGTGCTCGACCTCATGCTGCCCCGCCTGGGCGGGCTGGAGGTCTTGCGGCGTCATCGCGCCCAGGGACGGCGCACGCCGGTGCTGGTACTCAGCGCCCGCGACGAGAAAGAATCCGTGGTTGAGCTGCTCAATGCCGGGGCCGACGATTACGTGGCCAAGCCCTTCGATCTGGGCGAGTTTCTGGCTCGAGCCAAAGCCCTGATCCGGCGCGGCAAAGGGCAGTCGTCGCCGGTGCTGCGGGCCGGCGATTTGGAGGTCAACACAGTCGAGCGCCGGGTGCGCCGCGGGGGCCGTGATATCACGCTCGCGCCGATGGAGTACCGTGTGCTGGAATACCTGGCGCACCGGCCCCGGGCGGTGATCTCGAAAACCGAGCTGCTCGAACACCTTTACGACTACAACTGGGAGAAATTCAGCAATGTGATCGAGGTCTATATCTCCGGCCTGCGGCGCAAGCTGGACGATCCGTTCCCGGACAAACTCATCCACACCCTGCGCGGCCAGGGCTACGTTCTGCGGCCACCCGAGAACAGGGCGGGCGCGGCCAAATAAACATGCGCCGCTCGCTGACCCTTCGCCTAGTCGCCATCGTGGTGCTATCGCAGCTCTTGCTGGCGGCAGGACTGGTGTGGGCCGGCATTATATTCACGCGAGGCCAGCTCCGGCGCGCCTTTGACAGCGAGCTTCGCGGGCGCATGATGAGCGTGGCGGCGCTGGTGCGCTATCCGGAATCGAGCGGCGCACCGTTGCTCTTCGACGCCAGCCTGCTACCGCCGGCGCGCAGCCGGCGGCATCCCGCGTTCTACCAGGTGCGGAGCCGCAACGGGGCGATCGTCGCATCCAGCTTTCCGGGCGATGTAACGTTGCCGGCGCCTTCCGGGGAGGGCCAGCGACTTTGGCATTTCACTTACAACGGTGTCGCGTACCGCGGCATTGTGGCCACCGATCTACCGGTACTGGACACGGAAGAACCGCCGCCCATGCCCCAGCAGCGGCTCACGGTCTACTACGCGGCGCCGCCCTTCGACATGGATGAGGAGGTTGCGGCCGCCGGCTTCGCCATCGGGGGCACCAGCCTGGTGCTGCTCGGCCTGGCCGCTCTGTTCACGGGCATGGCGGTGCGCCGTGAACTTGATCCGCTGCGCGAGCTGGCTCGCCAGGCGGCGGGCATATCGCCGCACAACTGGGACTTCAGCCCCGGTCCGCGCACGGCCGCCACAACCGAACTGATACCCCTGATCCAAGCGCTCAACCTGATGCTCGAGCGCCTGCACCACAGCTACCAGCAGCAGCGCGACTTCATGGCCGACGCCGCGCACCATCTGAAGACGCCGGTGGCGATCTTGAAGTCGAGCTTGCAGTCGCTGTTGCAGCGACCACGCGACGCCGCCGAGTATGAGTCGTCGGCGCAGGCGTCGCTCCTCGATGTCGAACGGCTGGAACAGCTCTTGCAACGCATGCTGCGCCTGGCGCGCATCGAGCAGGCCGCCGACGACGATCGGCCGCGGCGCGCGCCCGAGGTCGAACTGGAAGCCAACTGTCAGGCGGCGATCGAACGCGTTGGTCCGCTGGCCCGGTCGCGCCAGGTCGAGGTACGCTCGAGCGGGGAATTTTCGCGGGTCTCCGCCGATGGCGACGACCTGGAACTGGTGTGGCTCAACCTGCTGGAAAACGCGGTGCAACACAGTCCGCCGGGGGCCACGATCGAACTTCATGGCGAAGTGCATGGCGGGGAGCGTGAAATCGCCATCCGCGACGCCGGCTCCGGCATCACCGCCGAAGATCTGCCGCACGTATTTGACCGCTTTCGCCGGGGCCAGGACAGCCGCGTGCCCGGCTTCGGTTTGGGCTTGGCCATCGCGCGCAGCATCGTGCGCGCCTACGGCGGCAATATTGCCATCGAGAGCGCTCCCGGCGCGGGCACCACGGTCAGGGTGCGATTGCCGGCGGCAGGAGCGTGACGCCGCGACTATTCCTGCTGCACGGATTGCTGGGTTCCTCGGCGCAGTGGCGGGCGTGCGCGGGCGAACTCGGTGAACAATTTCCCCTGACCGCGCTCGACCTGCCCGGCATTAGCCGGGAGCCCGCCATTGCCCCGGCAGATTTTGCCGGCCTGGCGCGCTGGCTGGCGGAACGGATTGAAACGACGCCGGCAACCGGTGGCGAGGAAACGTTTGCGATCATTGCCTCCTCATGGGCGGGGGCGGTGGCGCTGCGCTTCGCGGCCGATGCCGCCATCCGCGCCCGATTGCGCCAGCACTTGCGCGCGATGGTGCTGATCGCTCCGGTGCATCCGTTCTGGGTTCCGAACCGCCGCCAGCGCTGGCTGCTGCGTCCGCCGGTGACGCGGCTGATCGCACCGCTCGGCCGCCACCTTCCGCGCGGCGCCTATCGCGCGCTACTGGAGCCTAGCTTTGGGGACCCCGGGCGCGTTACCGATGACGCCATCAATGTCTACCGCAGCGCCCTGCAATTGAAATCCACCGGGCGCGGCATTGCCGCGTACGCCCGACAGTACCAAGCAGACCTGGCCGATCTTGGGATGCGCCTGCCCGGCATCGAGACGCCCACGCTGCTTCTCTGGGGAGAACGCGACCGCGTGGTTCCCGCGGCCTCGGCCATGGCGCTGGCCGGTGCGCTGCCGCGGGCCGAGCTGCGGTTGCTGCGCGGCCTCGGCCACCTTCCTTTTCAAGAGGACCCCGCCGCCTGTAATCGCGCTATGCTTCCCTTTCTGCTTTCCCACTAACATGAGCACGGCGTTCACCCACTTCCAGGCGTTTTTCGCGCATTACGGGCTGGCCGCGGTCTTCGTTCTGATATTGATTGAAAATTTCGGCGTACCGTTGCCGGGTGAGCTGGCGCTGTTGTATGCGGGTTACCAGATGCGGGTGGATGGTTTGTTCGGACTACCGGCGCTGATCGCGACCGGCAGCACCGCTTCCTTCGCGGGCCAAGCCATCGGATACGCGGCCGGCCGTTGGGCGAGCCCATGGCTGCGGCGGGTCTTCACTCTCGCGCCCAGGCGCGTGGCGTCGGCGGAGGCGTTCTTCGAACGACACGGCTCAGTGACGATAGTTTTCTCGCGTTTCATAGCCGGTATCCGGGTCCTGGCGGCTCCTTTGGCCGGGTTGTGCCACATGTCCTGGCGCCGTTTTCTAACGTTTAACGCCATTGGCGCGGTGGCCTGGGTCGCAACCCTCGCCAGTGCCGGATGGTTTCTGGGCGCTCACTGGCGCCGGCTCGTGCGTTTAGCGGGACACGCAGACCTGGCGATCATCGCGGTGGCCGTGGTCGTTATTCTATATGGATGGCACCAACGGCAAAAGGAAAAGAAGGCTCACAGAGCATAGACGGCATAAGCCGGAAACTGGGCGAGGCGCGCCTCACAATTATTACCGACCGCACCTATTTTCTTGATGGGGGCGCGGCGTTCGGAGTGGTTCCAAAAACACTCTGGTCCCGCCAAGCTCCGGCCGACGAGTTGAACCGCGTGCGCTGCAGCTTGAACTCGCTCATCATCGAGCTCCATGGCCGTCTTATCGTGATTGAAACCGGTTGCGGCAATAAGCTTGATGAAAAGCAGATCGCCAACGCCGGCCTCGACCCGAGGCGTGATTATCTCGAGCGTTTCGCCGCGTCCGGGTTTAGGCCCGAAGCCGTGAACCTCGTGGTCAATTCACACTTGCACTATGACCATTGCGGCTGGAACACGGTGCGCGACGCCGACGGCCAGGTGGTGGCAACGTTTCCAGAGGCGACCTACCACGTCCAGCGCGAGGAATGGGAACACGCTCGATTGCAGCATGAGCGTGACCGGGTTAGTTATCTAACCGATAACTATGATCCACTCGTCGCCTCCGGCCAAATGCGGCTTCTCACCGGTGATGGCGAACTGCTCCCCGGCATTTCGGTAATGCGTCTGGCCGGCCATACGCGCGGCATGCAGGCGATTTTAGTGCGCTCCGGCGGCGAAACGGCTTGCTATATTTCCGATCTGATGCCAACTCATTGGCACCTTAAGCCGACTTGGCTCATGGCCTTCGATCTATTTCCGCTGGAGACGATCGCCAACAAGCATAGGATCCTGGAGCAGGCGGCGCGCGAACGGTGGCTGATCGTCTTCACCCACGATCCGGAGCACGCGTGGGGATACGTTGAGTTAAGCGGCGGCCACTACGTCTTCGTTCCCGCCTGAGCGGGAGCCTGCTTCCATGCTGATTCGAAAGTTCACATTTGCATCACATTGAAATAGAAGTTTGTGAACCCAAAAAGGAGGGTGCAATGAGTACAGTTCGCAGTATTGACCGCAGGCTCTATGTTCGACGCCAATTGGACCGGGAAGCGCCCGTCAATCGCGCCGGGCTGGCGGGCGCGGAAGTGCCGCGCCATATGGAGTGGAACGGCGTATGGACGGGGTACATGACCTTCGCCGGACTGGCGATTCTATTGACCTCGTTTGTCTTCGGCGTTGGCTTTTCCTCCCTCAATCCGATGCAGGCGAGTTCCTGGTCGGGCGCGGGCGGCGGCGTCGCGGTGTGGTCGGTGATCGTCGTTTTGATCTCGCTATTCTTCGGCGCCTGGGTGGCGGGGCGCACACCGCGCACCTCGAAGCGGCACGGCATGATGCGCGGCATCACTCTGTGGGGCATGGTGCTGCTCACGACATTGCTCCTGGTCGGATGGGTGGCCGGGACCGCCGTGAGCGCCGCCGGCGGCATTGCGGGATCCGGCTTGGGAACGGCGGTGAACACCACTGCAACCGCGCTGCAAGGCCAGTTGCAAAGCAGTGGCATCAACGTGACGCAAGCCCAGGCGACGACGATCGCCGGCCAGCTCGCCGCGGGCGACCGCAGCGGAGCGGCCAATACGCTAGCCAACGACGCCAACATTTCAACCGCGCGCGCCAACTCGGCGCTGGCGCCGGTTAGCGGCGCGACATCGGGCGTGGCCAGCACGGCCGCCACGGGGGTGAAGAAGGGAGGCGCCTCGTTGAGCTGGGGCATTTTCTGGATAGCGCTCATTGGCCTGGGATGCGCACTGTTGGGCGGCGCGGTGGGCGGCGGCGGCATGGCGTTGCGGCGGCCAGCGGCACCTCGTCCTTCGGCCGCATAATATGTGAATGACCTGTGGGCAATGCGGCAAGGCGATCGCGTTGGCATCGGGGCAGAAAGTGTACTCGCGGGATGTTTGTCCGCACTGCGAGAGCGATCTGCACACCTGCCACAACTGCAGGCACTTCGACCGCAATGCCCACAACCAATGTCTCGAGGTCATGGCCGAGTGGGTGCGAACGAAAGACCGTAATAATTACTGCGACTATTTTTCCGGCGCCGACAGGCAGGGGGAGAGGGGACCCGCCGCCGGCGCCAGTGTTCGTGATCAGTTCGATTCCCTCTTTAAAAAGTAATGGGGCGCCTGACGATTGGCACCGCCGGACATGTTGACCACGGCAAGAGCGCGTTGGTTGAGGCGTTGACCGGTGTGCACCCCGACCGCCTGGCGGAGGAACGCCGGCGCGGCATGACACTCGACTTGGGGTTCGGGCATCTCCGGCTCGAGCAAGAGGGCGCAGTGTTCGAATGCGGCGTGGTTGATGTGCCCGGCCACGAACGTTTTATCCGCACCATGCTGGCGGGCGCGGCGGGCGTGGATGTGGTTCTCTTCGTCCTGGCGGCGGATGCGGGCGTGCAGCCACAGACGGTGGAGCATGCCGCGATACTTCGGCTGCTGGGATTGCAGAGGGGTGTGGTGGCGCTGAGCAAATGCGATCTCGCCGATTCCGAGCGGCGCCAGAGGGCGCGGCGGGGCGCGGAGGAGGTGCTGCCTGGCTGGCCGGTGGTTGAGGTCAGCGTGCGCGACGGCGCCGGACTGGACGCCTTGCGGAAGGCCTTGTGGCTGGCCGCCTCACGGGCTCGGGAGCGCGATGACCGCGGCCCGGCGCGGCTGCCGATTGATCGTTCCTTTTCCATGCCCGGGTTTGGCACGGTCGTGACCGGCACTCTAGCGCAGGGGACGCTGCGAGCCGGCGACGAGTTGGATTTGGCCGGCAGCGACCGGCGCCTGCGCATTCGGGGATTGCAAGCCCATGGCGAGAGCCTGCCGGAGGCGCACGCCGGCGCGCGGGTGGCCGTCAACGTGGCCGGTGCCGAGGCCGGCGATCTATGCCGCGGCGATGTCCTGGCGGAGCCAGGCGTGTACCGCGCGAGCCTGCATCTGGACGTGCTTCTCGATTTGCTGCCCGAGGCGCGGCTCAAGGCACGCGACCGGGCGGCCTTACACTGGCAATCGGCGGAACGAATCGCCACTGTCGTTCGTCTGGAACGGGACGGGCGCGCCGCCCAGCTGCGGTTGCAGCAGCCGGTGGCGGCCGCTCCGGGTGACAGATTCATACTGCGGCAGCTTTCACCGCCGGTAACAATCGGAGGCGGCGTGGTGGTGGACGCGCATGCGCCGGCGCACCGCACGGCGAGCTTTGGCGCGGTCGCCGCCACGTTGCACAAGCTGGGGGCGGCGGATCCTGACGAGGCGCTTTTTATCCGACTTGAGCGGGCCGGCAGCGCGGGCCTGTTGCTCGCCGAACTGGCGGTTGCGCTGGGGCAACGAGCGGACGACCTGCGCGCGTGGCTGGCAGCGCGCGCCGCCGGTGGCGAGGTCGTGCTGTGCCGCCGCCCTGAGGCGGTGATGCTGGGGCGCGCCATGGCGGCGGCGGAGGCTCGGATTCAAGCCGCACTGGCGGAGTTTCATGCCGCGCAACCCAGCGAGGCGGGCGCCGCGATCGAGTCGCTCGATCCCTTGTTGCCGGCACACTGGATCGCAATCGCTGTGGAACGACTTACCGCCGCGGGCATCCTGCGCGCCGGATTGGCCGGATTCGTCGCACTCGCCAGCCACCACGCCGCGCCCGCCGAGGGGACGGCGGCGCTGCGGCAAACAATTGAGGATCATTTCCGCACCGCGGGCTTGGCCGTCGCGGCGCTGCCGGCGGCTCTCGCCAACTTCGCCGACGATTTTTCGCGCGCTCGCGGCATCGTCGCATCGCTCGCGCGAGAGGGGGCGCTGATTGAATGTCAGCCCGGCCTGTTCGTCCATCGTCAAGCGGTTGAGGCGCTGCATCAGCGCCTGGCGCAGCAGCGCGCGACGCATTCGCGATTCACTGTGACTGAATTCAAGGATTGGACCGGCCTCACCCGCAAGCACGCCATTCCGCTACTGGAGTATCTCGATCGCGTGCGCGCCACCCGCCGCCAAGGCGACACCCGCGAAATTCTTCTCGTCGCAGCGCAATGTTAATAATCAGCCGCCCAAGAGATACCCAGCCTGCGGGCGGCTTCAGCCATGGCGTTGTCCGCAGTCCAGAGGGGCGTCCCACTCGCCAGGCTGGACGCTAGCAGATGGGAATCCACCCAGCCCAAACCCATACCCGACAATCGGCGGGCGCGGACCATGGCCACGACGCCATCATGGGACGCCACTGGTAGCCAGGGGATGACGGCATAGCGTTCGAGAAGCCCTTCACTCCGGTTGCCGAGCAGCAATTCTCCGAACACCATGGGATGACCGACGACGTTAAAACGTCTGATTTGATCATCCATCTGATCGGCCCAAGGTTGCCGGCCCCGCAGTTTGCGTACCCAGATCGACGTATCGACGAGGATCATCGTGTCGCGGCGCGCACGCGCCGCACGGGCGGCTCACGGCGGCGCGGAACATCCTGGGCATCGGGTTCCGAGCCGGTGAACTTCAACAAGTCCTCATAGGCACGGCGCGTGATCAAGGCCTTAAGCCCCTCGCGCACCGCAGCCGTGTCGGTCGCCGCTCCGCACGCCGCCCGCGCGTCGGCCAGCAGCTTCGGATCAATATTGAGGGTCTTCTTCATACCTCCAATTCTACCGTGTTGGTACAGCCCAAATGGGAGGCTCAGCTCTCTTCGCTCCGACCCGCCGCGACTTCGCGCTCCAGCGCGGCGGTTAGGCGACCCATGCGGCACTTTCCCGGCTGTCAGAGACCGAGGCTCTGGCGCAGGGGGGCGAGCGCTTCCGGAGCCAGCAGGGGGAAAGGCAGCGCTCGCCAGCCGTTGGCCGTGGCGGCGATGGACGCATCGCAAACCACGGCGGCGGCGGCATCGAGGCCGCGCTGCCATTGCGGCCGCCGGGCGTCGCGCAACAAGAGGCATTCGTCGGCGACGCCAGCGGCCAACAGGAATGAGCGCGCGATCCTCACGAAAGGCGGCCACCGCGAGGCCACGCCGATCAGCATCGCCGGCGGCAGCGGCAGGCGCAAGGCCAAGGCGGCGGGCACCGAGCGCGTGCGCAGGGTCAGCAACTCGGTTTCTTCGGGTAGGGCGCCGCGCGCCGCCGCGGCGTGGCGGGCCAGCGCCACCACCAAGGCGCCATCCAGCATTCCGCGCTCGCGCACGCCGTCGAAGCCACAGCCGTCGATTTGCCGGCCGGCCAGCGCCGCAGCGATCTCAAACATGAGGATGCTCCGCAAATCCTCGCGCGGCTCAACGACCAGCACCCGGCTCGGCGCCTGACGCGCGAGGCAACGCTCGACAATCCGCCGCACATGGGCGGCCGGCACGCCGCGCTCCTTTGCCTCGCGCAAGAGTGCGACCATCTTTCCAGCCAGAGCCAACTCCGGCGGCGCGGCCGTGTCCGGCGCCTGCCGCCGCACAAAAACGCCGCTGCCGCGCCGCGTCTCGAGCCAGCCCTCGCGCACGAGTTGCTGGTAGCCGGCGCTGACGGTGTTGGCGTGCAGCCGGTACCGGCGAGCCATCTCGCGCGTACTCGGGAGGCGTTCGCCGGGCTCGAGGTCACCACTCAGAATGCCGGTGACGATTTGCACGGCGAGCTGCTCGCGCAGTGTGGCCGCGGTGTTGTGGGCGAACCAATAGCGCACCCCAAAATCATACGCTCGCTCAATTCAACCATTGACAAGGGGCGGCGGGTTGCGGTTAAATATTCATGCAACGAATAATTATTCACCGTGAGCAAAGCCTTCCGCCACGAACAGATCCGCAAGCTGCTGCGCGCCCGTCCGCTGCGCTCGCAGGCCGAGCTGGCGCTGGCGCTGCACCGGGCCGGGGTCGAGACCACCCAGGTCACGCTATCGCGCGACCTCAAGGAGTTGGGGTTGGTGAAGACTCCGGCCGGCTACGTCGGCCTGGGCGGGGTTGACGCGGCGGGGCCGGGCGGCGAAACCGGCGCCGGCACGACGGCCACCATCAGCCATAGCGAGCACATCCTGGCCGAGTTCGTGCGCGACCTGCGCCGGGCCGGCAATTTGCTGGTGGTCAAGACCGCCGCCGGCGCGGCCGCGACGGTCGGCGCCGCGCTGGACGCAGCGGGCTGGCCCGAGCTCGCCGGCTCGCTGGCCGGCGACGACACCGTTCTGGTTATTTGTGAAGACGCCCGCCGCCGCGGCCTGGTCGAACGCCGCCTGCGCGAAGCCCTCGCGCGCAAAGGATAAACTGTGAAGACCAATCTGCTCAATCCCACCATCGGCAACCACCAGGCAACGCGCGCCACGCTGCCCTATGGCGGCGTCCCGGCGCCGCGGCTACCGCGGCTGGCCACCGGCGATTTGATCAACCTCGGCGACCTCAGCCGCAAGGAGTTCCTGGCGCTGCTCGATCTCGCCGCCGACATCAAGGTCCACCCCGGCCGCTACCGCGACCTGCTGAGCGGATGCGGGCTAGCCATGATTTTCGAAAAGCCATCGCTGCGCACACGGGTGACATTCGACGTCGCGATGCAGGAGATGGGCGGGCACGCGGTTTTTCTCGACTTCTCGGAGTCGCCCCTGGGCGAACGCGAGGACATCGTGGACGTGGCCCGCAACCTCGAGTTGTGGATGGACGCCATCGTAGCCCGCACCTTCGGCCACGAATCCATCGAGCTATTGGCGAAGGCGAGCAACGTGCCGGTGATCAATGGATTGAGCGATTTCAGCCATCCCTGTCAGGCTCTGGCCGATTTCCTCACGCTGCGCGAAACTTTCGATGAGTATCCGCGCATTAAGCTCGCTTATGTCGGCGACGGCAACAACACGCTGCACTCGTTACTCGAAGCCGCGGCGCTGGCGGGTATTGCCATGTCAGTGGCGACGCCGGTCGGCTACGAGCCGGATGCAGGCGTCGTACACCGGGTACAGCAGATGGCTAAGCGCTCGGGCGCGAAGCTCGAGTTCGGCCATAAGCCGCAGACGGCGCTACGCGGCGCGCACGCGGTTTACACCGACACCTGGGCGAGCATGGGGCAGGAGGCGGAGCAGACGCAGCGCGCGCGCGACTTCGCCAGCTTCCAAGTCAACCAGGCGCTGATGAAGCGCGCCCGTCCCGGGGCCCGCTTCCTTCACTGCCTGCCCGCACACCGCGGCCAGGAGGTGGCGGTGGATGTCATTGACTCCGACATTTCCCTGGTTTATCAACAGGCCGAAAACCGGCTGCACGCCCAGAAAGCCATTCTGGCCGCGCTCATTCTCGGCAACCATAAAACACGACCCACAACATGAGCCTAAAAATCGCCCTTGCCTATTCCGGTGGTCTCGACACGTCCATCATCATTCCCTGGCTGAAGGAACATTACCGCGGCGCAAAAATTGTCGCCGTCATAGGCGATGTCGGCCAGGGCGACGACTACGACCGCATGCGCCAGAAGGCGCTCACCACCGGCGCCGATGAAGTCGTGGTGGCGGACCTGGTGAGCGAATTCATCACCGGCTACATCTGGCCGACGCTGCGCGCCGGCTGCGTGTACGACTACAAGTATTTGCTGGGCACGTCGATGGCGCGCCCCATCATCGCGAAAAAGCAGGTGGAGGTGGCGCTGGCGACCGGATGCCAGGCGCTGGCTCATGGCTGCACCGGCAAGGGCAACGACCAGGTACGCTTCGAGCTCACCTACAAGGCGCTGGCGCCGGAGCTACAAGTCATCGCGCCCTGGCGCGAATGGGACATTCGGTCGCGGGAGGATGCGATCGCCTACGCGCGCGAGCACAATGTGCCGATCGAGCAGACGGTGGCCAAGATCTACAGCCGCGACCAGAACATCTGGCACATCAGCCATGAAGGCGGCGCACTGGAGGATCCATCGCTTGAACCGCCGGAGGACATGTGGCTGCTGACGCGTTCGATCACGGACGCGCCGGACAAGCCCGAGTACGTGACGATCGGCTTCGAGCGGGGAACGCCGGTTTCGGTGAACGGCAAGCGGCTGCCGGCGGTCGAACTGCTCACACTGCTCAACCAGCGCGCGGGCGAGCACGGCATCGGCCGCATTGACCTGGTCGAAAACCGTTTCGTCGGCATGAAATCGCACGGCGCCTATGAAACTCCGGGCGGCACGCTGCTGGTCACCGCGCAGCGTGAAATCGAAGCCCTCACCGTGGACCGCTCAACAGCGGAGATGAAACAGCAACTGGGGCTTGAGTACGCGCGCCTGGTGTACAACGGCCTCTGGTTCACTCCGCTGCGGGAGGCGCTCGACGCCTTCATGGATCGCGCCCTGGCGCAGGCCACCGGCGAGGTGCGGCTGAAGCTGCACAAGGGCCACGCGCTGGTTGCCGGGCGCACGTCGCCGCAGTCGCTCTACTCGGACACGCTGGCTTCGTTCACCATGGGTGAGCTGTACGACCAGAAGGACGCGGAAGGGTTCATCAACATCGTCGGGCTGCCGATCAAGATGCAGGCACGGCTGGCACGGGAGCGCAAATGAAGCTCTGGGGCGGACGCTTCGAGCAGCCGGCCGACCGCGATTTCGAGCTCTTCTCGGCCTCGTTCGATTTCGACCGCCGGCTGGCACAGGCCGACGTGCGGGGCTCGCGTGTGCATGCCGAGGGTCTGCACCGCGCCGGCGTGCTCGACGATGGTGAAGCCGCATCCCTGGCCTGGGCCTTTGATCAGCTCGAGGCCGAATTCGCCGAGCCGCCGGAGGCGCAACCCGACGTGGAGGATGTGCACACCTATGTGTTTGAGCGCCTCGCATCCATGGCCGGGGCGGCGGCGCGCAAGCTGCAAACCGGGCGCAGCCGAAACGAGCAGGTGGCGCTCGACCTCAAGCTTTTCCTGCGCGATGCCCATGCCGCATTGCAGCAAGCCCTAGGCAGCCTGGTGGCCGCGCTGGCCGGATTCGCCGACGAACATGCCGCCGTGCTGATACCGGGCTACACCCATATGCAGCGCGCCCAGCCGATTTCGCTTGGCCACCACGCGCTGGCCTACGCCGAAATGCTGCTCCGGGACGCCTCGCGCCTCTCCGACGCCAGCCGCCGCCTCGACGCCTGCCCGCTGGGCAGCGGCGCGCTGGCCGGCTCTCCCTGGCCCATGGATCGCGAGGCGGCGGCGCGCGCGCTCGGCTTCAGCGCGATCACGGAGAACAGTCTTGACGCCACCAGCGATCGAGATTTCGCGATAGAGACGGTGTTCGCTCTGAGCCTCATGGCGGTGCATTTATCGCGATTCGCCGAAGATTGGATCCTGTACGCGTCCTCCGAATTCGGATGGCTGATTCCGGGGGATGCGTTCTCGACCGGCAGCAGCCTGATGCCGCAGAAAAAAAATCCGGACGCGCTCGAGTTGATCCGGGGCAAGAGCGCGCGGCAGATCGGTCACCTGACGCAGATGCTGGTGCTGCTCAAGGGCTTGCCACTGGCCTACAACCGCGATCTCCAAGAAGACAAGGAGTCGCTCTTTGACGCGCTCGACACCGGGCTCGCCTGTCTGCGCATCGCCCAAGGCGTGGTCGCGACTACGCGCGTGGATGCCGCGCGCGCGGCCGCCGCTGCCGCCGACCCGGCGCTGCTGGCCACCGATCTGGCCGATCTGCTGGTGGCAAACGGGGTGCCGTTCCACGATGCCCACGGCACGGTGGGGGCCATTATCACCGCGGCCCAGCAGGAGGGCCGCGACTTCCGCAGCTTCAGCGCGGAGGAGTTGGTCCGCTTTACTCCCGCGCTCACCACCGCTGCCGTGGCGACGCTGACGCCGGAGGCCTCGGTGGCCCGCCGCGACCTACCTGGGGGCACCGCAGTCAACCAAGTGAGGCGCCAGGCCCAACGGGTAAGCGAGCGCGCGGCAGCAATGCTGCGATAATCGGGCGTGGCACAGCTCAGTACACCCTGGTGGCTGCGCAATGGGCACGCCAACACGGTCTACTCATTTCTACGGGGCCGCGGCATCGCCTTGCCGCCGGCGCACGAGGACTGGGTGGAGGTCGAGCCGAAGGTCGAATTGCTCATCCGCAGCCACTGGCAGCGGCAGGCCGCGCCGGCGCTACTGCTGGTCCACGGACTCGAGGGGTCCAGCGAAGCCGGCTACATGCTCACCACGGCCACGGCGGCGCTCGGGCGCGGCTGGCATGTGGCGCGCATGAATGTGCGGGGATGCGGCGATTCCGAGCCGCGCTGCGCGACCCTTTATAACTCGGGCAAGAGCGGCGACGTGGCCCGTGCCGTAGAGTGGCTGGCATCGCGGCCGCTGGTCAGCGCGGTAGCGGTTGGCGGATTTTCGATGGGCGGCAATCTGGTACTCAAGTACGCGGGCGAGCGCGCCGAGGACGCGTTGCCGCCGCTACTGGCGGTGGCCGCAGTGTCGCCCTGCCTCGATCTCGCGGCCTCGGCCGACGCGTTGCACCGGAAGGTGAACTACTTTTACGAGCGCCGGTTTCTTGAGAACTTAAAAGGCCGACTGCGCCGTCACGACGCGCGCGAGCCGGGACGCTATCCGGTCGGGCGCCTTGGGACCCTGCGCTCGGTCCGCGCCTTCGACGATGTTATTACCGCGCCCTTCACCGGCTATCGCAATGCGGACGACTATTACTTCCGCGCCAGCGCCGCCCGCGTGCTCGATCGCATTCGCGTGCCGACGCTGATCCTACATGCCGAGGACGATCCTTTCATCGTCGTAACCCAGGAGTCGCGCAACACCATGGAAGGCAACCCGAACATTCGCTTCATCGCGACCCGCCACGGCGGCCATTGCGCCTTTATCAATACACGCCGATCGGCCGAGGGGGTGTACTGGGCCGAAACCCGCGTGGCTGAATTCTGTGACGAGGTCTGGCGGAGGGGGCGGAAAAGCTAGCTTAGCTGTTCGCCGAGGCGGGTGAGGGTGCGGGCCAGGGTCTGATTCGACTGCCGCTCCTGTTCGATCTTGCGGATGGAGTGAATCACGGTGGAGTGGTGCTTGCCGCCGAAGAAGCGCGCGATTTCGGGCAGCGACACATCAATCATCTGCCGCGTCAGATACATGGCCACCTGGCGGGGAAAAACGATCTGCTTGGAATTGTTGCGCGCCTTGAGGTCGGCCACGCGCAGGTTGAAGGCCTCGGCCACCGCCTTGGCGATGATTTCTATGTCGAGCTTGCGCTGCTGCTGGTCGAGGAGGTTGCGCAACGCCTCCTGGGCGCTGGGAATGCTGACCGGCAATCCCTTCAGGGCGCAGTAGGCGAGGAGGCGCACCATGGCGCCCTCGAGTTCGCGCACGTTGCTCTTGATTTTCGAGGCTACGAAGCTGGCCACCTCGGCGTTCAGTTCCAGCGTGTCAGGCCGCTTGTCGCGCTCGATCTGCGCCTTTTCCATGAGGATGGCGGTGCGGGTTTCGAGATCCGGCGGCTGCAGGTCGGCGATCATCCCCATGGCGAAACGGGAACGCACGCGCTCCTCGAGCTGCGAAAGTTCCTTGGGCGGACGGTCGCTCGATACCACCACCTGTTTGCCGGCGCCATGCAGCGCGTTGAAGGTGTGGAAGAACTCCTCCTGAATGCGCTCCTTGTTGGCGATGAACTGGATGTCGTCAATGAGCAGCACGTCAACCGACCGGAAACGATCGCGGAAGGCAATCATGCCGTCGTGCCGCAGCGCGCTGATCATTTCATTGGTGAAGACCTCGGCGGTAATGTACTCGATGCGCATGTGCGCGCCGCGTTCCTTGGCCTTGTGGCCGATCGCGTGCATGAGGTGGGTCTTACCCATTCCCACGCCGCCGTAGAGGAATAGCGGGTTGTAGGCCTCGCCCGGCCGTTCGGCGGCGGCGACGGCGGCCGCCTGGGCAAACTTGTTGGAGTCGCCGACGACAAAGTTATCGAACGTGTAGTCGGGCTTGAGCGAGGAGGTGTCGAAATCGAAGCGCTTCTGCACCGGGCGGTCGGTGAGCGCGCGTTCGGGCAGCGAAGTTCCCGGCACATGATCCTGGGCCAGGGCGGCGGCGGGATGGGGGGCGACCGCGGGCACGGAGACAACCACATCCACGGTTTTCACGGAATCATCGAGGCGCAGGCGGCGGATGGCCGATTCGATCTGGGGCTTGAACTTCTCCGCGCAGGGCTGCAGCTCGGTCGAGGGCACGCTGATGGTGAGCTTGCCATTCTCGAGACTCTCCTGACGGGTGGGCCGGAGCCAGAGGTTGAAGCGGTGCGGATTGACCGTCTTGCGAATCTCCCCCAGAATGTCATCCCAGGGAGACTGAGTTTTCTGGGTCGATTGCGACTTGGGAGTGGGTGAAGCCATGCGGAGAGTGACCGAACCGGCTGCTAGCATCTCACACACTCCGGCGTTTCGCACCAAGAGTTGAAAAAAAATTTGCGCTATAATAATTCTTGTCCGTTGCTCCCTGCCAACCCTGCGCAGCCGTCGCGGAAGACAGTACACTATGCCCAAGAGAACTTTTCAGCCGAACCGCCGCAGCCGCAGCAAAACCCATGGATTCCGCACCCGCATGGAAACCAAGAATGGACGCGCCGTGCTCTCCCGCCGTCGCGCCAAGGGTCGGAAACGGGTTGCCGTCACCGCCGGTTACCGCGATTAACCGCAGTTCCGCCAGCACTGTCAGGGCAGCAGCCTGGCCGGCGTCGCGCCGGCTGCTGCGCCGTGTGGATATTCGCGCCGCCTACGATCATGGAATGCGCCGTTCGTCGCCCCATTTCACCCTTTTCGCGCTGCCCAGCCGACTGCCGGCGCCACGCTTCGGCATTACCGTGTCGAACAAGCTGGGGGGCGCGGTCGAGCGCAACCGCATCCGGCGCCGCACCCGCGAATTGCTCCGGCGCTTTTGCGTGAACCAGACGCCGGGCACCGGGTTCGACGTCGTCATCAATCCGCGCCCGTCGGTCGCCCACGCCGATTTCCAACTGCTGGCCGGCGAGCTGGCCGAATTGGTGCGCCGCGCCACGGTCCAAAATTAATCATGAAGCGCCTGCCACAGACCGCGCTCCTCTTCTTGCTCCAAGGCTATAAGGCCGTGGTCTCGCCCTGGCTGCCACCAGCGTGCCGTTTCTCGCCCACCTGTAGCGAGTACGCCATGGGCGCGATCGAGCGCTTCGGCGCGCTCACGGGAAGTTGGATGGCGCTGCGCCGCCTTCTTCGTTGTCATCCCTTTCACGTTGGCGGCTTCGACCCGGTCCCCGCCACCCGGCACCACCATCATCGTCACGCGTAATGGATTGGAACCCTCAAAACGAAGACCCGAATTTCGAACGCCGCCTGTTGATGGCGTTTGCCTTGGCGGTGCTGCTGTTTGTCACCGTGCTGCCCTACATCTCGAAGAAGACGGCGCTGCCGCCGGCCCCGGTGACGCCCGCGGCAACGACAGCAGCGGCGACTCCCGCAGCCGCGCCCACCGCCGCTCCCGCCGCACCTCAGGCGACCGCACCCAAAGCGACCGCGGCCCAGACTCCGAAGCGCCCGGCCAGCGCCAGCGCGCCCGCGGCCAGCATCAGCGCGCCGCAAGAACAGCTGGTGACCATCAATACACCGGTGTTCCACGTTGTACTCAGCAACCGCGGCGCCAGCGCGCGCACCTGGGTGCTGACTCAGTACAAAGACGACGCGGGCAAGCCGCTCGACTTTGTGGATCCCGGTTTTGCCGCCAAGGCCGGCCACCCGCTCGACTTGTGGGTGAATGACGCCACGCTGCGGCAGCAACTCGACCAAGCGCTTTATCAAGTTACGAAAACCACCGCGCCCGACGGCACGCAGACGGTTGACTTCAAGTGGTCCGATGGAACACTGGTGGCGCACAAGATCTTGCGCTTTGACAACAGCTACGTGGCCCACGTCCAGAGCAGCGTGACACGCGACGGGCAACCGGTACCGGCGGCTCTCGCCTGGCAGGGGGCATTCGGCGATCGCGCCGTACCCGGCGATTTCAACACCGAACAACTGCTGCAATCCACCCCGACCAGCGTGGATCTGTTCGCGGTCAAGAAGGTAGAAAACGGAGCCGTTCACCAGGGCCAGTTCCATTTCGTCGGCCTGGAAGACCAGTTTTTCACGGTCGTGTTTTTGCCGAGCGACGACCCCACGCTGTCCATCACGACGCTGAAGACCACCTACCGCCCCAAGCTGGTCGACGCCAACGGCAACTCGACCAGCGACAAGGACGTGGACACAATCGGCGTAGCCGTCTCCGATGGCGCGACCAACGACACCGCGCTTTTTGTGGGTCCCAAGAAAATCGACTTGTTAAAGAGCGTCGATCCGGCATTGCGAGCGCTGGTTGATTTCGGCTGGTTCAGCTTTGTGGCCGACCCGTTGTTTCTGTGGATGAACTGGACTTACATCCACTGGATCCATAACTACGGCTGGGTGATTATTTTCATCACGTTCGTCATCACCATGGCGACGTTCCCCTTGAAGATGAAGGCGCAAAAGAGCCAGGCCATCATGATGGCGCTGCAGCCCAAGGTGAACGCGCTCAACGCCAAGGCGAAAAAGTATCCCATGCGCGATCCGCGCCGGCAGGAGGCGCAGAGCGAGGTGATGAAGCTGTACAGCGAGCACGGCGCCAATCCGCTCGGCGGCTGCCTGCCCATGCTGATCCAGTTGCCGCTGATCTACGCCTTCTGGCGCGTGCTCGATTACGCCATCGAGCTGCGGCACGCGCCGTGGATCGGCTATATCCACGATCTGTCGGCGAAGGACCCGTATTACATCCTGCCGGTGGGCCTGGTGGTGGTTCAGTTCTTCTCGATGCAGTTCATGCCGACGTCGCCGGGGACGGATCCACGGCAGATGAAGATGATGAAATGGCTCATGCCGGTGTTCATGGGCTACATATTTTTCTACCTGCCCAGCGGCGTGAACCTATATTATTTGTTCAGCATGGCGATTGGCATCGGCCAGCAGGTGGTGGCGAACCGCACTTATAACGACGCGGCGGTCGCCAAGGTGGCGGCCATCGAGGCGGGCAAGAAAAAGAAAGCCATCAGCAGCAAGCAGTAAGTCACGCGAAACACGGAGAGACCACATTGGCGGAAAACGCGGAAAAACTTGAAACGAGAATTGGCGGCCGGTTGCGCGAGTTCCTGGATCCCATGCTGCGCGAGGGCGGCTTTCAGCTATCCTACCGCCTCATTTCGCCGCCGCCCGATCCGGCTGGAGAAACGCCGGAACTGATCGTGGACTTCACCGGCGCCGACGCCAGTCTGCTGCTCGAGGACGATGGCGAACTGCTGCGGGGCATTGAACACCTGGCGTTCGAGACGCTGCGTCTCGGACCCGACGAGCATCACAAGCTTGTCTTCGATTGCCAGAGCCGGCGGCAGTTGCGGGTTCAGGAGCTGCGCGCGCTGGCTCAACTGGCGGCGGAGCGGGTACTCAAGACGGGCGTGCCGTACGAGTTCGCGCCGATGCATTCGCGCGACCGCCGCACCGTGCATATGGCGCTGCAGGCCAACGCCGGGCTGACCAGCGAGAGCGAAGGCATCGGCCGCGACCGCCATATCGTTGTACGCAAGCAGGGCGCCGGCGCGCCCGCCAGCCCCGGCGCCCGCAAGGAATACCGCCGGCTGTAGCGGGCCCGCGAGAGGCTCGGCGCGCGGTTAGCGCATGCCGAGCCGGATCATGAGCTGCTGGGTGGAGGTCAAAAATCGAATTTCATTCCGCAGCGCGTGATCACGCTGCGCCAGTGTCAGGGTGCGATTTTCGTAGAGCCGCAGATGGCCCTGAACGCTCTCGGCATCACTGTCGGCATAGCCATACGCGACGAGGCGGGGGTCAATTTTCGCGTTATGCGCGCGCGCCGTTTCGGCAAATTGCGCCTCCACATCCGCAACACTGATTTCAGGCGCGCCCAGGTCCTTGGCGAGCAGCGCCAAGCCCTCTTCCGCGTTATGCAGGCGCTGGCTTCGGTTAGCCATGATAAGACCCACCAACCCGGGGTCGCCCGCCGCGCTGCCATCGGCATAAATCACCGCTGGATTGTCCAATGAGACAAATGCCTTCACAATGGAGCCGAATATCGCCACCGAGCCTTCGGATTCGGCCAGCAGGCGATACGCGCCTGGCTTAGTGCTGCCCGGTTGGCAACAGAAGCCAATCTGCGGTTCCTTGTGATTGCGGAGCCAGCAGCTTTGTCCGCCGGTGGGCATGACGGCCAAGCAGGCATCGTCGAGTTTGCTTGGCCGGTAGTTAATCGCGACAAGAAATTCAGTCGCGGCGGCATGATAACGATTCTTTGCCAGAACGACCCGCTGGCCGCTGCCCTGCGTCTGGATGGCCCTCAAAACGAGCAGTGGCACCGACACGTTCTGGCCAAGAGCGGTAACGCAAAACAGTCCAAGCGCGACGCAGACTCGACGCATTCGCGCGCGCTGCCTACTGCGCCGGGGCTGCACCGGCTTGCAGGAGGGCGATGTGTCCATTGGTGAACCGGATTGCGGCAGAAAGCGCGGCTGCGTTGTCGTTCGCGACTTCACCTGCACGACCCCTTTTTAGATACATCGCAATCGTGGTGCAAACCGGATCGCCGCTCGGACCATAACGATCCAAGTGGGCAATCTCAGGATCGCGCGCGGCATCCATTTGGGCGCGATGTAAATGGGCCCGCGCGGAAAACGAAGCCGCCAAGACCGTCAGATCCGTGGCCGGATCGGCAGCAGCCTTGTTCAAAATAGTCAACGCTTCCTCTGCGTCCACCAAATCGTGTCGCCGCTGTGCAAGCATTTGGCGCAGCACTCCACGATCTCCAGCCACAGCGCCATCGTCGTAGATCACGGCAACATTCGTTGCCGATGCGATGCCGACCGCCTGCGGGCCGATTTCGGTAACAGGCACGGTTTCTTTTGGCTGGATCAGCCAACGTGCCGGCACGACAGATCCAAGTTCGCCGCGCCACCCGGCCGACGGGATCATATGACGATGCACAGTAAAATGGCAGCGCCCATCGGCGCCGCGGTTCGCCGCGCCGCAGGCCACGCTACTGGAGCGCCAATAGGTTACTTGCACAATGAGTTCCGTTGCCGGCGACGAATAGTTATTCGTAGCGGCGACTTTGTAACCTTTTCCGTCACCCTGACTGATTACCGAGACTGACAGGAGCGGCGCCTGCGCATGGGCCAGCATGCCGTGCCCGCAAAGTGATGCAATTGCCAAAGCACAAATCGAACCGATCATGGTATTTTTTATCATGTAAATTCTCTAATTCACAGTAAAGTTGTTATATCGACTGCAATGCGTGTAAGAGCCACACGCGCCATTTTCCTAATGCGGGCGCCGACTTAGCTTGATAAGTCTCCTCATAATATTCCTGATAGCATTGTCCTGGAGAATCCGAAACTTCCTCGCCGCCCGGGCCGGACTCAGTATCATCGCTCAATGAACAGCCGCCGGGACCGCGACAGCCACTATAGTCATTGTAAGCATCGTCGCTCGGCAACGGAGACGGCCCCAGGTAGTTTTGCACGTAGGTGGTGAAATATATGTAGCCGCCGCCGTCGATGTATTCTACGTCGGGCGCAGGCGGAGAATCGGATTCAGCTTGTGCATGCAGGAACCCGGAAGAGGAGCTATTTCTGTCAAAGTGATCTGACTGGCGTCGTAACCCGTTAGCGCTGCGAGACGCGCTTGCAACCGAGAGAGGGAGGTTACGGTGACGGGGCGGCAGCCAGGGAGCAACAGGTAGAGCAGGGCAAGACCCAATGCAGCGGCGACGATAACGAAACTCACCTTCGACCTCGTCACAGACGGAACGACATTGCGGAAGCCGTGCGGCAGGATGCCACTTCTCTCCACGCCGCGAGCGTAACATAATATATGAGTTGAGATCAATAGGCCGCGCTCTTCTTTGTGAAGCGTCTTCTGGCCTGGGTTTTTCCACCGGTTTGCTTGAAGCACCAAGTCTGGTTACGTGCCGGCGATGGCCAAACAGTTCATGACCGTGCTCCTCCGGCATTTCCTTGAAATGGAGGGCAGTGGAGTGGGTTGGCCCGACTGCGAGGGAGGCGCACGCTACTGGTGCGCCTGCGGAGCCGGCCATGCGGCGGAGCCACAAGGTGATCGAAGGCGCACAGCCGCTCGCCCGCGGCCACGAGCTAAATCAGCCATCTTTGCGCGTATCAGCTGTCGTGATTGCCGCGATCATGGCGCTCCCAACGGTGCCCGAAGTGAGGTTCGAGGCCTCCATCTTCTGGCTGTTTGGGTGCGCATTGACCCCAACTTTTCTTTTATACGGCGCCGCACGCGCTAGAGAGCCTGGGCGGCGGCGGCGGCGAAGTAGGTGATGATTAGGTCGGCGCCGGCGCGGCGGATCGCGGTCAGAGTTTCCATCATGGCGCGGTCCTGGTCAAGCCATCCGGCGCGGGCGGCCGCGATGATTTGCGCGTATTCACCGGAGACCTGGTAGGCCGCGAGCGGCAGGTCGAAGCGATCGCGCGCCTGGCGGAGGATATCAAGATAGGGCAGCGCCGGCTTGACCATCAGCATGTCCGCGCCTTCCTCGAAATCGAGTTCCATTTCGCGCAGCGCTTCGCGCGCATTCGCGGGGTCCATCTGATAGCCAGTGCGGTCGCCGAACTGGGGCGCCGATCCAGCCGCCTCGCGGAAGGGTCCGTAAAACGCGGAGGCGTATTTGGCCGCATACGAAAGGATGGGCAGGTGGGTGAAACCGGATTGATCCAGGGCGCGGCGGATGGCGGCAACGCGGCCATCCATCATGTCGCTGGGAGCGATGACGTCGGCGCCGGCCTCGGCCTGCGCAACAGCCGTTCGCGCCAGCAGATCGAGCGTGGTGTCGTTGGCGACTTGCATGCCGGCCGGTGTTTCCTCCACCAGTCCGCAGTGTCCATGGGAGGTGTACTCGCAGAGGCAAAGGTCGGCGATGACCTGCAGGCGAGGCAGGGCGGCTTTCAGGGCGCGCGTTGCCTGCTGCACGATGCCGCGCGGATCCCAGGCGCCGCTTCCCTGCTCGTCCTTACTCTCGGGCAGGCCGAACAGCAGCACCGCCGGAATGCCCATATCGGCCAGGCCGCGGGCGTGCTCGACGAGTTGATCCACGGAGAGGTGAAATTGGCCGGCGAGCGAACCAATTTCGCGCTTAACTTTGGCGCCCGGCACCACGAACAGCGGGGCCACCAGCATGGAGCGGTCGAGGCGCGTCTCGCGCACCATGGCGCGCAAACCGGCGTTCTGCCGCACGCGTCGGGGACGATGTACAGGAAACATGCAGCCTTCAGTGTGGCACTGGATGGCGTTCGCGGACAAATTTTCGAGCCGCATCGGGGTCGGTCAACTGGCCCTCGAGCTGGGCGTCCTCAACCTCGGTGAGAATGGCCTTGAACTCGGGGCCGGGGCGGTAGCCCATTTCCCGCAGGTCGCGCCCTGTAAGCAATCGTGGCGGGCGGAGATGTTCGGGAGGGAGCTGGACCTGATAATCCCGCGCCAATTTGTAAAGCTCGAGGTCGCCGTGGCTGGCGAGGGTGTCCAGGCGCAGCAGCTCGAGCAACTGATCGAAGCCCGGCTGGCGCAGGAAGCGTTTGCGGGTGCTCACGCGCATGCGCGGCAACTCGGGGAATTTCATGTGCTCGGCGACCAGCGCCACCACCGCGTCCTTCTCGTGATTGGCCAGCCGCAGGCGGTCGCAGATGCGCGCCGCCATGCGCGCGCCAATGGCGGCGTGGTTGTTGAAGCGGATGCGGTCAGGCGCGCGCTCGAATGTCGGCGGCTTGCCAACGTCGTGCAACAGCGCGCCCAACGCCAGGGTGGGCGCGCAACCGGGTTTCAGCCCTTCGAGCAACAGCAGGGTATGTATCCAGACGTCGCCTTCGGGATGGAACTGGGGCGGCTGCTCGACGCCGCGCATGGCGGCGACCTCGGGCAGAATCGCGGGCAGCAGCTTGGTCGCATCCAGCAACTCGAAGGCGCGCCGGGCATGGCCCTCGGTCAGCATCTTCAGGAGCTCGTCGCGGATGCGTTCCGGGCTGATCTCGACGATGGCGGCCGCTTGCGCGCGGATGGCGGCCAGGGTGCCGGCCTCGATTTCGAAACCGAGTCGAGCGGCGAAGCGCACGGCTCGCAGCATACGCAAGCGGTCCTCATGAAAACGCCGATCGGGGTCGCCGATAGCGCGGATCAGTCCACGGTCGAGATCGGCACGGCCGCCGACGAAATCCAACACCTCGCCGGTTTCCGGCTCCAGGAGCAGGCCATTGATGGTGAAATCGCGGCGGGCAACATCCTCACGCGGATCGGTGGCGTAGGCGACCTTTTCAGGATGACGGCCGTCGCGGTAACTGGCATCGGTGCGGAACGTGGCGACTTCGATACTGGCCGCATCAAGATGAACCAGCACCACGCCAAACTTCGCCCCCACGGCCGAGTGCCGGGGAAAGAGGCCCATCACGGCCTCGGGCGTGGCGTCGGTGGCGACATCGTAGTCCTTCGCCGCCACGCCGAGGAGCCGATCGCGCACCGCGCCGCCGGCGAAAAGCGCCTGAAAGCCAGCCGCCCGCAGCTCCGAAACGATTCGTTGCGCCGCCGCCTCCGACATGAATCTGTCACCTAATAAACGAGAATCATAGCATTCACCCTCTCGGCTACACTCAGAGGATGAAAGCCATTCAAGTACAAGCCTTTGGCGGTCCCGAGGTGCTGCAATTGCGGGAGATTCCGACGCCGCAGCCGGCGGCGGGGCAGGTGTTGGTGCGTGTACACGCCGCCGGCGTGAACCCCTACGACGCCTACATGCGCAGCGGCACCTACGCGATTAAGCCGGAACTGCCCTACACTCCGGGCTCCGATGCCGCCGGCGTAGTCGAGGAGATCGGCGCGGGCGTCAAAGGGGTTGCGAAGGGCGCGCGTGTTTACACCGCAACCACCGTCAGCGGCGCTTATGCCGAGTACGCGCTGGCGGTCGAGGCGCAGGTGCATCCGCTGCCGGAGCGCATCAGTTTCGCGCAGGGCGCCGGGGTTTGGGTGCCGTACGGCACCGCCTTTCACGCTCTGCACCAACGCGCGCGCGGGCGCCGGGGCGAAACGCTTCTGGTGCATGGCGCCTCGGGCGGGGTGGGGGTCGCGGCGGTGCAGTTGGCGCGCGCGGCGGGACTGCGGGTATTCGGGACCGCGGGCAGCGAGCGCGGCGCCGAGTTAGTGCGGCGTGAGGGCGCGAGCGAGGTCTTCCGGCACGATCAGCCCGATTATCTGGAAAAGATTATGACCGCAACCGCCGGGCGGGGCGTGGACGTGATCCTCGAAATGCTCGCCAACGTAAACCTGGGGCACGATCTGAAACTGCTGGCCCAGAACGGACGCGTGGTGGTGATCGGCAGCCGGGGCGACGTGACAATTACTCCGCGCGACCTCATGGCCCGCCGCGCCAGTATTTCAGCCTTCACGTTGTGGGCCACGACCGAGGCCGAAAAACAGGAGATCTTTGCAGGCCTGGGCGCAGCCATGGAGGCCGGCATCGTGCGCCCCGTGGTCGGACGCGAACTCCCGCTGGCGCAAGCCGCCGAAGCCCATCGCGCCATTCTGGAGCCGGGGGCCTACGGCAAGATCGTACTGATCCCCTGACATGGAAGGGGCGAGGCGATACCGGGGCCATTGCGCCCCGCCCCAATGCCCAAAGCGGCATTGGGGACCCCGGTACGTCATCGGTCGGGCGCGAATGCTCACGTATGTCCCTATACGCTGCGCTTCGCGCCCGACCTCTTCCTAGCACTGACCCCATTCTCCCACCCCAAGCGCATGCGCGCTTGGGGGCCCCGGCAAGCGCCTCTTCCAAGCATTGCTTCCCGGCAGGGCCCGCCGTTCGGAATTACGACCACCCAGCGCTGGGGCCCCCGGTACGCGGCCCTCGAACTCGATCTCCTCCGCGGAAGACTCGGTCGCTGTCTGCGTTGCGTGATAAACTCCGCTGTGACTCGGAGTTACAAGGGGGAATTATGCGAAAAATCATGTTGTTTGTCGCACTGACCACGGCGGTGATGGCGATGGGGATGCGCTGGGCCGGGGTTCAGGTGTCGGAGGCCAAGCTGGGCACGGGCGTGCAGGACCGAGCCCTGACCGGCGAGGGCACGAGTTTCCCGGCCGGATCGCAAGTATATGTCTGGATGAGCCTCACCGGCGCGCAGGCGGGTGACGCGGTGACGGTGACCTGGAAGCGCGGCGGCCAGGCGGTGCTCACCACCAAGCTCGATGTGGGCGGCAGCCCGTGGCGCACCTGGGCCCAAAAGACGGTGACCGCGGGCTCGTGGGACGCTTCCATTAGCGACCCCTCCGGCACTGTCCTGAAGGATCTCCCCTTCACCGTTAAGTAGGCGATGGCGTCGCAACCCATTCTGGATTCGTTTGAGGTTCTGGAGCGACTGGGCGCCGGCGGGATGGGCGAGGTGTTTAAGGCGCGAGACCGGCGCCTCAACCGGTTTGTCGCCATCAAGTTTTTGCCTGAGGGGGCGAGCGCCGACGCGCGCGAGCGGTTTCAGCGTGAGGCGTTGGCGGTGGCGTCGCTCAATCATCCCCACATCTGCACGCTGCACGAAACCGGCGAGGCGGAGGGGCGACCGTTCCTGGTGCTGGAGCTGCTCGAGGGCGAGACGCTGAAGGCGCGGCTGGCGCGCGGCGCGGCGCTCGAACCCGACCAACTGCTGGACTGGTCGGTGCAGATCAGCGACGCGCTCGATGCCGCGCATCGCAAGGGCGTGCTGCACCGCGACCTGAAACCAGAAAACATCTGGATCGGCGCCGGCGGCCACATCAAGGTCCTGGATTTCGGACTGGCGCGGTTGGAGGGCGAATCGCGTTCGAACGAAGCGACCCTACTGACCTCGCCCGGCGTGGCCATGGGCACCGTCCCCTACATGTCGCCCGAGCAGGCGCGCGGTGAGACGCTCGACGCCCGCAGCGATCTCTTTAGTTTCGGCTCGGTCTTTTACGAGATGGCGTCGGGACGGCTCGCCTTCCCGGCCAAGAACGCCGCCGACTCGATCGCGGCGGTGCTGCACGGCCAGCCCATGAGGCTAAGCCAGGTGCGTCCCGAGCTACCGCCCAGGATTGAAGAGGTCGCGAACCGCTGCCTGGAAAAAGACCCCGACTTGCGTTTTCAATCCGCCGCAGATTTGCGCAGCGAGTTGAAGCGGGTCAAGCGCGAGAGCGGCAGCGCCACGGTCGCCGCCGGCTCCGCCAGCACCGGCGCCATTACCGCGGCGGTTCCCAATGCGGGGTCCGGGGCACGGCGCCGAATGCCGCGCAACGTCATCGCCGCCGCCGCGGTGATTGTGGCCGGCACACTGGCCGTTCTCTGGTGGGTTCGACGGCCGCGCCCGTTTGTCGCTCCGAATTTGCAATTTCGCCAATTGACGTTCAGCGGCAATCTGGTGGACGCCGTCATTTCTCCAGACGGAAAATTCCTGGCTCATGTCAACGCCGGTCCGAGCGGCACCTCGCTGCACCTGCTCTCGATTTCCAGCGGCAGCGACGTTCAGATCACCGCGCCGGTGCCGGGGTGCTGTCAGTCGCCGTCGTTTTCGCCCGATGGTGGGCAGGTCTATTATCTGGTGGGGACGTCGCTGCGCGCGGTACCGGTTTTGGGCGGCGCGGTGCGCACCGTGGCCGATGATGCCTGCAGTGGTGCGGGGTTCTCGCCCGACGGCAGCCAGATCGCCTACGTCAGCAACCGCGGCGCGACCACCCTCACTCTCGCCCAGGCCGACGGCACGCGGTCGCGCTCGTTGCACACGCTCGCCGCCGGCGAAGGCTACACGTCACAATGCTGGTTCAATCTCAAGAGCGCGACACATGCGCCCGCCTGGTCGCCCGATGGCCGCTGGATTGCCCTCTCCGAAGCCGGCACCACCGGCGACGCGCATCTTCAACTGGTTTCGGCCGCCAATGGTCAGGCCCGCGATCTCGGGCCGCCGCTCGATTCCAACAACACTGATTTCAACTGGCTTTCCGACGGCAGCGGACTGGTGTTTACCGGTTTTATGCCGGGCGGCGGCCGGCCGCAGGCATGGGAAATCAGCTACCCCGGCGGAGTGCTCACCCAGCTCACGAACGACTTGCAGGGTTATACCTCCGCCAGTCTTTCCTCCCAGGGCGCGTTGGTTCTGGTGCATGGGGCGCCACAGACTTCGGTTTGGGTGCAGGCGCAGTCTGGGGGTGAGTTCCAGCAGTTGCCGGGGGGAGGCGCGGACCGTGAAGGCGCCAACAACGGCGTGGCCTGGACGCCCCAGGGCGGTCTCATCACCCTGCGCCAGTTCGGGGGAAAGTTTCAAATCTGGGTACGCGACAGCCTGGGCGCGGAAGCCCATGCCGTCCCCATCGCCGGTATGCCGCAACCGGCTTATACACTGCAGGTGGGGCCGAACGGCATCATCGTATTCGGCCAAGCCGCCGATGTCACCCGCATCTGGCGCGTCAATGGCGATGGCTCTGGACTCACCGAATTGGTGCAGTTGCCGGCCGGGGCCGACGCCTACAACCCAGCCATTGTCCCGGCCGGACGGGACGTACTTTACATGTTGGTGGCCAACGGCAAACAAAGCCTTTGGAGCGTTCCGGCGGTTGGCGGATCACCGCACCAGGTTTGGGACGGGAGCATTTACGCGGGGGCGATTTCCCTCTCGCCGGACGCCACTCGCGCGCTTGTCGCCACGCTTTCGGCCAGCGGCTCGCCAGATCTCTCCGTCATCCGGCTCGACGGCGGCCAGCCTCAGGCGACCCACCTCGCCTTCGACCGGGTCCATAGCAACCACGATTGGAGTTGGGCGCCCGACGGACGCACCATCATTTACATTCAAGATCAAGGCAATGTCGGCAATCTATGGGCACTTCCATTGACCGGCGGTCCGCCCCACCCGGTGACCCACTTCACCGAGCTTGGCATCGCCGGCTACGACTACTCCGCCGATCGGAGGCTGGCCATTGCTCGCAACTCACCCAACAGCGACGCGGTGCTCGCCGCCGGTTTAAAAGCGCCAGGCCATTAGAAGTGGTCTCATAATGCCGCAGGCGGCTGCGCGGGGCGCGCCGGATGAAAGGCGCGGTCTCGCGCAGGGGATGGCTTAATTCATCAATCGGGCCCAGGCGCAGGCCGCGGCCGAGGGGGCTTTGGCTTTACTTTTGAGGTTCAGTGGTCTTGGGCGAGCAGGGAGGCGAGGCCTTCGTACTGGTCGGTGGCGATGAAGTCAACCTTGGCGTTGATGGCGGCTTGCCAGCGTTTTTGGACGGCGGGGACGGAGCCGAAATTGGCGTCCCAGGACCAGCCGTTTCTGCGGCGCTCGACGCCGGACTCGCCGTCGAGGCAGTAGACGCGGGTCCAGAGGCCGCGGGCGTGCTCGGATGCCACCAGCGCATTGAGCCGCTTCTGCTTGGGCGCGCTCCACTGCGCCGCCCAGAAGGGCCATCGCGCTTCGAGCGCGCTCCAGTCATGGTTCGACCAGCGGTGATAGTTGTCGGCCACCGCGAAGGGATTGTCGGGAGCCACCGCGCCGAATGTCAGCAAACGCCCACCGATCGGGACGTCGTCGTAAAACCGGACGCGCTGGCGGTTCGAGGAACCGGTCAGAACGAGAAGGGGCTTAATGTCGAGCGGCTGCGCCGTTTCCAGGTTGGCGGTGCGCGGCGCGGTAGTCATCCAATCCTGATATTCGGCCAGCAGTTTCCAGATCGCGGCCAGCTCCGCCGGCCGTTCGGATTTTAAATCCAGATTCAGCGTGATCAGAGGCCAGTCGCCTTGATTGCCGGCGCGCAACGCGGCTTCCATTTGCGGGCGAATGCGTTCGAAAAAGTAATTTCGCAGCGTGGGGTCGCTCGGGCGGCCCTTCGGGTTATGGCTCACCACCACCACGGTCTCGCCGGTG
Organism: Terriglobales bacterium; assembly: GCA_035606395.1. Classification (GTDB taxonomy): domain Bacteria; phylum Acidobacteriota; class Terriglobia; order Terriglobales; family SCQP01; genus SCQP01. The sequence goes on along the minus strand of DATNFK010000001.1, from coordinate 3,661 downwards.
AGGCGATTGGTGTACGTGGCGAGATCCTGTTCAATTGCGACCGGGCCGCCCAACGCCAGGGCACGATCCAGGCGATTGGTCCATTTCCCGTTATAGGGATAGCAGTTGTGCGCGTCCCCGAGGACACGGCTTCCGGGAGCCATGGCGGCGATTGCCGGCGGCGAGGCCGGAGCGAGGCTGGCTCCGACCAGGAGGGCCATGGCAGACAAAATTGTGGCGCGCAACACTTACGCCCATGCTACGGCACGCGGCGCGCGACTGCGCTCAGGCGAACGCCTTACGCCTTCACTGCGCGTAGCTGCAGACGTCGAGGCCGGGGTACTCCATGCGCAGCTCGAGCGGCTTACGGCCGTGACCTTTGTGCTGCACGCGAACCGGGATGTTGGCGGTACACAGGCCGGGATACTTGGCGATCAGGCGGTAATCGCCATCCGGAATTTTATTGCCGAAATCAAATTTGCCGTGATCGTCCGAACCCACGAGCGCGATCATTTGGTGGGGGGCGGCGTCGGTGTAGAGCGCCAGGGCCACGTGGGAGACGGCCATGTTCTCGCGGTCGTTGACCACGCCGTCCACGCGGCGCATGACGAAGCGCTCGGTGTTGGGTGGGGTCTCCTCCTCGTAACTCATGCCGCGACCGAGGGCTTGCCGCGGGACGGTCTGGGCGCCGACAATCGAGGCGCCCCAGAACACCAGCAACAGAATGCCGATGTAACCGTTGATGGTGAAAAACGCCGCGTTCATCCGCGATAGATCGTGGGGCGAGAGCAGCGAGTGTTCGTATACGAGCAAGGCGGCCACGACGACCACGCCGACCCACGCCAGCGCGCCCAGGTGGCTGACCACCAGCAGCCAAACCAGCAGAGCCAGCATGGCGAGGTGGCAAACTTGCGCCAGGCGCAGCGAGCGAGCGACACCGAGCCGCTTCGGGGTCGAGTGCAGCTCGGGCCGGCTGCGATCGAAGTCTATATCCTGGCAGGCATACAGCAGATCAAAGCCGGCTACCCACAAGGCCACGGCGCCGGTGAGCAGGAGAATCCGCGGCGCGAGCGAGCCACGCACCGCAATCCAGGCGGCGGCGGGCGCGATGCCCAGGCCAACGCCGAGCACCCAATGCGCCAGCGCGGTGAAACGCTTGGTATAGGAATAGAACAACACCCAGCCGAGCGCGAGCGGCGACAACTCGAGGCAGAGGCGATTCAAGCGCCAGGCGGCCAATTCAAAAACGACAACGCTGACGATGAGGAAACCCACGGCGAACCCGACCGAGAGGGTGCCGGCGGCGAGGGCGCGGGCGCGGGTGCGTGGGTTTTCGCGGTCAAGGCGCCGGTCCACGATGCGATTGAACGTCATGGCGGCGCTGCGCGCGCCCACCATGGCCACCACGATCCAGGCCAGCACCCGCCACGGCGGCCATCCGCCGGCGGCAAGAAGCGCGCCCAAAATGGCGAACGGGAGGGCGAAGACCGAGTGCTCGAACTTGATCATATCGAGCGTGCGGCGCGTATCGCGCCCGAGCGTTTTCCAATGCATGCCAATTCGCATTTTAGCGCGTTCAGGAAAGAGGCTCGCCTCTGTTCGCTCCAACCCGCCGCGACTCCGCGGTGCCGCGTCGCTGCCGCCGTCCGCGGCGACGGCGAGGTGAAGACGAGGCGGAATTCGCTTCGCGGGCGCGGACAAGGCTGCCGTCCGGCCGCAGCTTACGGGATGCGTACCGCCTGGGTGATGGCGGTGAGGCGGCCGGTCGAGGCTTCGGCGGTTACGACACGCAGGTGGTAATCGCCGGGGCGGGCGTCGAGGGTGAGTTTGGCGGCGAGGCCCTGGGCGAGCATTTTCTCGTAGGTGGCGGGAGTGATGGCGAGATCCATCTCGCCCATTTTGCCGGTCACCCAATGATTACCGGCGTCGAAAAGCCCGGCGACAAAGAATAAATCCTGACGGCGGCGGCCCTGGTTTTCGGTGAAGTTGAGGCGATTGGCGTCCACCGTCACGGTCACGGAGACTTGCCCGGCGGCGGCCAGCGCCGCGACGGCGGCAGGCGCGGCACTGAGAACGTCGTCGCCGCGCATGGCCGCGCCGATTCGATCGGATAGCGTCGGCGCATCAGTCGTGGGCAAGCCGGCAAAGTAGCCGGGGCGGTACTGGATGAGGAGCTTGCCCGGTTTTGCCGCCGGGGCGATTGTGATCTTTAGCTTATGGTACTTGCCGTCGCCGGCGCCGGGATCGAAGGCAAGTTGATAACGCACGCCGGGCACCATGCCCACGCGCTTGAATCCCAAGGTGAGGTCGTTGTTGTTCTCGAAATACAACCCGCCGGTGCTCTGTGCCATCTTGACGACGGCCGCGCTCTGAGCCTGGCGCATGGACATCTTTGAGGTTTCCTCAAAGGTAAAAGTGGACAGCGGAAGACTGTCAACCATGACTAGCTCCGAGATCGGCCGCCCGGGTCCATCGCTATAAAGGCCTTTGGCGTCGAGCCCGTTGATGACAATGCCGGCGTGGAGGGCGGCTTCGACAACGTCATCCTGTTGTTGAGCCAGAATGCTGCCACCGCTCAGAAAGCCGCCGGAGGCGATGAGCAGCATGCGGTTACCCGGCTGTTTGGCCAAATAGTCAACCACGCTGCGCATGGAGTGGAGAGTGTCGAAAGAGACGCCCTGGGCCTGCGCCCAAGTGGACTCCGCCTGGGCCAGGACGGCTTCCTGATTGGCAACGGCGGAGAGTCCGAGCTGGCTCAACGTCCGGCCGTTAAAGCTATCAACGGGAGGGCCGCCGGAGCAGTGTTGGGCTTCGTCCACCGCCGCCTGAAGCGCATCGGGTTCGTGCTGGATGGTGATTAGAAAAGCTTGGTAAGCCGTGATTCTCGGGCATGGAATCACCGAGGGGGAGGCGCGGGGGTGAGTGCGGATGGCGGCGATCGCCGCCTGCAAACGGGCCTGATCGGTGGTGAAGTCCTGCGTCTGAACGGCCGAGGCGGTGAAGATGGCGATGTGATCGCCGGGGAGCATGCCTTCCTGAATGAAGCGCCCAGCCGCGATCCGTGCGTTGGCTAGATCGCCGCCGTCGGTATTCACGTCATCAAAATAGAGCACGACCGAGCGCGGGAGCGGCGGCGGCGGCGCCGCTGTGGCTTTGGGCACGGCGGCCGGCGCGGCTGAAGTGTTAGGCGCAAGTTCCGCTTCGGTTGGGCTGGCGACGACGGAGAACGCGGCTAACGGGCGGGGCTGCGCGTTATCTAAGACTTGGAAATCGGCACGGCCAAGATTTGTCACCAGCGCGCCGTCGCTCTGGCGCACGACAACGTCGAGCGTTACCAGGCTGGTCTGCGCGCGAATTACCGGAGGCGGCAGCGTGTAGGGGTGCGCGCTCACCCGGACCTCGGGCAGGCTTTTGGACTGGGCGCAGAGTAAGCTCGCTCCGGCGGCCATCAGCCAAAGGACGCGCCCGCACCATCGCAGCCTGGCTCGCATGCTGCATTGTAACCCTTGGGCCCAGTACCGAGCTGCGCGCTCTGTTGATTGGCGCGGACTCCCCACCTTTGAGTCAAGCCGAAAAGGGCTGTATGGCGGGTCACGCGGCCAGCCGACGACGGTCGGGTTGATAGAGCTGCTGCTGGCGAAGCATGGCGCACAACATGCGTAATTGGCGATCAGCGAGGCCA